>CAZJGI010000006.1:0-60785 GCA_964545315.1 uncultured Prolixibacteraceae bacterium
GAAAATTTTTAAGTTAAATCGATAATTAATCATTTGTTTGTTTAAAATCGAGGAATATCAAATTAAATTTGCCGCATTATGTTGAGTTATGGAATTAAACATAAATAACTAATATTTATAAAAACATGAAGAAGTTATCATTTTTTGCAGCATTGATTTTGCTGGCCCAAATGGTTTTTGCCGGCGGTTTATTAACCAATACGAATCAGAGTGCACAGTTTATCCGCATGATGTCAAGAAATGCATCAACGGGTATAGATGCCGTTTATTTCAATCCTGCAGGATTGAGTAAAATGGAAGACGGGTGGCACTTTGCAGTTTATAACCAGACAATTTTCCAGACCAAACCGGTAGATAGTAAATTTCCCTTATTGAATGACGGGAAGTATGAAGGTAAGGTTAATGTTCCTGTTTTTCCAACAGCATTTGCTGTATATAAAATGGAAAATTGGGCTTTCTCGCTTGGATTTGGCCCAAATGCAGGTGGCGGTTCTGCTACCTTCGAAAGAGGACTGCCGTCATTTGAGATTCCAATTACCAAGGTAGTACCTGCATTGTCAGGATTAACCCAGATTAATCCTGCTCTTGATGTAAGTGGTTATTCCGCAGATCTGGCATTTGAGGGTAATTCTGTTTTCTGGGGCATTCAGTTAGGCGCTACTTATAAAGTAAATGATATTTTCTCTGTTTATGGTGGTGTAAGGTATTTACCGTCCAAAAACTCTTATGCAGGAACTATTGAAAATATTAAATTAAAAGTTGGCAGTGAATATATTGCTGCTCCCACATGGTTAACAGGTGCCTCAGAGACAGTTAGCGGGATCGCAGTTCAGGCAAGCGGTGCAGCAACTTTATATACCGGTGCAGCGAACAGTGCTCAGCAGTTAATTACCGGAGGAGCAGGCAACTTTACCATTGCGCAGGTTCAATCCAACGGATATATTACATCTGCGGAGCGTGCTGCATTTGAAGGTGCCCTTTTAAACCTTGGATTAAATTCTGCTCAGATCGCAGCCTTGAACATGAATCAGGTAAAAACTTATTTTTCTAACGGTGCTGCTACATATGCTGCTACGGCAACTCAATTAAATAGTGTGGCGGATGATTTAGAGGACACTGCCGGATTACTGGGAGATAAAGAAGTGGACACAGAGCAGACCGGCGCAGGATTTACCCCAATGATAGGTATCAACCTTTCTCCGGTTGAAAACCTTAATATTGCAGTAAAGTATGAGATGAAGACCAAGCTGGAGCTAACAAATAATACAACCGTTGATGATCTTGGCCTTTTCCCTGATGGGGCACCTTACCGTAATGATATTCCTGCTGTTCTCGGCCTAGGGGCAGGGTATGATGCAGGACTGGTGGAAGCCCAGCTCTCTTATACTATGTATTTCAACAAAGGAGTGAACTGGGGATCTAATACCAGGGACCTTGCAATCTGGAAAGAGGCGGACCCGACTAAAATAAGGGAAAGGGAAATTGATAAAAACGGTATGGAACTGGGACTTGGACTGCAATTTAATGTATCTGACAAATTTGCATTCAGCCTGGGCGGACTATATGGTGATATGGGTATAGCTGACAGCTATCAGAGCGATTTCAGTTATAGCAACCCTTCAGTTACCGGCGGAGCAGGAATTATGTGGAAACTTACTGACTTGTTGACTCTGGATGCAGGGTTTTCAAATACATTCTATCAAGATCAAACAGTGTCTTTCAATGATCCTGATGCAGGAACTTATAAAGAAACATTGGGTAAAACTACAATGAACTTTGCTATAGGTATCTCTTACAGTATATTTTAGGAGTTTATATGGCAGTATCATAAAGATTTTATAACATCTCTGTTAAAGGAGGGAATTTTTTGGATATAACAAATTCATAAAGTTCCCTCCTTTTTTTTCGATTATTAGACAGTTTGAGTTAAGTGTCAGCACTGATATTAAAAAAACAGCCGGCCGTTATCATAAACAGCCGGCATTTGAGAACTAACTTTGCAGTAAAGCCTGATGATCGGGTATCTTATTATATTTTTAGGATATTAATCAATTTTGAATATCATAAAATAATTTTCTTCACCTTCCTGGTCAGCAAAAACACTAAATTCCTCAACACCTTCATTTATAAGGTCTGTGATGTCAAAACAGATATTTTTTGTAATAAAAGCCTCACACATATCTCCGTTTGAGTTATGTCTTATTTCAAATTCGGGAATATCTTCATGACTGTTATTTTCATTATGAATCCTTGTGAGGTTTATTATGTGATTTCTACAGCCTCCTGAATATGAAATACTTATTTTAAGGAAATTTTCTTCAATGAAAGCTTCGTTTATGTATAAAGGATCTGAGGCAAGACTGTCGTAATTATTAGTGTACAGATCAATATATGGAGAACATCCTAACTCTTCAATATAAATAATGTCTGCTGCTACACCCTGATCACAAGTAGAGATGATATCAGGAATCTCTTTATACTCAATAAAAATTCTTTGGCCCTCAATAAAAATAAAATTTTCAGGGTAATAGAGAGGCTGGATACATTTACCATTATCAAGTTCGATTATAAAACGGCAGTTGTCTTGTCCCGAAAGATCACTTACAATGCCTGTGGCCTCCAGAATAACGGTTTCATTTTTAAGGCATCCGGTTAACGTTATCAGACTAAGTGCGATATATAAAAAAATGTGTTTCATTAATATTTTGAGTTCTCAAGTTTTTATTAATAATCCGGTATGATTGATTACAATATCTATCCCCGGAAAATGCGGCGATTAATTATCGCCGCTCCCGGGTGGTTAGTATTCAGGGTTATTTACCTCACCTACGAATAATATGGCACCGGTATCCTCCTCAGTGATTGCAAATACAAACGGCTTATTAACCAGGAAATATATTTTTTGAGGCTCAGGGCCAATACTGGTTGTTGTAAATGTCACTGATGTAACTGCTGCAGCTTCAGTACCCGTCTCATTTACATCTATATATGATTTGTGAAGCACGCTGCTTATATAAAGATACTCATCTGAAATCCTTGAAAAATCAGCATCTGATGTTGAAAAAGCTTTAATCATGTTCATCTTTTTCAAAACTTCATTTAGCCCTTTTTCGAAAGAAAATTTGAATCTGGGCATTGTTATATCAACACGGTCTGTCATTTCAAAAGAGTTCATCCAGCTTTGCCAGTTGCCTGCGGTGAATTCATTTATAACATCCATTGAATTTTTTCCCTCTGCCGGTAACATTACTATCATGTTATAATTACCCCGTCCGTAAGGTATTTTAACTGCACTGAACAGGTTGTTAGAGCAATAAGGTACTTTATCAAGTTTATTCATCATGGGAATCTTTAATACCGTGCCGTCGGTCATTGTGAAATTCAGGTCATGTGTACCTTTATCATCAAACTCAACAGACCATGTGCCCTTAAAGTATATTGCATTAATAAGCAGCATCCTGTCAAGTGGATTAAGCTGCTTAACTATGGTTTCGATTTTTTTATTGGTTTTTTCAGAAACCCAGTCGTTAATAATATTAACGGATTGCTGTGATCTGAAATCCAGTTTCTGAATTTCAGCGTCATAAACTTCTCTGTTTATATCCAGAAAGCCTGGTTTTGCTGTAAAAATGTCAGCATAAAAAATTGCATTCGCGATATTAAATGTGACATCATCATCCAGATCAAGCAGAGCTTTTATAAGCATTTTATATGACCCGTTTATCTCACTTTCAGTGAGTCCGTTTAATTCCAGTGTTTTTTCCATCTCTTTTTTTGTGTCTCCGTCTGCACCGTTGTATGCCATTGTCAACGCTATGGAAATACTCAAAGGTGAGATCATAATATTTTTTTCATCACTATTTTCCCTGACTTTTTGAAATATTTTTAATCCAAAGGAGTTATCTGCCTCCAACAGCCTGGATGATTTTTCGTCGAGATCAATCTCTTTTGGCCCATCCGGACTAATATCATTCTTTTGGCAGGATGGATTTACAGATAATGTAAATAATACAATAAGTGCAATTAATGTTTTCATAATTAATTAAGATTTGGATTTTTAACTGTTCCAATAAATAAAACTGCACCTGTGCTTCTTTCAGTTATTGTATATAAAAATGGCTTATTTACATAAAAAGGAATTTTTTCAGGCCCTCCTGCTGAGGTGCGTTCAATGGCTACGATTGTAACCGCAGCAGCTTCAGTACCTTCCTCATTTACTTCAATGAAAGATTTATGTTTCACATAATCAATTAGCAGGTCTCCGTTTCTATTTATTCCCCTGAAATCTGCAGCAGAGGTAAAAGCAATTTTCATACCCATTTCTGAAAGAACATCATTGAGCATTATTTCATATTTATATTTGAACCTGGGGAATTTAATATCAATATTTTTCGTTATTTCAAAATTTTCCATCCATGAATTCCAGGTTTCTTTATTTAATTTTTCTGTAATATCCTTTAAATTGATCCCCGGATTGGGAAGGAAGACAGTCATATAAAAATTATTCTCCCCGTAGGGTAACTGCACAGCACTGAATAGCTCGTTTGATGTATAAAGTGCAGTATCCAGCCTTTGCATAGTTTCAGTAATTAATTGTTCTCCGTTTTCAAGATAGAAAGGGAGCGCTTCTGTGCTTTTATTATTGAATTCCTTTTGCCAGGTGCCCTTAAAATAGATTGCATTAAGCAGGAACATTACATGAAGAGGTGATATGCGTTCAAGAATAGTTTCAATCTTTCCATCAGTATGATCAAAAACCCAACTGTTTATAATATCCACTGCATCATCAGAACTAAAATCCAATGGTGCAACCTCTGCATCATAATATTTTTTATTAATCTTGATAAAATCTTGCTCAACCTCAAAATCATCTCTGTAATATATGGCATTGGCTATTTCCAGTTTAACTTTGGCATCCATTTTTTTCAGGGCCTCAATCAGATTGTAATATGAAGTATTTATTTCTTCTGATGTCAGCCCGGATAATCTTAGTGTTTTTTCCATATCGTTTTTAGTCTGGGTTAAAGCCCCGTTGTAAGTCATTGCCAAAGCAAGGCTCACACTGAGAGGGGAAACCATGATGTTTTCTTGGTCTTCTTCGTAAGCATAGATATAGTTAAAAAGGTCCAGTCCAAAGTCATTACTTGCTGTTATCAGTGATGCTGTTTTTTCTGTTAATTCAGGTTCGATGCCCGGATCATCGTCAGACATGTTGCACGTAGTATTCATAATAATCATAAAGGTCAGTAAAAAAAAAGTTGCTTTCATAATTCAAGAGTTTTAAGCTGCAAGCCGCAAGCTACAAGAATATTCGAAAAAATTTATATTAAGTTACATGATGCCTTGTATTATTTTTTTAAAAGATGAATTTGTAACTGAAATGGTTGCGTCAGTTTTTTTTGTTAACGCAACCAAATTATATCAATTTTCATCTACTCAATGTTTACCGGAATCGGGGATAAACAGGTATCACAATGCTGAGAAGAGGTAAGTGACCGTTTTTCTTGCAAAAAGAGAGAAATTTATACTTACTTTTGAACTAACTATTGCAGGTTTGATTTTGGAAGAAATTAGAGAAATTATTGAAGAATGTGCCTCGGGTAATGTGCGTGCGCAGGAAAAACTCTACCGGATGTTTGCTCCGAAAATGTTCGGGGTATGTTTAAGATATTCCAAAGACAGAAATGAAGCAGAAGATAACTTGCAGGAGGGATTTGTCAACGTTTTTTTAAATATTGGAAGTTTCAGGTTTGAAGGTTCTTTTGAAGGGTGGATCAGACGGATCATGGTAAATGTTGCTTTGGGTAAATACCGGAAGAATAATTTGCTTTACCCGGTTGAAGATATAGGGAATTATGAGATGCCTGATTTTTCTGATGGGATATATGAAAAATTTGGTGCTGACGAACTAATAAGTTTAATTCAGGAATTGCCTGAAAGATACAGGATGGTGTTTAACCTTTATGTAATGGAAGGTATGAATCATCAGGAGATCAGTGAAATAATGAATATTTCGGTAGGTACGTCAAAGTCTAACCTTTCAAGGGCCAGAGATATATTAAAAAGGAAAGTAAATGAACTTTACAAAGAGGTGGAATTAAAAAATAATTTGCCTGCATGATGAATGAAGAATTAAATATGGACAGGTATTTTCGTGAAAAGCTTGAAGGCTTCAGTCAGGAGCCACCATCACTTGTCTGGGAAGGAATCCGGGACAGGCTGGCAGTTATTCACAGGAAAAGACGCATGGCTGTATACCGGTGGGTAGCAGTTGCAGCTATGTTGGTATTAGCTTTTATGGGTGGCTGGTATTTTAACAAGAGAGTAGAAAAAGAGGTTAACCAACTGGCAGTAAAAGAGGTAAATATTCCTGAAAATCAGGTTATTACTGACAATAATGAAATAATCCGGGACATTCCTGATGAGAAACCGGCTGAAAGCAGTGTGTATCAGATGCCTGCCGCAGATATTATACCTGCCCGTATATTAACTGCCGAATTGGATATTGATACATATTCTAGTATTGATCCATCAGATTTGCCTGTAATTGAACCTCGAAGAGAATCTGAGGATATTCTTAATGTGAAAATCAGTAAAAAGGATCCAGAACCTTTTGATGCCCGGGAAACAACTGGACAAAATGTTGAGAATACACTGGTAAAAAATGAAATATCAGAAAGTGATAAAAAGCTTATTGCAGATAATGTGCGTTTCAAAAGTCAGCATGAAAAGGATCAGGAAAGATGGAAATTGGGCATGAATGTTTCTCCGGGCTATTCATCTTATTCAGCCAGCCATGAAAAATACTATGCCAGTAATATGACAAACAATTCAGCCGGAGGTAGCAGCGATGTCAGTGCCGGTATTTCTGTTCAATATAAAACTGCCGGGAGATGGAGTGTTGAAAGTGGCGTTTATTATGTACAAAACGGACAAAAATCAGAAAGCACCCAGCAGATGTTTGCCGGCAACTTCCGCAAAGGGGACAACACATATTCATTAACAGAAAGGCTATATTTTAACACTGATATGGATGATGCGGAAAATAAGATGATCATGAACAGTGTTGCGGGTATTGTGGAGTTTGATAACTTTCCTCAAGGGGTTGAAATTGAAACCAGTCCTGAAATGGCAGCAAATTATGATAATTCGCTGGTCACTAAAGGTGAGTTTTCCCAGGTATTTGATTTTATTGAGATACCCTTATTCCTTCGTTACCTGCTGATCGATTCAAAGGTTGGTATTGAACTGGTCGGGGGTGTTAATGCAGGAATTATTGTCGGAAATAATGCTTTTATTAATAATGACTACGGGTTGCAGAATATAGGGAAAACCCGTGATATATCACCAGTAAATTTGTCAGCTTCAGCAGGATTGGGAGCATCCTATGCATTAAGCAAAAATATATCATTAGCTGTCGAACCCCGTATTAATTATTATCTGAAATCAATTAACAGTAATCCTGATGTTAATTTCAGGCCTTACAGGATAGGATTATACACGGGGCTCTATTATGAATTCTGATCCGGAATTTATCTGATTGTCCGCCCAAAAAAGACAGAATTCATAAATATTTTATTCGTTCCAAGCCAAAATCCCCTGAATGTCATACTCTCATGAAGAGTTATTAGTTTTCCCCTGCCTATATTTTGAACAGATACAACAGGTGCATTTTTAATTCTATTCAAATTATTATCAGAAACAAATCCGCTAAGGTAAGGATCATCTGAAAATTTAACAGGCTCGGCATATTTGATATTCAGAGATTCGGCAACCATATTTCCGGTTTTGAATACAGGGAGGGATTTTTCTTTATATCCATAACACAGAGGATGTGAAATGTCCATTTCAGCATTGAAAATAGCCCCTCCAATTTCGTTTAGGCTTGCTGTTTTATTTTTGTCAGCATATCCGGTTTGAACCAGAGTATCAGCCTCGGGATTTTTTTTGAATATTGTTTTGCCTATTTCGTTAGCAGTAGTCCATGACGCCGCATTTCTTACTGCAATGAGTGTACCTCCGTTTTCAGTCCATCTTCTTATATTTTCAATTTGTGATTTACTTAATTCAGGATAAGAACCTCCCGGCAAAATAAGTGTATTATATTGAGCCAGGTTAACCGATCCAAGTCGAAATGCTTCTGTTATGCACAAAGGAATATGAAAACGCTGGTCAAACATATGCCATATTTCCCCTGCGTCTGAGCTGTTTGCAGCCATTCCTGCCAGCATTAATATTTCAGGTTTTTGCAGCCTGATAAATGAATTACTTCCCAGATCTATCCCTTCCTTAGTCAAGCCTGTGGTTACTCCGTAAAAATTTATTCCGTTGGCAGCTGCAACTTTTGAAACCATTTGGAAAATAGCTTCTTCTTCAACTTTTTGTCCGGTGGCCGGGATTAATATTGTTCCGTAGGAGAATGATTCTTTTTTCCCATCTATGTCTAAAGAGAATTCTGCGGCAGATACCTTTGTTATCAAGCCGGCTTTCTGTAATTCATACAGTCCTTCAGGCGCTGATTGCTGTTCCCATTTTAGCAGGTATGCAATATTGCTTCTGCCTCCTTTAACTTTTCCTTCCGGGTATTCCGGTTCATAATGATTTTCAGATATATTAATATTTTTAAGAGAGCTGACTTTTACATAAGGGATATCAAACGCATATGGGAAAGTCCATGTTGATACATCATAAAAAGCGCTGTCGGTAAATGTATTTATTTCTTCAAACAAGCTTTTTATCAGTGTATACTGGGGTTGATCTACAGGTACTGCATAGCTGCTGCCCGGCTTGAAGGTTTTTCCTTCTGCCGTAAATTCTACTTCGTTTGCATATACCTTTATCTGGTGCCGTTTTAGTAATTCAATAAACAGTGTTAATTTTTTGCTGTCGTGCTCTTCCCCGAAAATATATGCATTCACCGGATCTTTCTTTGCCTTTTGAAGCGCTTCACGGTAAAAATTTTTCTGAAATTGTAATAATTCGTCTTTTAAGTCCATTGCTGCCTCAAGAGTTGACAGAGTTACAGTAAACTGGTTCCTTATGCCGAAGGAGAGTTTTTTAACTCCGTTAGCTGTTTCCCGGATCCTTCCCCTGAATCCTGCCTGTTCAAAAAGAATACCGATACAACCGTGAATATCCGGGTAGGTTGAACCTTTGCCAACATAATAGTCATCATACCCTTCCTCTGAAAAATAGAGTGATCCTATTTTATCTAGATAACGGGTATGGTACTCAGCAATTTTTTTGGTTAACCTTATATTTTCACCGGGGCTAAGTGGGTTGATACGACTTGGCACTCCGGGTTGAAAAAAGAATGTGTTGTCGGCACCCATTTCATGATGGTCTGTATAAATATTAGGTTTCCATTCATGAAATTTTGCCACTCTTCCGATACTTTCCGGATGAACAAGCGGCAGATAGTCGCGGTTGAGGTCAAACCAGTAGTGGTTTGTGCGGCAACCCGGCCAGACTTCCTGGTACTGACGGGAATCGGAACTTGTCATTTCAGTAGCACCCTGGTGCATGTTAGCCCATGTACTGTGACGGTTAAACCCATCAGGATTCAGGCAGGGATCAACCAGTATGACAGAGTTTTCCAGTAATTGATTTATTTTAGGGCCCTCCGCAGCTGCCAGATAATAAGCAGTTAGTACTGATGAGTTTGTTGCACTCGACTCATTGCCGTGTACCCCGTAATTCAAACTAATTACTAAAGGAATACTCTTATCAGCCAACTCTTCGCCGGGATTTGAAAACTTTACATGCAGTGATTTAAGCTCCTCCAGCTTATTATGATTTTCACGGGTAGTGAAGATCACTTGAACCAGTGGCCGGTTTTCATATGTTCTTGCATATTCCTGAATGATGGCACGTTCAGAAACCGTCACTATCTCCTTCATGTAATCCAGCACCTGGTCATGGGTCAAATGCCATTCACCCATCTGTTGATTGAAAAATTGTTCGGGCGTTGGTATTGACGGATTATAATTTACATCTTTCGGTAAAAAATAGTCAAGAGGCTCCTGTGCCCCCAGATTAAGGAGGAAGGTAAGCGTAATTAAAAAAGTAGATATCAATTGCTTCATTCAAATATAACTTGGTTATACATTTATAATTATACCGCCTAAGATAAATATTCTTTTTACAACAACGACGGAATTTTTTCGTTGTTTTCTCTAAACTAAAAGTGTAATTTTGTTCATTTTTAACATTAAATAATAATGAATCAAGTAAAAACCCGTAACATATTTATTCCTGTTTTGGCTGTTATATTTACGTTAATTATCATTTTAATTATGGGATCTGATCCCAACAAAGAAGTTGAACCATTATACAGGGCTGATCCTGTTAAATACAGATCTGTTTTAATACCTGATACAGTATCTTTTGCGGGTGAACCTGTTCCGGTCAGCAGGTTTGATGTAAGAGAATCTCTTGATCGTGAGTTGCTGGTTAATTCCTATTTCCATTCTCAGACATTGCGACTTATCAAACTGGCACCACGATATTTCTCTGTAATTGAACCTCTATTAAAATTGAAAGGGGTTCCCGATGATTTTAAGTATCTTGCAGCTGCTGAAAGTATATTAAACCCGAGAGCAGTATCTCCTGCCGGTGCAGTTGGTATCTGGCAATTTTTAAGGGTAACAGGTAAAGAGTATGGCCTGGAGATCAACAATGAGGTGGATGAACGCTATCATCTGGAAAAATCAACAATTGCAGCGTGCGATTTTTTGTTGGCTGCCTATAGTAAATATGGGAGATGGTCAATGGTTGCTGCTTCATATAATGCAGGGATGTCAGGTGTTGAAAAGCAAATGGAAAGGCAAAAAAGTAATTCCTATTATGATATTTTATTAAATGAAGAAACAGGCCGGTACTTGTACCGGATCATTGCACTTAAACTGATTCTTGAAGATCCTGGATCATATAATTTCATAGTCAGAGAGGATGAGAAATATCCTGTTATTCCTATCCGGGAAATTAAAATAAGCGGCAAAATTGCAAATTTTGCAGATTTTGCTTTGGAAAATGGAATTAACTATAAGCTATTGAAAGATTTTAATCCCTGGTTACGTGATAATTTTCTTACCAATCCGCACAATAAAACTTATAACGTGCAAATTCCGGTACTGTAAATACAGTATTTGAAATTTCTGTGTATTAATAATTAAAAATCAGGAAGATTATAAACAATATGGAGGAGGCAAGGTTAACAGGAATATCGGTAGCTGAAGAAGTTATTGATAATGAAGAGAAGATAGTGGTAAATGGGGCCAGGGTCCATAATCTGCGTAATATAGATGTGGCAATCCCACGAAATAAACTTACTGTAATTACCGGTTTAAGTGGCAGTGGCAAATCTTCACTTGCTTTTGATACTATTTATGCAGAGGGCCAAAGGAGGTATGTTGAGACATTTTCTGCCTACGCACGGTCATTCCTGGGGATGCTTGAACGCCCTGATGTGGATAAGATAACAGGACTCAGCCCTGTTATTGCCATTGAGCAGAAAGTCAATACCCGTAATCCCCGGTCAACAGTGGGTACTGTTACTGAAATTTACGATTTTTTGCGGTTGCTTTATGCGCGGGTTGCAGATGCGTTTTCTTATAATACAGGCGAGAAAATGGTAAGGTATACCGAAGAAAAAATTATTCAACTTATAGTTAATGAATTCACAGGTAAACGTATTTATATTCTGGCCCCGTTAATAAAAGGCAGAAAAGGACATTATCGTGAGTTGTTCGAACAACTGAGGCGTAAAGGGTTTTTAAATGTCAGGGTGGATGGAGAGATTTCTGAGATCAGATATAACCAAAAACTGGATCGTTATAAAAATCACTTCATAGAGATTGTAATAGATAAGATTGAAGTAAATGGCAATAGCCTTCAACGCCTGAAAGAAAGTATCAGTCTGGCTATGAAACATGGGCATGGAATCATCATGATAATGGATTATGATAGAAGTGATATAAAATATTACAGCCGCATGTTAATGTGTCCGACAACAGGGATTTCATATAATGAACCTGCTCCGCATGATTTTTCGTTTAATTCTCCACAGGGAGCATGCCCCCGTTGTAACGGTCTTGGTGTTATTAGTGAAATTGATATAGAAAAAATCATACCTGATAAAGAAAGGTCAATAGCCAGGGGAGGTATTGCCCCATTGGGAATATATAGAAATTCGCTGATTTTCTGGCAGATTGAAGCACTGGGTGAAAAATATGGCTTTACATTGAAAACTCCTGTAAAAAACATTTCAGATGAAGCATTGGATGTGGTGCTTTTCGGCACAAATGAACGGATAAGCCTCAAAAATACTCCGTTGGGAAGCAATGTGAATTATATGATGAGTTATGACGGGGTTGTAAAATATATTGATACACAGAGGGAGTACAATCCTTCCAAGAGGGCCCAAAGCTGGGCTTCACAGTTTGTGAAAACCTCGGTTTGTCCTGAGTGTAACGGAATGCGCCTGAAAAAGGAGTCACTCTATTTCAAGATTGACGGCAGGAATATTTCTGAGCTTGCACAAATGGACCTTGATGAATTGGGAGAATGGTTTTCTAATCTTGAATCAAGACTTACCGACAGACAGCGAAAAATTGGATATGAGGTCATAAAAGAGATACGTGACAGGCTGGGATTTATGTTAGGTGTGGGATTAAATTACCTGTCGCTTGACAGGGTTGCACAGAGCCTTTCAGGAGGTGAATCTCAGCGTATCCGGCTGGCTACCCAGATTGGCGCTCAGTTGATAAATGTCCTTTACATTCTCGATGAACCGAGTATCGGATTACATCACAGGGATAACCTGAAACTATTGCATGCCCTGCAACAGCTGAGGGATAACGGTAATTCTGTTATTGTGGTTGAACATGACAAGGAAACAATGCTCCATGCCGACTGGCTGATTGACATGGGGCCCTTTGCAGGCAGGCATGGAGGAGAAGTAGTTGCTGCCGGTACGCCGGAAGAGGTATTGAAAGCCCACACCCTGACCTCAGATTACCTGAATAATATCAGGAGAATAGAGGTGCCCGAAAACCGGCGTGGTGGAAACGGAAAATTATTGAAAGTAACAGATTGTAAAGGGAATAACCTTAAGAATGTGACCCTGGAAATACCTTTAGGATTATTTATATGTGTTACAGGTGTGTCAGGAAGCGGTAAGTCTTCAGTTATAAATGAAACACTTCAACCAATATTAAGTCAGCATTTTTACAGGTCAGTTAAGGAACCCCTGCCATACGGATCAATAGAGGGAATTGAAAATATAGATAAGGTAATAAGGGTAGATCAGTCTCCCATAGGTAGAACTCCCCGTTCAAATCCCGTTACTTATACTGGCGTTTTTTCTGATATCCGGAATTTATTTGCTCAACTGCCTGAATCAAAAATCAGAGGCTATAAACCCGGCCGGTTCTCTTTTAATGTTAAAGGAGGCCGCTGTGAAGAGTGCCAGGGCGGAGGAATGAAACTCGTGGAAATGAACTATCTTCCGGATGTTTATGTGCATTGTGACCGATGTAATGGGAAAAGATATAATCGCGAAACTCTTGAGGTAAGATATAAAGGAAAATCTATAAGCGATATTTTGGACATGACCATAAATCAGGGTGTTGAGTTTTTTGAAAACATCCCTTCTATTGTAAAAAAACTAAAGATCCTGCAGGAGGTAGGACTGGGATATATAACCCTGGGTCAATCATCCACTACATTATCCGGAGGAGAAGCACAAAGGGTGAAACTGGCTACTGAACTTGGCAGATATGATACAGGAAAGACTCTGTATATTCTGGATGAACCAACCACCGGACTGCATTTTGAGGATATCCGTGTGCTGCTTGATGTGCTTAACCGATTAGTGGACCAAGGAAATACGGTAATAGTAATAGAGCATAATATGGATGTGATAAAAACAGCCGATTATATTATAGATATGGGGCCGGAGGGAGGTAAACATGGAGGAGAGATAGTGTGTTCCGGGACTCCTGAAGAACTGGTTAAATACAAGATATCCTATACTGCTCAGTTTCTGAAAAAGGAACTTTTCTATGTAAATGACAATTATTAAAAATTTAAATATAATGAAACAGGTTGAAATTTATTGCAGGAATACTCATTCAAAGCATAATTATCCATTAGGAACGTCTTTGCTGGAGATTAGCCGGGACCTGAACATAAAACTGGGAAATTTTATTTGCGGGGCAAAAGTTAATAACCAGGTACGGGAACTTTCTTTCTGTGTAGTTAAACCTAAACATATCGAATTTTTTGATGTATCACACCCCGATGGTTTGAGAATATATATACGCAGCCTTATTTTTGTCATGTACTCTGCCATAAAAAAGGCTTATCCCAAAGTAACCCTCAGAGTGAGCAAAGGTATTTCCAACGGGTATTTTTGTGAATTGGAAGGCTTTGAAAGTGAGATTACTGAATCAGACATCGATATTATTAAAAAGGGAATGACAGATATAGTAAACAGGGATATACCTTTTATTAAAAAAGGATTGCTTTCTGAAGATGCAGTTAAGCATCTTCTGGAAAATGGACTTAAGGAGAAGGCCAGATTGTTTGAGCAGCAGGGCCACTTTTATTCCAGCCTCTATTTTTTGAATGACCTTGGTAATTACTTGTACGGACATCACCTTCCTTCTACGGGTTATTTGAAACATTTTGACCTTATCAAATACTTTGACGGCATCTTGTTAAGAGTACCTGACCCTGATAATTTCGATGAATTACCCGAAGTGACTTCCCAAAATAAACTTTTTGAAATTTATGAGGAACATAAAGACTGGGCACAGATTCTAAATGTATCTACAATTTCACATCTTAATGATTTTACTCTTAAAAGGCAGGGTGGATATATTATAAAAATATCTGAGGCACTTCATGAAAAAAAGATTGCAGAGATTGCAAATATGATACATGACAGGGATGGCGATATTAAAATTGTTTTGGTAGCCGGACCTTCAGCTTCGGGAAAGACAACATTCAGTAAAAGACTTGGGGTACAACTGGCAGTTAACGGATTGCGACCATATCAAATATCTCTGGATGACTACTTCGTTGACCGGAAACATACACCGCTCGATGAACAGGGACATCATGACTTTGAAGCCCTTGAAGCTGTTGATATAGATTTTTTTAATGAACAGTTGGCAGAACTTTTACAGGGTAAAGAGGTACAACTGCCCAAATTCGACTTCCAAAGGGGTAAAAGATACATGAATGGTGACAGATTGAAACTGGGGGCAGGGGATATTTTAATTGTTGAGGGGATACACGGAATGAATCCCCGGCTTCTGACAAAGGTTGACAGGAAATATACTTTTAAAATTTTCATATCGGCATTGACACAGATTTCTTTCGATGAGCAGACTTATATCTCTACATCAGATAACAGGCTGATAAGGAGAATTATCAGGGACAGTAAGTACCGCGGATATAAAGCTGTTGATACTATTAAACGATGGCCGTCTGTTAGAAGGGGAGAGGAAAAGAATATTTTTCCATATCAGGAAAATGCTGATGTAATGTTTAATTCAGCCACTCTTTATGAGCTGGGTGTATTGAAAAAATATGCGGAACCATTACTTAAACAGGTAATGGAGAATCAGTCTGAATATATTGAGGCTGTGAGACTTATTAAGTTTTTATCTTATTTTAAACCTTTAGATGATGAAGAGATACCGCCTACTTCCCTTTTAAGGGAGTTTTTAGGTGGAAGCAGTTTCGTTTATTGATATTAACTTCTGAATATTTATTATCTTTAACGGGAATGTTAAACAGACTTGTTATGAAACTAAAATACGCTATCTGTTTTATTGCATTGTTTTTAGTTATTAATTCAAATGGCCAGTACCCTGAAATAAAAAGTGATATTGACAGAAAGGTTAAAACTTTTCTCGAGGAGAATGCCAATAACTGGAGAGACATGAATGTTTCCATTACTGATGGAAGAATTTTATATGACCTGATTGTTGACAATAATTATACCAGGGCGGTGGAGATAGGTACATCTACAGGCCACTCAGCTGTATGGATGGCATGGGCACTGAGTAAAACGGGAGGAAAGCTGATTACTGTTGAAATTGATAAGGTCAGGTATTTAAAAGCGAAGGCCAATTTTAAAAAAGCCGGTGTTGAGGATTTTATTGATGCCCGGTTGGGCGATGCACATGATATTGTTCCCCGGTTACCTGGTAAATATGATTTTGTTTTTAGCGATGCCGACAAATTTTGGTATAAAAACTATTTTCTGACAATGGATCCCAAGCTGGAGGTTGGAGGTTGTTTTACTGCGCATAATACTTCATTACTTATTCGGGGCATTCGCGATTTTTTAGAATATGTTGGAAGCCTGGATAATTATAAAACGATTTTTGCCGAAAAAAGCCGTTCAGGCCTGTCCATAAGTTATAAAACAGCTGAAATCAATCAATAAATTGAAATTGAACGGTAGTGATCTGGAACGCAAACTGGGCCTTTTTCCGGTTATAAATATTGTTGTAGCCAATATTATAGGTGCCGGCATATTTACAACAACAGGCTATCTTATGGATATGCTGGGAAATCCCGTGGTTATGTTGATCCTGTGGTTTACAGGAGGACTGCTTGCTTTCTGCGGTGCATTAGCATTCAGTGAATTAGGTGCAGCATATCCTGAAGCGGGGGGAGAATATACATTCATTTCTAAAATATTTCATCCTCTGCCTGGTTTTTTAAGTGGCTGGTTATCACTTATTGTAGGTTTTTCAGCACCTATTGCAGCTTCCGCAATAGGGTTCAGCAGGTATTTCATATGGGCTTTCCCCGGACTGCAGTCATTTATGTTAATGGACAGTATTAGTATTGAGTTGTTTAGCAGGTTACTGGCTGTATTGGTCATTTTTGTTTTTACAATATTGCACTCGAAGGGAGTGGTTTTAGGTTCCAGGGTGCAAAATGGATTAACTTTTTTAAAAGTTTTATTACTTGCAGGACTTGTACTTGCCGGAATGACTTTAGGTGAGGGTGATTTTAGGAATTTTATTGCTGATAAGGATTATACCATTAATTTTAAAGGATTAAAGTCTGCAGGTTTGTCACTCATGTTTATCATGTTCGCCTACAGTGGATGGAATGCGGCAACTTATATAGGTTCTGAGATAAAGAATCCCGGGAAAGTTATTCCACGTTCACTGTTGATCTCAACAGTAATTGTAACCTTACTTTACCTGGCTATAAATCTGTTTTTTATTTATGCTATTCCTCCCAATCAGATGGCTGGTGAACCCGAGATTGGCGCTATGGCAGCAGGTCATGCTTTTGGCGGTTTTGCTGAAAAAATAATATCACTGCTAATATCTTTTGCTCTTTTTTCTTCGTTAAGTGCATTCATTATTTTAGGGCCCAGAGTCTATTATTCTATGTCGCGGGACGGATACTTTTTTAAATTTGCCGCGCTGGTTCACCCTAAATCCAAAGTTCCGCGTCTTGCGCTGGCATTACAGGCAGCTATTGCCATTTTACTGGTACTTACAGGAACATTTGAGCAAATAATTGCTTATATGGGATTTTCTCTCGGACTATTTCCTATTCTGGCTGTTCTTGGTGTTTTTAAATTGCGTATTACCGGGAAAAGTAAACTTAAAATGCCCGGATATCCATATGTGCATCTGTTTTTTATTATTTTGAGTGTAGCTATACTTATTCTGGCATATTTTGAACGGCCATGGGAATCTACAATTGCAATCATTACCGCCCTTTCAGGAATACCTGTTTTTTATTGGTTTAAAAGAAAAAACAGGCCCTTGAATTAATCTTGTGCAATTAATATTTTAAGCATGGAATCTATCTGTTGCCTGGTCTCTTGAAGCAGAATATTTTGGTTACTGTAATAAAGTGGAGAGCCGTAACAAACCGAAACTTTCGTTACCGGCCTTGTCATCTGTTTTAAAAAATGACCCACAAAGGTATCATCATCCACCCATGCATCATTTTTATCCTTGTAATGAATAGCTACCGGGATAACGGGGATGTTGGCATCTGCCGCAATCTTGAAACTTCCTTTTTTAAAAGGCCTGGTTAATGGGCCCCTGCTGGTTGTTCCCTCCGGAAATACAGCCACCGGAATATTATTTTGAACTGACGACTTTATCTTGTTCATGGTCGAAACCAAACTTGTTATTTCAGAACGGTTCACAAATATGGTATTTGTCAATTTTGCCCCTGTGCCCAGGAAAGGCCATTTAGTAAGTTCTGCTTTTGCCACAAAGGCTGAGGGGGTATACGCTGCAACCAGAAAAATATCAATGTAACTCCTGTGATTGGGCATTAAGATAAAATTACCGTTTGCAGGAATTTTATTCCTGGTAACTATGATACCGCAAATAAATAATACAGACCTGCCCCATACCTTCATAACTACTGACTGAAGTTTCCTGCTGAATCCAAATACAACAAGCCACAGCCATCCGAGACATACTGTGAAAAAAGATATGATGAAAATAAATATCAATCTAAAAAGTGCAAGGGGAAAAAATAATATGATCCTTAAAACTCTCAATTTCTTAAATTTTAATAACTTTTAAAGGATACTTTTTTTTATGAAATAACTCATGTTGTGACACTTTTTTATCTTTCTTTCAAAGTAAGATAAAATCCTTTTTCAATTATGTGCTTCCACACCTTTTCAGGAAGAAAATGACGTATATCTTTGCCCCGGCGGATAGAATCCCTTATAAATGAGGAAGATATTTCCATCATAGGTGCCTTCTCTACAATTTTTATATTGGAATGCTGAACAGCGGATTCCTTGTTAAATCCATACCTGGGGTAAACAAGTATTTCATGATTTTCAAGGATTAACTTATAATTTTTCCATTTATGAAAATTGGCAAGATTGTCTGAACCTAATAAAAGTTTAAATTTTTTTGACGGATTTCTTTCGGCAAGATATGTAAGAGTATCTATTGTATAACTGGGTTTAGGCAGGTAAAACTCTATATCACTTACCTGGAATCTGTCATCCCCTTCTATCGCAAGATTCACCATGTCCAGCCTGTCATGGCTGTTTAATAAGTTTGCCTTTGTTTTATGGGGGTTGTGTGGTGATACGATAAACCAAAGCATATCAATATCAGTGAATTCTACCATATAATTGGCAATAGCAAGATGTCCGGTATGCACAGGATTGAAAGACCCGAAATAGAGCCCGATATTTTTCTTGTTGTAGGATTTATTCGAACTGGCTTTCATAATTAATTCCCCGGAACTATGTACCTGATAAAATCAGATAGTAAAGATATTTCAAAATGTTGAGAATAAAGTGGCCTGTAATAAAACATCGCAGTTTAAGTATTATCTGTAAAATCAGAAACAATCCCTGACGCTTCTGCCAGGGCTTTCCGGAGATCGTCATTAATAATGACAACATCGAAATGTTTGGAATAGAGTAACTCTTTTTTTGCTTTTTGTATTCTCATTTCAATTTTATCCTTTGTTTCTGTTGACCGTATTGTCAGCCTCTTTTTTAATTCTTTCAGGGAAGGGGGCTTTACAAATACTGCCAATGCTTCATCCCCGTATATTTTTTTTATATTCAGCCCGCCAACAACATCAACATCAAAAATTATATTTTTACCGCTTTTACGCTTCTGTTCAACTTCATTAACCAAAGTACCGTAATAGATGCCCTCATAAACCTCTTCCCACTCCAGAAACTCATTATTTTCAATTTTTTTCAGGAATTCATCCGTGGTAAAGAAATAGTAGTCCTTTCCGTTGATTTCTCCAGGCCTTGGCTGACGGTTTGTCGCAGACACAGAAAAGTATAAATTCAATCCCTGTTTTAAAAGATATTTTACTATTGTCGTTTTACCTGAACCGGAGGGTGCAGAAAAGATAATCAGTTTGCCTTTCATCCGTATGGTTTTACACGTTTTACAAAACATTAAGTAACTGCTCTTTGATCCTTTCAAGATGATCTTTCATCCTGACTACAATCCGCTGGATATTACTTTCGTATGCTTTTGACCCTATAGTATTTATTTCACGACCAATTTCTTGTGAAATAAAAGAAAGTTTTTTTCCGTTTGGACACTCCTGCATAAGGGTATCAATAAAATAATTGCAATGATTTTCAAGCCTTACTTTTTCTTCATTCATGTCCAACTTTTCAAGATAGTAAATCAGTTCCTGTTCAAACCTGTTGGGATCTGTGTTCCCGTTAAAGTTGGCTTTATTGAGGTTTTCGTTCAGCCTTGTTTTAATTGTTTCGATACGTTGTGATTCATACGGTTCTAATAATTTAATCAATTTTATTATTTCCTGTATGTTGTCAGTAATGTCTTTTTCAAGGGCCTTACCTTCCAATGAACGGTAATTATCTATTTCCTGAAGTACTTTTTGAATGTTTAGACTTATCAAATTCCACTCTTCTTCATCCGGAGTTTCATATTCAGTTTTAATAACATCCGGCAATTTCAATAAAGATTGTAATGTAGAGTTGTCAGTTGCAAGGTTTAACTCTTCATTGATCTTTTTTACATGATAAAAATAATTTTTTAAGATTTGTTCATTGATTTTTGAATTTGACTCCACACCATGATTTTCCAGATAAATAATTATATCAATTTTCCCGCGCACCAGGGTTTCTGATATTGTTTTTCGTAATTCAGTTTCTTTTTCACGGTATAAAAGAGGCATTCTTGTATTTATGTCAATCTGTTTACTATTCAGTGACTTAATCTCCAGGATAATTTTTTTGTTGAGTGTTTCGAATTCGATTCTTCCAAAGCCGGTCATCGATTTTATCATGATTGTATTTTTTGACGAATTTACTTTATTTTTTTATTTAATTACACCTGACCCGATCAGTTCATTACCAGAATATAAGGCTGCAAACTGTCCTGGTGTGATACCTCTTTGTTCGTTTTTAAAAATTATATAAGCGCCATCTTCTTTCAGATGTACTATTCCTTCTTCCAAAGGTTGGCGGTATCTTATGCGTATTTTAAAATTTCTCTTCTCTCCTGCAGTCATTTGCTGGTCGGGCCTGATCCAGTGAATATCCGGCCCCGGGATGAATAGTCCCGGTCGGTACAGGCCGGGATGATCCTGTCCTTCACCTACATAAATAATATTCCTGGCAATATCAGTGCCGATAACAAACAAGGGTTGCCTGTATCCGCCGATGTTTAGACCTTTTCTTTGGCCTATTGTAAAAAAGTGGGCACCCTGATGTTCTCCGATGATTTTACCGTTCCATGGCTTGAATGGAAATGGGAAGCATAATTTATTGTAATTCTCCTCAACTTTTTCAACCCGCTTTTTTTTGTCCATAAATCCGGATGATATTTCAATTATATTGCCGGTTTTTGGTTCAAGCTTTTGTTGGAGAAATGCAGGAAGATCCACTTTCCCTATAAAACATATGCCTTGTGAGTCTTTTCTTTTTGCATTGGGAAGATCTTGCTCCCTGGCTATTCGCCGCACTTCAGTTTTTGTTAGATGTCCTATGGGAAATAATGCTTTTGAAAGCTGATACTGATTAAGCTGACATAAAAAATAGCTTTGGTCCTTATCAGGATCAATACCTTCCAGGAGGTGAAAAATTGTTTTATCATCAGATTCTGTTATCTCTTTTCTGCAATAGTGACCTGTCGCTACATGATCAGCGTCAAATTTTAAAGCTTCTTGTAAAAAGGAGTCAAACTTTATTTCACGATTGCATAAAATATCAGGATTGGGAGTGCGTCCAGCCTGGTATTCGTTGAACATATAATCAACAACCTTTTTTTTGTACTCATTACTAAGGTCGACAATATGAAATGGTATACCAAGCTTTTTTGCAGCCATCCCGGCTATCAGTGCATCTTCCTCCCATGTGCATGAACTGGTAACACTTCCGGTACGGTCATGCCAGTTAACCATAAACAGTGCCACGAGGTCATATCCCTGCTGCCGGAGTAAAAAGGCAGCAACACTTGAGTCCACACCTCCTGACAGTCCTATTACTACTCGTTTGATCATTGTGCAAAATTAGGAACTAAATTGAAAAATATTTTTGATTTTTTTGATATTTTTACAAACTTCCGGACGTTAAAGAATAACAGGCGTAAAAAGATGAAGTTTAAAATATTCCCGTTTCTATTAATTATTTTTCTTGTTTTGTTCTATGGTTTAAGGGCAGATCAGCCCTCATCAGATAGTGAACCCCGGTTTTTACTGTTTAGAAATGACCTCTGGGTAAACGGAATGATGAACAAATTAACCCTGGAGCAGAAAATTGCACAACTTATGATGCCGGCCTTTTTCCCTGAACAGGGAGAAAAAGCCAAAGAGAATATGACCAGGATAATTGAGCAGTTTCAGCCCGGAGGTGTAATTGTTATGAAAGGATGTCCCACTGTTACTGCCAACTATATAAATCAGTTTCAGGCTATTTCAGATATACCGTTGTTGACAGCTATTGACGGTGAATGGGGGTTGTCAATGCGGATCGATAGTGTCCGGAAGTTCCCCTATGCACAAGCTATTGGAGCAGTCCGGGATTCTGTAAATATTTATCAAATGGGACGGGATATTGGTGATCAGATGAAAATGATGGGTATTAATATAAATTTTGCACCGGTAGCTGATATTAATACCAATTCTCAGAATCCTGTAATTAACTTCCGCTCCTTTGGCGAGGATAAAATTAATGTTTCAAAAAAAGCGTGGTATCTGGCAAAAGGAATGCAGGATGCAGGAGTAGTAGCGGTAGCAAAGCATTTCCCGGGACACGGCGATACCAGTACAGATTCGCATTTGGAATTGCCGGTAATAACCCATTCTAAAGATCGTATCGATGTGATTGAAAGCTTCCCTTTCCGTTATCTGAATGAACTGGGTATTTTTGGTATGATGTCGGCACACCTTAGTGTTCCTGCCCTGGATCCTTCAGACCTGCCGGCTTCTGTTTCACCTAAAATAATAAACGGATATCTTCGGGAAGAAATCGGATTTAAAGGCCTCGTATTTACTGATGCTATAAATATGAAGGGAGTTCAAAAAGCAAACAGAAGTATTGAAGTTGAGGCTTTGAAAGCAGGAAATGATGTTGTGGTTTTTGTACCTGATATGCAAAGAGCAATAAATTCTGTTAAACAAGCCGTTGCAAATGGTGAAATATCCATTTATGAAATTGAAAATAAATGCAGTAGGGTACTGGCAATGAAGAGATGGATAGGATTGCACCTATATAAGTCTGTAGTGACAGAAGATTTGCAAGCACGGCTCAACGGTCCTTGTTACGAAATTACAAACCGAAGGTTGATCAAAAACTCCCTTACCGTTCTTACCAATCTGAATATTTTACCTGTTCAGGACCTGGCTAACCTTAAAATTGCATCGGTGATGGTAGGATCAGGGTCGATCTCCCCTTTTCAAAAGATGCTTTCCAATTACACTGCTATTGATAATTTCTTCCTTGCCAAAGATGCCCCGGAAAGTGAATTGTTAATGCTTCGAAATAAGCTTGATAATTACAATCTCGTAATCATGGGTGTAGATGGAATAAATGTATATCCTGCCAGTCAATATGGGACAACGGTTATTCAAAGAAAGGCAGTTTCTGAACTGATCCAGGACAACAAGTGTGTAGTGGTTTTTTTCGGAAATGCTTATGCACTGAAACATTTCGGGAATATTCATCATGCAGGAGGGCTTATACTCGCTTATCAAAATAATTCCCTCACTCAGGAACTGGCTGCCCAGTTAGTTTTCGGGGCATTTGATGCTACAGGCAGGCTGCCTGTTACTGTTGATGACAGGTTCGGAATTTCCAAAGGAATACATTTAAAAAAAAATGGAAGTTTGGCATTTACCATTCCGGAGGAGGCCGGTATTAATTCAGTAAGACTTGCTGCAAAAATAGACTCACTTGCCAACCTGGGAATTGATCGGGAAGCCTACCCCGGATGCCAGGTACTTATTGCTAAAGATGGTAATGTGATATTTCATGAATGCTATGGTTTTCACACTTATGAGAAAGAATCGAGGGTTAAAAAAGATAATTTATATGACTGGGCATCGCTCACTAAAGTAACCGGTCCGATCCCTGCAATTATGAAACTTGTTGATGAAAAAATCATTGACGTTGATGCTCCCTTGAGCAAATACTGGCCGGCTTTCAGGGGAACAGACAAGGAGAAAGCAGTAGTTCGTGATTTTTTGACTCATCAGGCGAGAATGCCTGCCTGGATACCTTTTTGGCGAATGGCCCTTGATGAAGACGGGAACCTTAGCCGGAAAGTTTTTTCTCAACAGCCATCTGATAATTTCCATGTTCGGGTATCAGAACAGTTATACCTGAATAATAATTTCAAAAAGATGATCTATGATACTATTAAGAATGTTAAACTAATACCTCGTAAAAAATATCTCTATTCTGATTTATGCTTTCATCTCTTCCCTGAAATAATTTCAAGGTTGACCGGAATCCCATATGAACAATTCTTAAAAGAAAATTTCTACAGGCCTCTTGGAGCTTATTCAATTACATATAATCCTTATTTGTACCGCCCATTGGAAGAAATAATACCAACGGAGACAGATGATTTTTTCAGAAATGAAAAGTTAAGAGGTTTTGTACATGATGAAGGTGCAGCAATGTTGGGCGGGGTCTCAGGCAATGCAGGGCTTTTTGGTACTACACTTGATATGGCAAAGATTTTTCAGATGTATCTTCAAAAAGGTTATTACGGAGGTAAACGTTTTATTTCTGAAAAAACAATTGAAGAATTTACCCGTGTGCAATTTCCAAATAGTTTTAACAGAAGGGCAATGGGATTTGACAAACCGTTTCCCAACAATCATGAAAACAGGCTAAAGGACGCTTTTCCTGCTGTGAGTGCTGGAATTAACAGTTTTGGCCATACAGGGTATACCGGAACCTTTGCCTGGGCTGATCCGGATTGTGGATTGCTATTTATAATGATGTCTAACAGGGTACACCCTACCCGCGAGAATATAAAACTTAATAGTCTTAATATCCGGGTTGCAATGCATCAGGCTGTTTATGACTGTATAACAAAATAGTGTAATAATTATTAAAAAAAGTTAACGGGGGAAGGATAATTTTCAAACAGTAAAAAAGTAATAAACAGGCTTTTATCTCACTATCAATCTTTTAATAATTAAATTTGTGAATATTCCCGGCACATGCAATTATTGTATACTGGTAATCAAAATTATCACGAATAAGTTTTAGCTTTATTTAATTATTAATTATAATTTTACAATTCAGGACAATGTTATTTAAATAAGTTTAAAACAAAATAAATTTTTATGATCATGGAGGGTAAAATAACTTTTAATGAGCTGCGAAAGATCAAGGACAGCTTACCTGACGGTTCTATCAGGAGGATAGCAAATGAATTTGATGTCACAGAAGATACCGTCAGGAACTATTTTGGAGGAGCTAATTATACTAATGGTGCTGCAGTAGGAATCCATATGGAACCGGGTCCCAATGGAGGAATAGTACTTTTGGATGATATTGCAATACTGCAGAGAGCAAAAGAGATTATTCAGAAAGAGAAGGTCTGATTATTAATACAGGGAAAATAAAAAATTGACAAATGCGAAGATTATATATTTGTATATTCATTTTATTTACAGTCCGGACTTTTACTTCATGTACAAAAGATAAGCCATGGCAACCGCTTTTTGACGGTGAAACAATTGAAACCTGGGATAAATACCTTGGTACACCTCTGAAGGGATATGATTCCCTTGCCCAGACAGCTACTATTGATAAGGTATTTTCAATAGTAGAAGAGAACGGAGAAAAACTGATACGGATATCAGGTGAGATAAACGGATCCCTTGCAACACGGGATACTTTTTCAAATTATCATTTACAACTGGTGTTTAAATGGGGTGACGAAGTATATACAAACCAAAACAGCGGATTACTTTACCATAGTTTTGGGCCATTTGGGGAAGCCCTGGGTACATGGATGGTCAATATTGAATGTCAGTTGATGCATGAACGTCTGGGCGATACATATTTAATGAACAATACATATTGCGAAACATCTGTTAAGGAGGTTGAAGGTGGCTTTATCCATTCAAAAGAGGGAGAGATTAAAAAATTCAGCAAAGAACATAACGGGCAGGGTATTAAAAAAGCTGTGGATGCTGAAAAGCCTGTTGGTAAGTGGAATACTGTAGACCTTTATTGCATGGGACGTACTGCTGTCCATGTAGTTAACGGACAGACCGTGATGGTTAATAATAATACCGGTAAAATTGTAAACGGAAATGTTATACCCCTCACCGGAGGTAAAATCCAATTGCAATCAGAAGGAGGCGAGATGTTTGTAAAAACTGTCCGGATTAAACCTATAACTAAAATACCTCCGGAAATTATAAAATAGAGAATAGTATTCCAGGAAAATATTTTTAAGCTGAGTCCCGGCTTTCCGGCCGGGATATTTTTATATTATAACATTAATAATTTTTGTTGCTTTTAATTTAATACCTTCAGGGCAGCTGTGAAAAAATCCTTTCTTTATGCCCGTCTTTAGAATTGTTATTGTAAGAGAATTCATTAATATTAATGTCTTAAGAAAATTATTTATTAAACTGTTTTTGTACCTTTGATAAAAAGGTAGTTTTTATATGCAGGAAGCGCTTTTTTATGAAAAAACGGGACTGGGTGAGGTTGTTTGCAGATTGTGTCCCGCAAATTGCAGGTTAAAACCCGGCCAAACCGGTAATTGCCGTGTCCGTGAAAATATCGGAGGCATCCTTTATACACATGTATATGATAAGGTTGCAGCAATAGGAGTTGATCCGGTTGAAAAAAAACCTCTGTATCATTACTATCCCGGGAGAGATATCTTTTCTATAGGAGAGGTGGGATGTAACATGCATTGCAGCTTCTGTCAAAATCATCATATATCCCAATGTTTTGCCCGTGATTTCAGGGGATTTCATGAAGTTACGGCTCAACAAATTGTTGCACAGGCTCTTAGAGGATCAAGTAATATAGGTATTGCATATACTTATAATGAACCTGTTACTTTTTATGAGTTTATGACAGATATCGCACAAATTGCTCATTCCAGGGGATTGAAGAATATTGTAGTTACAAATGGTTATATAAACCCGGAGCCTCTTAATGAACTGATCCCTCTGATTGATGCATTCAATATTGACATGAAGGCTTTTGATGATTCCTTTTACAGGAAATTGGCACAGGCACGATTGGATCCTGTTCTTGAATCACTTAAAATTATTGCCCGAAGCGGGAAACATCTGGAAATTACTAATCTTGTAATTACCGGATTAAATGATAGTCCGGAACAGTTTGATGCAATGGTAAAATGGATTTCAGACGAGCTGGGGAAAAATATACCACTTCATATTTCCCGTTATTTTCCTCAATATATGCTGGATCTGCCCCCTACATCAGTTGATAAACTTAATCAACTGTTTTTGCATGCAAAAAAGTACCTGGATCATGTTTATCTGGGTAATGTTTATAACGGACACAGATCATCCACTTATTGCCCGACCTGTGGAGAACTGCTCGTGGAGAGGGAATATTACCGGATAAAAATTGTACAGGAAGGATTTAAGGGTTCTTGTATGAATTGCAATACTTCAGCCAATATAATAATGTGAAACGAGCATCCCGATTAAAATCGGGACCCGGGAGAATTATTTAAATATATGCGAGTTCCCCCGATGGCCATAGGGGGAGGCTATACTAAACCTTTAAGAATAAACAATTTTAAGAGTATGAAAATATCAAGAGGATATGGTTTTTTATGTATAGGTTTTTTTATTAATACTATTTTACCATTCTGGCGCAAAATATGAATTTTAAAGATTTAGGAATACACAAAGATATACTGGATTCTATTTCCTATATGGGATTCAGGGATACTACGCTGATTCAGGAACAGACAATTCCCATTATACTTAGTGGAGATGATCTTATTGCATGTGCACAGACAGGAACCGGCAAAACTGCAGCATATGTGATACCTGTGCTTGATATGATTTCAGGTCAGGCCGGAGGTTATACAAGTACTCTGATTCTGGTACCAACCAGGGAACTGGCATTACAAATTGATCAGCAGGTGCAGGGAATGGGATATCATCTGGGAATAAATTCCATTGCTATTTACGGCGGCAGTGCCGGTGACGACTGGGGACAACAAAAGACAGCACTGACACAGGGGGCCGATATCGTTATCGCAACCCCCGGTAAACTCATCGCTCATCTTAATATCGGATATGTAAAATTTGATAAAATCAAATACCTGATACTCGACGAGGCAGACAGAATGCTTGATATTGGTTTTTACGAAGATATTTTGAAGATCATATCCTATATTTCAAAAGAGAGGCAAACCCTTATGTTTAGCGCAACCATGGCCCCAAAAATAAGAGCTTTGGCTAATCAAATACTTAAATCACCTAAAGAGATAAATATAGCTATGTCAAAACCTCCAGAAGGAGTGTTGCAGGCTGTTTATCAATGTTATGACAGACAAAAGATACCCCTGATCAATATGTTGATATCCGGTAAGCCGGAATATAAAAGTATATTGATTTTTTGCTCTACCAAAAAGAAAGTAGCTGACCTGACAAAATCTCTGCAAAAGGATAATCCCGATACAGAATCTATATCATCCGACCTTGATCAGCCCAATAGAGAAAGAGTATTACAAAGGTTCAAGGCTATGCAGACAAGAATATTGGTGGCTACTGATGTTTTGAGCAGGGGCATTGATATTAAGGGAATTGACCTTGTAATAAATTTTGACGTCCCTGTCGATGCTGAAGATTATGTACATCGTGTTGGAAGAACAGCTCGTGCCGACGCCACCGGAGTTGCTCTTACACTGGTGAATGAAAAAGAGATGGAGAAATTTGTGAGCATTGAAAATCTCATTGAAAAAGAAATATTTAAACTTCCTGTACCTTTTGAATTGGGCGAAACCCCTGTGTGGAAGACTCCTCAGCTGAGGAAGGGGAAGAAAGGTAAAGGACAGGATAAGAAAAATATGAACCGCAATACGCATAAAAAATACCGGAATTAGATATAACTATAGAGGAGAATTGAATATGGACAGGCATAACCCATGTTTCCATAAATGCTTTTTTGTATATTAGATGCAAAATATATCTGTATTTTTTAATATTTTAATTGATATTTCGAAGGTAATAATTCAGAATAATGTTTAGCTTAATATTAATATTGTCCCTTTCACTATTCATTAATTATAGCTGTGTAGGAGAAGAAAATAACAGGATAATAACCGGCGCGGAACAAATTGAAAAGTATTTGCCTTTTGTTCAGAATAAAAAAGTAGGTCTGGTTATTAATAATACATCAAAGGCAGGTCAGGTCCACTTGGTCGACTTGTTAATAAGCAGGAATGTTAATGTAACGGTAATTTTTGCTCCTGAACATGGTTTCAGGGGAGAAGCAGAGGCCGGTGAAACAATTAATGACAGAGTTGATAATAAAACCGGAATAAGTATCATTTCCCTTTATGGAAATAATAAGAAACCTACACCCGGCCAATTGGCTGAAGCGGATATTTTGATTTTTGATATTCAGGACGTAGGATGCCGGTTTTATACATATATATCTACATTGCATTATGTGATCGAAGCATGTGCGGAAAACGGAAAACCTCTCATTATATTGGACAGGCCTAATCCAAATGGTGATTACATTGCCGGGCCGGTACTCGACAAGAAGTTTTCTTCATTTGTCGGGATGGACCCTATACCTGTTGTTCATGGGTGCACAGTTGGAGAGTTGGCTCTTATGATTAATGGTGAGCGGTGGCATAAAGCATCACGTGATTGTGAAATTATGGTTATACCCGTTGAGGGCTATTCTCATTCCTCACGTTATTCTTTGCCGGTAAAACCCTCACCGAATTTGCCAAATGACCTGGCCGTAAGATTATACCCTTCATTATGTTTTTTTGAAGCCACGAGTGTTAGTATTGGAAGAGGAACAGAGTTCCCTTTTCAAGTCATTGGCGGGACTGAGCCTTCACTGGGTGATTTCACGTTTACCCCGGTAAGTATTCCCGGAGTGGCTGCTAATCCATTGAATGAAGGAGTCATGTGTTATGGGATGGATCTGCGCCAAATGGAGGAAGTTCCTCGTTTTACTCTTAAATTTTTTTTGGATTTTTATAATAAATATGAAAATGAAAAGGATTATCTGATAAGAGAAAATTGGTTTAACCTTCTTGCTGGTAATGATAATTTAATTTGGAAAATAAGGCAGGGATACTCAGAAAACGAAATAATTGATTCATGGAAACCTGAATTGAATAATTATAAACAATTGAGGAAAAGATATTTGTTATATCCCGATTTTGAGTAAGTAATTTTTCTTGTATAATAGTTGCAAAAAAATGTTAAAAATTGTAAATTGATTTTATATATTTGTAATAATAACAGCAGTGAAGTTTCGTTAATGATATAAAATATCCGGAAATTGGCGAAGATTCTACTTAAAATAGTGGTTATAATAACTTTATGCGTTTCACTCTTTTCATGTGAAGACGAAGGGTATCTTAATTCACCTGATGCGCGTCTGCTTTTTTCCAGAGATACGGTTATGTTCGATACTATCTTCACAACTATTGGATCAACTACTCAGCATTTTAAAGTATACAATCCTTACGACGAGGATATACTCATTTCCAATATTCGCTTGTCAAGTGGTAATTTTTCAAACTTCAGGGTTAATATCAGCGGAGATAAAAATGAAACTGATGAAATTACACTTCCTGCTCATGACAGTATTTTTATTTTTGTTGAAGTTACAATAGATCCGAATGGTCAGAACATGCCAATGGTTGTTCAGGATTCGATTGAATTTATTACGAATTACAATTTCCAGACTGTTAAACTTATAGCCTACGGACAAGATTTTAAATTAATAAAAAGCGGAAATATTACACATACCACCTGGACATCAGAGAAACCCTATCTGGTTTACGGTTATGCTTTTGTTGACAGTACCTCTACATTATCTGTCGAATCAGGCACCCGGATTTATTTCCATAAGCACTCCGGGCTATATGTGAAAGGTAATATCGTAGCAGAAGGAACTTTTGAAAATCCTATACTTTTTTTGTCTGACAGGTTGGAATCCAGTTATAAAAATATCCCTGACCAATGGGACGGGATAATACTTGAATCAGGAAGCCATGATAATGTAATGAATTATGTGACAATAAAAAATGCTAATATAGGCCTGCAAGTGGGTACAATCGAACATGACGGCTTTGCCAGTCTGCAAATAACAAATTCAAGAATTGAGAATATGGCATATGCCGGTCTCTTTGCATTAAAATCAAAAATTTTCGGGTACAATAATTTAATAGCAAACTGCGGTTTTTACGCAACTGCCTTCCTCGCGGGTGGAGAATACGAATTCTATCATACAACTATCGCCAATTATTGGGGAAACTACTCTCCCAAAGCCAGAGCTTCATCATCTGTTATAATATCCAATTTTTTGCCGGTTAAAAAGTCTGATGGTTCTACTGTTATTTTTAACGGAGACCTGGAAAAAGCATTTTTTGGTAATAGCATTATTTACGGTAATTATCACAATGAAATTGAGTTTGGCAACAACGAGGAAAATACTTTTAATTTTGTTTTTGATCATTGCATTATCCAGGTTCCCGATACTGTAGATTTATCTGATAAAAATCATTACAAAAATGTCTGGAGAGGTAATAAATATGATCCTAAATTTATAGATCCTTTTGAAGATTATGATTATGCACTCGACACTTTATCTGCCGCTAAAGACATTGGTAATTCCGTTTTTGCCAAAAGATTCCCCATGGATATACTTAACAGGGACAGGCTGGCAGATGACGGGCCTGACCTGGGCGCTTTTGAAAGAATAGAAAAAAAGAAAAAGAATTAAATACTTACCCCTATATCTGTTTTTTTTATTATTGTCTGAAGGCTCTTCCCCCCAAACCCCTCAGGATGACTATTATGTCATGTTTTATAATGTTGAAAATTTTTTCGATACATTCGATGATCCGGACAAGGATGATGATGAATTTACTCCCAACGGAGCAAGAAGATGGACTTCAGGACGGTTTAAAAATAAAATTGTCAATCTGTCTAAAGTTGTTCTGAACATTTCAGGCTGGAATCCGCCGGCGATAATAGCTCTGTGTGAAGCAGAAAACAGATATGTGCTTGAAAAGCTACTGGGTAATTCTCCCCTGAAAGTTTTTAATTATGACATAATTCATAAAAATTCACCTGATACCAGGGGAATTGATGTGGCATTTTTATATGACACCAGGATATTTTATCCTTTGAATTATCAATTTATCCCTTTGATTGATGAAAATGATGAAGTAATAAATTCAAGGGAGATATTATATGTTTCAGGGATTTTTGACAACCTGGACACAATTCATTTTTATATTAATCATTGGCCCTCCAGATATTCAGGATTGCTGGAAAGCAGGGAGTTAAGAATATTAGCGGCAAAAATTTTGAAATCTCATATTGAAGGTATCTTTAGTAAATATGTAAATCCCAAAGTAATCATATTGGGTGACTTTAATGACAGTCCCGGGGATGAAAGTATTTCCGCATATCTGAGGGCAAAAAGAGCAACCGGCCGGTTTGAACCGGAAAGTATATATAATTTGTCAGCCGGTTGGATTGACAGCGACAGGGGAACGATCAGGTACAGGTCACAATGGTCTGTTTTTGATCAGATAATGGTTACCGGTAATCTTCTTGACAGAAAGGCGGGGTTATACACTGATGAGAAGTTTGCCTTAATTGCTGACTTGCCGTTTTTGCTGGAAGCAGATGAACGATATGGAGGATTAAGACTGAAAAGGACATATCACGGATACTCATATAAGGGTGGATTCAGCGATCATCTGCCAGTATTGCTTCAACTCAGACCTTGCCCGTGAGCAATTTTTAATCCCAGCTCTTCGCCTTTTTGAAGCATAAAGGAGTATGCTTCATCGAAATTATTCCCAATTTCTCCGTCAAGGATTGCTTCCTTAATAGCATTTTTGATGATACCTACCTCTCTGCATGGGGCTAGATTGAAAATTTTCATGATCATCTCTCCTGAGACAGGCGGCTGAAAATTTCTTAATGCATCCTTACTCTCAATCTCCTTAAGTTTTGTGCGTACTATTTGAAAATTCTTTAAATAACGTTTTACCTTTTCAGGATTTTTTGATGTTATATCAGCTTCACAGAGTAACATCAGGTCGTCGATATCTTCACCGGCTTCAAACAGAAGGCGTCTGACTGCAGAATCAGTAACTTCCTCTTCAGAGAGTATTATTGGCCTCATATGTAGCTTGACGATTTTCTGAACATACTTCATCTTTTCATTCATGGGGAGTTTCATTTTTCTGAAAATCCCGGGAACCATTTTTGCTCCTGTAAAGTTGTGTGAATGAAAAGTCCATCCTTGTCCCGCCAGAAATTTTTTTGTGACAGGCTTTGCAATATCATGCAGAAGTGCTGACCAACGCAGCCATAGATTTTCAGAATTACCAGCCAAAGTATCCAATACCTCCAGGGTGTGGTAAAAATTATCTTTGTGGCCAATACCATTAACCAAATCAACTCCCTTGAGATTAGACAGTTCAGAAAAAATGATCTGAAGTAATCCGGTTTCTTCAAGCAATTTAAATCCTATTGATGGTTTTTTTGCCATAATTATCTTATGGAGCTCATCAGTTATTCGTTCGGCAGATACAATATGTATTCTTTGTTTATTGGCAGCTATTGCCTGTAATGTTCCTGCTTCGATTTCAAAATTCAATTGTGTAGAAAAGCGGATCGCCCTTAGCATCCTTAAAGGATCATCAGAAAATGTTTCATCAGGATTCAGGGGAGTTTTTATGATTCTGTTTTTTAGATCATTAATACCGTTAAAGGGATCTGTCAAAATACCAAAATTGTGCTTGTTAAGTCCAAGGGCCATGGCATTTATTGTAAAATCCCTGCGGTTCTGGTCATCCTCAAGGGAGCCATTCTCTACAATCGGTTTTCGTGAATGGCTGCGATAGGATTCTTTTCGGGCACCAACAAATTCAATCTCAAAATTTCTGTATTTTAACTGGGCTGTTCCAAAATTTCTGAAATAATTGACCTTTGGCTGAGGCTTTATAAGTTTGGCTACTTGCCCTGCAAGTTCAATGCCGCTTCCTATTGTTACAATATCAATATCTTTTGATGGCCTGTTAAGTAACATGTCACGGACATAACCTCCAATGACATAAGTGTCCTGTTCCAATTCTTCTGCTGCCCTGGATATATGCTCAAATATCTTATGTTTTAACTTAATGTCCATCATCAGGAAAAAATCTTTTATATGACAATTCTGGTAAAATTGTGACAAAATTACAATATTTTGAGTTATTACAGGGTTTATTAATGATTTGAATAAAATTGGTATTAAATTTGAATTATAACATCTATTATTATAGATATGTATATAAATTTAAACAGATTGACATGTTGGAATATTTAACAAAAGAGACTTTTAAGGAAAAGGTTTTTAACTGGGAAGTTAACAAAGATTGGAAATATGAAGGTACAGTTCCTTGTTTAATAGATTTTTACGCTGACTGGTGTGGTCCATGTAAGATGGTTGCACCTGTACTTGAGGAGCTGCAGACAGAATATGGTGACAAGCTTATTATTTACAAAGTTGATACTGAGCAGGAGCGGGAATTAGCCGGAATGTTTGGTATACAAAGTATACCTTCATTATTATTTGTGCCTGTTGACGGTCAGCCCCAGATGGCTATGGGTGCTTTGCCCAAGGCTACTTTTGAGAAGGCAATATCAGATGTTCTAAAGGTAGAAAAACCGTTGGCTAACTAAAGGTATTCAAGTACTTTTTCGAGTTTGATCCCTCTTGATCCTTTAATAAGTACAGCGCACTTTGTTAGTTTATTTTGGCTAAGATAGAGGCAAAATTCTCCGGTATCATTAAAAGTATGAAACGGGGAATTTTGGCCTGCTTCAGAGAAGGCAGGCCCTATAAGGAATACTTTTTCAAACGAATATTTTTTTATTTGTTTAATTACCTCATTATGTTCCTGTGCTGAATAATTTCCCAATTCAAGCATATCTCCTAATATAAGGCATCTGTGCCCCTGAAAACCGGAAACAAAGCTTTCAATTGCAGCCTGCATGCTTGTAGGATTAGCATTATAGGCGTCCATTATTATTGTTAGTCCATTTTTTTCGATAAGCTGTGAACGGTTATTCTCAGGAATATAATTTTGTAAGGCAGATTTAATTTGCGAAGGATTAACTCCGAAGTAACTACCAACAGAAACTGCTGCCATTATATTATAAAAATTATATATTCCGGTTAACTGAGTTTTTACTTCAATTTCTCCATCAGGTAAATTAATTTTTACCTTAATAAAAGGTTTTGAGTGTTGAGGCTTTCCCGTAATGGCAGAATTTGTGATTCCGTAGCTTAGTTTATTAGTTATTTTCTCAGCAAGCTCCTTTAATATTGTATCATCACTATTATAAAAAATTGTACCGCCTTTCTTTTCCAGGTAGTTATAAAGTTCTGATTTTGTTCTTTTTATACCTTCAAATGAACCAAATCCTTCAAGATGGGCGCGTCCTATATTGGTAATAATTCCATAATCAGGACTTGCAATTTTGCACAGGGCATCAATTTCACCAGGGTGGTTTGCTCCCATCTCCACAACTCCTATATCTGTAGTAGAGTTCATATCCAGCAATGTAAGTGGGACCCCGATGTGGTTATTTAAATTTCCTTTTGTAAAAGATATGTTAAATTTTTGGGATAGTACTGCTGCAACCAGTTCTTTGGTAGTAGTTTTTCCGTTTGATCCTGTAATTGCCAGAATTGGTAGTCCAAATTTCTTCCGGTGAAAGGAAGCCAGTTTTTGCAAAGTTGTAAGGACGTTGTCAACAAGGATGGTTTTCCCTGGCACATAATAATTTTTATCATCAATTATTGCATACCCGGCACCATTTTCCAGGGCATTTGCAGCAAATTTATTCCCGTTGAAGTTATCTCCGCGGAGCGCAAAAAACAGACATTTCTCCCTTATAAGCCGGCTGTCTGTAGCAATTTTGGGGAGCTTGTTAAAAAGCCTGTATATCTCTTCAGTATTGATATGTAGTTATTGTTAGAAACCTTCAGGGCTGCCGACTCTTGTCATTGCACAACGGAACCCAATATCATTTTGAGCTTTTGACTGTTCGAGATATCTTCTGGTCCCGGGCACAAGCCAGTAAGGTCTGTCTTTCCATGACCCGCCTTTATATACTCTGACCTCATCATTTATTAATGAGGAGAAATAACCAGGTCTGTTGTCTTCATAGTACATATCTGAGGTAGTCCTGCTTTCTTCTGCATTCCAGTCACCCGATTCTACTATTTGAGATTCTTTATTACCGTCTCTGAAATTTCGATAATCTGCAACAGTATCCTGAATAATTTCGCCGTATTGGTTTCTCATCAGGTCACCGTTATTATCGCGCCTTGGCTGAGTTATAATGTTACCTCTAAATGGCTGGAATTCTTCAACGTCTAAAAATGATAAAGGTCTGTAAACATCAGCTACCCACTCATTTACATTACCTGACATACAGTAAAGTCCGTAATCGTTAGGTTCATATGAAAAAACAGGTGCAGAAATGTCGGCATTATCGTTTAATGAACCTGCCATACCCATCAGGTCACCTCTGCCTCTTGTAAAGTTTGCTCTCAGCCTTCCTTTTATTTTTCCTCTGTCCTGCCTGAGGTAACTGCCATTCCACGGATATATTTTGCGGTCGGTAAGTAATTCATCTTCTGTATTGCCAATTAAACCGTATGCAGCATACTCCCATTCGGCTTCAGTCGGAAGTCTGTATGTAGGAAGCATTATCCCGTCTTCCCATATTACCCTGCGTGCTGAACCGTCGGGATTTTCCTGAGGTTTTTCTCCTTCAGTCCCTTGATACATACCGGCCAGATAAGTTTTTGTTGTGAATACATTTTCTCCTGATTGGGAAACGTCGTGCTGTAAGATACCCTTTTGTACCAGTATATTTTCATTAACCCGGTCAGTACGCCATGAGCAATATTGTTCAGCCTGTTCCCATGTTACTCCCACAACGGGATAATCACTGTAGGCCGGATGCCTGAAGTAATTGTTTACATAAGGTTCATTATATGCCAGCGCACTGTGCCACAATGTAGTGTCAGGAAGTGATGAATAAATTTTCTCCCTGTCGCCGGGATATACCCTGTTCAGCCAGTGAATATATTCCCTGTAATCCTGATTGGATACCTCTGTTTCATCCATATAGAACGAAGCTACGGTTACCCGCCGGGGCTGATTGTCCCATTTGTACATTACATCCTGTTCTACCCTGCCCATTGTAAAAGTACCGCCCTGGATAAAGACCAGACCGGGACCCGTTTCCTGCTCATAACCTGATAAATAAGGAATATTGCCCGTGTCTTCAGAATTATATGCCCATCCTGTTGTACGCGAACTCTGGCTCTTCTTGCCACTGAATAATTTACACCCGGAAATGGCAATAACAAGAAAAAGTAATAATAATATTCTCGGATTCATTGAATTAACTATTTTCATTGTACTTCGATTAACCACAAATATAACTGATTTGTCGAATTCTTATTGTTCAAACCAGATGTAAAATTAATTGATTTTTTATAAAGGTACAATATTGAATATCCAACTGAAAATTATTTTTTAAATATTATCAACAATGAGACCTTTTCCTTGTCAAATTGTTACCTCTTTCCGGTGCAATATTTATTTTTGGATAGCGTTTAATGATAAATCATGTAACCAATTGATGAATAAATATATTTTCCTGATTTTATTTTTTTTGTTTGGGTTCACTTTGAATGATATCCGTAAGGAAATTATTATTATAGACTGGTATGAGTCGGAGATGCCTGAAAACGGACTTGGATTATCATTCCTGAATGCTGAATATCCGGACGGAATATATGGCGTACCGGTTTATTATATGTCAATACCAGCTTCTTCTGATGAAAATGATATTCAGTTTGTATTGGAAAATCCTCTGTTTGAAGAAATAAATCCTGAAAAAAAACTTTCATTTGACGATAATATTCCCGAAGCAATTGAGCTAAAGAAAACATCCGTTAAATCAGGGCGTTCCTGGTTTATTCAAGTTCAAATACCTGTAATAATAAAAAGAGAGAATAAAAGATTACTGCTTAAGAAATTTGAAATTAAACAGATACCCGTAAGAATTAAATCTTCTGCTGTTACCCTGAACACCTGGAAAAATGAATCTGTGCTGAAAAGTGGAAATTGGCATAAAATAAGTACAGCAGGCAAAGGGATATATAAGATCCCATACAGCAAGTTGACTGAATGGGGTTTTTCTGATCCATCAAGAGTCAGCATATACGGTGCAGGAGGATTGAATCTTACAGAAAGTGTTGGAAATGTTGAGTTTGATGATCTTCCTCAGATTGGTGTGTGGCATGGTAAAAATAAAGGAACTGACTGCATTTTCTTTTATGACCCGGGGACAACAGGGTGGCAACCGGATTCAGACGGGAATCTTTTTCATCATAAGCTTAATGCATACTCAAATGTGGGATACTTTTTTCTAAATGAAAACTCAGGAACAACTAAAAACATTGTTGAAACTGACGAGATTACTGATCCTCCCTCACATTTGATTTCTTCATTCGATGAATACCAGTTAATAAAGTCGGAAAAATTTAATCTTTTAAATTCGGGAAAGAAATGGTTTGGGGATATATTTATAAACGGAACAACGAGGAATTATTCTTTTGAAGTAAATGACCCTGCTTTGGATTCAGACATTTTTTTACGGATCAATGCCGCTGCCCGGTCTTCTGCACCCTCTGAAATGGTTGTCTCAACGAATCAGGTATCATTGGGTAAAATTAATTTTAGCATGGTAAATACTTCAGATGTGACAGCTGTATATGCAGATGAAAGGGAAACTCTGTTTGAAATGCCTGTTGCAGATGAGGAAGTCAGCCTGATATTAAAGTATTTCGGAAGGACTGCCAATCCGGAAGCATGGATTGATTTCATTGAAATTAACTATCGCCGTAAATTAAAGCATGATAAGGAAAAGGTTCTTTTCTTTAGAGATATACCTTCAGTGGGGGATGGAAATATTCTTCAGTTTACCATAGAATCAGTTTCGTCAGCCATTAAAGTATGGGATGTAACAGATATGTTTAATATAAAGGAGATTCCTGTAAAAAAAGAAGGAGGAAAATTTACAGGTAAAAATAACGCTTCTGTTTTGCGGGAATATGCTGTGTTCGACCCTGAAGGGACTTACCCGGAACCAAATACCGCAGGAAAGGTTGATAATCAAAACCTTCATGCCTTGATTACACCTGATTTTCTTATCATATCACATCCCGAATTCATGGTTTCGGCAGATGAACTTGCATCTTTTCACCGCACATATGACGGCTTGAATGTCGAGGTGGTCCAGTCTGATAAAGTATACAACGAATTCAGCTCAGGAAGAAAAGAGGCGGTCGGCATTAGAAATTTTATTAAAATGTTTTACGACCGGGGAGAGCGATTGAAATATGTATTATTATTTGGTGATGGCAGTTACGATAATAAAAATATCAGGCAAAGCAATAAAAATTTTATTCCAACATTTCAATCTGATAACTCCTTAAATCCTTTAGCATCTTTTGTTAGTGACGACTATTTTGTGATTCTTGATAAAGATGAAACAGTATATAACGGGGCGGTTGACCTGGGTATAGGGCGGCTTCCTGTTTCTGCCCGCTATGAAGCTGAACTTGTTGTGGATAAAATTAAAAGTTATAACACGCCGGAAGCTTTGGGAAACTGGCGCAATTCTATCTGCTTTATAGCTGATGATGAAGATGGAAATCTTCATATGTACGATTCTGAACGACTGGCTGATCTGGTTAATCAAAATCATGGAGAATTTCTTACTGACAAGATTTATTTCGATGCATATAAACAGATCACCGGCCCGGGAGGTGAAAGATATCCGGGTGTTACTACTGCAATAAATGACAAGGTAAAGAACGGAGTATTAATTTTAAATTATGTCGGTCATGCCAATGATCGTTTCATTGCTGATGAAAATGTGTTGGATGTCAGTCATATTAATTCGTGGTCGAATGCCGGAAAACTGCCAATATTTGTCACGGCAACATGTGAATTCAGCCGGTTCGATAATGACGAAACCTCTGCTGGTGAATATGTCCTTTTAAACAGAAATGGCGGGGGGATAGGGCTTTTTTCGACTTCCCGGTTAGCATTTGCAGTTTCAAACTACTTTATAAGCAGAAGTTTTTATTCATTTGTTTTTCAAAAGGACGAAAACGGAGAAAATTACCGGATGGGTGATATTATGAGGCTGACTAAGGCTAATACTATTAACAGTATTAATAAGAGGAACTTCATATTGCTTGCTGATCCCGCCCTCAGGCTTTCATATCCCCAATACAGTGTGAATACCACATCAGTTAACGGAGTATCGGCCTCTGAACAAGCTGATACATTAGGGGCATTACAGAAAGTTACTGTTACTGGCTATATTGCTGATAATCAGGACAGGAAACAAAACACTTTCAACGGTGAAATTGCTTTAAATGTGTATGATAAGGAACTGAAGATTAAAACTTTAGGGAATGCCGGGGAAACCCCCTTTGAATTTAAAGTCCGGGAAAATATAATTTACAAAGGATTGTCAGAGGTAAAAGACGGGGTCTTTACATTCAGTTTTGTTATCCCTAAAGACATTTCCTATAGTGTGGGCGAAGGTAAAATTGTCTATTATGCAGACAATGGGGAGACAGATGCTCATGGTGTATTCACTAATTTTTTTATAGGTGGAAAACGAACCCAGGTTACTGATAACACCCCTCCCGAAATAGAACTATATATCGACACTCCTGAATTTGTTTCTGGTGATAAGGTAAATAAGAACTGTACCCTGCTGGCTTTTCTAACTGATGATAATGGTATTAATACAGTGGGAACGGGAATTGGCCATGATATAACGGCAATTCTGGATAATGACCCGTCATCTGTTATGTTGTTGAATGATTATTATATTGCCGACAAGGATAATTATTCACGGGGCACAATCAGGTTCCCGCTGAGAGACCTTGTGACAGGAATTCATTCATTGAAAGTTAAAGCGTGGGATGTTGCCAACAATTCAACTGAGAGTGAAATAGAATTTGAAGTTGTTGATAATTTCAGGATTTTAAATGTTGCCAACTATCCCAATCCGGTTTCAGATTATACCTATTTCTCCTTTGAGCATAATGAACCTGATGCTTCGTTTGATGCTATTTTTGAGATTTTTGATCCCGGAGGCAGCAGGTTGGATTATTTTCAAACATGGGTGGGTTCTGCCGGTAATGTCAGTAATCCGGTCAGATGGGAAACCGGCAGTTTAAGCAAGAGATTAAGAAGCGGGGTATATATCTACAAGATTACTATTCGTAATAAAGATGGTTTGATAACCTCAGGTGCAGGTAAAATGGTTTTCTTTCGTTAAATTTTAAATTGTCATGTACTTTTTTTATAAAACCTCCGTTCTCTAATTTAATCCGATTGTTGCTAAAGGAACAATTTCTATATTTGCAACTCTCATTTTTATTATTTATTATGATCAAGTTAGTTAGATTGATTTTTGTTTTTACGATAGTATTTACATTTAACAAACAAGTAAATGGACAGGCAACTACTTCAGGCGCCAATACAATAACAACAGCAGTGCCATTTTTATCAATAACTCCTGATTCCCGTGCCGGTGGTATGGGGGATGCCGGTGTAGGATCTACTCCTGATCTTAGTTCACAGCACTGGAATCCTGCCAAATATGCTTTTATGGAGAGCGATATGGGTGTGAGTCTTTCATATTCTCCATGGTTGCGGGCCCTGGTTGCAGATATTAATTTAGCCTACCTTTCAGGTTACAAAAAAATTGATGACTTACAAACCGTGAGTGGTTCATTACGTTACTTTTCTCTTGGTGATATAATTTTTACAAGTGAATATGGCACATTTGAAGGACAACAAAGTCCCAATGAATTTGCAATTGACCTGGGTTACGTAAGAAAATTATCTGAAATATTTTCCGGTTCAGTTGCAGTGCGTTATGTAAGGTCTGACCTGACCGGAGGTCAATTGGTGGGCGGGGTGGAATCACACGCAGGTAATTCTTATGCTGCCGACGTGGCTTTTTATTTGTATAACGAGTTCAGGGCTAACCGACGGGATAATATCTTTTCTGCAGGCATCAATATTCAGAATATTGGTGCAAAGATATCATATACTGAAGGCGAGATAAAAGATTTTATTCCTACAATGTTAAAACTTGGTGCAGCTTATACTACAGAATTAGACCAATATAACTCCTTTACTTTTTCAATTGAAGCGGATAAACTTCTTGTTCCGACACCTCCTTTAGATACTGTGGCATATGAAGACGGCTACGTTATATATCCCGGTGGCCCCAACTCAGATAAATCAGTTATTGCAGGAGTATTTTCATCGTTTACAGATGCACCGGGCGGATTAAAAGAGGAGTTGCAAGAGGTTAACCTTTCCGCCGGAGTGGAATATTGGTATAATAAGCAGTTCGCTTTAAGGGCAGGTTATTTCTGGGAACATGAGAATAAAGGCAACAGAAAGTTTCTTACTGCCGGTGCCGGTTTCAGGATGAATGTTTTTGCACTTGATTTCTCTTACCTGTTACCTACACAACGAAACCATCCTTTGGAAAATACTCTGAGGTTTACACTTTCTTTTGATGTGGAAGCCTTTGGTAATCAACGCTAACATGAACTTTCGAATTGGACAGGGATATGATGTGCATCGTCTGGCAGTTGACGAAACTCTTTGGCTGGGGGGCATACTGATACCACATAGTAAAGGAACGGTGGCTCATTCAGATGGAGATGTACTTATTCATGCTATATGTGATGCCCTCCTGGGCGCTGCAAAGCTTGGCAATATCGGATTAGCTTTCCCTGATACTTCAGTGCAATATAAGAACATCGACAGCAAAATTTTACTGCAGAAAACATACAATATGGTAAAGAACAAGGGTTACTGTATTGTAAATATCGACTCAACCATTATTGCTCAGAACCCTAAATTAAATCCATATATTTCTGATATGGAAAATACTTTGGCCGGTGTACTGGAAATTGATCCGGAACTGGTTTCTGTTAAAGCAACAACTACTGAAAAACTTGGCTTTGAAGGCAGGGAGGAAGGAATTTCTGCCCATGCAGTTATCTTATTGCAGGAATTGTCTTGATGATGAGAATTATTTTCATAATTTTGAATAATAATTTTAATCATATGAAACGTGAAATTTTAGTAGTTTTTACTTTTATTACCGGATTGCTTTTTCCCGGCTGTGGATATAACAAAATGGTGGACATGCAGGAACAGGTTTCCTCGCAATGGGCCCAGGTAGAAAATGTATATCAACGCCGTGCGGACCTGATACCAAACCTTGTTAACACCGTAAAAGGTTATGCTGAACATGAACAGGAAACTCTGACACAGGTCATTGAGGCCCGATCCAAAGCTACTTCCGTTAAGATCGATCCTGCCAATATGACCCCTGAGGCTATGGAGCAGTTTAATCAGGCCCAGGAAGGCCTGTCTTCAGCCCTGAGCAGGCTTATGGTCGTTATTGAACGTTATCCGGATTTGAAAGCAAATCAGAATTTTATGGATTTGCAGGCTCAACTTGAAGGAACAGAGAACCGGATTGCAGTTGAACGGAAAAAATTCAATGAAGTAACCCAGGCATATAATTCTTATATAAGACAGTTCCCACAATTGATATATGCAGGGTGGTTTGGATTTGATAAAAAACAATACTTCGAAGCACGCCCGGGAGCTGAAACTGCTCCGGAGGTGAGGTTTTAAAGAATGTTGTGATGAATATAAAGCGTTATTTTTCAATAGAGGAGATAGATGAAATAATAAACGCTATCAGAGATGCTGAACTAAATACATCCGGAGAGATAAGGGTGCATATAGAAAAATTTTGCAGGGAAGAGCAACTCGACAGAGCTGCTTATATTTTTGCAAAATTGAATATGCATAAAACAAAACTCCGGAATGGGGTATTGTTTTATCTTGCTGTAGAGGATCATAAATTTGCTGTTCTGGCCGATAGTGGAATAAACCAAATAGTGCCCCGGGATACCTGGGAAAAGATGATTGACGACATGACCGCTAATTTTAAAGAGGGTAAATTGTCATCAGGACTTGCTAAGGGTCTAAAAATGACCGGAGATCTTCTTAAATTGTATTTTCCCTATCAAAAAGATGATAAAAATGAATTGTCTGACGAAATATCATTTGAGGAAAACATCTAGCACATTTCTGTATCCATTTAATTATTTCAATATAAATACCAAAACACTGAAACACTGAAACACTCAAACATTAAAACACTTATTATCCTAGTGAGAGTTACATTAGCATTATAAATAAACGAACTGTAATAATGATGATCAATTATAAAAGATTTTTTCTGTTATATATCGGGATACTTTTTTTTACAGTTTTGAGTGCCCAAATACCGGGGCGTCCGTCACCGCCGAAATTGATAAATGATTTTGCAGGTATTTTGCGCCCTGATGAAATTTCCAGCCTTGAAGGCAGGCTGGAACAGTTTGCCAGGGAAACATCCACACAGATTGTAGTAGTGACAGTTGATGATTTGCAGGGCTATGATCCGGCTGACTTTGCTTTCAGACTGGGAGAGTCATGGGGAGTGGGACAAAAAGGTAAAAATAATGGAATTGTAATTTTAGTGAAGCCCAAAATAGAGAATGAGAAGGGCAGAATTTTTATTGCCACCGGCTATGGGCTGGAAGGGGTTTTACCCGATGCTGTAGTAAACGGAGCTATTATTGATAAAGAGATAATACCCTGGTTCCGTCAAAACGATTATTATAAGGGGCTTGAGAGCGGTATTAATGTTATAATGGATATAACAAGGGGCGAATATACCGCGGAATATTATCAGCAAAATTACGCTGATGACGGTAAAATTTCAGGGATCGTTATTTTTATAATCATCGTAGTGATTATCTCATTGATGAAAAGCAGACATAAAAGATTTTATTCACCGGGTAAAAATCTTCCCTTATGGATTGCACTTGGCATGCTTTCCGGGAATAATTCACACCGGGGAACCTTCAGGGATTTTTCCTCTGGTGGAGGAAACTTCGGAGGTTTTGGTGGCTTCGGTGGCGGAAGCTTTGGTGGTGGCGGAGCAGGTGGAAGCTGGTAAAAGCTAAAAGGTTTTACTATTCCAATCCCTGGATTTCACTATCTACCAGTATCCGGCCACAATATTCACAAACTATGATCTTTTTACGGCTTGCAATATCTAATTGCCGCTGAGGTGGAATTTTATTAAAACAACCCCCGCATGCATCTCTCTGTATGGTCACAACAGCAAGTCCGTTTCTTGCATTTTTCCGGATACGTTTGAAAGCTGTTAATAACCTGGGTTCTATGAAAGATTCAATTTTTTCAGCTTTTGCCCTGAGCTTCTCTTCTTCAATCTTAGTCTCCTCAGTGATCTCGTCAAGTTCCTTCTTTTTCCTGTCCAAATCTTCTGTGCGCTCTTTTAACAGGGTATTGGATGAATTGTACAACTCTTTCTTTTCGGCCATTTCTGCTGTGAACTCTTTAATTCTTTTTTCAGAAAGCTCAATCTCAAGATTCTGAAATTCAATTTCCTTGGAAAGAGAATCAAATTCCCTGTTATTCCGTACATTGTTTTGTTGTTCGGTATATTTTGCTATCAGGCTTTGCGAATCTTTAATAGCAATCTTCTTATTGTTGATAGCTGTTTCAAGGTTCCTTAATTCATCCTCCAGATTGACAAGCCTGGTTTTTAACCCTGCTATTTCATCTTCCAGGTCCTGTACTTCAAGAGGAAGCTCACCTCTTAATGTTTTTATTTTATCAATATCTGACACTACTGTCTGCAATTCATATAATGCATGCAGTTTTTCTTCAATAGAGATGTCTTTTTCTTCTGGCTTTGTCATTGTTGCACTCATAGTTATTATCACTTATATTTTATACTAAACCTTAAAAGTAAAAAACCGGGTTAGTGTTAACTTCTGAAAAACGGACTGCAAATTTAGGGAATTTTTTTGTTAGAATATCATAAAAAATTTCTTTAGTAAACTGTTCACTTTCATAATGTCCTATATCTGCAATTACAATTTTACCCTCAGCATCAAAATACTGGTGATATTTGAAGTCTGCTGAAATATAAAAATCGGCTTTCGCGGAAATGGCTTTTAAAAGTAACCCGGCTCCTGAGCCTCCGCATACCGCTATTTTACTGACTGGTTGATTCCTAAACTTCGTATGCTTTATGCATTTTGACTTAAATGTTGTTTTTAAAAGGTCGAGGAATTCTTCTTCCGTACAGGTATCAGGCAAATAACCTGTCATGCCTGCACCTGCTTTGTTGAAAGAATTATCAAGAGGGTATATGTCGTATGCAGGTTCTTCATAAGGGTGTGATTCTATCAAGGCAGAAATTATGTTACTTTCCAGCCAGGCAGGATATATTGTTTCAAAACGTACTTCCTTTTCAAAATGGATTTTTCCTTTTTCCCCAACATATGGATTTGTCTTTTCATCTCCCCTGAAACTACCTGTACCTTCAAGGGTGTATCCGCAATAATCGTAATTTCCTATGCAGCCTGCACCCGCAGCGAAAAGAGACCCTCTCACCCTGTCCAGTTCTTTCGTGGGAATAAATGTTACAAGTTTTTTTAATTTCCCTTTTAATGGCTGTAAGACAGAAGTATTTTTAAGTTGGAGTTTTTCACAAATTTTGGCATTAACACCATTATTAACGGCATCCAGGTTTGTATGAGCAGCATAAATTGCAACATCATTCTTTATAGCTTTTATAATTGTGCGCCCAACGTAGTTTGAGCCTGTAATTTTTTTCAGACCGGTAAAAATAACCGGATGATGGGCAATGATGAGTCTTGCTTTTTTTCTGACAGCCTCTTCAACTACCTCTTCCGTTACATCGACCGAAAGAATGACAGATTCTACATCCTGATCAGGATTCCCCGTGATCAGGCCTGCATTATCATATGGCTCCTGCAGGTCAGTAGGGGCAATTAATTCGATACATCTTATTATTTCACTTATTTTCATTTTGTGTATCCTCCATCTCATCCTTTATACCGGTCAGTATTTCTCTGATATTTTGTAGTTTTTTAACTATTTCCCAGGCATTAATTGTTTCTTCCCTGTTTTCTTTTAGTTTATGACGCGCGCCCTTTATAGTCATCCCTCTTTCCCTCACAAGATAACTTATAAGCCTGGCAGTTTCAATATTTGCTGTTGTATAGAAACGTGTACCTTTTGCATTTCGTTGTGGTTTGAGTTCGGGGAAATTTTGTTCCCAATACCTTAATGATGAGGGTGATACTCCCGCTATCCGGGCTACTTCCCCAATGGAGTAATATACTTTTTCAATATTATTTTTTTGCAAGGCACAACCTTTAATCGAGTGATTGACCTATATTAGATGATATTGCAATCATTTTTTCATATTCCTCAGGAGTCAGGTCTTTAAAGTAGAAATATTGCGGATTTACAGGGTTCCCGTTTTTATGCACCTCATAGTGGAGATGAGGTGCAGTAGATCCCCCTGTGTTTCCTATATATCCAATAATATCACCTCTTTTAACCTTTTGTCCCGCATGAACATTAAATGCATTTAAATGTGCATAAAGTGTATGATAACCAAAACCATGATCAACTTTAACCACCAGTCCGAATCCTGAACGGCTGTTATGTGAGCCGTTTATTTCAACTACATTACCATCACCTGTGGCATATACCGGAGTTCCTACCGGAGCAGTAAAATCCATTCCATAATGCATTTTCCTTACTTTATAAATAGGATGAATCCTGTAGCCCCAACCACTTGCCGTTCTCTTCAGGTCCTCATTGGCAACAGGCATAATTGCAGGTATGCTGGCTACCATCTTTTCCTTGTTAAGTGCAAGCTGGAGGACTTCATCGTAAGATTTGGATTGTATGTATGCCTCTTTTCCAATTACATCAAGTTTTCTGGCTGTTTCAATTACCAATTCTGAATTGTTCAGGTCTTCAAGATGAGAATATTTATTGGTTCCTCCAAAGCCAGCCTTTCTGATTGAAGAAGGGATCGGATTTGCTTCAAAAATAACTCTGTAAATGTTGTCGTCCCGATGCTGTAACTCTTCCAAAACTTTTCCTATTCGTTCAATGTCATGAGACATTAATTCGTATTGGGTTATAAGTTTCTGATTCTCTCTTTTTAGCATTTTTGAACGGGGTGTTTCATAAAAACTGAGGAACAGTATCGTCATAAATATAGCCAGGGCAAAACTGCTTGAAAGGTAGGTGGCAATTTTTCCCAACTTTTCTTTAACAGATATACCTACCCGTTCATAGCTAAGAGTATCATGATTAAATTTGTATTTCTTTTTCGCCATAAAGGTCGGCTATTTTATTTTTAGTAATAAGCAAAATTAATTAAAACCTGTAACTTTGCAAGAATTTAAACAGGTTATGGGTTTTTCCCATGGCGCAAAACTAAACAAATAACTTTAAAAGAGCATATTTGTTGTGTTTGCTTTAAATATTTTTAACAGAACTGTCAATTAAAATTGTATAAGATGACACTCACATCTAAGGAGATACGTAACGCATTTCTTGATTTTTTCAGGGAGAAAGGGCATCAGATCGTTGATTCTGCCCCGATGGTGGTAAAAGGTGATCCTACACTTATGTATACAAATGCAGGCATGAATCAGTTTAAAGATCTGTTTTTGGGCAATGAACCTGTGAAATATACAAGAATTGCGGATACCCAAAAATGTCTGAGAGTCTCCGGCAAACATAATGACCTGGAAGAGGTGGGACTGGATACATACCATCACACCATGTTCGAAATGCTTGGCAACTGGTCGTTTGGTGATTATTTCAAGAAGGAGGCAATTGATTGGGCATGGGAGTTTTTAGTTGACAGAATGGGAGTTCCTGCATCGCAGTTGTATGCTACTGTCTTTGAAGGCAGTAATGATGATAAACTGGATAGGGATGACGAATCGGCGAAATTCTGGTTAAAATATCTGCCCGAAAGCCATATTTTAAACGGTTCCAAAAAGGATAATTTTTGGGAAATGGGTGATACAGGGCCGTGTGGGCCTTGTTCGGAGATACATGTCGACTTGCGGACACCTGAGGAAATTGAAAAAATCCCGGGGAGGGAATTGGTTAATAAAGACCATCCCCTGGTAATTGAAATATGGAACCTTGTATTTATCCAGTTTAACAGGAAAGCCAATGGCGCCCTGGAAGAATTGCCTGATAAACATGTTGATACAGGAATGGGCTTCGAAAGGTTATGTATGGTACTGCAGGGAGTTAAGTCAAACTACGATACGGATATATTTCAAAATATTATTAAGGAGATAGCGCGTTTTAGCGGGAAAGATTATGGAGTAGGGGAAAAGGCCAGTATTGCCATGCGTGTTGTCGCCGACCATCTGAGAGCTGTAGCCTTTGCAATTGCCGACGGGCAGTTACCTTCAAATAATAAAGCCGGTTACGTTATCCGCAGGATCCTTCGCAGGGCAGTCAGATATATTTATTCATTTCTTGACCTCAAAGAACCTTTGATGTACAAGCTGGTGGAGGTATTGAAAAATACCATGGGTGAAGCATTTCCTGAACTGGCCTCCCAGCAGCAATTGATAGAAAGGGTAATCAGAGAGGAGGAGGAATCATTTTTAAGAACTCTGTCAACCGGAATAAAACTGCTGGATGAGATAATCCTTAGAACTAAAAGTGAGAGTGGAAGGCAGATTAAAGGAAGTGATATTTTTGTTATTTATGATACATTCGGATTCCCTGTTGACCTTACTGCATTGATTGCCAGAGAAAACGGACTTGAAATTGATGAAAATGGTTTCGAGAGGGAGATGGAAGTCCAGCGTAACCGCTCAAGGAGTGCTGCCCGGTTGGAAACCGGAGACTGGATTGAGGTAAGGAAAACAGAAAAGACTGAATTTCTTGGCTATGACAAGCTTGACGCTGAGGTGCGTATAACCCGCTACAGAAAGGTTAATCAGAAAAGCAGGTCATTTTATCAGCTTGTTTTTGACCAAACACCATTCTATGGAGAATCCGGAGGCCAGGCAGGTGATTCAGGTTATATAGAAAATGAAGTTGAAAAAATTAAGGTTTTTGATACCCAAAAAGAGAATAACCTGATCATCCATCTAACGGAAAAGCTTCCGGAAAGGCTGGAAGAATATTTCTTTGCTGTAGTTGATATACAAAAACGTATTCAAACTGCGAACAATCATACCGCTACCCATTTGCTCCATGAAGCCCTGCGGAAAGTCCTGGGAGAACATGTTGAGCAGAAGGGATCTTTGGTTAATCCTGAACATTTGCGCTTTGACTTTTCTCATTTTAAAAAAATGACTGATGAAGAGATTGAAGAAGTTGAAAATATCGTAAATGACAAAATACGTCAAAATATTCCCCTGGAGGAACGGAGAGAAATACCTATGCAGGAAGCCCGGGAAATGGAAGCTATTATGCTTTTTGGGGAAAAATACGGCGAGTCGGTACGAGTTGTTAAATTTGGTAATTCTGTTGAATTGTGCGGGGGAACGCATGTGAAAGCGACAGGACAGATCGGATTATTTAAAATAATCTCAGAAAGCGCAATTGCTGCAGGAGTGAGGAGGATTGAAGCTATAACCGGAAAAAAAGCTGAATTATATGTAAACAGCCAGATAAATATTTTGAAAAATATCAGGAATATCCTTAAGGGATCAAAGGACGTTCTTGAAAATATAAATGACCTTATCAGCAAAAACATTGAACTTACCGCAAAAGTTGAAACTTTTAACCGGGAGAGGATTAAGAGACTAAAAAGGGAGTTAAAAGCAAAAATGTTTTCTGAGAATGGAATCAATATTATCGCCGGAGAGGTGAAAGTGGATAATTCTGCAATGATGAAAGACCTTGCTTTTGAACTTAAAGGAGAGGTCGATAACCTGTTCCTGTCACTGGGAGCTGACATCGATGGTAAGCCAAACCTGACAGTCATGATATCTGATAACCTTGTCGAGGAAAAGGGATTGAATGCCGCAAATATTGTTAAAGATGCCGGCAGGGAAATTAAAGGGGGAGGTGGAGGCCAAAAGTTTTATGCCACTGCCGGAGGGAAAGATGTTACAGGACTAAAAGCTGCAATAGATATTACTCTTTCTCATCTCAAAGAAAATTTTTTCTGATATTTTACTATTTTAGCAGCCACAAACCAATTTAGTCCTAAATACAACAAAAAACATGAGGAAAATTTTAATTATTGAAGATGAGAAAGAACTCAATGAAGGTATAGCTGAAATTTTAAGGTTTGAAGGATACACACCTTTGCAATCACACAATGGTTACGATGGATTAAAAATAGCTGAGCGTGACTCCCCTGATCTTATTCTTTGTGATATTGTTATGCCCGATCTGGATGGATATGAAGTCCTGGAACGAATTAAAAAACAAATTTTGCAAAGACCGGTTCCGTTTATTTTTATTACTGCCCTCACCGACAGGCCTAACTATAGAAAAGGAATGGAACAAGGCGCTGATGATTACCTTACAAAACCTTTTACACGTAAAGAACTACTAAATGCTGTATCTTCCAGGATAGATAAATATAAAGATCTTGAAAAATACGCCGGCAAGAAAATATATGAGATTGAGAAGGATACGGAAGATCGAATTTCCCGGCTTACTAAAGAAGTTTCTGAGAAATCTGAATACATAGTCCGGATAAATGCTCAAAAAAATGAACTTGACAACTACCTCAGGGAGAAGGAAACAGAACTTATGGAAGAGACTATGAAGGTTATTGAAACAAATAATACTATTTATAATTTAAAGAAACTAATTGCGGCGAAACTGAAAAATAAATATCTTAATTCAGAGCAGACAAAACTGCTGACAGAACTTAAAAACAGGGTATGTAAAAAGAATATTCTTTGTAACGGATGGATCATTTTTCAAATGAAATTCAGCCAGGCACATCCTGGTTTTATTGCCAGCCTGACTTCAAGGTTTGCCGGTCTTACGCAATATGAACTTGTATTTATTTCCGCAACATATGCCGGACTTTCAACAAGTCAGATGGCAAACCTGTTCAATATATCTGAGGATAGCGTAAGAAAAAGCCGTTACAGGATAAAAAAGAAACTGGGTCTTAAAAAGAGTGATGACTTCCTTAAATTTGTACATTCTTTCAATTTTTCGCATAATTAAACCAATGTCCATAATATGTCCATAATTTGCTATTGCATACGCTGTTGTTATTGATACCTTTGACCCAGGCATTAAGTGCATCATTGTTCTATTTAATCATACGGAATATCCATAGTTTCCAGTTTCCCCGTTAACGTGAGCATCTTCTGTATCGCACAAATGTCATAATTGTTATAACGACATCCGGCAACCCCGCGCAAAGTGCGGGGTTGTTTGGAGGTACTTAAACAGGAATTTTAATAAAGATTTCATCTTAATAACTCATAAATTTAATACCTATGGAAAAATTAGTTAAATTTTTTATTGTATGGCTGATAACAGTAATCAATATGTCTAACAGCACTGCACAAATAATAAGGGAAAATGTAGCGATCAATGTAAATGCAAATGTTCTGAGCACTTTATCTGTTACAAATGATCAGGATGTCTCTTTCGGCAATATATCAGGAACGACAACCGGAGAGGTATTTCTCGACCCAAAGGGGAGTGAGAGCAGTTATGTAGGGGCAACTGCAACTGCAGGAAAAATAATTATTGCGGGTGATAATAACCAATCCATAAGGATTGGATGGCCTTCGACTATTACACTCGATGATGGCGGTGAAAATGATATGCCTTTGACAATTGCCGTATCAGGAAGCGGATCAGATGAGCAGGCCACCTCATCTGACCTGACGGCTGAAAACGGGTTTTGTATAGTTAATTTATCTGGAGCGATTTATTTTGTTTGGATTGGTGGCAGCCTGGGTGCTTTGGAAAATCAGCCGGCGGGAACCTATACCGGTACTGCAGATATTACCGTAGAATATAACTGATATGATTTTTGTAGTGCTGAAGAACTGGTTTTTGATATTATTCCTGCCTGTAATAATGTTAATTGGCCTACAATTGCCGGTATTGTCACAGATTGCTGTTGCCCCTGCAGCTATTTGTATAAACAGTCCTTCCAATATAGCCTCACTTCAGGTTTCCAACGGGCATACTTCAGTCAGGGAGATATCAGTCTCGTTTAAATTTGGTTATTTATCTGCTAACCATAACGGGGATTTGTTTATGGTCTATAACGACAGTCTGGCGGAGAAGCGTTTCGGGCTTACTGGGAATATGCGGGCTTTTCCCCGCCGGTTTGTTTTGCCCCCGGGCAGTTGTCAGACAGTTAGGATACAGGTAAGAAACATGAAAGACAAACCTGACGGAGTGTATTGGAGCCGGATCATTTTGAGCTCCCGCCAAGCTGCTGAAGAAATAAAGGAGATCAATATTTATAAGGGTATCGGTGCTAAAATTGATTATGTGATCAGACAGAGTTTACCGCTATTTTACCGAAAAGGAGATGTTTCTGTCCGATTGATACCCGGAGAGGCAACATTTACTTACGGGGATGGTAAACTGACAACTTTGATTGACCTTGACCTGGAGGGAAATGCTCCCTTTAACGGAAGTGTGACAACCAGGCTCTGTAACAGCAGTGGCAGGGAGTTGGCCATGCAACAACAGACTACGGTCGTATATTTTGATATGCATCAGAAGATTCAACTTCAACTTCCGGAAGAATATCTTCCCGCTGGAGATTATATTGTTGAACTTATTTATGAAACCAAACGCTCCGACATCTCCTCCTCTGATCTGGTTCAGACAAAGCCTCTGCACTTTAAAGCGCCTTTGAAAATTCAATAAATCTGTTTTACAAACTGAAATATTTATTCAGCTTGTAAATAACCGACTTCTTCTAAGAAAATTACATCGAAGTGTTACTGCTGTATGGTAAAAGAAGTATATTGTTTTTAATCATTCCGGCATTCGCCCTGATGGCTGTCAATGCCTCTTCCTACAAGTTAAATGAAAATGAAGATGTTGTTTTGTATTTCAGCTATCCTTCAGCCGGGAATAGTTATATAAGTGCTGTTTACAGCAAAGGATCATTTTTCCTTCCATTATCTGAACTTTTCAGCTTGTTGGATTTGCACTATGAGATTGACACTTCACTTAATTTGATAAAAGGAACATGGCACATGCCTTCACAACGTTGGAAAATTGATATTAACTCTCTTCATGCCGTAAACGGGAAAAATAAAATATTTTTTTCAAACGAAGATATCCGTTTTGGCAGGCATGAAGTGTATCTGTCTTCCGGCCTGTATGAGAGGATATTTGGTCTCCGGTTTATAGTTGAAATGAGTACTCTGAAGGTAACATTGGAATATGATAAACCTCTCCCAGTTGATGAACGGCAATCCAGGAAGGTCATTCATTCAGAAATTGAAAGGATGCGGGATGATAAGAATATCTATCCTCATAATTATCATTATCCCCGTAAACGAAAATTGTTTAAACCCGGGGTCCTGGATTATAATCTTGGTATGTTGTCTGAAAATGACACCCGTTTATTCAATTATTATTTAAAAGGAGGGGCAGAAGCATTGGGAGGTGACCTTGAGGTATTGATGTCAGGAGGTTCTTCAAAAGAGTTGATCGCATTAAAGACTGTCAGGCCGGTATGGAAGTATGCATTTAAACGAAATTCTTTCCTTCAATCTTTAAAGGCAGGGCATTTTTATTCTGGTGGGATAATTGACGGAAATATGACGGGGATAGCTATCAGCAATGACCCGGTTGTTCCGAGGCGATATTGTAATAACCATGTTGTGGAAGGTCATACTGATCCTGGTTCTGAAGTTGAGTTATACCTGAACAACAGGTTAAGTTCATTTGTATTTGCAGATGATAGAGGACATTACCGTTTTGATGTTCCGCTAAGATATGGATCAGAACGTATTAAGGTTATTGTATATACACCTAAAGGGGAGATTATACAAAAACGACGAAAGATCATGACGCCTCATGATTTCCTGCCGGAGGATGTTGTTTCTTACAATGCAGAGGCGGGTTTTCTGCAAAGTGGATTTTCAGCTTCACATCGCAAAAATCATCTTGTACGTGGAGATATCGGATGGGGTGTAAGCAAAAATATTACTACCAGATCAGGAATAGATTATTATTCCGGAGGCGAAGGATATGTTTTATATTCTGCACTTTACACCCGTATATTCAGACAATATCTTATGAATATTTATTTTGCTCCGGAATACCGGTACAATACTGGCTTAAGTGCCGACTATCCTTCGGGATATAGCTGGGGTATTAATTATACCCGCTTTTATGACATGAAGATTCCCGCTTGTCATATTTTCAAAAGTGAGGCTGATGCGCACATTTTTTTGCCTTTTTACACAGGCTGTTTCACATCAGGCTTCAGAATATCATATAAACACACACAGTTGAATAACGGGACTATGGAGGACATACGCACTGGTGTAAATGTGCGTTCCGGCCGGTTCAGGTTTCGATTTGATTACAGAGGATTTAAAAATTCAAACTATTCCGCCGGGGATTACATTTACGGATTGGCAGATATTTCTGCAACATACACTTTTCCCCGGCTGCGATATTTGCCGTCTGTTTTCAGGGGAGGACTTATGAATGGAAGAGTTGAGTTAGGTCCCTGTGGAGATATTGTGAATACTGTCGGTATCAAATATTCCGGATCTATTGGCAATAATGGAAGATTGAGCCTGAATATGAGTTATTCTCCTTTATCAGGTTCAGCTTATTTATTCGCAGGGATTAATATCTGTTTGTCTGATTTCAGGATTGTATCAGGATATACCCGGAATGAGAAAGGTTATTCATACAGGCAAAATATATATGGGTCTGTCAGGAAAGATCCTTTAACCGGTAAAGTTCTGTTTTCTAACAGGGAACAGGTAGGATATGCCGGAGTATCCGTTATTATGTTTGTTGACTCTAATGATAATGGCATTTACGACAGCCGGGAGGAAATTATCCCCTCCAAAGCAATAAGGCTTAACCAGTCGGCCGAAATGAAGTTATCAGCTGAAGGTGTATTGAACATTAACAGGTTGATAAGTTATCAGACATACAATGCAGAAATAGTACAGGCTGAATTACCCGATCCTGTTTTGGCTCCAGCATTTACCGGGTTTTCATTTACAGCAGATCCTAATCGCCATAAACTCATCAAAATCCCTCTTTATCAAACCGGAGTTATTGAGGGTATAGTAACTTTACAACAAGGAGGGGAGAGATTATCAACTGCCGGATTGAGAATATTGATGACCGGGCCGGACGATAGCAGTGAAGAAACTCTGTTGACCTATTCAGACGGTGCGTTTTATTCAATGGGTTTATTGCCCGGAAGTTACGAAATTGAAGTTGACCCTGTACAACTTGAGTTTCTCAATGCCTGCTGCAATCCAAAGAAAATTAAATTTGAAATAGATGCAGTGTCGGAAGGTGATTTATGTGACAGTTTAACTTTTGTGCTTTTTCCGCACAAAATATCCATAAGTAAGAAAAATCCATGAACAAAATTGTTTTTTCCAGGAATAAGTGACTTAAATAATTTCAAATGTCCTTAAAATGTACATATTCGTTTCTTTTATTTGAAATTATGATTATTATTTTTACAGTGTTAATGGTAGTAAGCCGTATTTTTTTACATCGGATTTTAATAGGTTTTATATTTTTAATTTGCACAACTCATAAGTATAAATTTTGTAAATCAGTTATTATACCCCTGAACACTTTGTTGAAGATCGGCTTATAAGCCATAGTGCCAACCCGGATTTATTGCCGGGTTGGCATTAAAATTATAATAATGATACCTGATCGAACCTGATCAGGAGGCTAAAGAGCGATAATATGTTTTTTATCTCAGGGAAATCGACTGATGTCCACAAAACATATACAAATTCACCTTGTTTATGATCATAAGCTCTTCTATTTTTGCAGTGGTAAAAGTGTTTAATGATTTTAACGTCCACTTAATAACCCAATAGTATTAATTGAATAATAATTATCATTTGTCATCATTGAAAAAACATTAACACTTTTCCAAATGTCCACATGCAACCAGTCCCTGTTTATTCAGGGGCTGGTAACAGGGATAAACAGATTCCGTGTCCAAGCATCCATTTTCGCAAGGTATATTAATAATTAATTTCATTGTCAACAAAATGTCCATAAAAAGGTATTTTCCGCACTTTAAATAATTAATACTTTTGGATCAGCTCATAATGTGGTTTTATCATCACTTTTTCAATACCCGGGGGTAGTCAGAATCTTCCGGGTATTATTTCATGTAAGGTTGAATGTAACATATTAAAAAAGTTGGTTGGTTTTTGAGATACTCTTAACGAAATTGTTGACCCTAATCTGTTCAGATTTTGATAAAAATGAGCAATTCCGTAGCTAGCCGGTGATTTGGAAAAGAAAGTTTTGGAATAAACAAAGGATTTGAATAAAGCGATAGCTAATATTTATCCAAATAATTTTCAGAAAAATGAATAATTTGATCGACAGTCTGCAAACAGGTATATTATATGAGGATACATCCGGAAAGATAATTGCCATTAATCAGTATTTTTGCAATTTATTAAGGATAAATCTGAAACCTTCTGACCTTACCGGTAAAGATAGCAGCCTTATTATCAAGACAGTTAATAATTCTTTAGTCGCCAGTTCAGGGGATTTTATTTCGAGATTTAAGAATAAAAATTCCGGCGGAAATCTTGATAAAGATTCAGGTATATTTTTAATTGGGGAGAAGATAATAACTTTTTTATATATACCGGTATTAAGCGGTAATGAACTTACAGGCCATTTATGGCAGGTTAATGATGTTACAAAAGATAGGCAAAGAGAAGAATATTACGTTATTCAAAAAGAATTAGGTTTCAGCCTTTCGACTGTGACGACCCTTGACGCAGCTCTTTCAATGGTCTTAAATACAATTATTGGAATCAAGGGAATTGATAGTGCCGGTATATATTTAAAGAATTCAGAAACCGGCATTATGGAATTGAAGATTAGTTCTGGTATATCTGAGCAGTTCAGAGTAAGAGCTCATAAATTTGGTCCTGATGATCCGGAATATAAATATTTTATGGAAGGAAATTCATTTTTCGGGCCGTGCGTGAATTCAATTCCCGGCCATCAATATTTAATACAGGAAAATTATTTCAGCACAGGAGTTATACCTATAAAGAATGAGAAGGATGTTACGGGCTCAATAAATATTTTGTCAAAGAGTGATTTTATCAATAAAGACATCATCATAATGTTTGAATCCATTGCGTCACACATTGGAAGAGTTTTAGGAAGGATAACTGCTCAAAATGAATTAATTCAGACGCAGAAAAATTTTAAACTATTATTTGAATCTATCGATGAATTTGTCGTGATCATCGATTCACAGGGTAAGATTATATTAACAAATCCTGCTTTACAGGAATGTCTGGGTTACACATTAGATGAATTGAAGGAATTGCCGCTGTTGAAACTTTATAATCCCGGAAGGTTAAAGGAAGCCGGGATTATGGTGGACAAGATAATTTCGGGTTTAACAAATAAAGTCAATCTGCCTTTTTGCACAAAGAGCGGACAGGAAGTGCAGGTAGAGACAAATATAGTGCCAGGCATATGGGATAATAAAGATGCATTTTACACTATCTCACGTGATCTCACAGCAAGGATAAAAGCAGAGGAGGAGTTAAGAAGAAGCGAAGCACGATGGCAGTTTGCCCTGGAAAATTCAGACGTTGGTTTATGGGATTGGGACCTTACTACAAACAGGATCCACTTTTCTGATCAATGGAAAAAAATGTTTGGCTATACGAAATCTGATCTTCCGGGGTCGGATGATGGATGGATAATTATTGTCCATAAAGACGACCTGAGCCAAATGCTCAGTAATCTTGAATCTCATATTAAAGGGGATTGCCCAACATATAAAAGTGTTCACCGGATAAAATGTAAAAATGGTTCATGTAAGTGGGTGATAGACCGGGGTAAAGTTACCAGCTGCAATAACTCTGGTATACCTCTTAGAATAATAGGTACTTCAGCAGATATAAGCAAAATGAAGGATTATGATGACCTGCTCACTAATGCGCTTTGTAAAGAGAAAGAACTGAATGAGTTAAAAAGCAGATTCGTCAGTAAAACATCACATGAATTTCGGACTCCGCTTTCAACGATGCTTGTGGCAGTTGATACCCTCGAGGCCTATTATGATAAAATGACCAAAAAGCAGAGGGAAGCCAAAATTAAAACGATAAAAGGTAATGTTCAGTTTTTGGCCGGAGTGATTGAAAAAGTTATGGATCTGTCGCATTTCGAATCCGGTAAGATGAAATTTGAACCTGTAAAAGTTGATATATGTGAATTTCTGGATAAAATAATTGAAGAGAACCGGTCATTGCCCCAGTTATTGAATAAAATTGAATTTAAGAAGCCTGTGAATCCTGTTATTATCCGGATTGATGAACAGATGATCAAAGAGGTAGTTAATAACCTTATTTCCAATGCCATTAAATATTCCCCCGATTTAACTCCTGTTTTTATTAAACTGGTTACAAAAAAGAAGTATGTATTAATAAGTATTTCAGACAGGGGCATTGGGATTCCGGAGAAAGATAAGCAGAAAATTTTTGAACCTTTCCATCGTGGCGCTAATATTGGAAATATTCGGGGCACAGGGCTGGGTCTTCCTTTATCAAAAGAATTTGTCAGAGTTCATGGTGGTGATATTACATTTACCTCACGTGCTGAAGGGGGGACGACATTCTTCATTACTCTTCCAATTATATCAGAATGTCAGTGAGTTTTGTTATATGACAAATTAAAACTATTTTCAGTGCCTTAAATTGGATAAAAAATGAAGGCATTTTTCAGGTTTATTACTTCTATCCCCTTTATGGCATTGTTATTTATGGTACTTGCATTTTCATTGGCAACTGCCACATTTGTTGAAGGCAGTTATGGTACTTCCGCTGCCAAGGCATTGATTTACAACACCCATTGGTTTGAGGTACTCTGGGGTTTGTTAGCTTTAAATCTTTTAAACAATATTGTTAAATATAAGTTGTTTTCACGTAAGCGGTTTACACTCGGAATGTTTCATGCCGCATTTTTGGCTATGATGGCCGGAGCCCTGATAACGCGTTATTTAGGATTTGAAGGGACAATGCATATACGTGAGAATGAAAGTTCGGATTTCATAGTATCCTCTGACCTATACTTTTATTCAGCCATAGGTGATGAATCAAAAGAGAAGAAGGTTATATTTTCTGAGATAGCCAACAGAAAATTCACTGCTGATTTCGAAGTCAACGGGCAAAAAATAAAGGTTAAGCCGGTTGGATTTATCAAAGGTGCTGAACGTAAGGCAATTCCTTCCGATACCGGTGAACCGGTGATAGATTT
>CAZJGI010000006.1:60885-80619 GCA_964545315.1 uncultured Prolixibacteraceae bacterium
CTTTACTGCAGTAAAAAGTGTAAACGGTTCAAATGAAGATGCTGTGATAGTCAGGGTAACAGATGGTGACAGGCAACATACTGTTCCTGTTTTTGGCCATTCCGGAGTAATTGGCGATACAGTTGAAGTTCCCCTTGAAAATGGACTGCTGAAGCTTACTTACGGTTCAAAATATATTCACCTGCCGTTTAGCCTCCATCTTAATGATTTCAGGGTTGACCGCTATCCGGGTTCAGACTCACCTTCATCATTTGCTTCAGATGTTGTGTTGATAGATATTAATGAAAACCTGAAAAAAGATTTATCTATTTTTATGAATAATACACTGAGATACAAAAAATATAAATTTTTTCAATCATCATATGACAGAGACGAAAAAGGAACTATTCTGTCTGTAAATCATGACTATTGGGGAACCAGCATCACCTATCTGGGTTATGCATTGCTTACTATAGGAATTATTTTATCACTTTTGAACAGAAATTCTTATTTCAGGATTTTAGCACGCAGATTAAAACAATATTCTGTAAAAGGATCAGTGGTTTTGTCACTGTTTTTTATCCTAACCTTAACATTTGAAGCACGTGCACAGACAATTGAAAACATACCGGTTATTGATAATCAGATTGTGAAAAAATACAGCGAACTGTGGATTCAGGGAGTAGATGGCAGAATTGAACCGGTTTCTACACTGTCAGGTGAGATAGTCAGGAAGATAAGCAGGAAAGCGTCAATTTTTGGAAAGTCAGCGGATGAAGTTGTATTAAGTATGTCTGTTTACCCGGATCTTTGGCGTACCGTTCCTTTTATCAGAGTTGCAAATAAATCTGTGGCAGGGCAGTTGGGCATCACCGGTAAACATATTTCATTGCAGCAATTGTTTGATGAAAAGGGTAACTATATTCTTGCGGAAGATGTCAGAAATGCATATAATAAGGCACCTGCCTTAAGGAATCGTATCGAAAAAGAGTTAATTAATATTGATGAAAGAGTAAGTATTTGTTTTATGCTTTTCAGAGGTTCAATGTTCAGATTCTTCCCAGGGACGGACAAGGAACAAATGTGGTATACACCCGGAATGGCTGCTCAGGGATACATTGAAAGGGATTCTGTTTTCATCAAAAATATGTTCAACATGCTTGTGTCTTCATTAAGCCAACACAATAAAAATGAAGCAATTGGCATTATTGATGAGGTAACTGCACTCCAGAACAAATACGGTGTGGATATTTTACCCTCAAACGGACAAAAGAAAGTCGAGATAATGTATAATAAAATCAATCCTTTTGAAAGGATTTTTCCATATTATATGTTATCCGGATTTTTATTGTTATCTGTTTTGTTTATAAATATTTTCAGAATGAAAGATTTGCCAAATCCGGTAAAAATTTTCTTTCAGTCTGTTATTGTACTTATTTTTATAATTCATACTGCAGGAATAATCGCACGCTGGTATATTTCCGGTCATGCTCCATGGAGCAATGGATACGAATCTGTAGTTTATGTAGCCTGGGCTGCCATGTTTGCCGGACTTCTTTTTGGTAAAAGGTATCCTATGGTTTTGGGAACAGCATCCTTTTTAGCAGGAATTTCGCTGTTTGTTGCTCATTTAAGCTGGATGAATCCGGAGATTACCAATCTTGTTCCTGTACTGAAATCATACTGGCTTACAATACATGTTTCAGTCATAACGTCAAGCTATGGATTTTTGGGATTAAGCGCCTTTCTCGGAATTTTAGTGTTGATTTTGATCATTATACGGAGAAGTTCTAATGAGCAGAATGTAAATATTATTATCTCACAATTGACAAATATTAATCAAATATCTGCAATTGCCGGCCTTTATTTTCTTACAATAGGATCATTTTTCGGTGCCATTTGGGCTAATGAGAGCTGGGGGCGTTACTGGGGCTGGGATCCTAAGGAAACATGGTCGTTAATTACAATAATTATATATGCATTTATTGTTCATATGAGATTAATTCCACAACTCAGGGGTGTATTCAATTTTAATTTTGCCTCAGTTCTGGGTTTTGGATCTGTATTAATGACCTATTTTGGCGTAAATTATTATCTCACCGGCCTTCATTCTTACGGACAAGGCTCAGCTGATAAAATAAGTCCGGTAGTTCCCCTGCTTGCCGTTAGCCTTGCCGTTCTGATTATATGGTCTTACATCAGGGACAATGAGTATGAGAAGGGAAAGCTTAAAATTTCCCAACAGAATAGATATCGTCGATAAGGTGTTGGTATTTTTGAGAAACAATATTTCTGCGTAATTTTAAAGTTGGCGATAACTCGCCTGTTGCAGGAGTCCATTCTTCACTTACAAGCCTGATACGATTTATCTGTTCATGTGATCCCAGTGTCTTATTTATCTCATCAACCTCTTTTTTGATTTTTTCAATTACTGCCGGAATGCGTATTAATTCCTCATTATTTTCAAAAAGTATTTTATTATGGGAGCACCATTCATGTAATAAAGGGAAATTTGGAGCAATAAGTGCGCTGGCAAATTTTTCATTGATACCAATTACCATTACCTGTTCAATGAGGTTTGAGGTTTTGAGTTTATTTTCAATAAGTTGGGGAGCAATATATTTACCGCCTGAGAGTTTGAAAATTTCTTTTTTACGGTCCGTGATCTTTAAGTATTTACCTTCTTCCATAACACCAATATCACCTGTGTGGAACCATCCCTCCTCGTCGATTACCTCTTTTGTTAGTCCGGGTTCTTTATAATATCCCATCATAAGGCCTCTCCCTTTGCATAATATTTCACCGTCTTCAGCTATTTTAACCTCAAATCCTTCAAGAACCGGCCCCACGGTGCCTATTTTCATTTCTCCCGTTGTTGGATTGTTTACCGCTATTACCGGAGAAGTTTCTGTCAATCCGTATCCTTCAAGGTTGTACATACCTGCCATTCCCAATACCCGTGCAATACGTGGCTGAAGTGCTGCTCCTCCTGAAACGACATATACAATGTTGCCGCCCAGAGCTGCTCTCCATTTTGAGTAAATTAGTTTATCCGCAATCCTGATCTTTATTTTCAGCAGTGGTCCGTACTTTTTATTGTATTCAAAATGCCTGGTCAGGTTAAGGGCCCAGAAATAGAGTGATTTTTTTATGCCTTTCAACTCCTTACCTTTTGCAACAAATCCGTCATATACTTTTTCCAGCAGCCTCGGAACTGAATTAAACATATGAGGTTTTATCTCTTTGATAGCAGTAACAATCTGCCCGAGATTGCCAACATAATAGATACCCATTCCTTTATACTGAAAATGATAGTTAACGCTCCTTTCATATACATGGCAAAGGGGAAGAAAACTTATAACCCGGTGATCCCTGCCTAATTTATGCATCTTTGAATGTGATACAAAATTTGAAACCAGGTTATCGTGCGAAAGCATTACTCCTTTGGGAACACCAGTGGTACCTGAAGTATAGATCAGGGTGGCCAGATCATCCGGCCTGATAGAATTTTTTAACTCCCGAAGAGAGCTTTCAAATTCTTTTTCTTTAGATTCTCCCAGTTCAAGGATACTGGTATAGTTTTTAACTCCTTCAACTTCATCAAAAGTATAAATATCCTGAAGACTGTCAATTTGACTAACAAACGGATTTAACTTTTCATATAATTTTTTATCACCCGCAATTAATATTTTTGCCTCAGAATGGTTCAGGATATACCTGTATTCATCTTCACTGATATTAGGGTATACAGGGACATGAACTACTCCGGTCATTGCCATTCCCATATCGGCAAAGTTCCATTCAGGCCTGTTGTTGGTAATAGTTGCTATTTTATCTCCTTTTGTGATGCCAAGAGCAAGCAGGCCCAAAGCAAACTGATGGGATTTTTTATAATATGCTTCTGTAGAATATGTGTACCAGGTGGAATTGTTTTTCCCTCCTAACGCATCTTCGCGTGGAAATTCCTCAAGGTACCTGTCAAGTATATCAAAAGTGCGGGTTACATTTGCAGCCATTTTATTTTGATTTAGATTGTTTATTTTAAATCCACCAAATATACGTGATATGAGATAAGATTTTTTTTATTAAATCAATTGAAATTCATATCGTTTATATATTTAGATTAATTCAAAATAATTGTAAATAATTGTAATACAGTAAATTGATATCAATAAAATCGATTAAAAGAACTTAAAATTCTAAAAATCCAACATATTGAGCTAGTCTAAGAATGTCAGCATCTCATAAGTACAGCTGTAACTGAATTGAATTCTTGCAAATAGTAATCATTACTCCTGTTACCGGTTATCCACCCCGGAAGGAAAATGAATAGAAAAATTATTAATCAATAGGGATAATTATTTAATTTTATCCTTTGGGTATAATCTTTAAAAATCAGATATTATGAAACCTTTATCCTTAACCTGTTTATTTGTTTTCGTATTTTTCAATTTATCAAAATCAAATCCGGTTTGGTCAAAATATGAGATAAGTTTTGAGAGCTCAGTATTATATGATAATCCTGTTTATGATGTCAGGGATTTTAGGGTTACATTCATTGCACCATCAGGCAGGAGGAGTGTTGTGAGGGGATTTTGGGATGGCGGAACAGAATGGAAGGTACGTTTTCTTCCTGACGAAGTGGGTTTATGGAATTGGAGCAGCGACTGTACAGATAAGGATAATTCAGGCTTACATAACAAGTCAGGTCAATTTACTTGCAGTGAAAATACTTTGCCTGATGATATTTTCAGAAGAGGTGCTGTAAGTCATGAACGGGGCAGGTATTATTTATCTCACAATGACGGCACGCCATTTTTCTGGCTTGCCTGTACAGCATGGAACGGGGTATTGAAGTCAAATGAGGCTGACTGGCAATATTATCTTAATCAGAGAAAACAGAATAATTATAATGTTATTCAAATTGTAACTACTGAATGGCGTGGTTGTGATAAAAATACAGAAGGATTAACTGCAATAGAAGGTACAGGTTATATTCGTATAAATCCTGAATTTTTCAGGCGTATTGACAGCCGCATAGATCAGGCTAACGCTATGGGTTTTGTAGTATCGCCTGTAGTTTTATGGGCTCTCCCGGCAGGAGCAGGACGTCAACTGAGCCCGGGTTATACCCTCCCTCTTGATGAGGCTGTTTTACTTGCCCGTTATATCGTAGCCCGTTATCAGGGTAATCATGTTGTCTGGACTCTTGGTGGTGATGGCAGATATTATAACGAACAGGAGATAAAGTGGAAGGAGATAGGACGAAGAGTATTCAATGATATTGACCATGCACCTGTGACTTTACATCCTCACGGAAGTTCATTTGTCGGAGATTTGTTTGACAGTGAGGAATGGTATTCTGTAATGGGATATCAGTCATCGCATAGCAACGGGGAAAGCGTGGTAAACTGGATAAATAAGGGTCCTGTATCAGAGATGTGGTATAAACTTAAGCCTATGCCTTATATAAATATGGAGCCTAATTACGAGGAGATCAATTTCAGAATTACTGATAAAGATGTCCGTAATGCAAGTTACTGGAGTATTTTTGCAACCCCTGTGGCCGGGATTACATACGGTGCAAATGGAATATGGCCATGGCTCTCCCCGGGCGAACGGATATTAAATCATGGCGATAAGGGAGGAGTTACCGGATGGAAAAAAAGTATTGAGTTCCCGGGATCCATTCAGATGGGTTATCTTGCAGGATTCATGAGAGAATTTGAATGGTGGAATCTTTATCCTGCTAATGATATATTAGCTGATCAACCGGGCGAAGAAATTTTTAATCACTGGATATCTGTGGTAAAAAGCCCGGAAAATGAAATTATTATTGCATATATCCCCCAAAAGGGAGAAGTAAGATTGTTTAACCCCGGTGGATATAAATATTCCGGCCGTTGGTTTGATCCTGTTACAGGTCAATTTTCAAAAGCAGATATTAGTCAGAAAGATAATAATATAATTGTTAACCAGAACTTCGATAATGATATGTTAATAGTTTTGTCTATAATTTGTGAGAACTAATAATTTTACCGGATGGATTAAGAAGGAATAACTTTCTTTTAAGCTTCATATTTCTGATAATAACTTCAAAAAATTGGTAATTTCCCCTACAGATTTCGATTACATTCATTATTTCACCCTGTTGGAGGCAGATGTCCGAGATCAGTTCAGGTAATTCATTAAGCCATAGATTTTTTTTAGTTTCCTTAAGTTCACCATGATCAGAGAATTGAGCGATGTACTCTCTGCCTTCAAGATAAAAGATTGCTTCGTATGAGTTTTTTTTATATTCCCATTCTATATTTTTTGCTTCTGAAAATTGTTTAGTGAACTCCGTTTTTACAACTTCAGGGACGTTTTTTGAGGGGCTCTTGAATATTTTTAAAAATGGGATTTTCATATTCTGTTTATTTTGGTACTTTATAATATTTGACGGATAACTGATAAAAGGTAACATCAGGTCAGTCGCTGCTGAACATTTTAAAATAGAGATAAACAACTCTGGCCCGGGCCCTTTTCAGCCTCATTTTTACGGCATCTTCACTGATAGCAAGGCTTGATGCTATTTCTTTCAGAGTGAGGGAATCGTGATATTTCATTAAAAGAAGTGCTTTTTCTTCAGGGTGTATTTTTTCAAATACCTCTATTAAATTGTCGTAACTAAGTTCATTAAGTTCAGCATCTGACTCATCAATAATTTCCGGCAGCTCATTATTACGGTTCCACTCAGGATAATGAAGTTGCTTCTTCTTCCTCAGGTAATCGATAACCGTATTATAAGTGATCGAAAATAACCATGATGAGAATGACGACTTACCTTTAAAACTATTCAGCTTTTCGAAAGTCTTACTTAAAATATCATTGGCAAATTCTTCAGACTGTGATTTATTTTTGAGAAAACTGTAACATTTATCTGTTACTTTTGTGAAATAACGGTTATACAATATGCCGTATAATTCCTTATCACCCTCAATGGTGATTTTTTTAATAATCTCTTCATCAGTTAGATTGCTCAGTTTAAGCGCATTCATAAAGCAATACTTTATTGCATTATCAAATTTTCAGGAAAATTACATTTTTTTTCTTTTCTAAATGTTACTTAATAATAAGTGTTCGTCAAAATATGTGTATGATTAAATGTATATTAAAAATGAAAAAGAATTTTATTATTTTGACCTTAAGTGTAGTTCTGTTAATTTTTAGTGGATGCGGCAAAATTCCACAAGCTGAAATAGATGCAGCTAAAGCTGCGATAGAGAACGCCAAAGTTTCTCAGGCTGATCTTTTCCTGGAGAGTGATTTTCTTGCTTTACAGGATTCCCTGAATGCTGCCGTTGCTGTTGTTGAAGCCCAAAAATCTAAAGTATTCGGAGGCTTCAGTGAAGTAAAGTCAAAGTTAAGTGACATTTCAACAAAAGCTGCCGAACTGGTAACAAAAACTGAAACCAGGAAAGAGGAGATTAAAGGAGAAATCACTGCAGCTCAGGCTTCTGTAGCAGCATTACTTGAAGAGAATGTTAAACTGCTTGAATCAGCTCCTAAAGGTAAAGAAGGAAAAGAAGCGTTGGAGGCTATTAAACTCGATATAGAGGGTATTAGCAGTTCAGTGGCAGAAGTACCTGCATTATTGTCCGGAGGAGATATCCTGTCAGCCCATACAAAAATCAAAGCTGCACAGGAAAAAGCAACTGAGATCAATACTGAGTTGAAAACTGTATTGGACAAGTATTTATCAAAAAAATAGAAGAAGGATTTTTCGATAGAAAATTGCCGGAGGTCTGCCTCCGGCTTTTTTATAAGATATAGATGAAGAATAATAAACTGACCATTAGATTTTTATATCTGATTTTATTTTTATTTGTCCTGATAATTGGTTATAGTATTTTTATCTTCTTTTCTAATAAACCCCCTCTCGGGGAGATCAATGCTGCGCGGGAAGCAATTGCACTGGCAAAAAAAAAGATGGCCACCCATTATGCTTATGAAAAACTAAAGGAGGCAGAGAATTTATACCAACAATCTGTAGAGGAGTGGAATAAGCAAAATAAAAAGATACTTGTTTTAAGAGATTATTCACTGGCTGAAGAGCTAGCTGTTAATTCAGGTAAAGTTGCGTTAGATGCAGTTGATGAGGCATCCGAATCAAGGGATAAATTAAAAAAAAGTGTTGAGGAGAAAATAGTTTTTCTGAATGAAAAAATTGAATATTTTGAAAAATATTATGAAAATCTTGCATTGAGCCGTTCTGTTTTGAAATCTTTTAACAGTGGAAAGACTCGTTTTTTGGAGTCAAAGATTGAGTTCAGAAAGAACAATTATATGCAAGCCATAAAGTTGTTATACAAGGCCGAGGAGAATATTATACAGGCAGGGAAAGCAGCGCATATTAAACTGGTAAACTTTTATAACGATTACCCAAAATGGGAATCCAATATCCGTTTGGCCTATGACCTGTCCAAGAAAGGCCGAACAGTACTTCTTGTTGATAAAATGAAAGCCTCAATTATTCTGTTAAAAGCCGGAAAGGATTATAAAACCTACCCTGTTGAATTTGGAAATAACTGGATGGGGGATAAATCGATGGTAGGGGACAAAGCGACACCTGAAGGTGTCTATAAAATTATTTCGAAAAAAAGTGGTTCCAAGACTAAATATTATAAAGCCCTTCTTCTTAATTATCCAAATGAAGAGGACCGGAAACGGTTTGATCAGCAAAAGAGTTCCGGCAAGATTGCAAAAAATGCAGGTATCGGAGGAATGATTGAGATACATGGAGAGGGAGGTAAAGGTATTCACTGGACTGAAGGATGTATAGCATTGGCTAATAATGATATGGATACGGTTTACAGGTTCTGTACTACCGGAACACAGGTTATTATTGTTGGCTCAGGAGAATCTCTTGAAGATTATTTGAAATGAACTGATGTATTGATCTCACTATAAAAGGCTTGAGACAATATTTCCGGAATAGTAATTATATAATTGGTTAATTAAAGTATACCCATAAAAAACAGGGAAAAATATATAAAAGGAGCTTATATGACGGCAATCGTGGTATTTGTCATCATATTTTTCTTATGGATAAATTTGTTTTTTATCCCCCGCGCTGAGTATTCTGTTTATTGTTTTTTCATAAAGGAGGCCCCACCAAGCGAAAATGCTGAAATCCCAAAGGGGATGCCTGTACAGTTGAGTAAAAAAATTTCCCTCCTTGAAAGAAAAGTTGAAAGATTAGCACCGGGGGGTTCTTATCTTATAGTTAATACTACTGATAACACGTTCCGGTTATTCAAAAACAGACAAATTTTAAGGGAAGGTCTTTGTTCAACCGGCAGCTATATACAACTTGAAGCAGATTCAGCCGGAAGCTGGTTATTTGAAACTCCTAAAGGTATGTTATCAGTGTTGAATAAAATCCAGGATCCTGTCTGGAGAAAACCCGACTGGGCTTTTATTGAAGAAGGTCTTAAACCGCCTCCTCCCGACCACCCCTCAAGATATGAGAGGGGAGTATTGGGTGATTATGCTTTGGACCTTGGGAATGGATACCTTATTCATGGCACTCTTTATCAAAGACTTATAGGGATGCCTGTTACTCATGGGTGCATCAGGATGAAAGATGAGGATCTTTTTATGGTGTATAGTACTCTAAGGATTGGTTCTAAAGTATATATTTATTGATATTGTCATATGCAATTTCTTATATTAAAGAATAAAAAAGGATATCTGGTATTTTTTATAGCCCTGCTGTTGATTATTAGTATAATACGATTTTTCACAGCGATCATTGCTGTAAAAAATTCTGCATCTGAATCTGAACAACTTTCTGTTTCTGATGATCATAGCATATATGGATGGGGCCCTGATGAAATCCGGAACATGATTAAGGATTTATACTGGCTGGAAGGTCAGCTTATGCTCGCTGGTTCAGATTCAATGATCATGACAGTAAATTTAGATGATAAAAAAGTGGGACTGCAACTTAAAGGCTTGCCTCTGTTGAACGCAGATATTCTGAGACAGTACCCTGAAAATTTTTTAAGTAAAATAAATATCAATGCCTATTCTGAGTTTGCAAAAGTAACTAATATTGAGGTAGAGAAAACCAATGCCCTTAAAAAGCCCGTCAAAAAGGTTGGAATTAATAAGGAGAAAAGTAGCCAGGCCGGGCATCATGATCCTTTAAGAGAGAAATCTTTGCTCTGGACTTTTTATACCGGTAATGAAATTAAAGTCACTATTCTCGGCGTTGATCAAAATAATGATTCAGTATTTGTAATAAACCATTTAAAAGATATAGCTCTTCATCAGATCAAAGATTATCCCGGTTTATTATTTTCTTCAGAGTACTGTCCTTCGCTCTTTCTGTGGTTATCAGATAAAGATGCCCGGGCAATATACCGGGCAATGCCCGAAAAAGGTAAAGTCCTTTTTCGTAATTGATATTATCTGGCTAGTTTTGAGAACATATCTCTGAAGATCGCATCACGATTAAGAGATGAGGCCATTCTGATGAAATGTCTGGAATGGTCGACACTGTATGTTACCTGGTCGGTGAGCACAGGGCTGTGTATCAAGTCTGTATTTATCCAGGATGGATTTACAAGCCATGCAACTGCAGTAACATCCCAGATAACTTTTGACCATGCTTCTTGTCCATGGCTGTATTCAATCACATTATTATAAAGAAAATCCGATAGTTTATTTTTTCCTTTGAGGAAATAAGTGAGTTCCGGGATTGTTGTATGGAAATGTGAGACCACAGGTTTGCAGGGCATTATAACAAGGGGCACACCTGAATTAAGGACTACCCGGGCAGCTTTAACATCCTGCATGAGGTTAAATTCTTTTTGATGGGGCCAGTTAAGGCCGTTTCCCCCAAGCCATACCACTACAATATTTTCAATTATTTTTGGTTCGATAAGTATGGCGGAAGCCACATTTGTAATGCAACCTACAGGTACAACATACAATGGGTTTTCAGGGCTGCTCTCCATAGCTTTTTTTACCAGGTCATAGGCGGCATCACTTTTTACCGGTATTGATTCAGATTCGAGATAACGGTCTGATCCTCTGAATGCAAATCCCTCAGATGATTTTCCGAGTAGTTGAAGTAATCGTTCTATCTCTTCGTAACTCTTTTCCATTCCGTCGGCCGGACTTTTTGAGCGGTTATTTTTGAAAGGTGCGGCATATACAGCTTCAAGCTGAATTTTTTCTTTTGATAAAAATGCATACGCAAGAGCAAACTGGTCATCTATTTCGTTGTACGTATCGGTATCTAATACCATTCTGACCTTACCTGCAGGAGGTTCCAGTTGTTTTATCCTGAAGCTTTCATCTAATTTAGGCATGATTTGAGACATTACCGGGAAAAATAAAATTGATAATAAAATAGATATTAGTGCTGTTTTCATATTTAAAACTGTTTCATATAATTCAAAAATATTTTTGCTGTCCGGTCAAGATTTTCAATTGAACCTCCTCCGTCGAGCACCTCACACATTTCATAAACCACCCAGCCCCGGTATCCTATCTCCTTAAGTGTATTGAACCATAACTTATAGTCAATAATTCCTTCTCCGGCCGGAACTGCTCTCATCACAGGTTGTTCTGCCTTGTAGTTAGTAAGTTCGTTCACATATTTATATCTGGGGTGCATAGCATAATCAGCTACAATTGTGTTTACCAGGTATGGTTTCATTGTTATTATTGATTCACGAATTTCATCCTTTGATAATCCTTCAAGGGTAGGGGACCAGGCATCCCAACCTGCCATTACATTAGGCATATTTACCTCCTTTAGGAGCCAGAACATTGCATCATGGTGAAGTGCAATGTCGTGATGGTTTTGTACAACAAGGGTTACACCGTATTTTGCAGCGAGTTTACCTGACATTTTCAGGCCTTCCACTACTTCAGAGTATTGTTTATCATATGGAATGTCTGGTCGTTCGTACCCGGTAAAAATTCTCACCATGTCAGTACCCAGGTCTTTAGCCAATTTTGCAATTTCACCCACCCACGCAGCTTGTATTTCAGCATTGGGGATACCCGGCTTGTCAATACCTGCTGTATAGTCTGTGTATCCGGCAAGGGCAACTAATGTTAATCCCAGCGAGTCAATTTTAGCTTTCAGCCGGGCCCTGGCGGCCTGGTCGTAATCATGAGGTGAAACATGGGGGCGCTTGGCCACAAGCATTACTCCTTTATATCCAAGCTCTTTTGCTTTTATCAGAAATTCATCAACAGTAAGCCTGGCCTGTCCTCGCCAGAATCCTGCATAACTAACAGAATGTAAGCAGGTTTTGACTTTAAAATCTGCCGGGTTCCCCGAAGGTGTTTTCTGGGCAACTGTATTGAACCCAAAACACCAGATAAACGTAATAAGAAGTAATTCTTTGTACATTATCATTTTTTTGATGGGAAAGATAAATAAAATATGGAGATTAAAAATAAAGTTTTAAAGAATATCATTCTTTCAATTTTGTTATTAATTTGTACATTATTAATTTACTCTAATTATTTAACTTAGGAATCCGAATTGAAATCATGAAACTTTTTTCAACAAAACAGATAGCTGAGATTGATCAGTTTACAATTCAAAATGAGCCGGTCAAGGACATTGATTTGATGGAAAGGGCTGCACTGCAGATAACAAACTGGTTGATTAATCATTATTCCACAGAGAGAAAAATGATCTTTTTTGCAGGACCCGGTAATAATGGTGGTGATGCACTTGCTATTGCCCGGCAGTTAGCAGGCTTTGATTACCAGTGTGAGGTATACCTGCTTGACCTGGGCGGTGAATTGAAAGGGTCTCCTGCTATAAACAAACAACGACTGGAGGAACAGGGAATTGTTAAACTGTTTCGCATTAAAAACATAAATGAGTTTCCGGGAGTTGGGCAATCTGACATTCTTATTGACGGTATGTTCGGTTCAGGCCTTACGAGGCCTCTTGAAGGCCTTCCGGCCCTGATAACCCAAAAGATCAATTCTCTTGCTAACAGGGTAGTGGCAATAGACATTCCCAGCGGGCTTATGGGAGAGGATAATTTACTCAATGATCCGGGTAATATCATCAGGGCTGATCATACCCTGACTTTTCAGTTCCCCAAAATAAGCTTTCTTTTTACTGAGAATCAAAAATATACAGGAGAGTGGGAGGTTATGCCAATAGGATTACACCCCCGGGGCATTGAAATCACACCTTCAGAAATATATTTTACTGAAAAAGAGGACATATCAAAAATTATCAGTGTGCGGCCGAAGTTTGCTCATAAAGGTAATTTCGGCCATGCTCTTCTTATTGCCGGGAGTTATGGTAAAATGGGGGCAGCTGTTCTTGCGTCTAAAGCATGTTTACGGTGCGGAGCCGGGCTTCTTACAACACATATCCCACGTGCCGGTTATCAAATCATACAAAGTACCGTGCCCGAAGCTATGGCAAGTGTTGATTCTAATGATAATATATTCAGTCAGTTACCTGATCTTTCACGATTTAATGCTATAGGAGTGGGACCGGGATTAGGAGCTGATTTTATTACTAAAAGGGCTTTTTACCAACTCGTAAAGAAGGCTGAATCACCCTTAGTCATTGATGCCGACGGACTTAATATCCTTTCAGAAGAGAAACAGTGGCTTTGTGAGCTTCCCGAAAATTCCATCCTTACGCCTCATCCGGGCGAATTTGCAAGGCTAGCCGGGGAGTCGAATGACTCATTTGACAGAATAAAAAAGCAGTGTCAATTTGCACAGGAGTACAATGTTATAATGGTTCTAAAGGGCGCTTATACAACAATCGCTACCCCAAGGGGCAGGTTGTTTTTTAACTCTTCCGGGAATCCCGGGATGGCAACTGCAGGAAGTGGTGATGTGCTCACTGGAATTATTCTCGGTCTCCTGGCTCAAAATTTCAAACCTCAGGATGCCGCTTTGGCCGGTGTTTATCTGCATGGCCTCGCGGGTGATATTGCTGCCGGTTCAAAATCGGAAATGGCATTGATTGCCGGGGATATCATCGACCATTTAAGTTGTGCTATCCTGGAATTTGAAAAATCTGAATGACAATATAGTGGCAGAAGAATGCTGCTTTTGGGTGCTTTATTTCTGAATTTATACCCTGTTACCCATGAAAAAGAAACCAGGATTAACTTTTTCTTGAATTACACAATAAAAATCTTATTTTTAGGTCGAAAATATAAAAAAACAGAGATGAGATTAATTATTATTATTTTAATTACGATGCTGGTAATCCCGGCATCCGGACAAAGGCGCAAGAAAGATGAAGGAGAAGTAGTTACTTCTTATATCGAAGGAATAACGTATGCTCTTCCCCGGACTGGTATCCGGATAAATGTTAAAGCAGTTAAGGAGGTCTTTGAACCCGGTCCTTATTCATCTTATGCCTCTCAGTTATTGGGTATTAATAATGCCAGGGAAAGGGCATCTGTAAGATGGTTTATCGAGGATATTAATGTAAGTACTTTTCATGAACCCGATCCGGGTCAGGTATATAAAGCATTCGGAGAGGGTGCGTTCAATGTTAGCCTCACACCCGACGGTTGCCTTGCCGGCATCAATATTAAACAGTCAGCCGGCCAACCTCAGGGATTAAAAGCAAATGTTTTTATTGAGAATCCTCCTTTGAATGATGGATTTTCATTTGACAACATAAATGACACACCTATATACACTGCCGGTGATTCCACTACTAATTACCGTCCTTTGAGGGTAGGAACTGAAAAAAAAGCAGCCGAAGCGGCAGCCCGCATCCTCGAGTGCCGACTGGCACGCTTTCATATGGTTGCAGGATTACTGGATGAATTTCATCCTGATGGCACAGCCTATAAGGTGAGCCTGGAGGAACTTGAAAGTATTGAAAAAGATTATCTCAGCCTTTTTACCGGGAGGATAACTCATTCAACAGAAGGGTTTAGCGTTGATTTTATTCCCAGTCCCACTTCTGAAAAAGGTGATGTAGTTTTTAGATTTTCCGATGAAAAGGGAGTTCTTCCCGCTGACGATCTTAGCGGAAAACCTGTTGTATTGAAAGCAGAACCTGAAAAAGAACTTATTGGGAAATACTCAGGACAGATAAAATCTGAAAATCCACAGGCAGGTGAAAGCGGTGTTTTTTACAGGATGCCTGCACCGGCTAATGTAAGTATTATTTATGAGCTTAAAACAATTTTGACATCAAGGGTATTACTTCCGCAATTCGGGCCAACTGCCCCGGTGCCGGAAGATCTGCTGTTCGGTGATTATGCAATAGAAATCCATCCGGAAACAGGGGCAATTAAATCAGTTACTAAAAATAAATAATTGAAGTTATATGAAAAGGACAAACAAAACTTTAAAGGATTCAGCTGCATTAAGATGGCTGGTCTTGTTGCTCATTTCCGGCTTGATGTTCAGTACTTACTGGTTTCAGGATTTTTTCTCCGGATTGAAGGGATTAATGGAAACCCAACTTGGCTTTTCCAGTGAAGAATTCGGAAGGCTTATTGGCTTTACAACTATAGCCAATATGTTTGGCATGATCATTATTGGAGGAATTATATTGGATAAGTGGGGGGTAAGGCTGGCCGGGCTGTTATTTGGAGGCCTTGCCGCTGTAGGGGGGACAATTGTTGCTTTGGCATCAGCCGGTTTTTTTGGGGAGAGCCATTCAACAATGCTTACAATGATGATTGTAGGCAGAATAATGTTTGGGTCAGGCCTGGAAGTGGTTTGTGTTGTGTGCACCCGGACAATAGTTAAATGGTTTAAGGGTTATGAACTGGCTTTGGCAATGGCTGTTAATGTCGGATTCGGAAGGCTGGGAACAGCTTTGGGAATGGCTTTGTCGGTCGATATAGGGAAAGGCTCCGTTACCCCGGCTATATCCTTTGCCGCTACACTGATAGGTTTGGCAATCCTTATGTTCCTTCTTTTTATGATTTTTGATGTCAAACTAGACCGACAGGTTCGTAGAAATGATTTTGCTAATAATATTGAACCTATAGAAAAAGAGGACTTCAAATTTTCTGACTTGATCAAGCTTATAACTAATTCGTCCTTTTTGTATATAACTTTGCTATGTGTGGCATTCTATGCAGGCGTATTCCCATTTATTCAATATGCCCCTGACCTGCTTGTGAATAAGTTTGGATTTACATACAACCTTCCTGAAGGACAGGGTAATATTATGCTTTTTGGCAGCTCAACTCTTGGTAATTCATTGGTTTATATTGGCTTGTTCATTTTTGGCCTTGCCTTCTCCATGATCCCTTCAAAAATAAAAACTGCAGGTGGTAAGCTTATTTCATATTTAGTTATTCTTGCCGTTTTCTTTTTTGCAATATACAGTCTCCGGGAAACCTTATCTGTTTGGCTTAAAAACGGACCTAAAACTGCCAGCCTTATTCCGTTGGGAACGATTTTATTTACTCCTATATTCGGAAATTATGTTGACAAAAAGGGAAAAGCAGCTTCTTTAATGATACTTGGATCATTTTTGCTGATTTTTGCACATATATCACTGTCAGTATTTAATAGTGTTATGCTTGGTTATTTGGGACTGATTTCATTAGGAATTGCTTTTTCACTTGTCCCTGCGGCAATGTGGCCTTCTGTTGCAAAAATCGTTGCTGAAAACCGGCTGGGTACAGCGTACGCTTCGATGTTTACAGTTCAGAACTGGGGACTGGGACTTTTCTTTTGGGGCATAGGTGCAGTACTCGACCTGACAAATAAATCTAACCTGGAGGCAATAAGGGCAGGAGAGATGATGTACGATTATACCGTTCCTATTTTAATGTTGGTAGTTTGCGGTGTTGTCTCTATCTATCTGGCGTTTTTGCTGAAAAAAGCTGACAAAAGGCAGAAGTACGGATTGGAACTGCCATCAGGTCAGACGGCTGAATAATTTTATGATTTTTCAAAATATCTTAACAAGATTTTCTTTACGGAAAAGCGGTTGTATTACTAATTCTATCTGCCTTTCTATTTAAAATATTAATTTATGGGAGACATACAAAATATTAAACCATTGGAGCTTTGGCGTATTTTTGGTAAAATGGCACAAATACCCCGTCCTTCGAGACACGAAGAAAAAATTCAGGATTGGGCGTTTAATTTTGGAACAAAACTGGGTCTTGAAACTCTTAAAGATGATGCCGGAAATATTATTATAAGGAAACCGGCTGTTAAGGGAATGGAGGACCGTAAAGGAGTTATTCTTCAGGGACATCTTGATATGGTTCCACAAAAGAATAGTGACAAGATCCATGATTTCAGAACTGATCCGATAAAACTTATTGTTGATGGTGATTGGGTAAAAGCTGATGGCACAACATTGGGTGCCGATAACGCGATTGGTGTTTCTGCAGCACTTGCTGTACTGGAATCAGATAATATTAAACACGGCCCTCTTGAGGTATTGTTGACAGCCACCGAGGAGACCGGAATGGACGGAGCTTCAGGACTCAAACCGGGAGTTCTGAAAGGTGATATTTTTATTAATACTGATTCTGAAGATGAAGGAGAGCTTTATGTCGGTTGTGCCGGAGGAGAAGATGTAAATATATCTTTTAATTACTCTGAGGAGACAGTTCCTGAAGGCCTTACAGGTCTGAAGCTTAATGTTACAGGCATGAAAGGCGGTCACTCCGGTGTTGATATCATTCGTCAAAGAGGAAATGCAATAAAAGTATTCTTCAGGATACTTAATGCTGCTTTTGAAAAGTCAGGGGCACGGATAACAACAGTTAACTGCGGCAGTTTGCGTAATGCAATTCCACGTGAAGCTTTCGGTATTTTTGCAATTAAAAAAGAGAAAGTAAAAGATTTTATTACAATTGCTGAAAGAGTGGGAGAACAAATAAAAAGTGAACTTGCCCGGACCGAACCCGACATTAAAATTGATATTGAGGAAACAAGTGTTCCCTCTTCTGTAATTGATTTGAAAACACAAAAGAATATTACAAGTGCAATTATTGCCTGCCCTAATGGTGTGATCAGGATGAGCGATACGATGAAAGGACTTGTAGAGACTTCTTCAAACCTGGCCTTTGTACGATCAGATACAGAGAAAAAGGTTATTATTGCCGGATGTATGATGCGCAGTTCTGTTGACAGTGCACGTCAGTATCTGGGAAGCCGCATTAAAGCTGTTTTTGAACTTGCCGGGGCAGAAGTGGCCTTCGCAAGCGGCTATCCGGGATGGAAACCAAATTTAGATTCTCCTATATTGAAAACCATGAAAAGAGTTTACCAGGACAAATTTGGTAAAATACCTGAGGTCAAGGCGATACATGCAGGATTGGAATGCGGCATTTTGGGGGGTAAATATCCGAACTGGGATATGATTTCGTTCGGACCGACAATAAGATTTCCCCATTCTCCTGATGAAAAGGTGAATATCTCCAGCGTGGGTAAATTTTGGGAATTTCTTATCGCTACACTTGAAAATATTCCTTAGTTTTTCAGCTGTTTATCATAGGAATTTCTTCCCCCTCGGTGGTAATATATTTCCTAAACAGGTTGGCAGTAAGACAAGAGTGTATGGGGATAATTTCAACCAGATCGCCGATATTAAACAGTTGGAAATTTTTTTGGGACACTTTGAGTATTCCATGTTCCTGAGATAATGCAGAAACGTAATTTCTTTCGCTTAATAATGTTTTAACTCCGTTATTATTAATAATAATGCGTCCAAAGAATTTTTTTCCTGCATTATTGACGAGACTCTCTTTCGAAAAGTGTATGGCTCCGCCATAAATAACAACTTCATTTCTTGACTGGTGTTTCGCAACTATAGGACAAACAACCCGTAAGGCAATATCATCAATATCGCAAACTCCAAGCTGGTATTGCATGATATCGTAAAAAATAAAATTACCCGGCCTTATCTCATCCACACCGTTGAAGTTAGTGCAGATAGTACATGATGGTGTATCTCCAATGCTTACCATCATGTCGGGGAACTGGTGTTTAAAACGGTTTTTGAGAGATATCAATTTTATAAGAGCATCAAAATGCCTGCTGAATATTTCATTTGTTGACAATGCATTATAAGTGTGCCCTGAATGAGAAAGAAAACCTTTAAACTCTATTTTGGAATTTTTTATAAGTGTCTTTATTATATTGTCAATTATACCTGTTTTTGAAGAATTTATTCCTGTTCTGTTACTGCCTGTGTCAATCTTAATATAGACTCCCAGATTATAATTTATTTTGTCGGCCAGTATTGATGCAGCCTCTTTATTTTCAACAAGTACGTTTAATTTTATATTAGCGGCTAATCGGTTTATATTGTTAATTTCCAATATGTTAACAGGGAAAGCTATTGTTATATCGACCCATCCTTGAGATGCAAAATATTCTGCCATCATTACGGATGATACAGTTATTGCATCTACATTGAAAATTCTGAACCAATTGCCAATAGCAGCTGACTGGTGAGTCTTGAAATGAGGCCTGAATTTTATATTATGTCTTTTGGCCTTTTCAGTCATTCTTTCAATATTTTTCAGGCATGTTGTTTTATCGATTACCAGTGTGGGCCTTATAATATCAATCATCGTTATTTTATTTATATCTTATTCATAATATCTTTGTGCCAGTTCATTACGGGTAATAAGTAATTTTTCAGATATGCCTGTTTTATATATGTGAGGACTGATAAATCTCTTGTGTTCATCAGGAAGCAGCATTGCCCTTGTAAGAAGATATTGATGAATATCTCTGATGCTTTTAGGT
>CAZJGI010000006.1:80719-91583 GCA_964545315.1 uncultured Prolixibacteraceae bacterium
AAGCAGCATTGCCCTTGTAAGAAGATATTGATGAATATCTCTGATGCTTTTAGGTCTGTTTATTGAGATTCCTTTCATGATTACATCATGCAGGATTGATTCAAACCTGAGGCCAGTCATATTTGTGTATAATTCAGTATACAAGGGATGGTAAATTGCTTTAATATCAGCAGGATTTTCACTGTCAAGTATAACCGCATCGCGATAAAATTTGTCATCCTTGTCAAAATAACGTATCACCTGTTTTTTCCCCGGCAGTGATACTTTTTCTATATTATCGGATAATTTCATTTTTGGATTGCCATTAATTTCTGCCAGTTTATAAACTCCGTCAAGGGCAGCGTCATTTTTGCCTGTTATCATCTCTGTTCCTACGCCGAAGATATCTATCGGGGCATCCTGTTCTTTAAGGAGGCTTTTGATTACAAATTCATTAAGTTGGTTTGACGCAATTATTTTTACATATTTAAGTCCGGCATTGTCCAGCATTTTCCTTGTTTCTTTACTCAGATATGCCAGGTCGCCACTATCGAGTCTTACAGCAACCAGCTGAAGCCCCTGCTTTTCCATCTCTTGGGCTACACGAATTGCATTTGGCACCCCTGATTTCAGGGTATCATAAGTATCTACCAATAAAACTGCGTTATCCGGATGATATTTTACAAATGACCTGAAAGCCTCTGTTTCACTGTCAAAACTTTGAATCCATGAATGTGCCTGGGTTCCTGAAACCGGTATATCATATATCTTGCCCGCCAAAACGTTAGAAGTGGAGGATGCCCCTCCTATTATTGCTGCCCTGCTTGCCTGAAGGGCACCAAGTCCCTGGGCACGTCGCAGGCCGAAATCAGAAAATATCTTTGTTTCTGCAGCAAGCTTTACCCTGAATGCTTTGGTAGCAATCAGAGATTCAAAATTCAGGATATTCAGTAGAAAACTTTCTATCAGCTGGGCTTCAATAATATTGCCCTCAACCTGTACCACCGGAACATTTGGGAACACAATCTCACCTTCTCTTACACTCTGAATATTGCCTGTAAACCTGAAATCACGAAGATAATTTAGAAAATCAATTTTAAATCCATTTGCTTTAAGATACTTAATGTCCTCATTATCAAATGTAAAATTATTTAATAACTCCAGAAAATCCTGCAATCCTGCAAATACAGTAAATCCTCCCTGAAAAGGATTTGTGCGGAAATAATAATTAAATACGGCCCGGTCATATTTCTTACCATCGAAGAAATAGCCCTGTGCCATAGTTAGTTCATAAAAATCGGTATACAGTCCCCAGTGGTTTGATGATAGTCTCATTTTACAACCCTCAATTTTTATTTTATTTTAAACCTCTTTTAAAAAGATGGTTTGATTTCTGTTAGGGCCAACAGATGCTATTGAAACAGGTACTTTAAGATTGTCTTCTATAAACGTAATATAATTTTTCAATTCAAGAGGAAAGTCTTTTGGTTCTTTAACATTAGAAATAGTTGTTTTCCATCCGGGAAGTTCTATATAGTGAGGTATTACCTTTTCATCCAGTCCGAATGGGAAATAATCAACTATTTTACCATTAATTTCATATTCTGTACATACTTTAATAGTGCTGAAGTCATCCAGCACATCTGCCTTCATCATTATTAGTTCTGAAACACCATTAAGCATAATCGCATACTTGAGTGCCACCAGGTCGAGCCAGCCACATCTTCGCGGCCTGCCTGTAGTAGAGCCGTATTCATTACCTGCATCACGCATTTTAACACCGGTTTCGTCAAATAATTCAGTTGGGAAAGGCCCCATGCCAACGCGGGTACAGTAAGCTTTGAAAATGCCATACACTTTGCCTATTCTGTTTGGTGCAAGTCCCAGGCCGGTACATGCACCGGCACAAACAGTATTAGAACTGGTAACATATGGATATGACCCGAAGTCAACATCAAGAAGTGTCCCCTGTGCTCCCTCCGCTAATACTGATTTGTTATCATTAAGAAGGTTGTTTATGAAATGCTCACTGTCTACTATTTTAAAAGACTTCATAACTTCAATTCCTTCAAACCATTCCTTTTCACAATCGGCAAGTATCTGTTTATAGTCAAATTTAAAATAGTGCTCAAGCAATCGTTTGTGGCCTTCAATCCTTTCATTGTATTTTGTCCTAAAACTGTTAAAAAGATCTCCGGCCCTGATGCCTTCGCGTCCTATTTTGTCTTTATAGGTAGGCCCTATACCTTTAAGTGTGGAGCCAATTTTTGTTTTCCCTTTATTATGCTCAGAGGCCATATCTATGATCCGGTGGGTAGGCAGTATCAGATGGGCTTTTTTTGATATATAAAGATTTTTTGTAAGGTCAATGCCGAGATTTTTTATGGAATCGATCTCTTTTTTAAAAACAATAGGATCGATTACAACGCCATTACCTATAATATTTATTTTATTTTCCCTGAAGATTCCGGAGGGTATTGTATGCAATACCTGTTTAATATTATTGAATTCCAAAGTATGGCCTGCATTGGGGCCACCCTGAAAACGTGCAATAACATCATATTTAGGTGTCAGCACATCTACTATCTTTCCTTTCCCCTCGTCTCCCCATTGTAAGCCCAGTAATACATCTGCGTTCATATATAATAAGTTAAAATTACAAATCAGACTGAATCAAAATCAGTTATTATAACAGCCAATAAAATTACAAATATTTTTAGGGAATATAAAACAGAGGGGCGTAATGAGGGGATATTTATTAATTTTTAAACAGGTCAGGTCTTTTTAACAGCATTCCCGTAAATGTAAAGTGTGTGATGAGAAAGCATGAAATTATTTTTCATGCAGGCATCTTCAATTATTTCACGTATCCGCGGATCATAAAATTCAGTTACTTTACCGGTAGTGGTATCTATTAGATGGTCATGGTGATCAGTGGCATAAGCTTTTTCAAACTGGGCGATATTTTTGCCAAACTGATGTTTTACAACAAGTTTGCAATCCAACAGTAAGTCTATTGTGTTATAAAGCGTTGCACGGCTTACCCTGTATTTTTTATTTTTCATTGAGATATATAAAGACTCAATGTCAAAATGCCCCTCTCTCGAATATATTTCATCCAGAATTGCATACCTCTCCGGTGTTTTTCTATGCCCTTTATCCTGAAGGTATTCTGTAAACATATTTTTTACTGTATCCCGGGTTTTTTGATTATTCATATTTAAACCAATTTAATATAGAGTTCAAAAATAAGAAAAAAATTAATAAATCCATAGTATTGAAATTAATCATTAAGATTTTCATCTCTGGTTACATTTTCTATTCCCCTTATTTTTTCAAGTTTGGCTATAAGGCTGTTTAAATGTTCAGCATCATGAATATACAGAAAAAGGTCACCCTCGAAAATACCCTCATGAGTGTCGAATTTCACAGACCGCATATTAATACTGTTTTGTTTAGAGATAATATTTGTCACTTCATTTACGATTCCAATACGGTCGAATCCCTCCAGACGCAGGCGTGTCAGGTATGATTGTTTTTTAAATCGTGTCCACTCTGCTGTAATTATTCTATTTCCGTGGCTTGAAATCAATTTTTCAACCTCTTTGCACCCTGTTTTATGTATTATAATATGGTCGTCAGCCCCGATGTATCCTATAACTTCATCACCCGGTATAGGATTGCAGCATTTTGCCAGTGTATATGTCACATTATCCTGGTTTTCTTTCAGGAGGAAGGGTTTCTCTTTATTTATTCTGTTTAAATCTATATGATCATCAGGCTCTTCAGTCTTTTTTTTCCGGCTGAATGTGATATTCCAGTATTTAACCAGTTTATTTGGTGATTTTTTACCGATTATTTCGTTTAGGTTTCCCAATTCCAGGAATCCCATTCCCAATTCGGAATATAGTTGTTCTTTATTATTAAGGTTAAAGTGGCTGATCAGTTTTTTCAGATTATTGGAGGTAAGTGGTGCTTTCACCTGTTTCATCCCCTCTTCCAGTATCTCTTTACCTTTTTCAATATGTTCTTTCTTTTTGAGTTTAAAAGCATTTTTGATTTTTGTCCTGGCTTTTGCAGTTGTTGCAATTTTCAGCCATTCCAACTGTGGTGTTTGCTTTTCAGAGGTAAGTATTTCCACCTGGTCCCCATTACTCAGTACGTGGCTGACAGGAACGAGTTTAAGGTTAATTTTTGCGCCTATGCATTTATTGCCCAGGTCGGTATGTATTTCATAAGCAAGATCTACTATAGTCGAGCCCTGGGGCATAGATATCATGTCTCCTTTTGGGGTAAAAACATTTATCTCAGTAGCATAAAGGTTGAGTTTAAAATCATCAAGGAATTCAAATGCATCAGAATCGGGATTCCTGAGCTGATCACGGATCCTTTCGATCCATGTGTCCAGCTCATTCTCAAATGTGCTTATATCCTTATACCGGTAATGAGCGGCAAATCCATATTCTGCCACTTCGTCCATTCTTTCAGTCCTTATCTGCACTTCAACCCATTTACCCTGTGGTCCCATTACTGTAACGTGCAGTGATTCATAGCCATTTGCTTTAGGCATAGTTATCCAGTCGCGAATACGGTCCGGATGAGGTTTATATATGTCTGTTACCAGGGATAAAACATCAAAACACTGACGTTTTTCCGAAATTCCCGGGCGTGTCTTTATAATTATCCGGATTGCAAGGATATCATAAATTTCATTAAATGTAACCCCCTTGGTTTTCATCTTTTGCCAAATTGAGTATGTTGATTTTAACCTGTGGGTTACATTGCAATCGATATTTTCAGATTTGAGTTTTTCGTTGATTGGCCTGATAAATTCATTAACCAGGTAATTTCGTTTTTCCTCCTGGTTGTGCAACATGAGGAGTATTCTGTTATAATCTTCAGGTTGCTTGTATTTAAAACTGAGTTCTTCCAGTTCGCTTTTTATGGCATAAAGTCCGAGCCTGTGGGCAAGTGGCACATAGAGGTATAATGTTTCACCTGCAATTTTGATCTTTTTCTGAGGTGCCATTGAATCGAGGGTTCTCATGTTATGAAGGCGGTCGGCAATTTTTATCAGGATGACCCTTACATCTTCAGAAAGGGTCATTAATATTTTTTTCAGGCTAAGTGCCTGGCTTGTATCCAGGTCGCCTGACAGTTTTGTCAATCCGTCAACAATAACTGCAACCCTGTTCCCAAACATATTTTTTATGTCACTGATCGAATATTCTGTATCTTCCACAACGTCATGCAAAATCGATGCGCAGATAGTAGTAGCTCCCAACCCCATATCTTTTGCAACTATCATTGCAACAGAAAGGGGATGTAAAATAAAAGGCTCCCCCGATTTGCGCTTTATCCCGTCGTGTGCTGCATTGGAAAACTTAAAAGCTTTTTCAATCCGTTCTATGCGCTCCGGGTCAAATTTGGCCTTTATAACCTTCATGAAGTCCTGGTAAAGGTCATCTATCTGTCTTATTTCTGCTTGAGTGAAATGTTGCACTTGTAACTTTTTACTGTGTTTTGTTTAATTCTGTTTCAAGGGTTTGGTTATACACCTCAACAATCGCCGCTGTCATGTTCGACCAAAGAAACTTTTTCTTTTCATGAATGATGTTTTTTTCAAAAGCATCCTTTTTATCATTAGTGAAGAAGTCGTACAAGGCATCGGCAATTGACTTTGCGTCAGGTTCAGTTACATAACCTGCAACATTATGTGTTATTATTTCCGGCAGCCCGCCGACATTAGTAACCAGCATAGGTTTGTTAAAATGATATCCTATTTGTGTTACACCACTTTGAGTTGCTGTCTTGTATGGTTGAGCAATGATATCGGCACAGCTGAAATATTTATTTACATTGCTGTTTTCAATGAAATTGGTGTGCAGGATTATTTTATTACCCAGGTTCAGTTTTTCAATTAATTTCAGGTAAGGTTTACTGTCAGTATAAAACTCACCGGCGACCAGAAGTTTTATGTCCAGGCTTGCCAACCTTTCATCAGCGAATGCTTTTATAAGCAGGTCCAGCCCTTTATATTCCCTTATGAAGCCAAAGAAAAGCACTATCCGGTTTTTTGTTTCCAGATTGAGGTATTTCAGTGCATCTTCTCTGGCAAGATTTTCTCCAAAGTTGTCAAAAAGAGGGTGGGGACATAGTTTAACAGGAAGTTTATTTGTAAAGTGAAAAACATCATTTAGTACTTTTTTTGACTGTACAATTATGCCATTTGTTGATCTGAGAAAATAACCTGTCAGCAAATTGGCTCCCGGATGTTTTTCATGTGGTATCATATTATGCGCAAGACATATAATTTTTGAGTGTTTATTCTTTTTTGTAATACGTGCAATTGTGCCGAAGCAGGGGGCCATGAATGGCAACCAATAATTTACCAATACTATGTCGGGTTTCTCATTTTTAATCTTTCTGCCTGCTTTAAACCAGTTAAGGGGATTGACAGAATTAATTGTCCTGGCAATTTTTATATTTTCAGGAGGTTTTTCACCTGAATACTGTGTTTTCCCCGGGAATAACAAAGAGGGGTATTGCAGACTAAAGGTTTCGATACTTACATCAAAGCCTTCTTTAATGAATTCTTCAGCAAGTCTCTCATTGTATGAAGCAAGCCCTCCTCTGTATGGGAATGCAGTACCGATAATCTTAATTTTTTTCAAAATATTCAGATTTTAATTTCTTAACTACAAATTTATCAATTGGGAAAGAAATATCACCCTCATTTATCTCATTTATTTTAACCCACCTGAATGACTGACTTCCCTCCTCCATCTTTTCGAAATTGAATGAGCTCCCGGAAATTTTAAACCTTACAGGCTGTTTCAGGTCAGCAAAGTAATAAATACTTATTAATTGGTGTTTATTGAAGAAGAGTGCCTCCTGAAAAAAGTCTGTAGTGTAAAAATGTCTTATGTTATTAATTTCCTGACCGTTGCACTCTTCCAAAAATTCTCTTTTAAGGCAATCCACAGTGCTTTCACCATAATGAAGCCCACCTCCAGGGAACTTGGTCATACGCATGTCAAACCTGAACTCATCTGAAAGCAATATTTCTTTTTTGTCATTAATCACAAGTCCGTATACACGTATTATAAATTTCCCGTTTTTATCCATGAATTTTTTCATTTATAAGTTTAATAATCTCATCTTCCTCTCCTGTCTGAAACCAATTCATCCCCGGATCATTTTTGAACCATGTAATTTGTTTACGGGCATATCTTCTGGTATTTCTTTTAATTAGATCAATAGCTTTCTCCCTTGATATTTTTTGCTCAAAATAGTTAAAAAATTCCCTGTAACCTACTGTGTTCAGAGCATTAAGGTGTTTATATTTAAAAAAAGCCCTTGCTTCATTCTCGAGTCCCGCAGCCACCATTTCATCGACACGCTTATTGATACGGTAATGCAGTTCATTCCTTTCGCAGTTGATTCCTGTTTTAATTATTTCAAAAGGCCTTTTTTTATTTGTATTTGATCTGAATGAAGAATAAGGTTTACCGGATGTAATGCAAATTTCAAGTGCATGAATAATACGGGCAGGATTTTTAAGGTCTGTTTCATAGTAATAGTGCGGGTCGAGTTGCTTAAGCTGAAGCCGGAGGCTTTCCAGTCCCTCGCCGGCAAGTCGGGCTTTTAGTGTTCTTCTGACAATCGGGTCTGCATCAGGCATGTCATCAATTCCTCTGCATACAGCATCAATATATAGCATTGAACCACCTGTCATTATAATATTATCATATCTTTTAAAAAGGGATTCCAGCAATTCAAGGCAATCTTTTTCATAAATACTGGCATTATAATTTTGAAAAATTGAATGTGTCTGTATAAAATGATGCCTTACAGCTTTAAGTTCCTCTTCTGAGGGAACAGCTGTTCCGATTTTAAGTTCGCGATATATCTGGCGTGAATCAGCTGAAACTATTTCGGTGTTCAGGTTGCGTGCAACCTTAATTCCTGTTTTTGTTTTTCCGACTGCTGTAGGGCCCGTTATTACTATTAATAATTTAGGCATGTATCTTATTATAATTTCAAAATTCCGGACGTGAAATTAGGAAATAATAATGAATTCCGATCAGCCAGACCCTCCGGCAGAAAAAAACTCCGGATGTAAATGAAAAAAAAGACTGTCCGGAATTATCGGACAGTCTTTGAATTGTCGCGCCTGTTTACAACAGGGCTTAACCTAAAAATCTTCCATTTCCCCGAACAGTTCGTTGTAATCATCCAAAATACCAAAATCCATGAAAACTTCTTCCTCTTCCTGAATTTTGGATTTTGATGAAGTGATTACATCAAATTCATCACTAAGAACCTGAAGGGGGGCCACACCTTGTTTTTGTGTGACCAATGGTTCCTTTAGTTCTGTACCCATATCAATATCAGTTAGTTCTATAAAAAATGATCTGTCGTTAATAAAATCAAAAGTATAAATGAGTTTTTGATGTTTTTCTTGTAACAGATCTGATAATTTTGTATTTTGCATTAAATTATATGCCCCTCCGTTAATGCCCGCATCCATCAATGATATCTCTTTTATTTTTCTTCCTTTTTCGTCTGAAACGAAAAAAGAGGCTATCTGGAAAGGTTCAAAATCCGCAATTCTTTGTATAATCAAATGAAAGTCAAAGAATGAGTTCCGACAGTTAATTTTAACTTCTGCAAGAAAATCTTTCGATTCATCTGATAAGATCTTAAAAGTATAAATCATAATTTTTAAGATATATTCATTGTAAAGTTATAATGCATTTTAATCAAAAAACAAGAATTAAAATTGATATTTGATAGATATTATTTATTAGAAATGCAATTTTATTATTGTCCTTTTTTATCCGGGAATTAATCAAAAATCTGATTTATAACTATTTTGGTTTATATTGATTTTTAGAAAAGGATATTTTAAAGCACTATTATTTTAGTGAATTAAAAAATGTTAAAAAAAATTAAGGTTAATAAAATTATTGAACAATTCTGTTTTCTGTTTGAATATTTAAAGCCTGAATTAAAATTATAATTTCATTTGTTCCCATTTATTATGAATTATTACCTTAACATCTATTCAGAACAGAATTACTAACATAACAATAAGGCTGTTAAAAGATTTTATTGAAAACCTTAAAACAGCCTTAAGTAATGTTATATAATATATTTATTGTATATTATTTTACTGAATCCATATATTCAATAAGTTCAACAACTTTTGTTGAGTATCCCCATTCGTTATCGTACCATGAAACCACTTTTACGAAGTTATCATTAAGTCCGATTCCGGCACCTGCATCGAAGATTGAAGCGCGGGGGTCACCCAGGAAGTCATTAGAAACGACTGCATCTTCAGTATAGCCTAGAATACCTTTCAGTTCGCCTTCGGATGCTTTTTTCATTGCAGCACAAATTTCCTGGTAAGAAGCTCCTTTTTGGAGGCGTACAGTCAGGTCGACCACTGAAACATTAGGCGTGGGAATACGCAAAGCCATACCGGTCAGTTTACCGTTCAGTTCAGGAATAACTTTTCCCACTGCTTTAGCGGCCCCGGTTGAAGAAGGGATAATATTCTGGGCTGCACCACGGCCACCGCGCCAGTCTTTTTTAGACGGGCCGTCAACTGTTTTCTGGGTTGCTGTGGTGGCATGCACTGTAGTCATTAATCCCTCAACAATACCGAAATTATCGTGAAGGACCTTAGCGACAGGAGCCAGACAGTTAGTAGTACATGAGGCATTTGATACAAAATTCATATCATTTTTGTAACTGGTATGGTTTACACCCATAACGAACATAGGTGTATCATCTTTTGAAGGGGCTGACATTACCACCTTTTTTGCACCTGCATCCAGATGTCCCTGTGCTTTTTCTTTTGTAAGGAACAACCCGGTTGATTCCACAACATATTCAGCGCCTACTTCATTCCATTTCAGGTCTGCCGGATTTGGCTCAGATGTAACCCTTATCTTTTTTCCATTTACTACCAGCATGCCATCCTCAATTGATACATCGCCTTTGAAACGGCCATGTGTTGAGTCATATTTAAGCATGTAAGCGATGTAATCCACATCAATGAGGTCGTTGATCCCTACAACTTCAACGTTCTCATTTGCAGACGCAACACGGAAAACTAATCGTCCTATGCGCCCAAATCCGTTAATTCCAATTTTAATCTTTGACATAGAAGAGAATTTATTTTGATGAATAATTTATAAATTTTTTCCAGGTTTAATTCCTGAACCCTAAACAAATACAAATTAAATATTATTATTCCACAGTTTCAAATGCAAATATAATTTTCCTGTAGGAAACCGGGAACCTTAATGTTAATTTAAAGAGATTGTAATGGCTTCATATGAATATGCCGGACAGTCACATGTCCTGCATGAACAAACTGTATACAGCATTAACATTAGTATTATTGTTAGCCCAACAAAAAAAAATCTTTTATGACCGGTAGGGTATTCGTCCTTTTGCGGATATATTTCATGGTTGTTAAAAAATAACAGGGGAGTATTGCTATTCTTCATAAATTTTTAATTTTGCGGCAATTTTTAATACAATTAATATTTCTGTTGATTTTTAACAAAAAAATAGAGAATTTATTGTTATTAATTGAAAAAATAGAATTAAAATTGCAAAAATAATTGTGCTTTGGAGGACTGTTAAACTCCCTGTTGAAATGTGAACAATGAGTTGAAATGATTAATACAGTCCTGTTGATAACAAAGGTGAAAAGAAAATTTTTTATTCAGCATTTCTTTTGTACATTGCTGATAATTTTTATACGTTTGTATTATTATAACTAAATTTGAAAGACGTTTTGTCTGAAATAATGATGAAGAGATTAAATAAATTAAAATCAATCAATCAATTAAGTTCAATTAAA
>CAZJGI010000007.1:0-1103 GCA_964545315.1 uncultured Prolixibacteraceae bacterium
AAAAGGGAGAAAATGAGCTTGAAATTGATGTTGTGAACCTATGGAGAAACCGGTTAATCAAAGATAAAATGCTTCCTGAAAATGAACGGTATACATGGACAATTGTTGAGGATATAAGAGCAAATGAAAATCCTCATCCTTCAGGATTAATAGGTCCTGTAACTATTGAGACAGAGAATTAGCATACATTAAACTTGATAATGCTGTTCATTACCTCATTCAGGATGCAATGAACAGCATTATTTTATATTTCTAACCCAAATAAAGTATTCGCCTCAGCAGCAGGAATTGTAAACCAGGCATAATATTAATCAAAAGGAAGGCCACTTCTTCTCCTGATATAAATATGATCGATTGTTCCCTTGCCTTTTCTGGTCAATAAAAATCCTATAATATCAGCGATTTCCTCAGGTTGTATCAGTTCATCAGTATCAATATCAGGGCGCATCTCACGGACCATTTCAGTACCTACACCTCCGGGAGAAATCAAATGCACCTTAATACCATGCTTTTGAACCTCTTTTGCCAGCACTTTTGTGAAACCTGCCAAGGCATGTTTTGAAGATGAGTAAACTGATTGATTAGCATATCCCTTAAAACCAACCACAGAACAAATATTAATAATAAACGGATTTTCACTTTCCCTTAAAAAAGGGATAGCAGCTTTACAGAGAAAAAAAGGTGCCCGGGCATTTACCTCAAACAATCTGTTCCAGACCTTTATATCTGTTTCTTCAACAGGGGCTGAAAAAGATGATCCTGCATTATTTATCAGGACATCAATTTGTCCGAAATGCCGCCATGTCTCTTCCACTATTCTTTCCGGGCTGTCTTCAAGGCTAAGGTCAGCTTCTATAACCAGGCACTGACTTCCCTCCGACTCAATTTCTGATTTCACCTTATTTAGTAATTGGGAATTCCGCCCGGTAATTACAAGATTATAATTAAGAGCTGCAAGTTTTAATGCAATAATTCTGCCTATGCCTCTTGAAGCTCCGGTTACAATAGCTGTAGGTTTCATTCTTATCTGTTATGGTTATCCCGGATAAAATTAATGAAAAAAAGGGTTCTTCGAAAAAACCAAAGAATATTCCTTATTACAG
>CAZJGI010000007.1:1203-85344 GCA_964545315.1 uncultured Prolixibacteraceae bacterium
TTCGCATAATGACGGATAGATATCAACAAACTCTACCAATGCATTACTTTTTTTTCCTGGGTCCTGGCCGGGAGCCTTGACAATAAGGGGTGCATGGGCAGCTCTTCTAAAGCTGCTATGCTTACTCCAAAAGCCGTGTTCTCCAAGGAACCAACCATGATCTCCCCATAATATTATTATTGTATTTTCTGATAATCCGAGGCTTTCCATGGCATTCAATACTAAACCCACTTGTGCATCCACATAGCTTATACATGCATAATAACCGTGAATCAGGTTTTTTGCCAATGAATCGGGTAACGGGCCTTCTTTCGGAATTCCATAATAAGCACGTAATTCGCTCCAGTTGAACTTTGCGGCATCCGGAGCATCCTTGGCTAAATAACTGTTTTCAGTCAACCTGATATCATTTTTATCATATATGTCCCAGTATTTGGCGGGTGCATTGAATGGCAGGTGGGGCTTATGAAATCCTACAGCAAGAAAAAAAGGTTCACCACTGTTCTGAAAACTCTGAAGCTCTTCGATTGCCTTATTGGCAATCTGTCCATCATTATACATTATATCAGGAATATCAGGCTTTTCATATGGCAAGCCTCTTTTCGGCAATATCCTCGGCTCTCCTATATTTCCCTCTTTTGCGGCATCCTTATTTAATTCCTCAAAAATCCGGATACCCTCGGCCGACTGATAATCCCATGCTGTTGTTGTCATTGGCGGCCTCCATATCCTGTCCCAACTTCCTTTGCCATCTTCGAAGTTATGGTATATTTTACCGAGTGATACAGTAGTGTAATGATTATTCTTAAAATGCATGGGAAGGCTTACAACTCCCGGCATATGAACATCCTGTGAAATATTGTACCCCGGGCCAAACCTGTTGAAGCTGTTATAGACGCCACTAAGGAGTGAAGCTCTTGAAGGCCCGCACACCGGATAGTTGCAATGGGAATTTAAAAAAACTATCCCTGACCTTGCCAGCCGGTCTATATTTGGTGACTTAACTTGAGACCTGCCGTAACAACCCAGTTCCGGCCTCAGGTCATCAACTGCAATGAAAAGTACATTTGGCTTGTCAGGCTTATTCCCTGCAGGTTGAACACCGTGGACTGAGAAAGTCGTAACAGCACCTAATAATTGTAATAAAATTATTTTGTTCATAAGTAAAATATAATTTATATTGGATCAAATGGTGTTTAACATAGATGCAAAGGGAGGCCGGCCCTCCCTTTGCTGTATTTTCATTTAATGAAATTGACACAAAAAATATATCAACATTAAACCGGAGATGGTTTTAATCCCAATTTGGATTTTGTTCAATTGCGCCTTCGCTTAAGCCTATCTCCCTTATGGGGATTGGGTATAAGTAATCCCTTTCAGGCCTGAAATACCTTTTTTCACCTGATTCACAAATAATATAACCCTCAGCATTCCTGGCCTGCTTGGTAACTTTATAAACATTAGCAAAATAATATGCTCCCAGAATTGGTTTTGGCAATACATCTTCTGCAATTTTCCATCTCATTATATCGTCATACCGGAAACCTTCCTGAGCGAGTTCCACAGCACGTTCACGGCGAATTTCCTCACGCATATCCAGTCCGTGCTGGGTGACAAAGCTGTTGCTTAAATGGGCAACACCGGCCCTGGTCCTCAAGAGGTTTATTGATTTATCCAGATCGGCATCAGAAATAGAACCGTTGAGCTCGAATTTGGCTTCTGCATAATTAAGAAGCACCTCAGCATACCTTAACAGATGAATGTCAACAAATGATCTTGAAGCAACCCATCCTTCCATGATGCTGTACTTTTTACACTGATATTTTGTGAAATTATTACCCCTCTCCCAGGTAAAGAAGTCTGCAGGATTCCTGTACACTTCTCCGTCAATAAATAATGAAGCCTGCATACGCGGGTCCTTATTCCTGAACCAGTACCATGGAGTAGCTTCTTGTTGGGGAGTAACAGCCAGTGGTGATTTATCCCATGGCAGTCCGTCAACACACAGATAATTTTCCACCATAGCCCTGGTGACATTAACATATCCATTTGTTCTCACCCTGATTACGTTATGCCAGCGTATAGGATTATCAAGGCTTTCTCCGTAAACGACGGGAAGAATACACTCTTTGTTGGAAAATCCCTCTCCTTCCATCCGGAATAATTTATAATAGTCAGGATAAAGATTATGTTCTCCCTCTGTCATCACTGTTTGCGCAGCATTAACAGCCAGTTCAAGATGGGTAGCAGGCGTTCCGAAGTTATGAAATTTCTGACGGGTACCTTCATACAAAGCAACACGGGCTTTAAATGCAAGTGCAGCGCTTCTTGAAACTCTTCCGTAGTCTGCTGCACCCAATTGGGTGAATGTCGGCAGGTTCTGAGCTGCAAAATCCAGGTCGTCATAAATCTGCTGTACAACGGCTGAACGTTCTGCCCTTCCTCCGTATAGTTCTTCATCACTTATATCCAAAGGTTTGAGAACCAAAGGTACACCTCCGTATTTCGCCAATAAGCTGAAATATGCATAAGCCCTCCACCATCTTGCCTCTGCCTGCCAGCGCGCAATATTTGCCAATTCAGAACCCTCAGACTGCTTTAATATCTCATTTGCTATAAATATTATCTGATAAGGCTTGTTCCAGTCGTTTGATGTATTGGGAACAATTCGCGTTCCGGCACTTATTTCATTTGGCGCTCTTCTGTCAACAGAATAATCAGTCCGCAGATCGTCAAAAACTATTTCATTCTCTCCGTCAACAAAAACATAAAAACGGTTACAGGCATCCTTGAAATTCTGATCAGTTGTCCAAAAAGCAGCATCACTTAAATTGGACTCAGGAATTCGGTCAAGATCCAACTCACAAGATCCTGAAAAGAATATTGTGATCAATAATATGATATATAATTTTATATTTTTCATTTTATTAAGATTATTTGTTTTCTTAAGTACAAGATATAAATCACACAGATTGTCCATCATCTTTTGGTAACCTGCATTTAATCGTAGTACTGGTTTCATATTTACAAATTTTAAAATGTAATATTCAATCCTAATGATATTGTCCTGTAAAAAGGATATATATTTCCGGCATTATTCGGATATTCAGGATCATAGAAAGATAATGTCTTCGTAGCTTCCCAAAGATCCTGCCCTGCAACATAGATTCTTGCTTTACTCATAAAAGCCCTCTGAGAGACAGAAGCAGGAAGGGTATAACCCAGTTCAATATTTTTAAGGCGGATATATGCACCGTTTTGAAGCCAGTAATCCGATTCCCAGTAGCTATGAGTACCTTCTACATATAGTCTGGGCCAGAAAGCATCAAGATTATCGGGGGTCCAGTAATCGAGGTGTTCCTTATAAGGCATTTTGGACTGAGTCCGAACCGGGATCATCTGCGATGGATTTACGAAGAACACTCTTTTCCCGATTCCCTGTAAGAAGCTTGAAAAATCAAATCCTTTCCAACTGAATGCTAAATTTACTCCGAATGAATACCTCGGATTATCATCGCCCAGGTGTACAAGATCACCATGGTCTTCCATCGTACCTGATCCTGCAGATATCCTTTTATTTCCATCGATATCAATATATTTCATATCACCTGCACTTGTAAGGGCATGAATAAATACATCATAAGCTTCTACCTCTTCAACATTTTTAAATAACCCTTCTGTTTTATACCCCCAAATAGAACCCAGAGGCATTCCTTCTGTAAGAAATACCCTGCCGGCAGTTACAATATTCCTACCCTCATATTTGATCAACTCATTTGTATTATCTGACAAATTCAGGGTAGCTGAGTATTTAAAATCTTTAGACATATTCCTGTAGGTAACGCTAAATTCCCAGCCACGGGTTTCGAGCTCTCCCACATTATAGGAAGGAAGTCCTACTCCTATCAATGATGGTACCTGCAGGGATGCAAGCATGTTTTTGTTCCTTTTATTATAGATATCCCCACTGAATACCAACTGATTATTTAACATTGCAATATCAACACCAATATTTCCTGTTTCTATCGTCTCCCATGTTTTTGTTTCTGAGGCAATAGTAGTTTTATATACATATTGTGTGCGGGAATTACCGAAAGGCAGGTTATTATTTGAAGTCAGTAACCCAATGTAATCATAATATCCAAGAGCCTGTGAATTGCCCAGCTGGCCCCAGGATGCCCTTAATTTTAGGTCATTTATGAAAGATACACCCTGAAAGAAGTTTTCCCTGGCAATATTCCACCCTACAGAAAACGAGGGGAACAGATTCCACCGGACTGAAGGTGCAAGCCTTGAACTGCCGTCATACCTTACATTTACTTCCATAAGATACTTTTCTTTGTAGTTGTAGTTTAACCTGCCAAATACGGCTGCAGTTGCGTAAGTAATGATCTCGTCACTTGTAGTCTGGCTTGCCGGGTCACTCCAACCTAAACTATAAAAATCATTTGTGACCATTCCTGAAGCAGTTGCAGTAACAGCCATACTTTTATAATCTTCATAAGAGTATCCACCCATAAGTGTAAAATTATGGGAATCGGCAAAAGATCTGTCATATGTAGCAAAAGCCTGTAGTGAAGCATAATCAGAACGGAACATCACTCTTGTCATTGAATTGGGAATATTGGCAGTAACATTAATAGTGCCTTGAGGCCCGTAATTTTCAATAGTCCTGCGATTAACATACTGTTCATTATTTCCCCGTCTTTTAGATCCTATGACGTTGAAAACCAATCCGGGTACTATATTTTCGATTATCAGGTTTGCCTTACCGTCGATCAAATGGTTATTTCTTGTGTTTATACCACCTTCTTTAGCCATGGCAGTAGGATGAACCCCCTGCCTGGACATATAAGTACCATCAGGAAGAACATCACCCAGCCTTGCCCATGGATAGTTATAGGCAGAATTGATCATTGAATTTGATCCATAGCTTGACTCATAAATATTTTCGTTTGTATATGCCACGGAAGTACCTAAACTTACGTATTTGTTAAATTTGTTGTCCAGGTTTAACCTTATATTGTACCTGTCATTTGAATCAGGTCCTATCCTTACCATTCCCTCGCGGTTGTAATATCCGGCAGAAAGATAATAAGAGGTTCTGTCGCTTCCTCCCCTTACAGAAAGGTTATGACTTTGAACAGGATTATTCCTTTTGGTATACATTTTAATTTTATCAAAGTTGCCATAACTTTCCCACCTGTTTGGGCTGTCGGGCAAAACAACGAAAGGTTGACCCGGCCACCAGTCGTTGGGGCATATCCCTCTGCTGTCCCTAACATCCAGGCTTTTCCCCTGCATCCATTCATAATGAACGGGTTCATATACGGAGGATAATCCTGCGTTAACATGTGCTTCATCATACATCCGGGCCTCTACCCATGAATCAAGCCTGTGGGGCATCCTGGCCGGATTTGTGATTCCATAATTACCGGAATATTCGACAGCTATCTTTTCATATTTTTTACCACTCTTGGTGGTTACCAGAACAACGCCACCAGCTGCATTGGAGCCGTAAATAGCCGACGCAGCAGCATCTTTTAAAACGGAAATGCTTTCAATATCATTAGGGTTCAACTCATCCAGTGATCCCACTGCCCCATCAACTATCACAAGGGCTGCAGCACTATTAGCCGATGTAATACCGCGGATCTGAATGTTATAATTTTCCGAACCGGGTTTTCCACTGCTTTTCGTCACAGTAACACCTGGCAGCGCACCTTGTATAGCGGCTATAGTATTAGGAACTGCCTTGTTTTCAAAAACTTCGCTGGAAGCTACTGCTACAGAACCTGTCAGATTAACCTTCTTTTGTGTACCATAACCAATAGCAACTACCTCTGCCAGTCCGATACTTTCTTCCTCTAATACGACAGTGAAAGTGGTCCTGCCTTCGATCGCCACTTCCTGCGATCTCATTCCAACAAACGAAAATTGCAGGACTTCAGCGCTTTCAGGAATTGTAAGGGTAAAATTACCGTCACTATCAGTAACAGTTCCTGTGGTAGTACCTCTCACAATTATGGAGACCCCGGGAAGCGGCACCCCACTCTGGTCGGTAACAACACCTGTAACAGTTCTCTGCTGTTGGGTTTGTATTTTTAATAATGACTTATCCTCCTTTCCCGTTAAAATAACTTGCCGGTTACTTCTTATTTCATAATCAACTCCGGCTGTTTCGCATACTGACATCAAAACTTCTTCCAGAGCTTCGTCAACAAAATTTACCGAATACTTTTTGGAAGGGTTAAAAATTTCGTCTTTGTACAAAAAAACGTGTCCGGTTTGATTCTCAATGGTTTCCAATACCTCCTGTATGGTTGCTTTTTCAAACTGCAACGTTATTTTCATCTGGGAAAAACCTTTTCCGAAGGTTATGAAAACCAACATAGTAAAAATCAGCGTTAGTTTCATCTTTTTAAAATTTAAATTACGTTTCCGGGTTTCCCTATGCAGGTAAACCATTTCTCGCTTTTTTTTCATAGTTTTAAACTGTTAAGTTACACAACATTAAAATTTAACACTCGAAAACCGGTAAGCGTTGCAGCGCGTGCCGGTTTTTTTAATTATTTATCTGATAGTAATTTTCTCCAATTTCCAATATTTTAACAGAAGCTGCATCTGCAACGTTTTTAAGTACTGTTTCACGACTGTCGGCCAGTTCCAGTTTCCCTGAAATCTTTATGTTACCGAAAAACGGGTCGCTGTATTTAATACGGATGTTGAAATAACGTTCCAGCCTTTTAACTATACGGCTGAGGTCGGTGCTTTCAAACTTTAAAAGGCCTTCTTTCCAGAGAATATAGTTTTGAATATCGACAGTTTTTAATTGAGTAGTACGTTCAGTCTTGTTGAAAGCGGCCAGTTGACCGGGATTTATATCTGTAGTTTCAGAAAACATTCCTGTGCTGTTTTGTTCAAGCCGTATTTTACCTTCAGCAACCACGGTTTCAATGATGTTGTCAGAAGGATAAACCGAAACATTAAACTGTGTGCCCAGCACTTTTATCCGGATATCAGTAGTTTGAACTATAAATGGCATTTTGTCATTGTGCTCAACTGCAAAAAAGGCTTCACCTACAAGAAAAACTTCACGGGTTTTATCGGTAAAAAACTCAGGATAAATCAGTCTGCTCCCTGCATTTAAATTCACTTTGGTACCATCGGGTAATATAAGTTCCGAGGTTTTTCCATAAGGAATGACCAGTTGGTTCATCCCCGGGATTCGCTTATCTGAAAGTTTTTCAGAGTCAATCACATTATTGTCTACCACTACCTGACCATCCTGCCGGTGTTCGATATGTGAATTTTTTTCGCTGAGAAGAATATTATCACCTCCTGGCATTATAAGCCTTGCCTGATCTTCAAGACTGGGTTCGGCTGTTTCAATGGCAGCAAATTTTGGATTGAAATTGTCTTTCTGGTAGAAAAGCAATGCGCCAATGGAAAAGAAAAGGATAGCAACCGCAGCATATCTTAATATTCCTAAAAGTAATTTTCTATTTTCCCGGATATGCTTGTGTTCTTCCACCTGTTTCAGTATACGGGTGAAAATTATTATTTTTTCGTCTTCAGGAAGTTCTTTGTCGTTCGTGTATAATTTTTGCAGGATTCTCCTTGCCAGTTGCATGTTTTCTTTTTCTTTTGGATTGTTGGCTTCAAACGACTTCCACCATTCGTCCAGTTCGTGGCCGGGATCGAATACCCATTGGATGAACCGTTTTTCTTCAAGATATTTACTGATGTCTTTCATATAAATTTGTTCACTCTGCACTATAAGGCCTTCAATCTTTATAATATGGACAGATTTTTTAACTTTTTTTTACAAAAAAAATTAGTGTCTGAAAATGAGTGCGGAATGAACTAGTTTATAGATGAACCCAATCTCTATTTCCCAAATTGTTTACGTATTGAGGTTAATGCACGGTAAACCTGTTTACGGACCGATTCTATGGAAATGTTCAGGACCTGTGCAATTTCACAATATTCCATGGATCTGTTAAAACGCAAATATAACGCCTCTCTCTGCCTGGAAGGTAATTTTGTAAGAACATCAATTATCCTGTGGTTCAGTTCAGCCTCCTCTTCGTCATCAATTATGACTTTTTCAATACTGTATTCCGGTTCAAACTGCAGTTCACATTCTGATTCGTCAGCAAGCTTACGGTTGAGTTTCAACTTTTTTATGAGATTGCGTTTCATAGCCAGCAGGAGGTAAAAGGGCAGGTTTTCAGGCTTAGTTTTATTGGTTTTCCTTTTCAAATACAAATCAAGAAAAACTTCCTGGATGGCATCTTTAACCAGACTTTCATCTTTGCTAAGCTTGGTGCCATAACGATAGAGCATCTCTACATTAATATTGTACAGATAAGCGAATGCTTCCTGGTCTCCTGTCAGAAAACTTTCCCAAATGAGTGAATTGCAATTGCCCTTCTTCGCCATAGACCATTTGACTCTATTAATTTTATTAACTTCAAAGATAGAGATTTTATAACTTTACAACAAAAGGATAAGTCTGTTTTTACCTGCTCAGAGACTCGCAATACAGATGAAATTTTTTAAACATTTTTTTTTCTGCCAGTTTTTAAAGTGTCAAAGCACTGGTACTTATTGCAGTTGAGAATAATGCATACTACATAATAAATTCCGGTAAATACAATTATTAATAACCAGGAATATGGGGTTTAAGCCTGCAATTACAGTCACTTCTTCGAATTTTCACTTAATAATATAATGTAAATCATTTATTCGTATAAACTCCAATCCTGTAATTTTCACAAGGTATTCAAATACCTCTTCCTTTTCCTGTGTAACATCCAGCTTTCCTGATATTTGAATGGAGCCTTTGAAAGGATCATCAAATTCAAATTTTATATTATAGTATCTTTCGAGCTTTTTAACTATCCTGCTAAAGTCCGTACTTGAAAACTGAAATAATCCTTCAGTCCATAAGGTATAATAATCCGGATCAACCTGAGATATCTGTGTCTCTTGTGTTTTTTTGTTAAAGTAACCCAATTGTCCGGGAGTCAGCTTAACTCCTTTTTCGAAGAGCCGTGCATCAGCTTTTTTTATCTCAATACTACCTTCTTCAAGGACTGTCTGTACTGAATAATCTTCAGGATATGCAGAAACATTAAAACGTGTACCGTGCACCTGCACCTTAACATCAACAGTTTTGACCACAAACGGCCATTTCTCGCTTTTAGCCACATCAAAAAAAGCCTCTCCTGTAAGGAATACTTCACGGGCTTTATCTACAAATCTGGAAGGGTAAATCAACCGGCTTCCCACATTCAACCATACCTGAGAACCATCAGACAGAGTGATCACTGACCTATTGCCATATGGGATCACGAGAGTGTTCATTTCCGGGATTTTACTTTGATTTATCTGAAGTTAACTTTGAACCGTAAGAAAATAAAACATTAATATATTCATTATAGATTATTTCAAAAGCATGGCGGTCACCATACCTGAATTTTTCCCAAATCAATTGCCAATATTCCCGGTTAGTCGAATGATCCACCTTTATTGGTTTAAATAATACAGCATTACAAAGCTAATTTATGAAAATATTTAATGTTATCAAAATTACTGACTTATGTTTTCTATATTTTTATAAAACATGATCATCAAGATCAGGATTATTTGTGGACATTAATAACACAGATTACAAGCCAATGAACTTTTCGGCGATAACAGTAAATTCGTTACTGTAAAACTTAATAAAGTTTAATTTGCCCGTTGGAACACTATCTCGCTTAATCCTGCAGCAAATTTGTTTTCATGGTCAATATATATTCTTATAGTCAGTCTGCCGTCAAAAACATTTACAATACGTTCAGTTGTCCAGTTGAATTCACCTTCAGCAAGTGAGAGAGTTACCGGTTTTACGCCCTCAAATTCAATTTTTTGCTTTGTAGGCAAAGATATATCTCCTGCCCGGGCTCTAATTCTGTACGTACCATTTGGGACACTAATTTCATAATCATAATAGTCAGCAGGATTTTTGCATTCAGCAGGCGTTGCCTGAAACAATATTTTTTTCAGTCTTACATTACCATCACTATCATTATTAACAGATTCTACTTTATCTGCAATATTCCATTTTCCAATGATCCATCCTTTGCCATCATAATCTTCATAAGCCTGGGTATTTTTTTTGTTACCACACATTTCCGGTGGTTTTCCAAACAATATTCTTCCCTTGGTATAAATTCTTACCTGATCAAAAATATTTCTGTTATAGAGACCATAAAGTTGAGGAAATCCATTAATAATATTAACAAAAGGGAAATCAGGAACAGTATCTGATTTAATTATAGCAAACTGCAAGTGCCCCCACTTTTTATCTCCCCATGCCGTGCCTATCAGATCACCTGCAACAATTTTACGTCCTTTTCTTACATTTATATTTTTATTAAACATTTTATTATAAACATAGTATATGCCCGGATGGGACTGACTTTCAAGAAGTAAACAAATCGAGTTATCCATTCCGTCAACCTCATCAGATACCCATATCTCCCTACTGTTCTCCACAGCTGTAATCCAGTGTTTTTCCAGTCCTTTTGCATCATTAAGATCAATTCCTATCCCGGGATAAGAACCAATTTTATTTTTTTGAGGCGGATCATTCATCTGCCATGAAAACATATAACTATCCTCTTCCGCTGACCATTGAAATCCATCGTTAAAACTTACCGGATAAACAAAAGAACCGGGATCAAGAAAAGGTTTATCCTTTTCGCAAATACAAATTAAGGCATCATTATTTAATAAGCCGTGCATAAGAGTATCAGAAGATAATTTCTTTATATTTCTGTTATCTGCAATAAAAATTTTAATTCCTTTTACTTCAACAGGCAATGACCTTCTTGATACTTTAATATCCAAAGTATCAGCACCAACTTTTATTAAATTAAAATGATTCTCTATCCGTAATAACTTTACATCAATATTATTGAATATCACATTGTCTCCTGTTTTCATGTCATAATAATAACTATTTCCCCACATAAAATCAGGAGTAGTGGTAATTTGAGCAAAAGATTCAAAAAAAAATACCAGGTAAAAAAATAATATAGAGATCTTAATATTCAACTCAATTGTATCACTAATAAAACTTCGGATAACAAATTTATTGCCAATTAATAATCTGTAGTAAATTTTTCCGGATGCTTACCTTGCACTCCTTTTTCACGAAAAAAGTCTTTCAATCTTTTGATATCCTCTTTATAATCGTCAGTCAATAGAAATTCATCCCATATTGTAACTGTTTTACGGCTCCAGTCAAAGCTTACAGGATAGACAGGTACATCTGTCTCCCTGGCAATTTTATGGAATCCCGCCTTCCAGTTTTTTGTCAGTTTACGTGTACCCTCCGGTGTTATTGCCAGATGTAAATGTTCTCTCACCTTAAAAAGCTGTATAGCCTGCCTTATAACATTAGCACCTCTTGATCGGTCAACAGGGATTCCTCCCATTTTTGTGAGCAACCATCCCAAAGGCCAAAAGAAAAATTCTTTTTTGATAAGTACATTAGCTTTTCCTCCAAGGGATGTATAGAATAGCCATGAGATAACAAAATCCCATATACTTGTATGAGGAACCCCGGCAAAAATACATTTTTCCTCAGTAACAGCAGCACCAACAGCTTTCCAGCCAGCTATTCTGAATAAAAATTTACTTATCCTTTGTTGCATATACTTATAGTTTGAGTTTGCAAATCAATCGCTTTGGCATAAAACTCTGACAAATCAACAGCCATATCTGTCGCTTTCACCAGTTCTTCAGAGCTTCCGAAGTCTATCAGGATCATCAAAAACCGATTTGTTTCAATTGTAACGGAGGTTCTGACTGAGTCACTTGTTGGAGAACCGAATGGCCCTTTTTCATCTCTGAAAACCGGCAGATGCTCAATATTCAGTCTTCCACGGCCAATGCCTTCATAATCCTCATCCGCGCTGCCTATATCAAATATCACATTTCCTGATATCTTTTCTGCATCATAACCTCCTATTGAAAAACCTGTGGATAATGAGACAAGATTTAGCAGATCAACAACATTATTTATCTGAAAAATATCTTTTTGCTTAACAGCCCTTCTCATTAATGCTTCAGCAGAGGGGCGGTATCGGGCAGGATCTTTGCCACAAATTTTATAAGCCTTTCTGGAATATGCTATTGCAGGAATTTTATTAATCTGATCTGTTTTTACATTGCGCGCAATATCTGCAACCTTATGGCATATCATATTCCATAATTCTTCATTTTTATCCTCTGTAATAACATTTGATTCAATACAAGAAAGCCTTAATAAGGGCAATTTTTCCTGTAATTTTTTTGAAATTGAAACAGGTATCATATTTAATATTGCTTAGATGCAAAGTTATTAACAAATAAAAACAATTAAAATTTAAATTGTAAAATGGTACGAGCGAACCTGCTTTATATTTTCATTTAGTCCGGAAATAAAAAAAGGCCTTGTAACCAAGGCCTTTTTTTAAGTACTATAATAGTCAGATAACTTCCACATTAAAAGCAACCGGTCCCCGGTCGCTTTCTTTGATTTCAAATTTTACTGTCTGGTCTGCTTCGAGACCAAACTGTCCATCTTTAATACCGGAACGATGTACGAAAAGGTCTTTGCCTTCTTCATTGTGAATGAAACCATAACCTTTTACGTTATCGTACCATTTTACTTTTCCTTGCATAAATTTTTTTAATAACGGCCTCCCCTGCCATGACCTCCTCTGCGGTTACCTCCACCTCTGGAATCATTAGATTTTGGACGGGATTCGTTAACCTTAATGTTACGTCCTCCCAATTCAGCATTGTTTAGTTCTTCAATGGCCTTATTGGCTTCGCTTGAATTATCCATTTCAACGAAACCAAAACCTTTACTACGGCCAGATAGTTTATCTGAAATAATCTTAACCGAAGTAACTTCGCCATACTCTTCAAAAATTTCTTTTAAATCTTCCTCTACTACGTTATAAGGAAGATTTCCAACATAAATGTTCATTTGTAATTATTTAAAATTAATAAAACCGGTACTGCTGCAAAGACAATGTAAACCAAAATTTGTTTTATTCCCGTATTTAAATGAATAACCGAATGAAATAAACTTCTGAAACCAAAATAAATCGTGGTGAAAACAGGGAAGGATAACCGTGTCCGGCAGCAGAAACCCAAAAACTCAACAAAAAAAGACCAATTTGTTAATTGATAGATGATAGTAATTAATAAAATGTAAAATCATCTGTTAATTCACAATGCAAAGTTAAACTAAAATTGGAATTATCAAACATTTAAGATACAGTTATTTTTCATTATTTGATGATCTTATTTTAATGCACAATAATTACGATGTATCAACTTATTTCCTCAAGGTTATATGGAGTTTCCTGGTAAACGTAATAGTTAAGCCAGTTGGCAAATAACAAGTTAGCCGCAGATCCCCATAACATGGCAGGCATAAGTGAAGGATCATTTCCCGGATAGTAGTTTTCAGGAATATTTATTGAAATATTTTTAGCCATGTCCCTTTTATATTCCAGATCAAGGGTGTACCGGGAATATTCTGAATGTCCGGTTATAAAAAGTTGTCTTCCGTTCCTTCCTTTCACAATTGCTACACCGGCTTTTTCAGACTGCGCAATTACCTGCAGACCATCAACTTTATCAATGTCTTCAGCGCGCACTTCTGTATAACGGGAATGGGGCATCCAGAAAGTGTCATCAAAACCTCTCAAAATTGGCAACAACTGGTCTGAGTGAGTGTGCTCAAACACCCCGAAGACTTTTTCAGGCAATTCATATTTTGGAATGTCGTAATAATGATAAAGTCCTGCCTGAGCTGCCCAACAAATAAACATAGCAGAAAATACATGATGTTCAGCCCAGTCAAGTATCTTCTGCAACTCCCCCCAGTAGGTTACATCCTCAAAAGGCATAAGTTCAACAGGGGCTCCTGTAATGATCATTCCATCATATTTCATATTCCTGAGGTCATCGAAATTTTTATAAAACCTTTTCATATGACTGAAAGAAGTATTTTTGGTCTTGTGCCCTTTTATCTTCATAAAATCAATTTCAATCTGCAAGGGAGAATTCGATAAAAGCCTGAGCAGATCTGTTTCAGCATTTATCTTTAATGGCATCAGATTCAGAATAATAATTTTTAGGGGACGAATATCCTGATGCTTTGCTCTCGACTCGTTCATCACAAAGATATTTTCTTCCCTCAGGATATTTATAGCCGGTAATTTATCCGGAACATTTACTGGCATAATGGTAACATTTTAAAGTTATGCGAATATTTAATTTTGAATTATTCATTAATTCTAAGTTTGTTTGTCATATTTCCTCTTCTTATGAAGATGTTTTATCATATTAATTTCTGTCACTTAATGCCTGTTGAAAATCAGCAATTATGTCCTCAATATGCTCAAGTCCTACGCTTACCCTTAATTGTGCCGGATAAACTCCTGCGGCAACCTGCTCCTCTTCTGTCAATTGCTGATGAGTTGTTGATGCAGGTTGTATAATAAGTGTCTTTGCATCCCCCACATTTGCAAGGTGACTTACAAGTCTCAAATTATCAACCACTTTATTAGCAGCTTCTTTACCACCTTTGACTATAAATGACAAGACACCACCGGCACCCCTGGGCAGATATTTTTTGGCATTTGCATAAGATGGATTACTCTCCAGACCCGGATAATTGACACTTTCCACCTTAGGATGATTCTCAAGCCATCTTGCCAGTGCGACTGTATTTTCAACATGCCTTTCCATTCTCAGCGATAAAGTCTCAAGTCCCTGTAGTAATAAAAATGAGTTAAACGGACTTATGGCAGCGCCAAAATCACGAAGCCCTTCAACCCTTGCCTTAATAATAAATGCAATATTACCAAACGGACCATCAAAATTGAATACATCCCAAAACCTCAGACCGTGATAACTCCTGGATGGTTCTGTAAATCCCGGGAATTTTCCGTTACCCCAATTAAATGTTCCGGCATCAATAATAACTCCGCCAATACTGGTACCATGACCTCCGATCCATTTAGTTGCTGATTCCACAACAATGTCTGCTCCATAATCAATTGGCCGGAACAAATAACCACCTCCTGCAAATGTGTTATCAACTATTAAAGGTATATCGTATTTTTTTGAAAGATTCCCAAATGCCTCAAAATCAGGAATAACAAAACCGGGATTGCCTATTGTTTCAAGATAAATAGCTTTAGTCTTCCTGTCAATTAGCTTCTCAAATGATTCAATATTCAGGTCTTCAGCAAAACGGGCATCAAAACCAAGCTTCCTGAAAGAAATATTGAATTGGGTGTAAGACCCTCCATACAAATAGGGGGATGATACAAAATTATCTCCCATACTCAATATAGTGCTGAATGTTAAAAACTGCGATGCATGCCCCGAAGCTACTGCCAATGCTGCCACTCCCCCTTCCAAAGCAGCAATCCTTTGCTCGAAGATATCAGAAGTGGGATTCATAATGCGGGTATAAATATTACCGAACTCTTTTAACGCAAATAAATTGGCTGCATGTTCAGCATCTTTAAAAAGATATGAAGTGGTTTGATAAATCGGAACCGCCCGTGAAAGAGTCTTTTCATCAGGATTATGACCTGCATGAATCTGTAATGTTTCAAATTTAAAATCTTCTGTGTTCATGTGAATGTAATTTAATTAAATTAAACAATCGATAATCATCTTTTCTTGTTGGTATTTGACCCCAAAAACTTTACTTAATTAATTTGACCCTTACTCTAAATTTCTATAATATTTATATTAACCAACGAACAGTATGTATAGCCGTTAATTTAAGATTAAATTATCTTTAAATATTATTTCTAACTATTATTCCTGTCAAAAATGAAATGCTAACTGTAAAAAAAGTATTGATTTTTTGAGGTATATTAATAATTCGCCTTCAATCGACAGGGTATTATCGAATGAAGGCTATTGCATGGACATAAAAATCAACGGTATTATAAATACCTGTTCTTCAGCTATGATGGTGTGATTACCTTTTTTAATATTTAAACTAATCGAATTCATTTAATATCCTCGTTATGTAATAACAAATATATTATTTTTTTTTAGAAAATAGCAGTTATTAATGAATGGGGCGAATGTATCTTACAAACTTGAAAAACGAAATAAGAATTAATTGCAGATCAGAATAATAAAATTAAAATAATATAAAAACTATTTTCCTCCCTTAATAAAAACCTGCTTTTATTGACATCAACAATAAATTTTAGTAACTTTAATACTGTTGCTATTTATATTTTAAAAAGCGTCAATGAATAATTATAGTTCATTTTTATAATGATCAAAACTTACTAAAAGAAAACAATCATATATATAAAAATTTTAAGTGTATGAAAAACTATTATTATCTGGTTTTCACTCCCGAATCATTTATTGCTTCCCAGCTTTCACCCGAAGAATTCGGGCATTATCTGTCGGTCGGCACAAAAAAGCAGACCAGAGGGCAAAATATATTTTTTGAGCTTGATCCTGATAAAATGAAGAGGCCTCCTCATGATTATATAAATAAAAAGCTTATTCCCTATCCTGATGGAGAACCCAAAAGATCTGTATTTTTTGGCATTTACAGGGTATTGGAAAAAACACCCTTAAAGGCTTTAAAAAACCTCTATCTGGCAACCGATGATGGTAAAGTACTTGGAATTTGTTCTGCTGAAACTAAACCTGAAGAGAAAGAAGAGATTCATCTTTATCAGCAGTTTAATCCTATCACTACACGAGTAGCCAGTAAACTTAATCCTCAGGAATTCATCAGTTTCCTAACCAATAAAAAAAATCCTGTCTCAGCTCCGAAAATATTTTTTGCAGAACTACAATTGAATGAACTGGCCAGGGACCCTAATTCGCCTTTGCATAATCTTCCCTATGCCAATCCTGATCATTTGCGTGATTGCCTTTTAAAGTTAAATGAGACAAAGGATAAACTCACAAAAACTGTATTAAGATTTATGCAGGGAAATATCTCATACAGAACTATTAAAAATGGATTCTACATAGGCAAAAAGAATAAATCGCTCTTCTATCCATTTCCATCTGTTGATGATCTGGAATCGAAATATTTTAATTGGTGGAGATCTGCTTTAAACCAACATTATTAATTTTTAAGATATCTTCTCTTTTCACGATTTGTCATCTCCAGGCCTCTGACTGAATCAGGGTGAACAACTTTATACTCTTCAGAAACCAATAATATTTCACCCTTCTTATGGTCAGTATAAAATTGCGGTATTACAAAACGAAGTTCTGTGGAATTAAAACTGTTTTGCCATATCATAACTACTAATTGTGATGAAGAAGATTCAATATTCCCGATTAGTTCACCGGCAAATATTTTCTGTCCGGGCTTTAACTTTTTATCATTATCAGTCACATTACGATAGCAAATCAACGTACCGTCAGGCTGCAGAACAGTGATAGTGTTTGTCCAGGTATGGTACCATGTTTCCGGGCTGCCAACTCTCGAAGACCCGGTTACCTCAGCAACTATCCCGTTCCTGGCAGAATAAACAGGAATTCCGGGTAAAGTATTAAAACCGGTAGCAATCCAGGATTTAGGTTCGTCATTACCCCAAAAGCCTGATATTTCTTTAACATCAAATACCGACACTGATCCACCGGGTTTAAAAGGGATCAGGTAAGGAAAATCAAGGTCTGGTATGGCGGACGGATCTGACCTGTAATATTTGATCTGATAGTTAAACCGTGGCGACTCAGCATCCGGTTCCCGCTGCAGTGTAAAAAGTGTATTAAATCCGGGTTCTATTAATTTCACATACGGTAAAGTTTCATTGAAGACGGTATTCTCAAGATCATTAAAATCAATATTCAAAAACAGTGGTGCGGGGCTGTTATTATATGCTACGAAATCAACATCACCCGCGCTATTATAATTTGCTTGAACCTCAACAAGTTGTGCTGAAAGGCCTACACAGAGGATCAAATAAAAAGTTGTTGCTAAAAATTTTATTTTTATTAAAAGCTTCATTATAACCTGTTTTGAAAGTTATCTTATCAAAGATAGTACCCTTAACGCAGTGAAATTATGCTAACTTTTAAATATTCTGCCAATTTATATTGATTTTAAACACAGGCATTCAAAAGAGACTTTTTCTAAAATCTGTTTTTCAGCTCTATGTCCTCTGCAAAAAGCATTGCTGTTTCGATCAAAGCAAGATGTGAATAAGCCTGGGGAAAATTCCCTAAAAGTCTTTTACTTTTGAAGTCAATATCCTCACTAAAAATGCCAAGATGATTACTGTATGATAAAAGCTGATCGAAAAGTCTGCCTGCCTTTTCCTTTTCTCCCGTTTTGTACAGTGACTGAATTAGCCAGAACGAACAAATTGTAAAAGACGATGTAGGAAGTCCAAAATCATCACGATTTTTATACCTGTACATTAATCCATCTCTTCCCAGTTCCTTTTCAACAGCTTTTACAGTGAGTTTATATTTCGGATCAGATGATTCAAGGAATCCGTAAGATTCAAATAATAATGCAGTTGCATCCAGGTCTTGTGAGCCATACGCCTGCGTAAATGAACGAATATTTTCATTCCATCCTTTTTTAAGTATGTCATTCTTTATAGTATCCCTCAATCCGCTCCATTTTTGGACATACTCTTTTTTTCTTATCAGTTCAGCCACCTTGATAGCTCTGTCAACCGCCACCCAACAAAGTAACTTCGAAAATGTAAAATGACTTTGGTTATATCTGATTTCCCATATTCCACGATCTGGTTTTCTCCAGTTATTTTTAACAATCCGTACAATACTCCTGGTAATTGTCCAAAGCTCTTCGCTGTTTTGAAGAGTTACATCAAACAAACTGAATTGCTGGTAAATAACATCCATAAGAATTCCGTAAATATCATGCTGCTTTTGTTTATAAGCGGCATTACCAATCCTGACAGGAGCACTATTTTCATAACCCGACAAATGGGTCAGTATCCTTTCCCGAAGATTCTTTTCCCTGTTAATACCATACATTATTTGAATTTTATCGTCTTTATCTGATACAATATCAATTATAAAATTCATAAATCTCTCTGCACTTCGCCAGTGGCCTATTTTTGTCATCATTTTTATGACCATAGAAGCATCACGAAGCCAGCAAAATCTATAGTCCCAGTTTCTTATTTCGCCTATGGTTTCAGGTAAAGATGTTGTCACTGCTGCAAGTATAGCACCTGTTTTATCAAAACTCAGTAATTTAAGGATAAGGGCACTTCGCAGTATTTCCTTGTTATACTTACTGTATTTATGTGTCTCCTCAGACCAGTTAAGCCAGTATACCTTTGTTCTTTGGAGCTTAAGATAAGTTCTTTCAAGGGATTGCTCAAGTAATTTTTGATTATAACTTATTAGAAAATAAACATCTCCGTCTGGTTCAACCTCTTCGCTTTTAATAATTTTCTCCATATCCATATTTGTGTAGAGGTACAGCGAATCGTAAGTACCATTTTTTGTAAAGCTTTTCAAATAAGCCTTACGTGTCTCAGTGATCGTAATTTTTTCTGCATACTCAAGTTTAGGATCATATTTTATCCTAAACCCGGGTTTTCCTGATTTAAGACGTATGTATCGGATAAGGTCAGGTGGGGAGTATATATGCTCCCTGCCATTATGATAATGATACCGGGGCATAAAATCCACGACTTCAAAAGCGTCTTTACCATTTGTAAATGAAGTAACAAGAATATTGGTATTCTTAATATAGCTTTGTGAACACTTATAATCTTCACTTGTTATAATTTCAAAGCTTCCTCCTTTTTCTCTATCAAGGATTTTCGCAAAAACAGATGCTGAATCAAATATTGGAAGGCAAAGCCATTCTATTGCCCCGGTTTTGGATATTAATGCAGCACTGCTGCAGTTGCCAATAATTCCGTAATCAAAATTACTCATGTTTTGTTATGTTTTCTGATAATATTTTGATGTTTGGTTTATTTTTATTATTATACAAACAAATATAAAAAAACTATGGATCGATTTCTAATAATCTCAAACAGATTACCCTTAAATATTAATATAAAGGGTGATGATATAGAATTTTCACCAAGCGTAGGAGGCCTGGCAACAGGAATGATGTCGGTCAGCCAGTCATTTAAAAGCCTCTGGATTGGATGGTCAGGTATTGATAAAAATCAGCTTACTGCGAATCAAAAAGAAAAAATCAGCAGGGAATTAAAAAAAATGGATTGTGCAGATGTAAACCTTACATCTGAAGAGGTCGAAATGTACTATGAAGGTTTCAGTAATAAAACCATATGGCCGCTATTTCACTATTTCACCCAATATGTTGAATATGAAGAAAAATATTGGGAGGCTTACAAAAGAGTAAACCAGAAGTTTGCCGATATAATTTCGGAGCATATGGAAGGCGTAGATAAAATATGGATACATGATTACCATTTGTTACTGTTGCCTCAAATGATAAAAGAACGTTTTCCTAAAGTTACAATTGGTTTTTTTCTTCATATACCTTTCCCTTCTTACGAGCTGTTCAGAATTATCCCATGGCGAAGGGAGATCATAACAGGAATGCTGGGCGCTGACCTTCTCGGATTCCACACCTTCGATTATGAACGACATTTTATGAGTTCAGTCAGACGTCTGTTAGGATACGACATAAATATTAATGAGATCAATCTTCCTAACAGAATCGTCAGGGTTGATAATTTTCCCATGGGTATCGATTATGAAAAATTTCAGCAGGCAGCTCTTGAATCTCAAAAACGTTCAGTAAGGGACAAATCAGAAGTAAGAAAAGAACTCGAACGTTATTATCTTTTATATCCTGACACAAAATTTATTCTCTCAATTGACAGGCTTGACTACACAAAAGGTTTGATCAACAGACTGGAAGCTTTTGAATATTTTATGGAAAAATACTCTGAATACAGAGATGATGTAGTCTTGGTTTTGCTTGCAGTACCTTCAAGAATAGGTGTGGATCAATACCAGCAAATGAAAAGTGAAGTTGATGAAATTGTCGGAAGGATTAACGGTAAGTTTTCATCTATTAACCGTACTCCCGTTTGGTATTTCTACCGTTCTTTACCTTTTGAAAACCTGGTTGACTTGTATAACTACTGTGACATTGCCCTACTCACCCCGATAAGAGATGGCATGAACCTGGTTGCCAAAGAGTTTATTGCCTCCAAAACAGATGGCCGGGGAGTTCTTATTCTCAGCGAAATGGCCGGAGCATCAAAAGAAATGAGTGAGGCACTTATCATAAATCCTAATAATAAATCCCAAATTGCCGAAAGTATAAAAACAGCTCTGGAAATGCCATTTGAAGAACAAGTTGAGAGGAATTCCTTTCTGCAGAAAAGATTAAAACGATATGATATCAATAAATGGGCTATGGAATTCTTAAATGCAATGGAAAAAGTAAAACAGATTGAACAAAAATATACCGGTAAAAAACTTATTGCATCAACGCAAAACAGAATAATCAGGGAATTAGGCCTTTCAGAAAACCGTATATTTTTTCTGGATTACGATGGAACTCTCACTGGATTTGAAGATAATCCAAAGCATGCCCGTCCGGACAATGAACTTTATGAAATACTCGATGTGCTGGCTGAGAACAAAAAAAACCGAATTGTACTTATAAGTGGAAGAGATAAAGACACTTTTAATGAATGGTTCGGCAATAAGCCTTACACTCTTATTGTTGAACATGGAGTATGGTACAGGGAGAAAGGACAGGAATGGCAAATGATTGAATATCTTGAGGATTTGTGGAAAGAGAGCATCAGGCCATTTCTGGAATTTTATGTAGACCGGACTCCGGGGTCATTCATTGAAGAGAAGAATTACAGCCTGGTATGGCATTATAGAAAATCAGATCCGGAATTAGGAACAAACCGTGCAATTGAATTAAAAGATGAACTTACCAGTTTGGTAGCAAATTTAAATCTGGAAATACTGGAAGGGAATAAAGTTATTGAAATAAAAAACAGAGGTATAAACAAAGGGAGGGCAGCACAGAAATTATTAAGTATATCCCCCGCTGATAAAATAGTGGCTATTGGCGATGACTGGACAGATGAGTTTTTATTTGCTGCACTTCCTGAAACAGCATACACATTTAAAGTAGGAATGTCAAAGACAAATGCAACCTACAAGATAGAAAATTATAAAGAGGTCAGGGAAATGCTTAAAAAAATCGCCACCCTTTAAAAACAAAAATAAATTTGCCGGTTATTACTGCAGATGTTCCTTAAAAAACTCAGTCATCCTGGTATAAAGGTGCATAGTAGTATTACCTCCTGTTATTGAGTGGTTACGGTTTGTATAAATTGCCATATCAAATTGAACTCCTGCCTGTACAAGCCTTTCAGAGAATTCAACAGTATTCTGCAGGTGTACGTTATCATCAGCTGAACCATGAATTAATAATAGCCTCCCTTTTATTTTACCTGCATGAAAGAGCGGGGAATTTTCATCATATCCATCACTGTTTTCATCAGGAGTATCCATATAACGTTCAGTATAAATAGTATCGTAAAACCTCCAGTTAGTAACTGGCGCTACAGCGATTCCTGCTTTAAAGAGTTCACCACCCTTACACATAGACATACATGTAATAAAGCCTCCGTAACTCCATCCGAATATTCCAATATTATTGCCATCCACATATGGCAGGGTTTTTAGATATGACGCCGTTTCTATCATATCTTCAGATTCATACTTACCTAAATTTTTGTAGGTTGATTTTTTAAAATCCTCTCCCCTGGCTGCAGTGCCGCGGGGATCAACAGTAACTACCAGAAAACCTTCACCGGCAAGGTAATTACCCCATCCAATATTTTTCCATGAATCTTTAACGCGCTGTGAACCAGGGCCACTATACTGGTCTATTATAACAGGATATTTTTTTGTGTTATCAAAATCAACCGGTTTGATAAGGTAACCGTTAAGTTTAATTCCACCTGAAGTAGTAAAAGTAAAAAACTCCTTCTGAGGAAGCTTATAGTTCTGCAGTTTGTTTTTTAAAATTGTGTTATCCTGAAGTACTCTTTTTAATTGATTCTTTTTTGTACTATGAACTGTGATAAAAGCGGGTGTGTTAATATTGCTGTAATAATTTACATAGTATTCGAAATTCTTACTAAATGAAGCGCTGTTGGTACCGGTCTGGCCCGATAATTTTCCCTGCTTTTTTCCATCGCGGCTGATATAACGCACCTCTCTGGTTAGTGGGGATTCTGCAGCCGATTGATAATAAAATATATCATTCACCATATCATAACCGTAAAAATCCGTAACATCAAACTCTCCTCTGGTAATCTGAGACTGCAAAAATCCAAGCCTGTCATAAAGGTAAAGATGAGACCAGCCGTCTCTTTCACTTTTCACAATAAACCTTCCGTCATCAAAATATTTAAATGCATCAAGAAAACTCTCATCAATGTACCTGCTGTTCTTTTCAGTTAGCACAGGCCTTGAATCCCCTGTAAAAGGATTCGCATATAAAATATCAAGTTCATTTTGCCTTCTGTTCATCCTCATTATTACCACGTCTTTGGCATCAGGTGTCCAGGTAATACGTGGTACATATATATCCTGCTTTTCTCCGAGATCAATATCAACAGTCATACGGTTGTATAGCTCATAGGTTTTTACAGTAACAACGGAGTTCTTCTCTCCTGCCTTAGGGTATTTAAAAGTTTTCAGCCCGGGATATAACTTATATTGACTTTGTTCAGGCTTCTCTCCCGCGTAAAAAGTCATATTATAGCTGGCAACATCAGACTCGTCAAACCTGATAAAAGCAATGAATTTACTATTGGGTGACCAGCAAAAGGCTTTATTAAAACCAAATTCTTCCTCATAAACCCAATCTGGCGTTCCGTTAATGATCTCATTTACTTTACCGTCGAAGGTCACCTGGGTTTCACTGCCAAATTTAAGATTCTTAATAAAGAGGTTATTATCCCTTGCAAAAGCTACATAATTACCATCAGGTGAAAAATCAGCAAGTTGCTGGGCCCCCTTTTCCGAGAGCCTCGAAAGTTCCTCTGTGACAGAATTCCAGACAAAATACTCAGCCGTATAGGAATGGCGGTAAATTTTCTTTACATCTGTCATTAACAATATTTTTGTTTCGTCATCACTCAATTCATATGACTCGAAAGATTTTAAAGGAGCATCTTTAATATCCCTTAAATCAAAAATAACACCAGCTTCCCCGCCTGTCTCATAACTGTACTTAACAATCCTGTTCTTGTCTTCAAGCATTGTATAATGCACTCCGTCATTCATTGACTGTAATCTGCCAATCGACTCACCTTTAAAGGTGTCATTTATAAATATATCTTCAAGGCTTATCTGTTGTTTGGTCTGTGAATACAGACTAAAAACCAGAAAAGCAAATAAGGCTGATACAATTAGTTTTTTCATAACTACAAAAATATATTCCGAATAAACTTTACTACAATCTTTAACAGAATCCAAAAGTAAAAATTGTTAAGTCGGGTTAAAATTTATACATACCGTAATTCTGACGCACAGCATATATTACTCAAGCAATTCATAATCATGCATCTCTTTCATAAAAGCCACAAAGTCGTACTTCCTCTCTGATTCCATCCATTTCATTGCGCTCCTCGGATGTTCATTCATTGATCCGGTTATCAGATATGGAACATGATATCCCCATTCAATCTTATCCTGTAGAGGTTTAATGTGGTTTTGTATAACATCAAGCAAAGGAAGAAGTCTGTATTTCGGATTTTTTAAAAATGCTATTAATATCTCTACAGGGCAGTTCCCTGCACCACGGCCCATGCCCAGTAATGTCGCATCAAGCATTGTGGCACCATGAATCAGAGATGTTATAGTATTTGACATAGCCAGTTGCATATTATTGTGTGCATGAATACCTATCTCTTTTCCGGGTAGTGCTTTTTTATACTTTTTGATAAGATATTCTATACTGTCGCAATACATACTTCCAAAGCTGTCAACCACATAAATTACAGGCACGCGCGACTGGGAAAGGTCATTAAGTGCCTGGTCAAGGTCAGGTTCATTGACTTTCGATACTGCCATTAAATTGATGGTTACCTCATAGCCTTTATCCAGGCAATGTTCAGCAAGTACAATAGCTTTATCAATCTGATGAACATAACAAGCAACCCGGATCATATCTAAAACACTTTCACTCTTTTCAGGAATGTCATCCTGGTCTATCCTCCCAATGTCTGCCATGGCAGAGAGTTTTAATTTTGTATCATTGTCTCCTACTATCCTCCGCACATCCTTTTCATCACAAAATTTCCAGGGACCTACCTCAGATCTCGAAAAAGCACGTTCACTGCTTTTATATCCAATTTCCATATAATCAATACCCGCCTCCAGGCAACCGGTATAAACCCCGCGGACAAATTCATCACTGAATTGCCATTTATTCATAAGACCACCATCCCTGACGGTACAGTCCATTACCTTCAAATCCTTTAGATACATATAATTACTTGTTTAGTTTAGATTTAAAAATTTTAAATTCCTGTTGTATATTAGATTCAATAAGAAGCTCATAAATTTTCCCAAAAGTTTCTTTATCCAATCCGCTTTCTTCAGCCCACTTTTTCCGTTGTCTTATTACTTCATCTTTTCTTTCTTCAGCTCTGATACTGACATAATCAAATTTAAAACGGACAATTTCCCTAATATATTTATGCCGTTCAGAAAATAAGGAAATTATTAATTTATCTATTTTATCTATTTCATTTCTAATATCTTCCAGAGACAAGCATTCTTCCGGTTTTATAAATTCTTTCTTTCTTGACATTTATCATGTTATTTATAAGTATAATATTTTTAGATCGCTTAAAAAGAAAAAGGAATCATAGCTAAATGTTTATAAAAATAGAAATAGGATAAATTACTGTTTCTAACCATATTCATCTCTTTCGTTATTAAAAGTTACAAATATAAACACATGAAAGAAACCTGAACTTTTTTACTCAAAAATTTTAAATGAATAAAATGGACATAAGAATCTAAAAATTTATCTTAAAAATAGCTTCTCGCCTTCTCTAACCAGACTAATATATTTAGCAACATAAATAATTCATTACATAAACAAATTAATTATATTTAGAAATTTACTTATGGAATGAATCATTATCTTTGCACCCCTAATTTGTTTTTTTAAGAAAGATGATGAGAATTACGTTTCCTGATAAAAGTTTTAAAGAATTTTCGGAACCGTTAACCGGGGTTGAAATAGCCCGGTCTATTTCCAACAGTTTGGCGAAAGAGGTTTTGTCAGTATCCGTTAATGGAGAGTTATGGGATATCACAAGAAAGATATCGAAGGATGCCACAATTAAATTTCACACGTGGGATGACCATGAAGGAAAAGAGGCTTTCTGGCACTCTTCGGCACACCTCATGGCAGAAGCAATAGAGTATTTTTATCCCGGGACAAAATTTGGAATCGGACCGAGCATTGAAACCGGTTTTTATTATGATATTGACCTGCCTGACGGACAGCAGCTTTCAGAAAAAGACCTGGAAAAAATTGAAAAAAAAATGCTGGAACTGGCCAGGCAACGTAATACAATTACCAGAAAAGAAATTTCCAAAAGTGATGTAATAAAACTCTTTACGCAAAAAAATGATGAACTTAAACTGGAATTGATCAGTGAACTGGAGGATGGTACCATCTCGATCTATCAACAGGGCAATTTTATTGATCTTTGCAGGGGGCCGCATTTGCCGGATACAGGATATATAAAAGCCGTTAGGTTGACATCAATAGCCGGGGCTTACTGGCGTGGTAATGAAAACAACAGAATGCTGACAAGAGTATATGGAGTTACCTTCCCAAAGCAAAAAATGTTGGAGGAATATCTTACGTTACTCGAAGAGGCAAAGAAAAGAGACCATCGGAAGATAGGAAAAGACATGGAATTATTTACCTTTTCCGATGCTGTGGGACAAGGCCTGCCACTTTGGTTGCCAAAAGGTACTATGTTGAGAATGCAACTTGAGGATTTCCTGAAAAAAGTACAAAAACAATATAATTACGAGCAGGTGATCACCCCTCATATTGGAGATGTTCAATTATATAAAATCTCAGGGCATTACGAAAAATACGGAAAGGATTCCTTCAGGCCAATCAAAACGCCTGTTGAAGGTGAAGAGTATCTGTTAAAACCGATGAACTGCCCTCACCACTGTGAAATTTATAAATCAAAACCCAGGTCATATAAAGACCTGCCGGTCAGAATGGCTGAATTCGGAACTGTATACCGTTATGAACAAAGCGGAGAATTACACGGATTGACCAGAGTCAGGGGATTTACTCAGGATGACGCACACATCTTTTGCAGGCCTGACCAGTTAAAAGATGAATTTAAAAAAGTAATAGATATTATCTTTATAATATTTAAAGCTCTTCATTTCGATGATTATGTAGCTCAGATATCACTGCGCGATTCAGCAAATCCCGAAAAATATATTGGTACACCCGACAGCTGGGATAAAGCAGAAAAGGCAATTATTGAAGCATGTGAGGAAAAAGGATTAAAAACCATTACTGAGACAGGTGAAGCTGCATTTTATGGCCCCAAACTTGATTTTATGGTAAGGGATGCTTTGGGCAGAAGCTGGCAGCTGGGAACAATTCAGGTTGACTATAACCTGCCTGAAAGGTTCAATCTCGAATATACAGGAGCAGATGACAACCGGCATCGGCCGGTTATGATACACAGGGCCCCTTTTGGCTCTTTGGAACGTTTTGTTGCTGTACTGATTGAACATACTGCAGGAAAATTTCCAATGTGGCTGGCACCCGAACAAGTTGTTCTTTTACCTATTAGTGAAAAGTACAATGAATATTCAGAAAAAGTTTTGAATTTTCTAAATATTTACGATATTCGCACAATTATTGATGATCGTAACGAAAAGATTGGTAGAAAGATACGTGATAATGAATTGAAACGTATCCCTTATTTACTGATTGTTGGAGAAAAAGAAGCAGAATCTGATACAGTTTCTGTCAGAAGACAAGGCCAGGGTGATAAAGGTGTGATGAAAATTAAAGAATTTGCTGATATGCTAATAACTGAAATAAAAAATCAGCAATAATATACTATAACTAAATAATAGGAGGGTAAAAGTATAGCTATCACAAGACAAGGCGTTGGAGGATTCCCCAATAGGAACAAAAACAGGGGGGCTCAACACAGGATTAATAAATATATTACCTCCCCGCAGGTAAGAGTTGTCGGAGATAATATAGAAAATCCGGGGGTATATCCCCTTAGGGAAGCTTTAAGAATGGCTGATGAAATGGAATTGGATCTGGTGGAAATATCTCCAAAAGCAGATCCTCCCGTATGCAAAATAATCGATTATTCAAAGTTTCTTTACCAACAGAAAAAGAAACAAAAGGAGATGAAAGCCAAGGCGTTCAAAATTGTAGTTAAAGAAATTCGTTTCGGTCCCCAAACAGATGACCACGATTTCGATTTCAAATTAAGACATGCCGAAAAATTCTTAAAGGATGGAGCTAAAGTTAAAGCATTTGTATTTTTTAAGGGCAGGTCAATCCTGTTTAAGGAACAGGGGGAAATCCTGCTTTTAAGACTGGCAACAGCCCTGGAAGATTTAGGAGTTGTGGAACAATTGCCAAAGCTTGAAGGTAAAAGAATGACTATGATAATTTCACCAAAAAAGAAATAATAATGTTCTTTGATAATTAACAAGTAGGAATATGCCAAAGATGAAAACAAATTCCGGAGCGAAGAAACGATTTAAGCTTACCGGAACAGGAAAAATTAAAAGAAAACACGCTTATAAAAGTCACATTCTCACTAAGAAAAGTACTAAACGCAAGCGTAATCTGGGTTACTGGACTACAATTGACAAAACAAATGAGAATAATGTGAAGCTTCTTTTAAACATGAAATGAGTTTAAAAAATTAGTTATTAACCAGGTTATTGTGCTTTAAAGTATCTGCATTTTGGCAGGGCGCCGATGACCAAAATAAATTAAAGTATGCCTAGAAGTGTAAATCATGCAGCATCACGTGCCCGAAGGAAAAAAATTTTAAAAAAGACAAAAGGTTATTTCGGAGCGCGTAAAAATGTCTGGACTGTCGCAAAAAATACATATGAGAAGGGATTGCAATATGCCTATCGCGATAGAAAAGCTAAAAAAAGAACTTTCCGAGCACTATGGATTCAGCGTATTAATGCTGCCGTAAGGCTTGAAGGATTATCGTATTCACGGTTTATGGGTCTGTTAAAGGATAATAATATTATAATCAACCGGAAAGTATTGGCCGATCTGGCTATGAATCAGCCCGAAGCATTTAAGTCAATAGTCGAAAAAGTAAAATAGAACAGTATATATTTTTGGTGAAATATTGCAAACCCGGGATCATTTCCCGGGTTTTTTATTTTATCTGTTTGTTAACTAAAAGGGTCCACCTGACACACTTTTGAATTCTAATAACAAAATGTCATGGTATCAGACTTGTCGTAGTTTCCATTTTCCTCTTCTGAATAGCAGAAAAGCAATAATTGTCATGAGGCTTTCAGCGCATACTATTGCAATACTCGCTCCCTCAAGTCCCATATGAAGATGAACGGCCAAAAACCAGGCAAGGGGAATCTCAATAAACCAAAAACTGACAATATTAATTAGCATTGGGGTAAATGTATCTCCGCTGCCATTAAATCCCTGTACAATAACCATTCCGAGAGCATAAAAAACAAAACCATAACTTATGGTCCGCAGTGCCAACGCCCCGTCCTGTATAACCAGGGGATCATTTATAAAAAGTTCAATAAAAAAAGATGGAAAAAGGATAAGCATCAAACTTAAAATACCCATAAAAAGCATATTTACCCATGCAGAGATTCGAATAGACTTTTCAGCACGTTCAGGATGCAATGCACCAAGGTTCTGACCTACAAGAGTAGCCGCAGCATTACTGATACCCCCTGCCGGAAGTAATGAAAACAATACTATTCTGATAGCAATTGTATAACCGGCTAAAGCTTCAGTACCTCCGCTTATTGCAATGATACGGACTAAAATAATCCAGCTGGACGTGGCAATCAGATTCTGAAAAATCCCTCCTCCGGAAATTTGAAGCAGCTCAAGCATTACACCGATCTTGACCCTGATACTTTCTGCAAATAATTTTATTCGATAATTGCCCCTGAATAGAATATAAAACTGATATATAACTCCCAAACCCCTGCCTATTGAAGTAGCGATAGCAGCTCCTGCAAGTCCCATTCCGGGAATAGGACCTAAACCAAAAATAAAAAGAGGATCCAAAACCAGGTTGATCATGTTGGCAACCCAAACAACTCTCATAGATACAGCTGCATCTCCCGAACTTCTAAAAACAGCGTTAATAATAAACAACAGCATTATAACTGAGTTACTGCCAAACATAATGGCAGGATATAATGCCCCTTCCTCTGCCATTTCTTCAGTTGCACCCATGAGCAACAAAAATTCCCGGGCAAATAATATCCCCGGCACAGCAATTATCAGAGAAATAAAAATACCGGCCAGGATTGACTGAAAAGCTACAACGCCAGCATCCCCTGCTCTCTTTTGTCCTACCCTCCTCGCAACAAGTGCAGTTGTTGCCATACTTAATCCTGAACCTATTGAATAAACAATGGTCATTACTGATTCTGTTATTCCAACAGTAGCAACTGCATTGGCTCCTAATCTGGATACAAAAAATATATCAACGATTGCAAAAACAGATTCCATTACCATTTCCAATACCATGGGTATTGCCAAAATAAATATCGCATGACCGGGTTTTGTTTCAGTAAAATCACGATCAGTACCCGATATAGCCTCCTTTATTTCCTTTAGGAAAATTCCAATACCTTCAGCATTGATGAGGGGAAAAACAGACCTCTCATTTTTATTACCCTGCATTTATTGAGATTTACTAGATTTACTATTTATCAAAAATCAATTAATGATAATCTGATAAAATGGATGCCTACGATTTTGCCCGTAAATATATGGAATAATTAAAAGGGATTTTTTGAAACAAAAATATTATCATCCGCTTAACTCTTCTTTTAATAAGAATTTGTAATTTTATTGTCCGATAATTAAAAAATAAATAACAAATAATCTTATTATATTATTATGAAGAACTTTTTACTCATTTTATGTTTAACTGCTTTTGTTGCGTGTACATCGACAACAAATAAAGAGATAATTATGCCATACAAAGATGTTGATTTCGAAAAAGTGATAGACGGCAAATCCACCCGTCTGTTCAAAATGGAAAATAATAACGGTGTCATCGTTACACTAACAAATTACGGTGCAAAAATTGTATCAATCTATGTTCCCGACAAAAATGGAGAATTCGCCGATGTAGTATTAGGATTTAATTCGATAGATGATTACCAAAAATACGGAGCCAGTCACGGAAGCGTAGTAGGCCCCTATGCAAACCGTATATCCAATGCACAATTTACAATTAATGATAAAACTTATAACCTGCCGGTAAATAATGGCAAAGCTTGTTTGCATTCTGGTCCTGACAGCTGGTATAGAAAAGTATGGGATTATGAAAAGCAGGGAAATACAACTACTTTTATGCTGGAAAGCCCCGATGGCGAATTTGGCTTTCCTGGCAATAAAACGGTAAAAGTAAAATATACCCTTACTGATGAAAATGAACTTAAAATTGACTATGAAGTAACTACTGATGAATATACCCATATTAATGTTACTAATCACGCCTATTTTAACCTTCGGGGAGAAGGAAATGGCGATGTCCTGGGCCATATCCTTGTAATAAATTCAGACAAATCAACCCCTGTTAGCGATAAAAGTAAGATACCTACCGGTGAAATAGCAGACATAAGAGGTACTGAACTTGATTTTACGTCACCACATGCTATTGGTGAAAGAATAGACTCTGACAATCTGCAATTGATTTACGGATCAGGTTATGACCTTAACTATATATTAAATAAAGAACCGGGCATTTTGGCGTTCGCCGCAAGTGCTTTTGAGCCGGAAACCGGAAGGTATATGGAAGTCTTCACTACTGAACCGGCTATTCAACTTTATACCGGTAACAGTCTTGACGGATCAGAAATTGGAAATAGTGGAAAACCATATACAAAACGCTCAGGTCTTTGTTACGAAACACAGCACTATCCTGATACCCCGAATCGACCGGAATTCCCTTCCACCCTTCTTAAACCGGGTGAAATGTATAAGTCAACTACAATATTTAAATTTTCAGTTAAAACACCTTAAGCACTAACAAGTATAACAGTTTACAAAAACATACTGAATAACAGAATCATTTATTAAGTTATATACATATTTGAACTGACATCCTGATTCTCTTAGACAATATTAAAATCAGTCTGTTTAGAGTTTATCTTTAACAAAAAACGGACTGATTTTTATTTTAGCAACCACCTTTGCGTTGGTTTTCATTTCCATTACTTTAAAATAAATTTAATAATTTTGAGTTTACAGGAATAGGAAGCGGGAACACTTTTAGCAGGAGTATGAAAAATGATTTTGAATCGCTGAAATGGTATAAAAATATTTTTGATGATAATTACGATTATATTCGCAATTATCTTTATTACATTTCAGGCGATATAACTCTTGCGGAAGATTTAGCCCAGGACACTTTTTTGACCATTTGGGAAAAACGTAGTAATATAAGGGAGGAGACAGTAAGGCCCCTTTTATTTACAATCGCCCGAAATAGTTATTTAAAAAATAAAAGACACGAAAATTATGAACTGAAATTTCGCTCATCATATATTGAAGGATTTGAAAATAAAACACCTGAATATATTTTAGAACTGAAGGAATTCGATAAGAAGCTTCAAACAATAATAGCTGCATTACCTGACAAATGCAGACTGGTTTTTCTGATGAACAGGATGGATGGCATGACATACAGGGAAATTGCAGAGTATACCGGAGTAAGCATAAAAGCTGTGGAAAAACAAATGAAGAAAGCACTGACATTTTTTCGAAAAGAGCTTGGCATAGAAATTTAATTTTAAAAATAACAAAAACCTTTATATCAAAATTAAAATATGTAATATTTAGATGAACCCTGATATAGGATTAAAACATATAATCATTTTGGTATTTTTAACCGGATTTTTTCAATTATCAACAGCACAGCAAAATAGCATTACCTACTCTTGTGAAGGCCAGCCCCTTAGTGTTGTTTTGGAAGAAATCGGAAAGAAATATGATATCAACTTTGCATTCGACGCTGATGCATTTTCTGTTATTAATACTAAGTTTACAATTAATAATAGCTCTATTGAGAATCTGCTTGAACTTTTAAAAACAAACTATTCGGTCGATCACAAGTTAATTGAAAGTACCTGGATACTGGTATTAGTTAAAAAGAACATCCCGGTAGTCGTTCCGGCAAAGCCAAAACCTGTGACATTTTCAGGATATGTTAAAGATGCTGTTACAGGTGAAGATCTTATATATTGCAATGTGGTATACGGCAATAATCAAGGGGCAATGACTAATGAACTTGGCTTTTTCAGTTTTCAGGTACCTAAGCGTGATTCTTTAAATATTAAGATAAGTCATCTTGGTTATAACATGCTGGACACAATTATTCTACCTTCAGAAAAAGCCGGATTCTACCTTAAACCTTCCGATGTATTGTTGCCGGCAGTTGAAGTTTTACACCAGGAAAACAATGTTATCCAGGCTTCGCCACGGCCGGAAAGTATTGGATTTAATCCTTTGAAATCATCTGAATTACCTGGAATTGCAAATGATGACCTAAGCAATTCATTACTGATAATCCCGGGAGTTGATTTTTTGAATGGAGGAATATCCGGATTGTCAATACGTGGGAGTTCATCAACTGACAATCTTATCTTGTTCGACGGTATACCTGTATTGGAGACCAGTCATCTGCTCGGAAATATGAGTGTTTTGAATTCAAAATTTGTGAAACAGGCATTTGTCTCACGCGGGGGCTTTGGAACTGAATTTGGAGATCGGGTTGCCGGTTTGATAGAGATCACAGGTAAGTCAGGCAAAAATAATCAACCATACCTGGATGTATCTGCAAACTTGATGAACTTCAATTTACTGGCTAATATACCGGTAAGTAATAAATTTTCATTAACCACAGCATGGCGAAGATCTTTTATCGACCGATGGCAAAACTATTTATTCTACAGATTGATAGATGATATTGCAGAAACAAATGATCCAATACAGTCAACAATCATTCCTTCAATAAAATATGAAGATATTAATGCTAAAATAAGTTATCATCCATCTGATAACCTTGAATTTAACATCAATGTTTTATATGGCAATGATAATCAAAGCAGGGATTTCGAGCTGTTACAATCTAGGGACTACTACAGGAACGAATCATTAAAAGGCGATAATATCGGAATGAGTGTTAATATGAACTGGCAGGCAGATAATAAATGGTTACATTCCTTATCTGCCGGATTCTCAAATCTTGATAAAATTATCATTGATGAAACCGGCGAACTTAAAGAAATTACAGAAATCATTGAAAATCCGGGACAAGGTGTAGGAAAAGGTAAAGGCCTTGCCAAGACAAGAGAAAAAAGTTATACACGATTAACAAGCGATATTGACAACGGCACTAATAGCATAGAAGAATACCGCGCCTCATGGAAGTCAACTTTCAATCAGGGTGGCTTCCGGACTGATGCCGGTATCGGGATCATCTCTGACAGATACAATTACAGGTTCTTTGCTCAACGGACTGAACTAAATGTTCAATCCGATTCAATTGTTGACAGTAACAAAATGACATTTATAAACGGATTTATACAACAACAAATATATTTAAATGATTTTCTCAATATAAAATTAGGAATAAGGGCCAATACGGATATAACAAGCAAAAAAATATTCTGGCAACCCAGAGGGGGTGTTGAACTGATTCCTGCAGAGTACCTTAGTTTATATTTTTTATCAGGAATCTATTATCAGTTTTTAAGCGGGATAAAAAGATTTGACAGTGAGGGGCACTTCAATCTGTTATGGTATCTTCCGGGACAAGATCAACAAGGTATAGTAAAAGGCCTGCACCTTGTTTCAGGAAGTAAATTTGAAAAAAACGGATGGTACATTGACCTTGAAGGATATGTAAAAAATATATCAGGTAAAGTTAATTTTTTTGCACATAATACAAATGAAGGTGATAACATCACAACTGTATATATCCCCCGGATAGGTAAAGAGCGTGTAAAAGGCATTGACCTTTTCATTCAAAAAAAGCATAATATCTTTAACCATATGGCCGGGTATTCTATATCAACGAGAGAAGAAAAAATTGATAATCTTTTCAATGACAAATGGTTTCCCGGATACAATGACCGTACTCACCGGTTGAAAATGTCAGAAATGATCACATGGAAAAACTGGCATCTTACAGGTACCTGGAATTTCTCAAGCGGCCTTCCCCTGTTGAAGCTGACCGAATCAGCAACCGAAATAGATATTAACAGATCAGATCACTTTTCTCAACTCGACTTTGCACTTATAAGAGAGTTAAGGACTAACCACTTTTTACTTCAGGCAGGAGCCTCACTGCTTAATGTTTTCAATCGTCAGAATATTGTTGAAGTAGATTTTCTCCGATTTACATCAGATGCAGGTTCACTCACTGTCCGTTCCGATATTTCAGCTTTGGGATTTACCCCCCTGTTTTTTATTAATATGAGATTTTATTAAAATAAGGTAGGGTAAAATGTTTTTTGTGGATATTATTATCAAAATTAGTAATAGTGTCCGGGAATCCTTTTTGTAAAATGAATAATTTTAAAAAGAATAATCAATCAATCTCCCAGTTGGCTGATAAATTAATTCGCCATTACCAGATACCTTTTAATACAAACAAAAAGGAGGCCTGGAACACTATTATTAAAAAAATCAATCAGTCTGAAAGCATAAACAAACCTGCATTAAAGATAAACTGGTATATCAGGGCTGCAGTTTCCGTTGCAGCAACTGCAGCCATTATTGTGATTTTTTTAATAATGTCAGGCACTACCTCATATATGACAGGAGAAAGTGAAATAGTCAGCTTTCGGTTGCCTGATCAGTCGAGAGTTGTACTGCATCATAACAGTACATTAAAATATAAAAAATATTTCCGTACATGTAATGTTCAACTTTCCGGAAAAGCATATTTTGAAGTTGCTAAAAATAACAACAAATTCAAAGTAAATACTGAATCAGGAAACGTTGAAGTATTAGGCACCAGGTTCCTGGTTGAAAGCAATAACCAAAGTTTTAATGTTGAATGTTTTCAGGGATCAGTGCGAACACACTTTGATAAAAATTCGTGGGTATTGGAAAAGGGAACTAAATTCTCAGGCGATGATCAAAAAATGAAAAAAATAAGTACGGAAGCAGAACAGGTTTATCCTGACTTTGCAATTTTTAAAAATTCCTATTCAAATGAAAAATTACCGGTTGTAATTCAAAACCTGGAATCATTCTTTGGTGTTGAAATTGAAATTAAGTCAGGTACAGAAAAACACTTTACAGGTACAATCCAAACCGGCAATATTAAAAATGCACTTCAAATGATATGTGAGCCATTGCATTTAAAATATATGTTTACTAATAAAAATAAAATAAATATTACACAATTATGAAATCAACATTCTTTTCATTAATTACGATTTTGTTAATTGGGCTAATAACGGGGTGTAATGACTTTACCGACGATTTAAATGAAACAAAGGATAACAAAGGCACCGTTATTATCAAAGTAACAGATGCACCGTTCCCTGCAGACATGGTTTCTGAAGCTAATATTACTATTGACTGGGTAAAACTTCTTAAAAAAAGTGAAGGAGATGGTAATGGCAATGATAGTATAATTAACATGGAATTAGAAAATGAAGTGACCATTAACCTTCTCTCCTTATCAAACGGAGTAACAGAAATATTATCCGAGACGGATGTTCCTTCAGGGATATATGATGAAATAAGATTGCACATCACAGAAACCAGTATAATGCTAAAAGACAGCACCTTTTTTGATCTTAAAATTCCCTCAGGTGGAGAAAGCGGACTTAAAATAAAAATTAAACCCGCCCTTGACCTCGAAGAAAATATGGTTTCTGAAGTTCTTTTGGATTTTGATGTCAGCCGCTCATTTGTGCTCAGGGGTAATATGAAACATGGGTATGATAAGGTTGTGGGTTTTATTTTCAAACCGGTAGTAAGGGCAGTTGCCACAATAACATCTGCAGAAATATTTGGAACCGTTGCAGATACATCAAATACAATGATTGAAAATGCGTTGCTGACACTTCTTTCAGGGACAGATACTGTTACAACTGCCCTGACAGACAGTACAGGCCTTTATCGTATAATAGGTGTCATCCCGGGAGAATATTCACTTACCTGCGAAAAGGATGGTTTTAATTCTCAAACTAAAGAAAACCTGAATGTTAACAAAGGAGAAAGCAAAGAGCAAAATTTTGAACTTGTAACCACTGAGAATAAAGGGAATAATTAAAAAATTAATATAAACATCACCTTCTCTATATTTCAATAATTGAATAACTGATGTAGGCCCGGTGTGATATTGCGAAGGCAATTCTATCCGGGCTTTATCTTTTCCTGCCAATAAAAATTATTGGTGTCCATGAAATGTCCATAAAAACCAAATTTTTATTGATATTAATTTTTGCAGCTTTACGCGCAAAAGTAAAATGATAAATGTAATTATGATGCAGGAGATTAAGCTGACCATAATTGGCACTGATATGGACATTAACGGAGAATTAATATCCCAGGATGATATTAGAATTGATGGTAAGTTTTTTGGGGATATTGAAACTGCAGGAAAAATTGTAATAAGTAATGAGGGCTTTGTCGATGGAACTATTAAAGGAAAGAATATTACCATCCATGGAGAAGCAAAGGGGGAAATTGTTGCATCCAATAATTTTTGTATGGCCCCGGGAGGAGCTTTTAAAGGATCGGTAAAAACCAAATACATAAATATAACAGAATTAGCGTATTTTAATGGCACCTGCTTAATTGAGTCAAGTCATACACATAATAACAAAAAAAGTAAAACTGCATTATTACCACTCCCTAACAAAGAACCTAAAAAAGTAAAAAATACCTATGATGAAAAAATTATAGCCCCTGAAGAGGATCAAATCCCATCAAATCACAAAATTGTTGAAGATGAAAAATCAACAAATATTATGAACAATACAATTAGCAAAATAAAATCATTGTGAAATAAAATTAACTATGCAAAAATCATTTATTTTTCTCAGCGTATTTGAGGAGAACTACAGAGAATTTGAAAAAGTAGCAGACTCTTTTCTGGATGCTATTAAAATCGTTAAGTTTAAAGATAAAGATTATATTGTTGGTGAACTGGCTTTAAAAGAGGGAAACTCACCTCATAAGTTTTTAAATAGTTCAGCCAAAGATCTTGACTATCAGCTACTGGGATCTATTGGTCTGTTGATAGCAACTCAAGGATTATACTCAAAATTGATAGTCACTACAGGATTCCCTTTTACAACATATCAACCTTACAAAAAAGATGCGATTGAATTTCTAAAAGGATTACACGAAATACAATTTGATTCATCTACATTAGGAGGAGAAGGTTTAGAAACTGTGAGCCTTACAGTATCAGAGGTGGATGTATTAACTGAAATAAACGGATGTGTAAAAGCTATCAGAAAAGGCGAATTGAAAGAAAATGATAACTTTTTCATTGCAAGCCTCGGATACGGCACATTTGAAGTTGCCCTTTCCACTCCCGAGGGAATTGTATACAGGACTGCTCACAGCGCAAAAGGATTAATGTACGCCGTTAACACCTGGGAATATGAATTACAAAAACAGTATTACCTTAATATGCTTACTGAACAACAGATAGAAAGGTCATTTCAGCGGGGTCAGATGATTATAAACAGACATAATAGTGATTTGACAGAGTTGAGGGATAAAACTCTCAGAAGCTACTATTATGAAGTTATTTCTCCTGCTATGAGAAAAAAATTCACTGATGAAGATTTTTACAGATCAAAGAAAATTTACCTTGTAGGCGGAGGTGCAATGTACGATGTGATAGTCAATTTATTTAAAGAAGAATTCAAAGATATTCTTGAAGTAAATGTTTACCCGGAACCAAACCTGGCTGCCAGTAAAGGTTATTGCCTGCACTCAATGGAACTGGTTAAAGAAAAGATCAATTCACTTGATAACAAGGAAAGTTATACCTGTGTAGGGTTAGACCTTGGGAATAATAATACTGTGGTAACTGTAAATAATGATTTCTAAAAATAATTACCACCAATAATAGTTCGGTCCATTCCCTGATCAGATTATTGTAGAATGGAATATATATAGCCTTTCCTGATTCATATGAATCGAAATTTTTATACTTTAGAAGCATAATTTGATTTTGGCATAATTGATCACATAATTATTTTATGCAGGAAAAAGTAGTAATTATTACAGGAGCCTCATCAGGTATAGGAAGGGCTCTGGCTGAAAGATATGCGATGGAGGGTTGGTGCCTTGTATTGGCTGCACGTCGTGAAGAACGACTATATGAACTAAAAAGTAAACTCAAAACAGAAGTGCTTCCTGTCAAAACAGATGTAACTCAGGAAGATGAATGTAAAGCACTGATAAAAAAAGCGCTGGAGAAATTTGGACGAATTGATGTATTGATAAATAATGCAGGTATTTCACAGAGGGCATTATTTAAGGACACAGACCTGAAGGTATTGCACCGGCTGATGGAAGTGAACTTCTGGGGTACTGTTTATTGTACTAAATACGCAATTCCACATCTGATTGAGACAAAAGGATCCCTTATAGGCATTATCTCTGTTGGAGGGTATATAGGCCTTCCCGGCAGAGCAGGGTATTCAGCTTCTAAATTTGCAGTAAGGGGTTTTCTGGAAACCATACGAACAGAGAACCTGAATACCGGATTGCATGTATTGATAACAGCTCCCGGATTTACTGCTTCAGAAATAAGAAAATCAGCTCTCAATGCCAACGGAAAACCGCAGGGTGAAACACCTCGTAACGAGAATAATATGATGTCTGCAGAGGAATGTGCAAAACATATATACCATGCTGCTGTAAAACGTAAAAGACAACTTATTTTGACATTCGTAGAGGGTAAACTGACCGTTTTTCTTGCTAAATTTATTCCTGGTTTTGTTGACAGAATGTCATATAAAATATTTGCGAATGAACCAAATTCTCCCTTCAGATAAGAATCAGGTAAATAGGTTTTTAATTAATTGCAGTAGCCTTGTTCCTTACTGATCGCTTCATCGAACGGATTAAAAATTTACATAAATCATTAATTTTAATCATATGAAACAAATACCTTTTTTATTAATTCTTCTTATTTCGGTCATGGCCACCTCAGCGCAGGATATAATATTAAAAGTATGGCCTGACGGTGCACCTAACCATAATGGTATGGATAAGCCGGAAGAGAAATATGATGGTATACGTGTAAGAAATGTATCAGTAGCTGAGATATTTGTATTTCTGCCTCCTAATGAAATTAATACTGGTGCAGCAGTAGTAATATGCCCTGGAGGCGGTTACCAGATTGAAGCAATGGACCATGAGGGATTGGATATGGCAAAATGGCTGCAGGCAAAGGGAATAGCAGGAATAGTACTTAAATACAGATTACCTTATGGCCACCATGAAATACCCTCTGGTGATTTACGACAGGCTATACGTATTGTAAGATTTAACGCCGCCGACTGGAGGATTGACAACAATAAAATAGGTATTGCAGGTTCATCTGCCGGTGGTCATCTGGCTTCAACCGTCGGAACACGGTTTGACTTTGGAAATAAGGAAAGCAGTATACCATTGGAAAGGATCAGCTGCCGGCCCGACTTCATGCTCCTGCTATATCCGGTTATTAGCTTCAGGGAGGAAATCGGACATATGGGTTCACGAAGGAACCTTATTGGCGAAGGCAATGACTGGAAACTGGTCCGGCAATATTCTAATGAATTACATGTTTCTGCTGAAACGCCTCCAACATTTCTTGTCCTCGCTGATGACGATAAAGGTGTTTTACCAATTAACTCAGTTGAGTTTTACCTTGCTCTTAAAAAATATAATATACCAGCCGAAATGCATATATTCAGGGAAGGATCACACGGATTCGGGATGAATAAAACAAACCTCCCTGTTGACCAGTGGCCGGAACTGTTTTATTACTGGCTAAAAGCTGTTGACATTATTAATTAAATGAATAGCAGCCATCCTTTTAATATTATCAGGTATTGTCCACTATGTGGCTCTCATGACTTTAAAAAAGCATGTGAAAGATCCCTGCATTGCCATAAGTGTGGGTTTACATTATTTATTAACGCTGCAGCAGCTGTTGCAGCACTGATTGATGATGGCAAAGGAAAATTGTTATTGACAACAAGGGGTGTTGATCCGGGATATGGCATGCTGGACCTGCCTGGCGGTTTTATTAATCCTGGTGAAACGGCTGAAGATGCAGTAAAACGTGAACTGCATGAAGAGCTGGGCATAAAAGTAAAATCGTTAAAATATATTAATTCAGCTCCAAATGAATATTTATTCAAGGGTTTAACTGTATTTACTTTGGATATGGCTTTTCAGGTTGTGCCTTATTCTTTTGAAAACCTTAAACCAATGGATGATATTAAAGATTTTGGCTTTTATTCCGAAGAGGAAATAAATTATGATCTTATAAGTGCCCCTTCAGTTAAAAATTTCGTAAAACAATATTTCAGGACATGAACGATATTCGTCACCGCATCAAATCTCTGCGCCTTGAACTACTTCAACGAAATCTCGACGCTTTGTATATCTCAGGCTCTGATCCCCATTCCAGCGAATACTTAACAGAACATTGGCAGATCAGAGCTTTCATATCAGGTTTTACAGGGTCTTTCGGTATCGTTGTAATCACCCAGGAAGAAGCCGGATTATGGACTGACCCCCGTTATTTCCTGCAGGCTACAGAACAACTTAAAGGTTCCGGAATTAAAATGCATAAATTGAGAGTACCTGATGCAATTACCCCTGAAAAGTGGATTTCAGTGAAATTACCACCCGGAAGTAAAGTGGGGTTTGACCCTCAAACTGTTACTGTTGCAGGATACAGAATGATCAATAACCTGCTGAAAGAGAATGGCATTAGTATGATCGAGATACCTGACATTTTTGAAAAGATATGGGAAAACCGACCTGAAATTCCTCAGAATACAGTTTTTGAATTTCCTGCTTCACATGCAGGACTGTCAAGAAAACATAAAAAGGAATTGGCAATTTCAGAATTAAAAAAGTATAATGCTGACATCCAGATAGTTACCATGACAGACGAACTCGCATGGATATTCAACCTCAGAGGATCAGATGTTCCCTTTAATCCGGTATTTACAGGATATGGAGTTGTGGGAAAGGATGCAATTTATCTTTTCGTGGATAGTCTGAAATTACCTTCATCTGTCAGAATTCAGTTGGATAAAGATAAGATAAGAATTGCTGATTACAACGAATTCTTTTCATGGATAAAAACTGTTAAGGATCAAACAATTTACATTGATCCGTCAACTACTAATTATGCTATTTACAGATACCTGTGCAATGACAATAATATTAAAGAAGGTGTATCTGTCATCTCAATGCTGAAAGCCCAAAAAAATCCTGTGGAACTCCAGGGATTCAGGGAAGCTGTAAAAAAAGACGGAGTAGCCCTGACAGAATTCCTTTTCTGGTTAAAAGAGAATTTGAAAACAGGAGTTATCACTGAATATACAGCAGCAAATAAACTTGCTGAATTCCGTTCTTTGCAGAAAGGTTACGCCGGTGAAAGCTTCTCTCCTATTGTTGGATATAAAGAGCATGGGGCCATGATCCATTTGAGCGCCGGTGAGAAAGAAGCATTAGTACTCCAGGAAGAAGGAATACTGCTCTTTGATACCGGTGGCCACTATCTAAACGGAACAACTGATATTACCAGGACTATTGCCCTGGGAGATGTTTCGTTACAACAAAAAAGAGATTTTACTCTTGTACTTAAAGGATTAATTGCCCTTTCTGAGGTTAAGTTTCCTTATGGGACCAAAGGCTGGCAAATTGATGTGCTGGCAAGGGCGTCACTATGGAAATACGGATTAAATTATGGTCATGGCACAGGACATGGAATCGGACATTACCTGAATGTGCATGAAGGACCTGTATCAATAAGACACGATTATAGTGAAATACCTCTGCTTCCAGGCATGATATTATCAAATGAACCTGGTATTTACCGGGATGGCAAATATGGGATAAGAGTTGAAAATATAATGGCTTGTAAAAAAATTGAGGACACCGAATTTGGAACTTTCCTGGGCTTTGAGACAATTACTCTTTTCCCTATTGATATTAATCTAATCGAAGTTGAACTCCTTTCTGAAGACGACAAAAATTGGATAAACAGTTATCACCGGCAGGTAAAAAAAGAGATCAAACCTTTGCTGAATAAGGAATTATGGGATTTCTTCGATGAGCTTACTGCTGAAATCAACTGATGAAACCTCCTTTCTCCAGGGAGCCTTCAATAATTTTTATGCTGTAAGGCCCTTCATTAAAAAGTAAATCAAGTATGCTAAGGTTAGACACAAAGCCAAACTTTTCAGAAAAAACCTGAGTGTACTCTTGTGGCAAAAAATAATTATTGTACGATGTTTTTCTCTTTTTAGGTGTGAAACCGCCGCGTAAATTATGAGCTCCTTCAGGAATACCTTCAAATTTTTCAGTTAATTTAATTTTGGTCTCTATTCCGGTAAGACTGCAGAGGCAATCAATTATAGATATGTTGAAATCAAAGAGATACTTCCATTTTTTATGAAAAAACGGTTTAAACTCATCCATATAATAACTAAAGAAGGGAGAAGAATTATATGCTGAAACGATAGTCCGCCAATGATTTCGTTGCCATGCAGTATCGTACGAAATAAGAATATCCTTAATCAGAATTTTCGGCCCCCTGCCTTTAACAACGGGAACAACAAGTGGTATTTTCCCATTTGCCCCCAGCACTTCGCAACGGTTACGATAAGTCTGCTTGATAAAATTCTCATACTGCTCAATATAAACATTATTATGCAGATGCATCAACGAATAATATTGCACAGATCCGAAATATGTAATGCAAAGCAATACGGGCGTTTTTTCCTTTTGGATCATTCCCTGAAAAATGATTTATCCTCTTCTTCGCTTTTTCCATCCAGTTCAATTCCTTCAGGACCTGTTTTTTCATTGACAGGATGTTGAATACCAAGCTGTTCTTCAAGCTTTTTGTTCAGTTTTGTCACTTTTTTATTCTCTTTACTTAATCTCCATATTTGAGGATATAGATAAACAGATGCAAGAATATATCCGGCAACCAGACATACTATCAACACCAAAACGAGAGGAGCATTGGCTATTTCCCAGAATAAAACATTGATAGTCACTTCAAATGAATTTTGCAGGGTAAATATTACCAGCAGTATGGCCAAAATAAGTACTATAATAATAACTGCATGCATAATTTAAATTTTATCCCTAATTTATGAAAATAGAACAACAGAATGGTGCTGTTAACAAAAAAATTAATCTTAAAATTTCAATGTATCGATTTAAACATTCTTCTAAACCGTATTTTACTGAAAATATTTTTGTCTTTATCCAGGGACAACCATATAAAACTTGCTTTACCGACGATATGGTCTTCGGGTACAAAACCCCAAAACCGTGAATCAGCCGAATTATGGCGGTTATCACCCATCATCCAGTAATAATCCATTTTAAAAGTATATTCAGAAGCCTCACTGCCGTTTATAAAAATCTTGTCATTCTCCGTTTTCAATTTATTGTTTTCATAAACCTCAATAATACGCCTGTAAATTGCGATATTATGGATACCTATTTTGACCGTTTCACCCTTTTGGGGTATCTTAAGAGGCCCGAAATTATCAACATTCCACTTGTAATTGTCATCTGAAGGAAAAACAGCAGGATCATAATCTTCCGGTTCTTTGAGTATTTTTTCAACAGAAAGAACATTATTGAATTTTTTTAACTCTTCGGCCATTGCCTCAGTAAGCGGAAAAATATAACGTTCACTTGAAAAGGCAGTACGGTCATCATGGGCGATTTGCAATCGGTCAAGTGCCCTTGGATTAATAGATGTTCCGTTAGTGATAACCAAATAATTATACTGAACACCTTTAAATTTTTCAACCATGTTACCGTTTACTTTAAGTTCTCCGCCCATCATTTGTATTTCATCTCCCGGCAGGCCAATGCACCTTTTAATATAATTTTCACGTTTATCCACCGGACGGGCAATTACTTCCCCAAAGTTCCGCGGGTCCTCCCATATCCGCTCTCTTCCATAGTTTCTCACCAGTTGATAGTAACTCTGATTTTGAAGATTAAGAGCTACAGTATCTCCTTCCGGAAAATGAAAAACAACAATATCATTATTCTTAACCGTCCCTAATCCCTTCATCCTCCTGTAAGGCCTCTTCATCCATTCAACATAAGACTTGGTTCGGGTAAGGGGCAAAGTATTGTGTACAAAAGGGAATGATAAAGGTGTATTGGGCGTTTTAGGCCCGTATGCCACTTTACTTACAAACAGGTAGTCACCTACAAGTAGTGATTTTTCCATGGATGAGGTGGGTATGGTATAGGCTTCTATAAAAAACATCCTTATGAATGTTGCAGCTATTACAGCAAAAATTATTGCATCTATCCATTCTACAATTTTAGTTTGTTTGCCGTCTGGTGGATTTTTCTTTTTCCAGAAAGCCCAGTGCACTTTTTCAGTAATATAAATATCAAAAATCACTGCCAGGCCAATCAGCCACCAAAAGTTACCCAGCCAAATAACCCACAAAGTATACAGACCTCCAACAACGATGAATTTAAACCATTTGTTGGACAAGATTTCTTTTATCATTATCGTAATATTATATTTTCAACATATCTTTCATTGTCAGGATCCCTTTTTTTCCAAAAGAAAATTCAGCTGCCAAAACTGCACCCATTGCAAATCCTTTGCGGCTTTTGGCATGATGCGTAATTTCAATATAGTCTGTGTCAGAATCATATTTTATTGTATGTATTCCTGCCACCTCACCTTCTCTCTCAGAAATTACAGACAATTCATTACAAGATGCATGTGCACTGTTAACCCAACCTTCTTTCCCCGGTAATATTTCAATTATATCTTCAGCAAGACTAATTGCAGTCCCGCTTGGCGAATCAAGTTTATGAATATGATGTATCTCCTTCATAACAGGATCATACTCTTCCCGTCCTGCCATGAGTCGCGCAAGATTTCGGTTCAGCTCAAAAAACAGATTAACCCCAACTGAAAAATTACTTCCGTAAAAAAAGGTGCCATTGCTTCTCTTACACTTTTCATAAACCTCTTCTTTACGATCCAGCCATCCTGTGGTACCACTAACGACAGGAATACCGGCTTCAAAACATGTATAATAGTTGGCAATAGCATTGGAAGGTATTGTGAATTCTATTGCAACATCACATTTACGAAGATTTTCAACTGTAAGATCATCTTTATTTTCAACATCGATTTTAAGACAAATTTCATGACCCCGGGAAATCGCAATTTTTTCAATCTCCTTACCCATTTTCCCGTAACCTATAAGTGCAAACTTCATATATAAAAATTTATTTAAGTTAAATATCATAAAAGTCCCAATACTATTTAACCCTAAAAAGCAGCCATTTTATTTCTGGCCCTTTAAAACTGGTTTTTGTGCAAATTATGATTAAAATTCTAATGTTAGAAAACTTTTTAATTTTTTTACCTGACAAAGATAAAATATTACTGTAAAGTAAATATTACAGATATAAGTTAATATATTTAATTAATGCCTGTTAAATTGTAAAAAATATTGTAATACAATCTGTTCAAATTGTATCGCAAAATCGGGGAAAAGAATCAACTTACAAATGGTAATAATTTATTGTTGTAGCTTTCCTAATGAATTCAACAAAATTATTTTAAGATTTTTTTATTCTGTTATGGTTTTCATTGTCTTGATTTATCATTAATTTTATAATAAAAACCAATCGGGAAAATTTAATATCAATTACTATAAATCAATAAATCAATGGAAATAAGCAGCAATTCATCCACAAAAAGTCCCGGAAACTTTTCCAGAAGGAGATTTATAACTTCATGTGCAGCATGCGGTGCATGCATGTCTGCCATTCCTCTGTCTGTTTTGAGTTCATGCAATTCAACCACAGGAGGCAGAAAGATGAAAATAAGGATTATTTATTCTCTTCATGAACTTGTTCAGCCGAGGCCTGACTGGCCTAATTTAGGATTCGATTTCAATCCGGTAATTGAAAATTTCAACTCTTTACTCCGAAAAGAATTTCCCTCTTATGAATTTATTTCAACAATAGCTACAGGCGAGGAGGATGCTAAAAAGATTGTCAGCCAGGATCTGACTGAGAATCCCGATGGTTATGTTGTCTTTCAGTTAAACTGCTGGAACAGAGTGGTACAGACTATTGCTTCTACCGGGAAACCTGTTATTTACGCAGATTTCAAATATGCCGGGAGCGGTGGATTTTTAGTTTATACAGCCCGGTTCCTGAGAGAAAATCAACTAAATATCGGATTTGTTAGTTCAAGTGATACAAAAGACCTGATAGCAGCAGTAAAGTGCTTTAAAATTATTGCTGCCGGAGGGACAGTTCAGGAATTCTCACAGGCAGTAACCAAGGCAAGAATGGAAAAAACTCCTGCTCAGATAAATATGGATTGCCTTGCCGACAACCTGAAGACAATTCCCGCAAGTGAATGTGTTCGTCGTATGAAAGAATCCAGGATACTGGCTGTCAAAAGTCAGGATTCAGGCCCTGCAGAACCTGTCATGGGTATACCTCTCGAATACATATCCTTTGCTGAAGTAAACCAGGCCTGGGAGAATGCCAATAAGGATGAAGCAAAAACAATTGCTGAGGTGTGGCAGAAAAACTCATTTGAGGTTATTGACGTACCATTTGATGAGATTCAAAATTCTGCAGCCATGTATCTGGGTATGAGAGATGTTTTACAAAAACACAATGCAAATGCCATAACTGTCAACTGTCTGGGAGGCTTTTACGGCAATCACATTCACGCCTATCCTTGCCTGGGGTTCCATGAGTTAAACAACCAGGGACTTATTGGTGCATGTGAGTGTGATATAAGTTCAACAGCCACAATGGTCGCTTTTACAACTATGACTGAGGGACGGCCCGGCTATATTTCTGATCCTGTGATTGACACATCCAAACGTCAGATCATTTATGCACACTGTGTTGCACCCAATAAAATGTTTGGACCGGCAGGACCTGTTAATCCATTCACTATAATGACCCACTCTGAGGACAGGCAGGGAGCGGCTGTGAGATCGATACTGCCGGAGGGCTACATGACAACCTCCATGAAAATAAATGATAGCAGAAAAGAGATCATCTTCCATCAGGCAAAAGCTGTTGGAAACGATCCTGATGACCGCGCCTGTCGCACTAAGCTTTGTGCAGAGCCCAGAGGAGATATTGAAAAACTGTTTAAAGAATGGGACAACTGGGGCTGGCACAGGGTTACTTTCTACGGGGACTTAAGAGAAGCAGCATACGAACTGGCAGATGCTACAGGTTACAAAATAATTGAAGAAGCATAATCACAGACAGGCATTCCCCGTTTTACGGCGACATAGGTATTATGTACTAATACGCTATCATTGTTAAAATGAATACCGCGTGATTATAATATTATGTATCCTGCTTTAGTTGACTTTTACCAACAGGTGTCCTATTGCAGGGAAACCATGCTGGTTTACTCTTTCAACCCTGACAATATAATAACCCGGCCTTGAAAAAGTATGGACTGTCTCTGCAAATTTCATCTCATTCTGTAACTCTCGTTCAACAACTCCTGAATTGACAACAACCTTGCCTGTTCCATCGCCGAAATCCCAAACTTCCTCCCCAGTTTCACTTCCAAAGGTACGCACCAAAAATGTAACAGGATCACCCGGATTAAGGTTATTTTGTAATTTAACCTTTAAACCATGTTATATTCAGATAAAAAATAAGTTGAATCTACGAAATTTTATAACTTTATCCGCTATCAAAAAATAACTATATATGGCAAAGATCAGCAAATCAGAGGCTCTAAATTACCATGAAAAAGGGCGGCCCGGAAAAATAGAGGTAATACCAACCAAACCATACAGTACCCAGTATGATTTATCCCTTGCCTATACTCCGGGGGTTGCGGAGCCGTGTCTCGAAATTGTAAAAGACAAAGATAATGTTTACAAGTACACCTCAAAAAGTAACCTTGTTGCTGTAATATCCAATGGAACAGCGGTCCTGGGGCTCGGAGACATAGGCCCCGAGGCCGGGAAGCCTGTCATGGAAGGCAAAGGTCTCCTTTTTAAAATATTTGCTGATATTGATGTATTTGACATTGAAATTAATGAAAAAGACCCTCAAAAATTTATTCAAACAGTTAAAGCTATATCACCAACCTTCGGTGGTATAAATCTTGAAGATATTAAGGCCCCTGAATGTTTTGAAATAGAGGACCAGCTTAAAAAGGACCTGGATATACCTGTTTTTCATGATGATCAGCATGGCACTGCAATTATTTCTGCTGCAGGTCTTATTAACGCACTTGAGATAACGCGGAAATCTATAGATAAAATAAAAATTGTAATCAGTGGAGCGGGGGCTGCAGCTGTTTCTTGTGCAAGATTATATATAACTATGGGTGCAGACCCCTCAAATATTATTATGTGTGACAGCAAGGGGGTACTGAACAGTTCACGCAGTGACCTGAACAAAATAAAAAAGCAATTTATTACAAATCTGAATATCAACACACTGGAAGAAGCGATCCATGAAGCAGATATGTTTTTGGGACTTTCGGTAGGAGGACTGGTCACAAAAGATATGATACGTTCTATGGCTCCTGATCCAATAGTATTTGCACTGGCAAATCCTAATCCTGAGATAACATGGGAAGATGCAACATCCGTCCGGGATGACATTATTATGGCAACCGGAAGGAGTGACTACCCTAATCAGATAAATAATGTACTGGGATTCCCATTCATCTTCAGGGGTGCGCTTGATGTCAGGGCTAAAAATATTAATGAGGAGATGAAAATTGCTGCAGCAAAAGCGCTCGCAGCACTTGCAAAAGAATATGTCCCTGAAATTGTTGCCCGGGCATATAATTCAAATAATATTACCTTCGGAAGAGATTATATAATTCCCAAACCCCTTGACCCACGGCTGATCACAACCGTATCACCGGCTGTTGCAAAGGCAGCTATGGACTCAGGAGTAGCAGAAAAACCAATAAAAGACTGGGCAGAATACAAGCAGGAGTTAACTAACAGGCTTGGCCTGACAGATAAACTTGTGATGGATATAAGGAATAAGGCAAGCCTTAATCCTAAAAGAGTTATATTTACTGAAGGAGAAAATTTTAATGTTCTCAAGGCTTCGCAATTTGTCATTAATGAAGGTATTGCATCCCCGATACTTCTGGGCAACGAACAACTGATAAAAGAAACAATCAATAAAAACAAATTGCAGCTTGAGAATATAACCATCATAGATCCAAATCATTCCGTTTCAGAAGATAAAAGACATAAATTTGCACAACTTCTTTTTGAAAAAAGAAAAAGAAAAGGAATGACATACGAAGAAGCCCTGGAAAAAACTTACAACAGGGATTATTTAGGAGCTCTTATGGTCGAAACAGGCGAAGCAGACGCTTTCCTTTCAGGTTTCTCAAGAAAATTTGCTGATACAATCAGGCCGGCATTGCAGGTTATAGGGGTTAAAAAAGATTTTAACCATATAGCAGGCATGTATATAATGATAACTAAAAAAGGTCCTGTCTTCATATCCGATACAACAGTAAATATGAATCCCTCAGCTCAAACCTTATTTGACACAACTGTCTTAACAGCAAATGCTGTAAGATCTTTCAATATCGAACCGAGAATAGCCCTTCTTTCTTATTCAAATTTTGGCGCTTTTAAAGGCCAGGGAAGTCCCGGAAATGTCAGGAAAGCGGTAAAAATGCTTCATGAAAAATATCCCGAAATGATTGTTGATGGAGAGATGCAGGCTAACTATGCCCTTAACGGTGTTTTACGGAATAAACACTTCCCTTTCAGTAAGTTAAAAGATCATGATGCAAATACCCTGATAATGCCGAATCTTAGTTCAGGAAATATTACATACAAAGTACTTCAGACCATTGGCACGGCGGAAGCTATAGGCCCGGTGCTTATGGGAATGAATAAACCTGTTCATATATTACAACGTGACAGTACTGTTCGCGAAATAATAAATATGACTGCAATTGCAGTAGTTGATGCACAATCAGTTACAGAAACCTGACCTGTTTTTACCGGCAAATATTTACTCCCCTTGAATAATTGAATTAATTTTTTGAAGTAAGATATATTAAAATGAATGTAGAAAAATATCCGTCCGGTTTACTGGAGAATGCAGTAAACGAATTCTCCAAACTGCCGGGAATAGGAAGGAAAAGTGCGCTAAGACTGGTATTGCATCTGCTCCGACAGGATAAGGATTCTGTACTTGCATTCAGTCAAAGCCTTATTAATCTGCGAAATAATGTAAAAAAATGTAAAATATGCTACAATATTTCAGATACAGAAATCTGCCGGATATGCACCAATCCTGACAGAAACAGATCCCTTGTGTGTGTCGTTGAGAATATTAGGGATGTAATGCTTTTTGAAAATACGAATCAATACAACGGCCTTTATCATGTGCTTGGAGGTGTGATTTCACCTATGGACGGAATAGGTCCCAATGAGCTGGAGATTAATTCATTAATAGAAAGATGCGATAAAGAAAATATTAGAGAGGTAATACTGGCCCTTCCTACAACAATGGAGGGGGATACAACAAATTTTTATATCTACAGAAAAATTAAGGAAAAACCCTTAAAGATTACAACCCTTTCCCGGGGAATAGCTATAGGCGACGACCTTGAATATACCGATGAAGTAACATTAGGCCGGTCACTTCTCAACAGAGTGCTGTACGAGGACACCTCGTCAAAATAATTAATTAAATCATTTAATCTAAAATTTATATTTTTATAATGAATAAGATAAATTCGCAACCTTATCATTAATCAGCAGAGATGGAACTTTCAGTAATAATTGTCAATTACAATGTTAAGCATTTTCTGGAGCAATGCCTCTACTCAGTGTTGGAAGCATCCAAAAACCTGAAGGTCGAAATATTTGTAGTTGATAATAATTCTGTCGATGGATCTACACAACTTGTCAGGGATAAATTTCCTCAAATTTTCCTTATTGAAAACAACAAAAATCTGGGATTCTCGAAGGCAAACAACCAGGCTCTTAAGAAAGCAAAAGGCAAATATATACTACTTCTTAACCCTGACACAGTAGTTGAAGAGGACACATTTTTTAAAGTAGTAAACTTTATGGACACTCATCCGGATGCAGGAGGATTAGGTGTAAAAATGATTGATGGCAAAGGAAATTTTCTCCCGGAATCAAAAAGAGGGCTCCCGACTCCCTGGGTTGCTTTTTATAAAATGTTCGGATTATCAAACTTGTTCCCGAAATCAAGGAAATTCGGCAAATACCATCTTACTTATCTTGATGATAATAAAACAGCTGAAGTGGACGTAATTTCAGGAGCTTTTTTTGTTATAAGAAAGGCTACCCTGAAAAAAACCGGCCTTTTAGACGAGAGCTTTTTTATGTATGGTGAAGATATTGACCTTTCATACAGAATTGTAAAAGCAGGATATAAAAATTACTATTTTCCTGAAACTACAATCATTCATTATAAGGGGGAAAGCACAAAAAAAGGATCTTTAAACTATGTTAAGGTCTTTTACATGGCAATGGTCATTTTTGTAAAAAAACATTTCTCAGGAGGGAGGGCAAGAATTTTTTCTTCATTAATAAATGTTGCAGTCTGGGTTCATGCAATGCTTGCTGTTATGAGGCGGATAATGAATTATGCACTTTTCCCGCTGCTGGATGCTTTAATAATTTATGCAGGATTTCATCTTTTAATTCCTTTTTGGGAGAATTTAAGATATTACTCCGGATATTATCCATCTGAATTTATTCAATTCGTTGTGCCTGTTTATATAATTTTCTGGATTGTATCTATCTTTTTATCAGGAGGTTATAAAAAACAAGTAAGTCTGTTCCTCGTTGAACGCGGGATATTATGGGGTACTGTAGCCATCCTGTTGGTTTACTCCCTGGTTGATGAACACCTTCGTTTTTCCAGGGCACTTATTATTTTAGGCTCTGTGTGGGCAGCAATATCACTGGTATTATACAGGCTTATCCTTTACTGGAGTAAACCAAATAACCAGCTTATAAGCCTAAAAAAGACAAAAAGAATTGCAATTGCCGGACATCCTTACGAAGCAGAAAGGGTAAAAATGTTGCTGCAGCACACAGAAGTATCAACAGAACTTGCAGGATTTATTGCTATTGATAATGAGGACTTTAATGAAAATTATATAGGTTCTTTAAATCAGATTAATGAAATTATCAGAATTAACCGTATTGATGAGATCATTTTTTGTGCTGATAATATTAGTTCTTCTGAAATCATTAAAGTAATGCTCAATCTTACCTCCCTGGATATAGACTTTAAAATAGCCCCTCCTGAGAGTATCAGTATAATAGGCAGTAATTCCATCCATACTGCCGGAGACCTTTATGTAATTCACATCAATGCAATATCCAAAGCGGTCAATTTGAGAAAAAAACGAATGTTTGACATTACTGGTTCACTGGCTATCCTGATAGTATCCCCGGTAATAATATGGTTTTATAAAAATAAAACTCAGTTCATAAAAAATATCTTCAGTATTATAACCGGTAAAAAATCATTAGTGGGTTATACTGATTTTACTGAGGACAAAAATAATCTGCCATTGATAAAACCGGGAATACTTACGCCAGCCGACATGTTCAGATATGAATCGCTGGACCCACCGGCAAAAAACAGGCTCAACATATTGTATGCCAGAGACTATAGTATAATTACTGATGCTGAAATTCTATTTTATGGATGGCAAAATATTGACAGATAATTATGCAAAACAAATTATGACAGTATCCCTGATAAATATTTGTATAAATGAATAATCAACTGCAGTTCAATCAAGTAACACTTCGTCCTTTGGAACCTGAGGATATTGATATCCTTTACCAGTGGGAAAATAATCCTGAAATATGGGAAATAAGTAATACCCGTACCCCATTTTCTAAATATATATTAAAAGAATATATAAAAAACTCCTTCAGGGATATTTACGAAACAAAACAGCTTCGGTTTATAATTGAAAGGGCACTGAATAATCCGGTTGGCGCAATTGACTTGTTCGACTTTGATCCGTACCACCTGCGTGCAGGTGTTGGTATATTAGTACATGAGACGAAAGACCGCAAACAGGGGATTGCCTCTGACGCTTTGGAAGCACTGACCCGTTATGTACAAAATATATTAGGCCTTAAGCAGCTTTTTGCCAATGTAGTGGCAGATAATATTGCCAGTATAAAATTATTTGAAAATGCAGGTTTTACAATGGTTGGAATAAAGAAATACTGGTTGAAAACACCAAACGGATGGAAAGATGAAATTATGTATCAGAAAATCCTTTTTTAATAACAGGTTTTGATTTTAAACAATTAACAGCCCTGTTATCAATAAAATGGGATTTCCTTCAAAAAGGAGTAACTATTTGTTTCGTAATCTATATGACAGATATAATGTTGTATCCCGTTGGAAACCAGAACCCTCTTAACTTTAAAGGCCATATTGTATCTAACAACCTGGTCAAATACGGTCTGTGAAATATTAACTCCGGGAGCTTTAAATTCTGCCATAAGAAGGGGATCTCCCTGTTTATTGTATATAAGGAGGTCGAAGCGGAATATTTTGTCATTTATCAACATTTGACGTTCTACTGACATTAGGGAAAGGGGATATTTTTTTTCTTCAGCCAAATATCTTATAAAATTTTGTCTGACCCATTCCTCGGGTGTTAGTGATACAAACCTCCTTCGTACAGAGTCATAAATATAATTCCCTTTAGCCTCTGTTTTAATTCTGAATTTATAATCCGGCAGATTCAACTTTTGCATTTTAGATTATATATGCTTCTTTTACTTTAAAACTTTTATTGTATGACCACCAGGAAAAATGTACTTTTGCCTGGATACTATTTGGTAACAAATTAAATCATTCTATTCAATTTTAAATGATTGAAATGAATATTTTGATAAAAACATATTCGTATTTTCAGTATTGGTATCGTGACATGCTATATGATACCTTTAAAAATAGTTAATTTAGCAGAGTAAAATGAAAACAAAAAAAGATATAGTAGAGAACTGGCTTCCCCGGTACACGGGGAAAGAGCTTGAAGAATTCGGTGAATATATTTTACTTACAAACTTCAATAATTACGTAGATAAATTTGCTATATATTTTAATGTTCCTGTTGAAGGCATTGATAAGAATATGCAGAGTGCAACTGCAAATGGTATTTCAATTATAAACTTTGGAATGGGCAGCCCTAATGCTGCAACAATAATGGATTTATTAAGTGCAGTGCATCCTAAAGGTGTACTGTTCCTTGGAAAATGCGGAGGCTTAAAAACGAAAAATGATGTAGGTGATTTTATTCTTCCTATTGCTGCCATCCGGAATGAGGGTACCTCTATCGATTATTTGCCACCCGAAGTACCCGCACTGCCTGCATTTAATATTCAACGGGCAGTATCGCACATTCTCCGTGATAATGGGCAGGATTACTGGACAGGAGTAGTATACACTACAAACAGGAGAGTCTGGGAGTTTGATGATAAGTTTAAAAAATACCTGAAAAAAACAAGGGCAATTGCTATAGATATGGAAACAGCTACACTTTTCACTGTCGGCTTCGCAAATAAAATACCAACAGGAGCCCTCCTGCTCGTATCAGACCAACCCATGATATCAACAGGTGTAAAGACTGCTGACAGTGATAAACTTGTATCTATGGAATTTGTTGATATTCATCTAAAAACAGGAATTGATGCTATGCTTGAAATCAAAAATAACGGGATATCAGTAAAACATTTACGATTTTAAAATGGAATATGAAACCATCATTCAGAACCTGAAAAAAAAAGTTTATCACCCCATCTATTTATTGCATGGAGAGGAACCTTATTATATCGATATGATCTCAGATTATATCGAAAAAAATGTATTGAAAGAAGAAGAAAGAAGCTTTAACCAAATTATTTTCTATGGTAAGGATACAGACGAAATTACAATTAAAGAGACAGCATACAGGTATCCTATGATGTCTGATAAACAAGTTGTAATTATAAAGGAGGCACAAAGTCTTAAAAAAATTGAAGAATTGACTCCATACGCCCTTAAACCCATGCCATCTACGATACTGGTTATTAATTATAAATACAAAACTCTTGATAAACGAACTAAATTTTATAAAGCTGTCAACTCAAAGGGAGTTGTACTCGCAACAAAAAAACTGTATGATACTCAGATACCATCATGGATAGAACACTATCTGAAACAATATAAATACACCATATCGCCCCAGGCATGCCAGATTCTAACTGCCTATCTGGGAACGGAACTCAGTAAAATATCAAATGAACTTAATAAACTGCTAATTGCCGTAAAAGAAACAACACATATAACTCCTGAGCATATAGAAAAAAATATTGGATTGAGCAAAGATTTCAATACCCTTGAATTACAGGATGCCCTTGCTGTAAGGAATGTATTTAAAGCTAATCAGATCATAAAATATTTTGGCTCTAATCAACAATTACATCCGATGCAGGTTACTACATCAGTTCTGTTCGGATTCTACTCGAAACTATTGACAATACACTATTTGAATGATAAATCAGAGGCTTCAGTAGTCAAAGAAATTGGAGGCCATCCCTTTTACATAAAAAAACTCATATCAGCTTCGAAAAATTACACGACCTCCAAACTTATTCAAATAATAGGTATATTGCGCGAGTATGATCTGAAAAGCAAAGGGGTTGGTGTATCAACAATGGTTGACACGTCAGAGTTACAAAAGGAAATGATTTTTAAAATTTTACATTAATGGTTACATTCATAATTATTGGCATTACTTTTCTGGTTTCATTTTTAACATTTCAGGATGACAAGCTTATGGATAAGCTGCAATTCAATGCTGCTCAAATAATTCATCAAAAACAATATCACAGATTAATATCCCATGCTTTTATTCATGTAAGCTGGACACACCTTATAGTTAATATGCTGGTATTATATTTCTTCGGCAGGCCGGTTGAGAATTATTTTTCATATTTTTTTCATAGCAGGGCCGTGATCTATTTTATTTTACTCTATTTTGGCGGGATCCTGGTTTCAAATATATGGGGCCTTATCAAACATCAGAATAACTATTACTATAATGCTGTAGGGGCTTCAGGTGCGGTATCTGCAGTATTGTTCACTTTTATATTCCTTAATCCTTGGGAGAAACTATATTTATTCGCAATAATACCTATACCGGGAATTCTATTTGGGGCCGGATATCTCTTTTACTCTTACCTGATGAGTAAAAAAGAGTCAGATAATGTAGCTCATGATGCCCACTTTCTGGGAGCTGTCTTTGGTTTCTTTTTCCCGGTATTGCTTCAACCCGGGATGTTTAAACATTTCACAGATCAATTATTTTCATTTATTTGATATTATGAAGTTTCTGTTTTTTAACGGAAAAATAGTTGAATTTGAACAGGTTAACCTTCATGAATTATTTATTGATAATTCATTCCACTTAACACAAAATATATGGTTCGGATTTGGTGGTATCCCACTTTTTAATCAAAATATGGAACTGCTTGCCGTTCAGGCTGAAATTCTCAAACTGCCTGTCCCCGGGTGCTTAAAGAATGCCAATGAACTATTACGTATAACAAAGAGAATGTTAAATAAAAACAGATATTATAAATCAGGGATAATTCGCTTCAAAATGATTTCAGACGGGAACATAACCCATACTTTAGCCACATGTATCCCATCAAAAGACCAGGCTTTACCATTTCCCGAAAGAGGATCTCTTATCATTGTCTCTGATTTAAAAAAAACTTCTCAAAACAACCTTAACCGCTATATATTCTATAATAAAATCCTGTGGGATGCATCATTATTCAACCTTAAAGGGACAAATTATGACAATACCCTTATTATGAATAATAAAGGAATGTTATGTGAATGTGCCTATGGAAATATTTTTTTAATAAAAGGCAATAAGGTAATAACTCCTTCATTGTCAACCGGTTGTTATGAAGACACATTTCGCAATCTTATTAAAGGAATTGTATGCTCAACTGGTAAAATAATTGTTGAAGAGGATAAAATTAAAGAAGAAGACCTCTATCAGATGGATGAAATTTTTCTTGCGGGCGAAAATATAGGAATACGTTGGGTTATGGGTATAGACAATAAAAGATATTTACACGAATATTCGAATATTATCCATAAACAATTAAACGAACTCCTCGAACAAAAGGCACACTAATTCATAGCAGGATTTTCAGGAAAATTTTCCCATATTGAATATTGGCTTCCGGCTTTTTTTACAAAATCATTCCATGAAGCTTCGTGGAGTTCACGCATAACAGTCTCTTCATCAACATCATTAACCAGCCAGGAATCTTCTTTTATTTCCCGTTCAAGTTGTCCTGCTTCCCATCCTGAATAACCTACGAAGAATCTTAATTCTCCCGGTGCAATTAAGTCAGTTCTTATCAGTTGTTTGAGCACCTCAAAATCCCCACCCCAGTATATATTGCCCAAAACATGAATACTGCCAGGGATTTTTTCCCCAAGTTTATGAATATAATAAACTGAGTCTGTAGACACCGGGCCTCCCAAATAAACATCTCCTTCAAAATCCGGAAATCCCGGTATTATATCCTGTATACCCAAATCTACCTTTTTATTTAAGATGAAGCCTACTGCTCCCTTTGCACTATAAGCTACAAGTAAAATCACCGATCTGTTAAAATAATTACCGGGCAAGAAAGGTTCTGCGATCAATACACGCCCTTTTTGCGGGGATATATTGTTTGTACGGATCCTGAATATGTCTAAATTGTCTTTCATAACTCAAGAGCAATATACTAAATTTCAACTACTCTTCAAATAGTTTAAAAATCATACTACAAAAATTATGCGATTTTTTTAAATGAAAAATGTGTCAGTCTTCTTCAACTATAATAAACACATCTTCATCGGGTTTAGACATATAATACTGCTCTCTGGCAAACTTCTCAAGTTGTTTCATACCGGATTGCAGATCTTCTAACTTTTTATTATCCGAATCAATACGTTCGATATAGTATTCCTTCTGTTTTTGAAGCTCTTTCAGACGGCTTTTATTCGTTTGATGGGTTATTATGCTGTTCTCGTCGAAAAAAAGTATCCAGGCTAAAAATAATATACTCGCAATAAAATATTTATTGACAAGTATTCTAACTATCCTGTGACTTATTTTCTTTTTTTGCATCTCTGTCCTGTTTTTATTCAAAAATAATATTACCAAGTCACATAAAAATAAAATCCCGGAAATTTCTTTTATATGTTATTAACAGCTTACAGTTCAAATATCAGGTATAATTTAGAATAAAAATATTTAATTGTCAATTTTGTTTTGTAATTTCAGAATTTGATAGATTTACAAATTAAAATATAAAAGCCGTTTTTGATAAATACAATCTACGACATAATTTCGGAAAAATTTTGGAAAAGCATGTCTCAACCTGAAAAAAATAAGCTTTTCCAAATGTTTGTGGCAGCATTACTGGTTCTGCTCACAACCATTATAAATTTTGTAATAACCCTGGCGAATAACAGCTCTTCATGTTTCTATTGCGATGCAAGCCTGGTATTAGCGTCAGCAATGGCATTAATATTTATTATTAACGCTAAAATGAACGGAGTATTATACGCACTATTTTCCCTTCCGGTTTTTGTTTATGCTTATAATATCTCGGACTTCTCATCACATCCCCCTGTTAATGAGACTTTATATCAGTCGGCATTGTGGTTGTTATCAGGAGCTTTTATTCTTTTATTTTTTTACAGATCGGACGGGAAAGTCATTTTCTATTTTTTCATTTCATTGGGAATACTGATCTTTCAGGTTAACAAAACAGAAAGTCTGGCAGACTCATTCACTTCGGGCAGACCATTATTAATACACCCTTTATTCTTATTTATCATACTTTTTTCCACTCTCTTTTTTTTAAGAAATAAGTATAGAAAAATCACTGACTCTTTGTCAGAAAAACTTGTAACCTTAAACAGGAGCATTTCAGAAGTAGTAAGAACTTCACCGTTTCCTATAGTTGAAATAAAAGCCATAAATGATGAATATGGTAATATGGTTAATTTACATGTTGAAAAAGTGAATAACGCTTTTGAATCTGCATTTAAAATAAACAATTACGAAATAACAAGTCAGGATGCAAATTTTATTTTCGAACTTGTATTTCAGGAAAACATAGATCTTTATAAGATACTTTATTACGAACATAAAAAATCGCACGAATTCCAGGTAAAAAAGTTTGACAAATGGTATAAAATACATTCCCTCCACCCAAATAACGAAACCTTTTATATTATTCTGGAAGATATTACAAAAATCAAGAAAAAATTAGCTGAACTTGAAATTAGTAAAAAAAGGTATAAAGTATTGCTTGAAGCTATTCCTGACATATTTTTTGTCATTGACAAGGATGGCACATATGAAGATTTTGTTATTAAAGAAAGTGACCTTTTTAAGATAGAAGATGCAAATATTGTGGGCAGTACAATTTTTGATGTCGGTTTTCCTGAAAATATGGCTGATAAAATTTATCAATGCATTCAAAACTGTCTGAAAAACAATTCTATAGAGACTATTGAGTATTCGTTAAAAACACCAAACGGCACCTATCTTTTTGAAATGAGACTTGCAAAACTGAATGCAAGGTCTGTGATATCAATTGCACGTGATATTACAAGACGCAAGAATGCTGAATTCAGTCTTGAGAAAGCAAAGAAAAAAGCAGAAGAAAGCGACAGGTTAAAGTCAATATTCCTGACAAATCTTTCACATGAAATAAGGACGCCCTTAAATATAATAACCAATTTTACAAGGATGCTTACTGAAGGGAAGCTTAAAAGTTCAGAAAAGGCTGAACTTGCTGATGCCATTACGCAAAACGGCACACAGCTCCTTAATATGATAAACAATACAATTCATTTATCCAAAATTGAAACGGAAACAGTAGAAGTTTCCATGAAATTTTGTGAAGTTAATTCATTAATCAAGGGTATATACAATCACTACAGACCTCTGATACCTGATTCAAGGCCGGTTAAAATAAATATGCACCTTGATGTGCCAAATCCTGCATTTGGCTTTGTTACTGACAGCCAGATGCTGAAAGAAATTCTTGAAATACTTGTAGATAACGCAGTAAAATATACATTGAAAGGGGAAATATGGATCAGCTATGAAATGGAAAGAAATGAACAGGTAAAATTCATAATCTCAGATACAGGAATTGGAATTGAAAAAGAAGAGACAGATAATATTTTCAGCCGTTTCTACAGAGTCAAAAATGAGATCAATGACATGACATCAGGTTCCGGCATAGGACTTCCGATAGCAAAACATTTTATAAAATTACTTGGAGGAGAACTAATTATGGACACCAGACCTGGAAAAGGCACAACGATAACCTTTTCTCTGCCATTCAGGGAAGGAGAAGGTTATTTAAGAGTTGTAAGCTAATGTTATTTCATGCCAGATGCAATCACTTATCAAATAAATCAAAACTACTGTTTCCCGGGTGAAATTGGTGATACTATGGTTAATATACGAATTTATGTTACTAATTTAACAGTTTAAGCAATTTTCCATATCACTTTTTGAAGAATGCATTTTTATCTTTAGTTTTGAATCGAACTAACAGCATAAGCCCAAAAATTGAAAAATGTCTGTAAACCATACTTATTCAGATGACCGGTGAGGGATATATCGTCGTTGGATTGATCATATTGATCATCTTCGTCCTGTCCAGGGAATTAATGCGGCCGGGGCTGGTACTGTTTTCAGCTTCCGTAATATTAATGATTACAGGAATTATATCCAACAAAGAGATGCTTGATGGATTCTCAAACAAAGGCATGATCACTGTCGGCCTTTTATTCCTGGTTAGTGAAGGAATTCGTAAGTCAGGCGTACTTAACCGCGTTGCCCAAACCTATCTTCCCGGAAGAAGAGGCAAACTGGCCTTCCTCATTCCCCGTATTATTTTACCTGTTTCTGTTTTATCAGCGTTTCTTAACAATACACCTGTGGTTATTATTTTTGCACCAATTGTAAAAAAATGGGCAGAAAAACTAAACATGTCACCAAAAAAATTTCTTATACCTCTTTCCTATGCTACAATCTTTGGTGGTGTTTGTACCCTCATTGGTACGTCAACCAACCTGGTAGTACACGGATTAATCCTGGAAAATGGTTATAATGGTTTCAGTATGTTTGAATTGGGAAAAATTGGAGTTTTTCTTACAATAGGCGGCACATTATATCTTGCCATTTTCGGAAATAAATTATTACCGGGGAAAAGGATATTATTAAAAAACAAAAACACAGGAGGTTCAAAAGATTATTACTATGATGTTACGATTACGGAAAACAGTAATCTGACAGGCAGCACCCTGACTCACGGACGTTTAAAAGAACTGAAAAAACTTACTGTAAGGATTATAGAAAGAGATGGAAAGATTATAGATGCAAAAAAAGGAACTCACACACTATATAAAGGTGACAAGTTACTGCTGGCAGGAAAATCAGACAGGCTAAACTACATTTTAGCTAATGACAATATAAGTCTGAACGGAATTGATCTGGTCAAAGATATCCCCAGAAGCAAGCTTAAACAATATGAAGCTGTCATCTCCCCCCGATTCCCGGGCATAGGGAAGACCATACCTGAATTCAATTTTTTTGATCACTACCAGGCTGTAGTCCTGGCAGTTCACAGAAACGGGGAACGTTTAACATCAAATCTGAACAATTTAAAACTTAAAGCGGGAGACAACCTTGTTCTTCTTACAACAGACAAATTTATCCAGACATGGGGGGACTCTAAAATATTTTATCTTACCTCCTATATACGTGATTACCGTACAACCGGCACCTTTTGGAAAAAATGGCTTGCATTCATTATTTTGCTGCTTATGATAATCGGAGGCACTATAGGTCAATATTTTCATTCTCCATCAGGAATTACCTTCGACATGTTTTTCTTTTCAGCCCTTGCTGTAATTTTCTTAATATGGTTGAAAATTTTGCCTCATCAGAATTACACAAAAGCTGTCAGCTGGGATGTTCTCATTACAATAGCCTGTGCTTTTGCAATAAGTAAGGCTATGCAGAATTCGGGGGCAGCTGAGTCCCTTGCCCGTACAACTATAGGTTTTGCCCGTAATTTCGGCCCGGTCGGTGTTATGGCTGCAATCTATCTGATAACAACAATCTTCACAGAAATAATTACCAATAATGCTGCTGCAGCGCTGGTGTTCCCAATAGCCCTGGCTGCAGCCCAGCAGTTAAATATCGATCCAAAACCCTTTTTTGTAGCTATAACTGTGGCTGCATCCGCCAGCTTTTCAACCCCAATCGGATATCAGACAAATTTAATAGTACAGGCAATCGGGAATTATAAATTCATTGACTATGTTAAAATCGGATTACCTATGAATCTTCTCGCTTTTATAATTTCAATGTTATTAATCCCTGTATTTTGGAGTTTCTAAAATGATAATCTTTTAAAAACAAAAAGATGATAAAGGACAACGTACTTAGTATTCTGGAAGAGATGAAAGTTAATCTTCCTGTCAATGTCAAAGCTGTTATGCAAGAGTGTAAAAGCCTTACTCTGTATGATACAACAGATGAGCTGGCCGATGCATCAACAGGAGGTAAAGGGAACAACAGTTTTGAGGTCAAATATCTCATACCGGGGAAAGGTGAGTATACGGAGGCAATTGTACACAGGGTAAAAAACGGCATATCAGCAAACTATCCTGAGCCTTATATGCGCCGGCGAGATCCCGACACTATGGTAATTGCTGATGATCTGCCGACAGACAAACAGCGGTTCAAAGACAGATATGGTTATGACTTCACCTCTCTTCAGTCAGAGACATTTGACTGGCTAAAAGATCAGGATCTGGCATGTTTTTTCTATTTTGCAGGCAGGGAAAAAATCGGTTCAACAGGTATTGCAATAGCGCCTGCCAATGCTGCTTTTTTTTCAATGGGGCTGTCAATGTTACAACAAATTATCCCCATTGCTGATCTTGAAAATTACCCCCCGGTTAAATCAGTAATATTTGTTGCTCCTGTGTTCAGACATACACACTTTAATGGCAAACAAATAGTAGTGCACAATCGTTCCGAAAATATGCACGAACTTTATTCCTATAATCTTTACCCGGGGCCAAGTGCAAAAAAAGGCCTTTACGGTGTTTTGCTGACACAGGGTGAGCGGGAAGGGTGGGTAACTGCCCACTGCTCAGTAGTGCAATCGGTAAGTCCCTATGATAATGTGCAGACCTTTATGCACGAAGGTGCAAGCGGAGGCGGAAAAAGTGAAATGCACCAGAATATCGTAAGAGAAGTGGATGGCCGTGTTTTGATAGGAACTAACTCCGTCACCCAGGAACAAAGATTTATTAGTATACCAAGATTCTGTTCATTCTATTCTGTAGCTGATGATATGGCCTTGTGTCATCCGTCAATACAAAGAGAGAATGGCAAGCTTGAGGTAATTGATGCTGAAAATGCCTGGTTCGTAAGAGTTGACAGTGTAACAGAATACGGCAGTGATCCTCATTTGGAAAAGGCAACAATAAAACCCGGTAAATCTTTACTTTTCCTGAATATTGACACTGTACCTGATTCTACTGCACTAATATGGGACCATATCCAGGATGAACCCGGGAAACCCTGCCCTAATCCAAGGGTCATTCTTCCCCGCGATATTGTAAAAAATATTATCAATAATCCGGTTTCGATAGATATAAGAAGTTTTGGCTTAAGAACACCCTGTTGCACCAGAGAACATCCATCATATGGTATTGCAGGCCTGTTCCATGTTCTTCCTCCTGCCCTGGCCTGGCTATGGCGCCTGGTTTCACCAAGAGGATATAACAACCCCAGTATAATAAGTTCCGGAGGAATGGAGAGTGAGGGTGTGGGATCTTACTGGCCGTTTGCAACAGGGAAACATGTAACTCATGCAAACCTGTTACTTGACCAGATCGTTAAAACCCCACGAACAACTTTCACACTCGTACCAAACCAAAATATTGGTGCGTGGCAGGTAGGATTTAAACCCCAGCTGTTAATGCGTGAGTATCTTACCAGACGAGGTATTGCACGGTTAAGAAGAGATCAGTACCAACCTGCGAGGTGCAGCCTTCTGGGATATGAGCTGAACTATCTTACCATCGAAAGCTCTAAAATACCTACCAGATTCCTAAAGGTATATACCCAGGTGGATGTGGGGACAGAAGGATATGATGCCGGTGCAAAAATTTTAGAGAATTTCTTTAAAAAAGAGCTGGAAAAATTCTTACATAAAGATCTCTACAAAACCGGCAGGCGGATTATTGATGCATGTATGTCAGATGCAAAAGTTGAAGAATATAATGATATAATTCCAATGAATTTCCAATATTCATTTAATCAGCTGGAAGATTACGAACAACTTTCAAGCTTAAATGAGGGAAATCAATGAATAATAATATGAAGGAATACAGTTTAACTAACCTGAAAGAGCTTGAAGCTGAGGCTATTCATGTAATAAGAGAAGTAGCAGCCGAATTTGAAAATCCGGTAATGCTTTACTCAATCGGCAAAGATTCATCTGTTATGGTGCGGCTTGCCGAAAAAGCATTTTACCCGGGGAAAGTACCATTTCCTCTTATGCATATAGACTCAAAATGGAAATTCCGCGAAATGATAGAATTCCGTGATACTTATGCCAGGGAGAAGGGCTGGAACCTAATTGTACATTTTAATAAGCAAGGTTATGAAAGTGGGATTGGACCTTTCAGCCATGGCAGCAAAGTTCATACTGACGTTATGAAAACCCAGGCTTTGCTTGAAGGGTTAAATAAATACAAATTTGATGCTGCATTTGGGGGAGCACGACGTGATGAAGAAAAATCAAGGGCAAAAGAACGTATCTTCTCATTTCGCGACAGGTTTCACCAATGGGACCCTAAGAATCAACGGCCTGAACTCTGGAATATTTACAACGCGAGAGTACATAAAGGCGAGTCTATAAGGGTTTTCCCTTTAAGTAACTGGACTGAACTGGATATCTGGCAGTATATCAGACTGGAAAATATTCCTATCGTACCACTTTATTTTGCAAAAGAAAGGCCCGTTGTTGATGTCGACGGTAATTTCATTCTTGTTGATGATAACCGCATGCCGGAAGAAATGGCCGCAAAGGCTCAAATGAAAAAAGTGCGTTTTCGTACCCTCGGCTGTTACCCTCTTACCGGAGCAGTTGAATCAGATGCCGACACAATTGAAAAAATAGTGGAGGAGATGATGACAGTAACTAAGTCTGAAAGAACAACACGGGTAATAGACTTTGATCAGGAGGGAAGTATGGAACAAAAGAAACGAGAAGGATACTTTTGATATGCCCGGGATATCTGTACAATTAATTAAGAATTAAGATGACAACTCAAAACGTCGATATTAAAGAGTTCCTCGACCAGGACCAAAAAAAAGACTTACTCAGGCTTCTCACTGCTGGGTCGGTTGATGATGGAAAATCGACCCTGATTGGCAGACTGATGTATGACAGCAAGATGCTGTATGAAGATCAGCTTTCAGCGCTGGAACGCGACAGCAAAAGGCTGGGACATGCCGGTGAAAATATTGATTATGCTTTATTACTTGATGGTCTGAAAGCAGAACGCGAACAAGGAATAACAATAGATGTGGCATACCGGTATTTTTCCACTTCAAAAAGAAAGTTCATTATTGCCGATACCCCCGGCCATGAACAGTATACCAGGAACATGATCACAGGCGGGTCAACTGCCAACCTGGCAATAATACTGATTGACGCAACAAAAGGTGTTATTACACAAACCAGGAGGCATACTTTCCTGGTCGCATTACTTGGAATAAAACATATTTTACTTGCTGTTAATAAAATGGACCTTGTTGATTACAGCCAACAGGTTTTCGATGATATCTGCTCTGACTACAGGTCATTTGTAACAAGACTGGATATTCCTGATCTGAATTTTATTCCCCTCTCTGCACTAAAAGGAGATAACATAGTTGATATTTCAAAAAACACACCCTGGTATCATGGAGAGAGTATGCTGGAATTCCTGGAAAATGTTCATGTAAGCAGCGACCGTAATTATGAGGACTTTAGATTCCCTGTACAATATGTAATAAGACCCGACCTTAATTTCCGCGGTTTTGCAGGTAATGTTGCCTCAGGTATTCTGAAAACAGGAGATGCTGTAATCACTCTCCCTTCACGAAAAATCTCCAAAGTAAAAAATATAGTAACATACGACACCAGCCTTGACCTTGCTTTTCCTCCTCAGTCCATTACTGTTGAACTTGAAGACGAAATAGACATTTCAAGGGGCGAGATGCTTGTGCACCCGGATAATATTCCCCGTATTAACAGACACTTTGAAGCAATGCTGGTGTGGATGGATGAAGAACCAATGGACCCCTCAACCCATTTTTTCCTTAAACATACAACCAATACTGTCAGGGCACAAATAGATAAAATTAATTATAAAATAGATGTTAACACACTTCAGAAAAGTGAGGTAGACAGATTAAACCTCAATGAAATTGGACGGGTAGTGCTGACATCTGCAAAACCAATCTTTTTTGATCCATATAAAAAAAATAAAAACACAGGGTCTTTTGTCCTGATAAATCCCGTTACTAACAACACTGTAGCTGTGGGGATGATACTCGATAAACTGGAAAGTAAAAACCTTCCCTCAAGGATCACTGATCTGGACAGAGAGAAAATCAGAAAAGGAAAATCACTGATTTCATTGGAAAACCGACAGGAAAAATTAAATCAAAAAGGGGTTACTATCTGGTTCACAGGATTGCACGGATCAGGTAAAAATGAACTGGCTTTTAGTCTGGAAAAGAAATTGTTCGAAAAGAATGCGGTTGCCGTACTCCTCGATGGCAGTTCAGTCAGGTCAGGATTGAACAGGGAGCTCGATTATTCACCGGCTGACCGTGCCGAGAACCTGAGAAGAGTTGGCCATATTGCCAAAATACTTAACGATCATGGTATTATAGCTATCTGCTCTTTCATCTCACGAAATAATTCAGTTAGGGAACAAATTGCAGAAATAATCGGAAAGGAGAGATTTCACATGTTCTACATGGATGCATCCCTTGACTATTGCAGAAACAATAAACCGGAATTATATGAAAAGGCTGAAAGAGGAGAAATAGATAATCTTCCCGGTGTTGACCTGGAATATGAAGTCCCTGACAATGCTTGCCTTATATTTAAACCTGAAGAAAATGAACTAAACCTTGACCGAATTGTTCATTATCTTGAAAAAAATAAAATTTTTCCCCTAAAATAATTAAACAAATGAAGGTACTGGTAACAGGTTCTGCAGGATTTATCGGATTTCACGTAGTTAATAAGCTTTTGCAAACAGGCGCTGAAGTTGTTGGACTGGATAACATTAATGACTATTATCCTGCAGAACTAAAATTTTCAAGATTAGAAGAGGCTGGTATTTATATCAGAAAAAACGACTGGAACAACAAAGTTATAAGTGATAAAAATCCAAAATATTCTTTTATTAGAATGAACCTGGAAGATCACATGTTGCTTAATAACCTTTTTGAAACAGAAAAATTTGATATTGTCTGTAATCTTGCTGCGCAGGCCGGGGTCCGGTACAGCATTGAGAATCCGCGGGCATATATAAACAGTAATATTTCAGGCTTTTTTAACATACTTGAATCCTGCAGGCATTATGGGATAAAACATCTGGTATATGCAAGTTCATCAAGTGTCTACGGGAATAATAAAAAAATGCCATTAGCCACAAGTGACCGCGTCGACAATCCGGTAAGCCTCTATGCTGCTACAAAAAAAAGTAATGAACTGATGGCATACACATATAGTCATCTTTACCAGATACCATGTACAGGATTACGTTTTTTTACTGTTTACGGACCCTGGGGCAGGCCTGATATGGCATATTTCCTTTTCACCCGCGCAATATTGGATGGAAGTCCGATAAAGGTTTTTAACAATGGAGACCTCTACCGTGATTTTACTTATATTGATGATATAACAGAGGGAGTTGTAAAAGTAATTAACTTTTCCCCTCTGCAAAAGAGAGTTACTGAGATCAAAAGCAAGAAGGTACCCTATAAAATATATAATATAGGTAATTCATCACCGGTCAGATTAATTGATTTTATTGAAATACTGGAAAAGGAACTTGGCAAAAAAGCTATAAAGGAGTATCATCCGATGCAGCCCGGAGATGTTTATAAAACCTTTGCAGATGTAAGAGGCCTGAACAGGGATTTCGGTTATTCTCCTGATACTCCGTTGGAGACCGGGATCAGGAAATTTGTTGAATGGTACAAAAACAATGATAAAAAATTGGCAGGCTTGTAAGCCGGGTTCTGTAATCCCGATATTATCAGGAACCTTTATCATCTGTCTGGTCAAAACATCACTGCTTTGATCCTGCAGCCTACCCCTCCTGACTTCCGGTGTGCCCCCCGGAAACGAAACGGGCAATCTCGTTATACCACTACAGCGATATTAATCAGGATATATTTGGCTTTGCAACCCGTGAGGCGTACGGCTGTCTGTGTTACCACAAACACCGGTGGGCTTTTACCCCGCCTTTTCACCCGTACCCTGTAACAGCAAAAGCCGAAACAGGGTGGTTATTTTCTGTTACGCTTATATCCCCTTACGGAGATCTTCCTGTTAGGAAGCACGGCGCCCTGCGTTGCCCGGACTTTCCTCTCCTTATTTCTAAAGAGCGATAAAGAAGCCTGCCACTGCAAAGATAATAAATTATTATCCTTTCCTCAATATGACCATCGTAGCCCCAAAGCCATATTCCTTAAAAGAGGCATCATGAAATGAATATTTGGAAAATTTCCCCTTTAACAATTTAGCTATCTCAAGTTTTAATACTCCCTGCCCCACTCCATGAATAAATACTATTCTCTTTGCACCTGATTTTATGGCAGATTTCATTTCCCTCTCTACCTTTTCCTTTTGAATATCAAGTATCTCTTTATTACTGAGGCCGGAACTGTTATCTATAAGTTCATTAACATGAAGGTCAATTTCAATGATGTCAGGAACCTTAACAACAGGGGGCATAACTACATCCTCCTTCTTCTCCTTATTCCTGACTATCTTCCTGAATTCATCATCACTGATCTTATCCAACTCATTATCAAGTATATTATTACTCACCTTAAAAACCATCGCATTTCTGTTAAAAAACGATACTGCCTGGTAACTTTTCTCCTTATAAAATTTTATAGGTGAAACCTTAATCATTTTACTGATTGGAGTCAGGAACTGTACCTCCTGATCCATAAAAAATATAACCTGAAAAAAATAATCCGGTAATTCCCCCAGATCATTTATACCTATCGGTTCAAGTAATTTTTTTGAGTTAGGCAGAACTTTTCCATAATAACGGGTATGAAATAATCCATCCTTCTGATGGGCATATCTTAACAGGATATTGTAATTACTGTCGTTCACAAAAAATAATTCAATATCGGCAGCCAGGGGATTTTTTGAATCTGACGGAACAAAACAAAAATAAAAATCAGGGGCATCTTTACCTTTTAATATAGTCCTGGAAACTTTTTTCTTAATTACCGGTTTTGATACTTCAATGTCATTATTCCTGTCACCCTTTGCTACAGGACGGTTCAGTGAAGGATCATCAACATTAATTAGCATAGAAACAGGATATGGTATATCAAATCCGTCCTGATTCTCAACAATGGCAGTATTATTACCTGTAAATCCTGTAACTACTCCTCCTCCAATATCATTAAGAAACTTTACCTTATCGCCAATTTTTATCATTTCAATTATTTTTTTGCAAAAATAACATATTCCGCGGATTCATTTTTTAAATTAATTTTGCACTCTTATAAATAAACGGACATTGTCAGACTATAAAAATATTGAAATACAAAATTTTAATTATGATCTTCCTGAAGAGAGTATAGCCAAATTCCCGGTTGTAAACCGCGGCCAGTCAAAACTTCTCATCTGGCGACAAGGGATCATAGAGGAAGATAATTTCAACAACATAACCGGATATCTTCCCGAAAACTCACTTATGGTTTTTAACAACACAAAAGTAATCCATGCAAGAATACTTTTTAAAAAACCATCAGGAGCAACAATTGAATTATTTTGTCTCGATCCGGTGGAGCCGGAAGAGCATCAGCAAGCCTTTACAGCTCAGGGAAGAACCGTATGGAAATGTATGGTGGGAAATTCAAAAAAATGGAAATCCGGAGTATTGGAGAAAAAGCTCCGGTTAAAAGGCACTGCCATAACTTTATGTGCCGGCAAAGTTTCATATTACGATAATACACAAATAATTGAATTTACATGGAACGGAGAGTTTACATTCTCAGAAATAATCAGTAAGGCAGGAATACTTCCTATTCCCCCATATCTGAAACGTGAAACTGAACCTTCAGACGAAGATAATTACCAAACTGTATATGCAAAACTAGACGGATCAGTAGCCGCTCCTACGGCTGGCTTACATTTTACACAGAACATCTTAGATGAACTGCCCCGAAAAAATATTAATCTCTGTGAAATAACCTTACATGTCGGGGCAGGAACATTTCAACCGGTAAAGTCTGCAAAGATCGACGGACATAAAATGCACACTGAAAAAGTGTTGATAGGAAAAAAAGTAATTGAAGAGCTCCTTTATAATTATAATAAGATCATTGCAGTAGGAACAACATCAGTACGTTCAATCGAAAGCCTGTACTGGTTGGGATTGCATCCTGAAACAAAACTGCACAGGTCAAAAAACCTGCATGTATCGCAATGGGAACCTTATGAAACAAACCTTGCTGCGGATGTAAAAAAATCTCTTGAAAATATTCTGTTATATCTGGATAAAACCGGACAGGATATATTGCATTTTTCAACTGATATTATTATAGTTCCGGGATATGAATTCAAACTGACAAAAGGAATAATAACTAATTTTCATCTTCCAAAAAGTACATTACTACTGCTGATAAGTGCCTTTACAGGAGACCATTGGAAACAAATTTATAACTTCGCCCTGTCTCGGGGATTTCGTTTTCTGAGCTATGGGGACAGTAATCTTTATTTAAAAGAATTTAATAAATGAGAAAACTTAAACATCTTTGGCCACAACCTCTTTTCAATTATTTTGAAGATATATGCCAGGTACCCCGTCCATCGGAGAAAGAGGAAAAAATAAGAAATTTCCTACTCGAGTTTGCACAAAAAAATAATCTTCCGGCAAAAACAGACACTGCAGGAAATGTTCTGATCAGCAAACCGGCTGCCTCCGGGAAGGAGGGTTATCCGGCTGTAGTCCTCCAGGCTCATATGGATATGGTTTGTGAAAAAAACAGCGACAAAATATTCGATTTCAATAATGATCCAATTGAACCAGTAATATCAGACGATTGGATCAGGGCTGACGGTACTACATTGGGGGCTGACTGTGGTATAGGACTGGCGGCACAGATGGCCGTACTAACATCAAAAGAAATTAATCACGGCCCGGTAGAATGCCTTATGACAGTAGCAGAAGAGACAGGGCTTACAGGTGCTTTTAACCTTCAACCCGGCTTTTTAAAAGGCTCACTCCTCATAAATCTCGATTCTGAAGACGAAGGGGAGATATTCATTGGTTGTGCAGGCGGAATAGGAACAGTTGCCATTTTTAACTATGAAAAACATGACATCCCTGAAAATTTTATTTCTCTTAAAATTTCTGTCTCAGGATTACTGGGAGGACATTCAGGAGATGACATCAATAAACACAGGGGAAATGCAAATAAAATACTTAACAGACTTTTAATGCATATATCCCAAAAATACAAAATTCATCTGGCGCAGTTTGACGGCGGAAACCTTAGTAATGCAATTCCAAGGGAGGCATTTTGTATAATAGCGATACCCTCAGAACAAAAAGACAATATCCTAAAAATACTGCAATCTTTATCAAACACTATTAAGAATGAATTTCTGATTAATGAACCTGGACTTAAGATACAGATTGATAGTATTATGAATCCTGAAAAGATTATTGATAAAGTAACGCAGGCCAACATGCTCAATTCACTAAATGCCTGTCCACATGGTGTCCTGGAGATGAGTACACGGATGGAAGGTATGGTGGAAACATCTACTAACCTGGCCTCCGTTAAATTTACCGGGGAAAACACCATAATTATCACCACCAGTCAGAGAAGTGAAGTTGAATCCCGAAAATATTACGCAGCTGATATTGTAAAATCAGTATTTGAACTTGCAGGAGCAAAAGTTACCAATACAGAAAGTTATCCCGGATGGACTCCAAATCCTGAATCCAAACTTCTCAAAATTGCAGCAGCTTCATATAAAAAACTTTTTAAAACGGAGCCTGTTATTCGTTCAATACATGCAGGCCTTGAATGTGGCCTGTTCCTTGAAAAATATCCTGATCTCGATATGATCTCTATTGGGCCTACCATAAAAGGAGCTCACTCACCCGATGAAAGGCTTAATATAGAAACAGTGGAAAAATTCTGGAAACATCTCAAAGATATCCTCGAAGATATTAGCTAAAACAAGAAGGATATCATTTTATATTTGATCAGTATCCAAAAATAAATAACTTTGTTCATTGTTGAAATTGTTATTTATAAAATGGACATTGACCAGGCCTGAAAAGACAAACAGAAATAATATAGCAACAGATTAATCATAAACCTGAAAAATGAGTTAAAAAAAATTTGCAATGAAAAGAATAATACTACTTACAGTTACCACGATTTTACTATTCAGTTTTCCTGCCATAACCCAGGAAAATAAAAACTCCGTTTTCCACACAACCTCAGGAAGAAAGCGGCAGTGGATAACCACAAAGGATAATCACAGGGCGCTTTATACGATCATATACAATGAAGCATCTTCAATATTAGAAAACAGATCAGAGAATATTTCAGGACTTAAAAGTGAATCAGACTGGAAGCAGTATCAAACTGAAGCTAAAGCGAAGCTATGCAATTCACTGGGTAAATTTCAAAAAACACCATTAAATCCCAGGATAACAGGAAAACTGGAGAGAGAGACATTTACTGTTGAAAAAATTCTTTTCGAATCACATCCAAAATTTTACGTAACGGCATGTATGTTTATACCGAAAAAAAGACAAAAACCAGCTCCGGCAGTAATTTATTGCTCAGGCCATACCGAGTTGGGATTCAGAAGTGATACCTATCAGCATGTAATTTTAAACCTGGTTAATAAAGGCTTTATAGTATTTGCATTTGATCCTATAGGCCAGGGCGAGCGTCTTCAGTATGTTGACCCTGAAACAGGCAAATCAAAGATAGGAGGCTCAACCTCAGAACATACATTTGCAGGAGTTCAGACATTAATAACGGGATCATCACTCACCGACTATTTTATCTGGGACGGTATCAGGGCTATAGATTATCTTGAAACACGTAAGGAGGTAGATATGAAGCGGCTGGGAATAACAGGCCGCTCAGGAGGGGGAACTCAGTCAGCTATGATATCAGCTTGTGATGACCGGATTTATGCTTCAGCACCCGAGTGTTATATTACCAGTTTTAAAAGACTGCTTCAGTCAATTGGCCCTCAGGATGCTGAACAAAATCCCTATAACGCCATTGCAAAACAATTTGATCATCCGGATTTTATTCATGTCAGAGCGCCTAAACCTACACTCATGATCACAACAACACACGATTTTTTCAGCCAACAGGGGGCACGCGAAACATTTGCTGAAGTAAAAAGGTCGTATGCTGCTTTCGGCAAGCCCGACAATATTGAAATGTCTGAGGATCTCGGAATTCATGAATCCACAAAAAATAACAGGGAAGCGCTATATGCATTTTTCCGGAAACATCTGGAACTTCCGGGAGAAAATATTGATGAGGAAACAAAACCTTTTGCCCTGGAGGAATTGTTTGTAACCAATACGGGACAAACAGGTACCTCTCTTGATGGTGTTACAGTATTTGACCTTAATAAAAAATATTTCCCCGGTAAAAATTTTTCGGACAGGGACATAAAAAATACTCTCATAAAAACAGCGGGAATAAGTTTCGACAGAAAATTAACAGCGGCTGTCTACACCGGAAAATTAACTCCCGGAAATGATATAGAGGTAGAAAAATATTTCCTGGAAAATAACCGTAATGATTATTTGCTTCCTGTTTTTGTTGTAAAAAAGGTACAATCATCTGATAATAATAAAATATTAATTTGGATTCATCCTGAAGGGAAGGAAGCTATATTAAAGGAACCTTTATTAACAGACCTTGTCAATTCAGGACATACAGTTATCTCTGCAGACATGCCGGGAACAGGTGAATTACATGATCCTGAGTTCAGTGGTGACGGGATGATCAAGCGGGTACCTTTCAATTACACTTTCGGTGCCCACCTGGTAGGTAAAAGCATAACCGGAATAAAAACTGAAGCTCTTGATCTGGTTTTACAATTCATTAAAAATGAACCGGGATTTGTAATGAAAGAGATAAATGGCCTTGCACAAAATACAGCATCTGCTGAATTATTACATTTTGCAGTAATTAAAGACTCTTTTAAAAAGTTAGCCATAATTGATCCGACTGTTTCTTCACAGGAAATTCTTGATACCAGATACTATGATCCGGCACAGGCATTCAGCATGGTTCCCGGAAGTTTAAATTTTTATGATCTGCCTGATCTGACAGGGCAATTTCCTGAAAACCTGATAATTACTTTACCGGAAGAAAAAACTGAAAACCAGGAAAACGTAACTATAAGCAATAAAAACACACTGGAATTAATGAAATTCTTTAATAAATAATTATTCCTGACTAATAAATGATAACCAGATCGATGAAGCTACCACAAATAAAATATATCAAGCTGAAATATTTTTGAATTTAATGGTGGTTTCATGACGCTCCAAAAATAAATACTTACAACAACATGCGATTAATTTCCTTAAGTAAATATGCAGGATTTTGGGTACTTTCAGTGCTACTATTATTTTCTTCCTGCACATCTAAAAGAAAGAAAGACATTCCTGAAACACAACAACAGGGCCCTGAAACAAAACAGCAGGTTTTAGTCCCTGATGGGTGGACCTCTTTGTTTAACGGAGAGAATCTTGAAGGTTGGGAGATCACTAATTTCGGCACAGAAGGTCCGGTGCAGGTATCAGAAGGAAATATTATCCTGGGTATGGGGGACGGCTGTACCGGCATTACATGGACAGGAGAATTTCCTGTAATAAATTATGAAGTATCCCTGGATGCAAAAAAAATCAGTGGAAACGACTTCTTTTGTGGAATGACATTTCCCGTAGAAGACACTTTTTGCTCACTTATTATCGGAGGATGGGGAGGGCCTGTTGCAGGCCTCAGCACAATCGACGGGCTGGATGCATCTGAGAATGAAACACGAATACTTAAAAAATTTGATCACGACAGATGGTATAATATAAAACTGAAAGTCACCGGCGATAAAATTGAAGCATGGGTTGACGACGAACAGATCATTAATTTTCTTACTGAAGGACACGAGCTTGGCATAAGGCCGGAAGTAAACCTTTCCAGACCTTTCGGAATTTGCTCATGGGTAACTACAGCTGCGTTAAAAAATATCATTTTAAAACAACTTTGAGTTTAAATAGTGAAAAAACTTTATCTGTTAATGACATTGTTTTCAATTCTGATCAATTCATTACCGTCTGAAGGCCAGATCAGCTTCGGACTTTTTGCTGATTGCCAGTATTGTGATTGTGATGCCCGGGGCAGCCGTTATTATCGCAACTCTCTTAATAAACTCATGGAATGTATTGAAACATTCAACCGACAGGAAGACCTTTCATTCATTGCTAATGTCGGGGACTTGATTGACAGGGATTTTGCCGGTTTTGATGCAGTGAATGCAATTCTTGCAAACTCCAAACATGATGTTTACCAGGTTCCCGGAAACCACGACTATGAAGTAGAGGATGGATATCTTGAAAAAGTTCCCTTTGAACTTGGACTTACCAAGATGTATTATTCATTAATTAAAAATGGCTGGATGTTTATCTTCCTTAACGGAAATGATATTTCATTCAAATCAGCAAAGCCCGGGATAATATCACAGGCACAGGAATTGACAGACAGGATAAAAAATGACGGTGGCCCAAATTTTCATAAGTGGAATGGAGCAATTGGCAATAAACAATTAAACTGGATGAAAAGGCAACTAAAACAATCCGAAAAGAAAAAATTTAAAGTCGCTGTTTTCTGTCATTACCCCGTTTTACCCGTTGAAGCACATACCTTATGGAATCATGCAGAGGTTCTTGATATCATAGAAAAATTTAACAGTGTAAAGATATGGATAAACGGGCATAACCATGCAGGGGGCTATAGTCAGCATAAGGGTATCCACTTTGTAACTATGAAGGGTATGGTTGAAACAGAATCAGAAAATTCATTTGCTATTGTAAAGCTGACAGGTAACACCGTAAAGATCACAGGTTATGGCAGGGAGGTAAGCAGGGAATTATCAATTGAATAAATGGAAAATACACACAATAGTAACTCGCATCTGAGAGATTCAATGTTCCGGTCAAAAAAGCAGATATCAATATTAGTTATTGTTGCTGTAACATCATTTATGGGAACATTTCTTATTTCATCAATAAATATTGCTTTACCGGCCATAGAAAAAAGTTTTCGATTAGGGGCAGTATCCCTTAGTTGGGTAGTAACATCATTTTTATTAGCCACAGCCATGTTTTTACTTCCTGCGGGGCGTTGGGGTGATTTGAGGGGGGTAAGGCTTATGTTCAAAACGGGAATTGCTGTTTTTACATTCTCTTCTATTCTCTGCAGCCTTGCAAATTCAGGACTTTGGCTGATCATTGCAAGATATATACAGGGAGTCGGAGCTGCATTTACAAGTACTACAGGGCCGGCTATTCTTGTATCTGCATTTAGCCCCAAACACAGAGGAAGAGTATTAGGGATTTCTGTATCTGCAGTTTATACCGGTTTGGCATTTGGACCTTTTGCAGGAGGGTTTCTTACTCAGTACCTGGGATGGAGATCAATATTTATCGCTGCTTCAATTTTGGGAATTATTACTAATATCATTGCACTTATCTATTTAGGTAAGGATATTCAACAACAGGGAAGCAGGATTAATAACAATAAACCCGACCTTAAAGGGACATTATTTTATATGCCCGGGCTGGTACTACTGGTATATGGATCGTCAAAGATACCAGGATTACCGGGCTGGCTTATGATGGCTGCCGGAATAGTAAGCCTGGTAATATTCTGGTTTCTGGAGAGCAAATCACCAATGCCGGTAATAAATACAAAACTATTTACCAGGAACCGCCTTTTCGCATTTTCAAACCTGGCAGCACTCATTAATTACAGTGCAACATTTGCAATAGTGTTCCTGCTGAGCCTTTACCTTCAAAAAATAAAAAGAATGAGCCCGATGGATGCCGGGATCATCCTGGTAGCACAACCGGTAGTAATGGCCCTTCTCTCACCTGTTGCAGGCAGAATATCAGACCGGATACAACCCAGGTATCTCACAACAATAGGAATGACAATCTGTACAACAGGACTGGCTGCTTTTGCTTCACTCAAGACAGAGACACCATTGTACCTGATTGTGATCCTGCTTATTTGGGTAGGTTTCGGATTTGCATTATTCTCCTCTCCTAATATGAATACTATCATGAGCTCGGTAAATCCGACTCAATATGGAATAGCCTCCGGTACTGCAGCAACAATGAGAGTTATTGGCCAGATCACCAGTATGACAATCGCCACCCTTTTCTTTGCCGGCATAATGGGAAGTAATCCAATTGACTCTGTCCCTGACTACCTGTTCATGAAAACAATAAAATGGGGTTTTACGAGTTTCTCGGCCATTAGTGCAGCAGGAATATACTTCTCTTATTACCGTGGTAAAATTAACCGTGAGGCCAAATAGAAGAAAATGTATATCCTAACCACAAACCCCAATACTTAATAATTCAATTTTTACATCATCAGGATTTAACAGTAGGGGCTCATTTACATGAATGATCTGCATCATTCGTAATCCTGTCAAAGCTACTGTCTTCATATCATCATGTTAAAGATTTGACAAAAATCAGAGCATAAAATCCATGAAAAAATTGATTTGATTACAAAAAAACATCATGATATCAAAAAATATTACCATATTTTATAACATGTTGTTTTATATTAATAATTCAATATCAAATAGTTACAAATATATTAAAACATTAATTAACAAATATTAATAATTTTTTAAAATAGGCTGATTTTGTACATGAAATTATACTATATTAGCAATTAATTAATTCATTGTAAAATTAATGTTATTTGAAACACTACCTTTTCTCTGTTAAACCAATATTTATCCAGGTCTGACTAAACTAAACTATGGACATCCGGGTTATCGCCACCATTGATAACCCGTTTTTTTTTCATTTAATTGCAATTTTAGAATATTTATTTTTGATATTCTAATTTAATTTTAAATATCATTCCCTGATTAACACAATTGACATTAATTAACACAATTTGATTTGCAGTTATTGATACAACGAGTAATTTCGGCGTTGTAAGTTAAAAAATAACATTTAGCAATTTGAACTTAGCGATTGTCATATCAATTTTTCTTATGTGTTCCGGAATAAATTTTATTTTTTAAAATTAACTGAAAGAAATGAATCAAATTAAAAAGATACTAATTGCAAACCGTGGAGAAATAGCTATACGTATTATGCGTACCTGCAGAGAATTGGATATTCTTACAGTTGCTGTTTTTTCAGAGGCAGACAGGACTTCACAGCACGTCAGATATGCAGACGAGGCATATTATATTGGCAAAGCTCCTTCTGCAGAGAGTTATTTGAATATTGAAAAAATCATTGAAGTTGCCAAAGTAAGTAATTCGGATGCGATACATCCGGGGTATGGATTTCTATCTGAAAATTCTGAATTTGCCCGCAGGTGTACTGAAGAAGGGATTATTTTTATTGGTCCATCTCCCGAAGTGATTAGTAAAATGGGAGATAAGATCACAGCAAGGGAGTTAATGATACAGGCAGGCATTCCTGTTGTTCCGGGTACCCGGGGAAATGTCAATTCTTTAAGAAATGCCCTCTCTTCGATCCATGAAATTGGACTTCCGGTAATGATAAAAGCTACAGCAGGTGGTGGAGGGAAAGGAATGCGTTTAGTATATAATGAGCTTGATATAATCCAGGCCTTAAGAGCATCGAAATCTGAAGCCAAAGCTTCCTTTGGAAATGATGAAGTTTATATTGAAAAATATATATCCTCACCCCACCATATTGAATTCCAGATATTGGCAGATCAATATGGCAATGTTGTTCATCTTTTTGAAAGGGAATGTTCTATACAACGAAGGCATCAAAAAATGATTGAAGAAACGCCTTCACCATTTCTCACACCTGAATTAAGGGAGGAAATGGGCAGAACGGCTGTCCGGGCAACAAAAGCTGTAAATTATTCGGGTGCAGGGACAATAGAATTTTTGGTTGATGAAAACCACAATTACTTTTTTCTGGAAATGAACACCCGCCTTCAGGTTGAGCATCCCATTACAGAAAGAGTTACCGGAATTGACCTGGTAAAACAACAAATAAAAATTGCTGAAGGACATAAACTTGAATTTACCCAGGAGCAGTTACATCAGACAGGACATTCAATAGAGTGCCGGATATATGCAGAAGATCCCTATAACCAATTCATGCCAAGCCCGGGAAAAATTCATAAAATATCAGAACCCCTTGGATTTGGAGTCCGTACTGATGGCTATGTTTATGAAGGCTATAATATTCCTATCCACTATGACCCTATGATATCCAAACTTATTGCATGGGGAAATACCAGGGATGAGGCAATTGGAAGAATGAGAAGAGCTCTTTATGAATATAAAATTACCGGAGTAAAAACTTCTATTCAGTTTCTGGAAAGAATAATGAACAACCGGAACTTCATTAACGGAAAATATGATACAAATTTCATAGAGAATAACCTGCATCAGTTAATAAAAAGGGTGCCTGAAGAAAATATTGATGATATGATAATCATCGCCGCATATATTAATTATCTCGATAAAATCAGCAGAGTACAGGAAAACAGAAAAGAATTTGCCCCGGCCCAAAGCCGTTGGAAGAAAGTACCGTTCATCAATCATTTCTAAGAAGTCGATATATGTCTTTGGAAATAAAAATAAATGACAGGATAGCCCAGGCAAATCTGATTGACCAGAATGGAAATATTTTGAAAATTGAAGTCGACGGAAAAATTTATGAGGTCGATCTGCTGCACACATCCGATGGAACTTTTTCAATCCTGGAAGGAGGGTATTCATACAATATAGAACTTGTTCCGGGAAATCAACAAAAGAAATATACAGCACATACTCTCTATGATTCCTATGATATCACCATTATAGATGCTGAATCACGATATCTCAGCAACCGTAATTCTAATGACAGTGCTTCAAAATCCAAAATCATATCATCTCCAATGCCGGGTAAAATCGTAAAAATAATGGTCAAAGAGGGAGACATAGTAAAAGAAGGTGAGACTGCAATCATCATTTCCGCGATGAAAATGGAGAGTGAATATAAAGCCCCGACAAATGGGCTGGTAAAAAAGATCAATGTATCAGAAGGTGAGACAATACAGTCTGACCAGATTCTTATCGAACTGGAATAAAATAATCATTAATGGATTTAGAGAAATTATATCACCAACTCAAAGAGATCAATCAAAAAGCTGAGTTGGGTGGAGGAAAAGAGCGAATTGAAAAACAGCATGCTGCCGGGAAAAAGACTGCACGTGAAAGAATAATTCAATTACTTGATCCGGGCACATTCAATGAAATTGACAAATTGGTAACTCACCATAATCACAATTTCGGCATGAATGAGAATAAGATTCTTGGGGACGGTGTTGTTTCAGGATATGGCAAGATAAATGGGAGGCTTGTTTATATTTTCGCCCAGGATTTTACCGTTTTCGGCGGATCACTCAGCCGCTCTAACGCAAACAAAATAATAAAAATCCAGAATCTTGCCCTAAAGATGGGAGCCCCTCTCATCGGGCTTAATGACTCTGGCGGGGCACGTATACAGGAAGGTGTTGAAAGTCTTGCCGGTTATGCCGATATCTTTTATAATAACGTTATTGCTTCAGGTGTTATACCACAAATATCAGTAATACTGGGGCCATGTGCCGGAGGGGCAGTATACTCCCCTGCCCTGACTGATTTTATTTTCATGGTAAACGGGCAAAGCCACATGTTTGTAACAGGGCCTGAGGTAATAAAAACAGTCACGCATGAAGAAGTTACCAAAGAGGAACTGGGCGGTGCCGTTACCCATAGCACAAAAAGCGGTGTAGCGCACTTCACGGGATCCGATGAGGAACAGACAATGATAATGGTGCGGGAACTTTTGAGTTTTATCCCTTCCAATAATCTGGAAGACCCACCTCTCAAATCAAATATTGATCCACCCGACAGAGAGGATGAAAAATTACAAAACCTGGTGCCTGCCGATCCCAATAAACCATATGACATCCTTAAAATAATCCAGAGTGTTATTGATGATAATTACTTTCTGGAAGTACAACCAAATTATGCAAAAAATATAATAATAGGCTTTGGCCGCTTTGCCGGGCACCCCGTAGGGATCGTTGCAAATCAGCCTGCACATCTGGCAGGAGTGCTGGATATAAATTCATCAGTGAAAGCTGCCCGTTTTGTCAGGTTTTGTGATGCATTCAATATTCCCCTCGTAACATTTGTCGATGTCCCGGGATTCCTGCCCGGCATAAACCAGGAATTCGGAGGAATTATTAAACAAGGGGCAAAACTGCTATATGCTTATTCTGAAGCAACTGTGCCGAAAATTACAGTAATTACACGTAAAGCATATGGAGGTGCATACGATGTAATGTCAAGTAAACATATTGGCGGTGATATTAATTATGCTTATCCAACTGCTGAAATTGCTGTAATGGGACCCGAAGGGGCCATTAATATATTGTATAAGAATAATCTTTCTGAAGAAGAAAAAAGTGAAGCAGTTTTAAAATACAGGGAAAATTTTGCTAACCCATACAGAGCAGCTTCACTCGGATATATAGATGAAATTATCCAACCAAAAGAAACCAGAAAAAAAATTATTGAAGCAGTGGAAATGACAAGAAATAAAAGAAAAACAAATCCACCTAAAAAACACGGAAATATTCCTCTGTAAATATTTGATAAATATTATTTTCTTACTAATTTTGCGCCTCAAAATTTAAGTGTTTAATATTTAAAAATTATTGTCTATGTTAAATCAGTATGAAACCGTTTTCATTTGTACTCCCGTTTTATCTGAGCCACAGGTAA
>CAZJGI010000008.1:0-77821 GCA_964545315.1 uncultured Prolixibacteraceae bacterium
TCATTAGCATCACCATTAACTGATTCTGATGACCGAAAATCAAGGCACATAATATTATTAAAGGAAAAATATGAGTCCTTCATTAATAATTCATCTTTCAATACCAGATCATACATCGGAATTTTTATTTCAATATATCCCGCTGATATATAGGAAGATATCTTGACATTTGAATCCACAATAAAAAAATCTTCTGCCATTGCCAGTATCGGACTAAAGAGAAAAAAGATATGTAGTAAAATTCTTTTGAAATGATTATTTGGTTTCATTTTGTAATAATTACTGATTTTTTCAAAATTTTGGCAACCGGGTTGTTAAGTGAGAGGTGAAACCGCCACTGGTTAGCAGCCTCTTTGCAGAAACAATTGATTCCGGCTGCTTTCATATAGTTTTATTGTTCATACATTAATTTTATATAATCTACCTGTAATATTATTTAACATCTTGAAATGAAAATATTTACAAATACAGACAAAATATATATGGATTGTAGCTGCCTTTATATCAAAAGTACTCAATCAACCTGTTAATGAAAATGACCTAATTCGGTCATTTATTCAGCTGAAAATATCGATAGTGTTTATAAAATAGAACATTTCGGCAGATGACTTAACCCCCAGTTTCTGCCTTATATGTTTACGGTGATTATCGAGTGTGTGCTTTGAGATGTAGAGCATATTCGAAATTTCATTTCTTGATTTACCTGTCCCTATAAGATGAAGTATCTCTTTTTCCCTGGGACTGAGTGAAGAATATTTACCATGATGGGTTATTGTGAAATCTAAACAATCAGCAATAGCCTGTAAAGTCTTTGTCTTTATTCCCAAATAATCTGCCGGAATATAATCTGTAATGAAGCAATTCAGATTTTTAACTACACGGGTTGAACAGATAAAATCACGATATGGAAGAGACGGACTCTTTCTGATTTTCTGTAGATGTCCGAATACTTGATGTTCCCCACTTCTGACCCCCTGTAACAAAATTTGTCTTAAAGCATTGTTCCAGGCTTTCCCACAGTAATGTTCCCTGATAAATAATCTGCCCATTTCGGATATTTCCCGGGTTGACAATCCAAAATAATCCTCATAATTTTTATTTGCACATATGAGTTTGAAATCATCAAGGCTATTGAGATGTATATATCCGGGTATGGCCTCAGCAATATCCTTTAAATCAGGATATTCAGCCGCTTTTTGTTCACTCGGTGCTTTTAAGTTATTCTGTATAGGTTCAATTAGTTTCATCTTGAAAATAAAATTTATACATAATAATTATGATTATCAAAGTTAATTATTTATATATGCTATTGGTGTGCACCGTTAATTTTTTATTGATTTTTTTATAAGTATTATATCAAAATATCAGGAAAAATATAATTTTGCAATAAATTTGGCTATATACATTAGGCGCGTTCCTCTAATGGTCAGGAGATCGGTTTCTCAATCCGACAATAGCAGTTCGATTCTGCTACGCGCTACTTTTCGACTTCATGCCCTAAATTATCCGTAACATGAAAATGGCAGCCAATTCTTTAATTAAAATAGTAATAGACAGCAACATATTCTTCAGCATTGGATTTTTTCGTCCGATTTTAATCAGGACAGGACTTAAGGGGCAAAACTCCTTTAGTTAATTAAAAGAAATCAAGTGTTTTTAAAAGTTATTTCGTATGAAAAAAGAACAAGATCTTTATATCGGAGCAATAAATCCCTTTGCCCTGACAGAAGTACTGACAGGAAGGGTAATAGACTGGAGTAAAAGGGAATCTGTTGAAGTTATTGAAGATACCCTTGAGACTGAATATAGCGAATTATTTGACATGAAATACAACTCGCCTCTCTATGCAGGGTTAAAACTTAGAAATGATAATACGGCTGAACCCGTAGATATTTCAGAGATATCAATCAGAGGCGATAATGACACTGAAACTCCTGATTTGTCGAGTTTAAACAGCATTGGAGAATTGAAAAAGGCCGGGATAAAAATTTCAAAAGAAACTAAGATTCAATCTGCTTTTCTCTCAAGGGGAATTTTAAACCTTAGGCTTCAATTTCCTGAAATGGACAAAACTCTTTCCAAAACAAGACTGAGTCCTCTGATGGCCTCTGTGGTTTTGTCTTCAGAGTCATCAGATGACTGGACACCTGAAAATTGTATATGGACAAATACAGGTGATTTTATGAAAATCCTTACTGAATATACTGAGCCTGTACAAGGTTCAATCGGTAACAGTTATTTTATTGCTGCACTGTCATCAGTTGCATGGTCAACCCAGCACCTGATAATTCACATTAACAGGACAAACACGGGAGGACGAACAGGTAGAATGAGTACAATACCGTTTTATTCCAAAGGAGGAGAAAAAGATGCCCCGACAAGAAAAGTTGAGGTCAGTGATAAAACTGTATTTAAACCTTCTAATAACCTGCCAGTTTATTGCCGGTCAAATGATTCGGCTGAGATATACCCCGCTCTATATGAAAAAGCTTTTGCTAAATGGATTCTTCAAACTAATTCAGACAAACCGGATATCACAAAAACAGCATACGGCGATCCTGTAAAAGCCATGGCGCAGTTAAACAATAAAACTCCCCATTATTACTACACAAATTCGAGAAGCGGTGATGAATTATACAGTATCGTAAGAAGCAATTCAATGAGTTATAAAACCGTTCATCCGATGGTTGCCTGGACATATGGTTCAAACAGTGATTACACCGGGATCAATATTGTCGGGAACCATGCCTATTCTGTCCTGGGATGGGCATTAAAAGGAATTAAAAAATATTTCATTATCAGAAATCCATGGGGCGTTTCAGAGCCCCCCGGAATGAATACTTACCAGGGAGTTATCACTTGTCTGGATAAAAGTTTTTGGATGCCTGTAACTACAGTTGGCAACAATGGTGTTTTCGCTATAGAAGCGAATGCATTCAAAAATTTATTCGCCGGCCTGGGTGTGGCAAAGTGAATTAGTTGCATATTATATCTAATTCTGTTAATATTGCATTTCAAATAAAATAAATTATTGATGTTTAAGTATCTGTTTGGGCCTGTTCCTTCCCGCAGGCTTGGTATGTCACTGGGAGTTGATCTTGTGCCTAAAAAAGTGTGTTCACTTGATTGTGTTTATTGTGAAGTTGGAAACACTACAAAGCTTACAACAAAAAGGATGGAGTATATTCCTTATAAAAAGATCACAGGTGAATTGAATGATTATTTTGAATCCAGTCCTGATCCTGACTATATCACATTTTCCGGATATGGCGAACCCACCTTAAATTCAGGATTAGGCAGCATCATAAAGTATATTAAAGAGATAAAGCCTGACATTCCTGTAGCTGTTCTTACAAATGGCACTCTTTTCTATATGCCGGAAGTACGCCGGGAATTATTGCAGGCAAATCTTGTGCTTCCTTCTCTTGATGCCGCTTCTCAAATTGCATTTGAGAAGATCAACAGGCCATGTCCCGGACTTAAAATCAACGAGTATATTAATGGCCTGGTTGAATTCAGAAAAGAATTTAAAGGCCAAATATGGCTCGAAATTTTTATTCTGGCAGGATATAACGACTCGACAGACGAACTTGACAATCTTAAAGAGGCGGTTCTTAAAATCAATCCTGATAAAATTCAGCTTAACACTCTCGACAGGCCGGGAACTTTGGAAGGACTTAAAGGCGCTTCATTTGAGAAACTGCAAAGTATCATAGATTATTGGAAGCTTGATAATACAGAGATCATTGCCAAAGCTCCTCAAAGAAAAACACTTAAATCATACAGGAAAGATATTGAAGCCGCAATAATTGGTACAATTGAACGCAGGCCATGCACTGCCGATGACCTGGCACAAATAATGGGTACCCATATCAATGAAATAAACAAATATCTTGACACTTTGGAGAGTGATAAAAAGATTCAGCACAAAAGAGAGGAAAGAGGGATATTTTATTATCCTGTAAGGTAAAATGTTTTAAGGATTTGCCCCAAATACTCTTTTTACTGCCTCAAGATAACCGTAGCCATACATAGTGCATGGTTGGAGGTAACTGGTTTCTGTCCATTCATTCCAACTGTTTATTGTTATAAGCGGCACCTGCCCGGGATGTCTGTCTGCATACTCTTTGGCCATTATTAATGCTTTTTCAAAATTTTCCGGTGTGTTATTCTTTACAATTCCCGGTCTGAACATGTTAAAACGTGGGTTATTATCCCAACCAACTGATACATGCACATAATATGGAATATCATATTTTTCTTCTATCATATTCCATTCTTTGGCTACATCATCCATTATTTCAAGATAGTCTCTGTCAATATTGGTAAAATGTACAAACTGGTAGTGAGTAAGGCCATCAAATTCCAGTTCATTAATCACCTCTGACTGTGTCCCCTTTTTATCTCCGTCAATACCGGTAATTGTTGAACCGCTTCTCCTCATTGTTAATTGCAGGTCCAGGCCCGGGAACCCGGCTTTTACGGTTTCTGCACGAAACCAGTCAAGTGCTTCTTTTGTTTCATTGATCCCTCCAAGCCCTTTAACCAATGTATTTAGATCATAGATCATAAAGCTGGGCTTACCATTAACTTTATAATATGAAGGATGAGCAAAATACTTTTGGATCACCCTGTGGCATAATATTTCAAATTCTTCCCTGTCCACCGAGCCCTTCCATATAAGGGAATTATTCGGAAGACCTGCATTTCTTCGATCCCACAGTAAAGGAACATCATGGTTAGCCCACATCAGATAGAATTTCACCCTGTGGTTATTTGAAGCTTTCAGATACCCGTTATTTAATGACTCTTCAAGAAAGGGCATTCCGTCGTACCAGTACCAGTCATAAATAAATACATTCACCCCATGGTCAGCTGCTGCATTAATCTGCATTTCCATAACGTAAGGATCAGCCTCATTTACATATCCCCAAAGTGGGAACCTTGGTTGCTCATGGCCTTCAAATTTCGGTTTATTATTCATTACAGTCTCCCACTCACCTATTCCCATAGGCCAGAAAATCTTTGCCCTGTCATTTGGGTGATATGACGGCCAGACAAAAGCAGCAATATCATATTTTTCTTTTCTTCCTGCTGAATTATCAATTCCATTATTTTGTGCCCAAGCATTTATGTTGGTAAGGATCAAGCATGTAAATATCAGCAGCAACATGAAATAAAAGTATGTTTTCTTCATAATTTTGATGTTAACTGAAATTAGTAGTATAAATATCGAATAGAACCATGATTCAGATATGCAATTATCATGTTTTAATTTACAAATTCTCTCCAATGGCGTCCATCAGTAAGCCATGCAAGGTTAAACCGTGCTATTTTAGCACCTGCGCCGCTTTCGTACAACAGATAAATAATACCTTCAGAGGGTGTTCCTTTCCTGCCTGCTGCCAATGAGGAATATGCAAAACTACCCGCTTCAACCAATTTTTTTACAGGCCAGGACCTGCCTCCGTCAAAACTCACCCAGACAGTCCCGTGAGTCCTGCCTTCAGGAGATTCAATATTGCTGAAGATAAGAATGTCATACCCCCTGACAGGAAGCCTCACCAATCCTCCCATTAGTCCGTAATCCCTGTTTTGATCACCGTCGGGCAATTCTTCACAGACATACATATCCGACCAGGTCTGACCCCCGTCAGTACTTTTAGCTATATGCCTGTTACGGGGATTAAGACCATCTGTTGATTTATGTCTGCGCGAATTATAGTAAAGTGTCCCATCTTCAAGTTCTGCAATGGCTGCCTCTCCTGTTCCTTTTGCCGGGAAAGGCTCGCTTGCCTGCCAGGTTTTCCCTCCATCATCACTGTAAATAGCATTTGTGTAATGTCCATTCCAATAAACTTTGTCATTCCCTCCTGAATAGTAGCGTGTTGGCCTGATCAGACGACCTTTATATTTGCTGTTGAGCAAGGTTATACCTTTTTCATTCATATGCATTGAAGGTATGTGCCCAAGGCTGTTGGGTTTTATTATAACATCTTCGGGAAGCCATGTTTTACCATTGTCTTTACTTCGGTATACTGTCAATGGCGCTACAGGATGCTTCTCTTCAACAAATACAATAATATCGCCGGTATTTTCATCTACTGTGGTTCCTCCTCCCTGAAAGCCCGGATTGACTATGGTTATTGATGGCTCCCAGGTATTTCCACCGTCTTCGCTTCTCCGTACCCTGTAGTTCTCACGACCCCATGAAGCTATCACTGTCCCGTCGGTCCCAACAACTACATTCGGAAATCTTTCATCCGAAAATATCTCAGTACTATCAAAAACAGGGTTTCCTTCATTCCAAAACAGGCTGATATCTCTTTTAGTGCATGATATTAATGCCAATAATGCAGGAATAACAAAAATGACCAGATAATTATTTCGTTTCATAACTATATCAGCTTGGGAAATATTCCGGTTTTTTCAATTTCCAGAATAAACTTATCATAAACGTTAAAATCAAATTTTTCAAGAGGTGGCCGGCCGGGCCCGCAGTTTAAACCAATAAGCCTCATTAAAGTTTTACCACCAACAATTGCACCCCCAAACTTATTCAAAATATTTACCAGGTCAACAGATGCTTTTTGCCTTTTTCTTGCGGACTCAAGATCTCCATTTTCGAAATCATTTATTAATTCATGATACAAATGAGCCATGTAATTGTATGTACTTCCGACCGCCCCTTTTACTCCAAGCGTCAGGGCAGCCAGTAATATCTCATCCTGTCCAAAGAGAATATCCCATCTTCCGTTTTCCATTTCTACACACTTAAGTAAATCCGGAAGATTGTTGTGTGAATACTTAATTCCTGTAAGGTTGGGTATTCTTTCCCTGCCCTCTTCAAGAAAGTTAAACATTGGCAGGTTTATACGTGATACAGATGGAATATGGTAATAATAAAACGGAATATCAGGGGCGGCAGAGGCAATTTTTTCACAAAATCCTAAAAGTTGATCAATTGTACCAGGAGTTAAAAACAGAGGCCCCATGGTACTTGTTGCATATGCCCCTTTCTCTTGTGCGTGAGAAGCCAATTCACATGATTGCTGAGCAGAAGTTGTTCCGACGTGTACAATTACTTTAAAATCATCAGTTTGTTCACTAATCCAGGATTCTGTAATTATTTTCCTTTCCTCAAGAGTTAAAAGCATGCCTTCACCGGTCGTCCCACATACAAACACACCAGCAACACTATCATTTTTAAGCTTTTCAGCATATTTTTTGATCAATGGGATATTCAGTGATCCATCCCTGTTCATTGGTGTAAAGGGAGCTGCAATTAATCCGTTAATTTTTTCTGTATTCATTATATTTATTTGATTATTATTGATTTAGAGTCATGTGACCATACTGAAAAATATCCCAGCGCACCGTTATCAAAATTGGAGACAGGATTTGCAGGGGAAGGGGATCCGGGATTAAGGCTGGCAATATCGCGCAAAGTGGTAAAATATCTCCAGGCACTCTTATCTATTGAGAGCATTTCTATTCTTGCCTCATCCCCTTTGTCAAATATCTGGCCTCGTAGTTTGATTTCAATGGGTTTGCCATCAATACCACTGTCGTCAAAAACAACCAGATCACTGACAGACTGCATCAGAAAACCATTCTTATATATTTTAAGACGGTAATAATTATCAACCATTGGCGGGTCAGTAAAGTAGAGCTTAACCCTATAACCTTCATCATAAAATGGTGTCTTTTTTTGTAGTTCATAACTAACAGAATCTATAACTACTGCGGAGCTGGCCTTGCCCGAAGCAGAGTACTTAATTCCGTTGAATTCTATTACCAGTTTGTAATTTTGACCTTTTGTTGTATTAATTGTTTCATTTATATAGATACCTTCTTTCGTCTCATCTGCCTGATAACGATTCCCGGTATCATTTTCCAGGATGACGGCAGCCCCTTTTATTTTTTGCAGGGATTTTGTTTCAAAATAACTGCCGGTTTGGGATATAATTACTTCAAGTGTATGGTCAGTTAAAGAAAGATTCCCTTCAACAACTATTGCAGGATTAACCTCGTTAAGGTCTATATCAATTATCTTTTCACAGCCTGTAATAAATAGCGCGAAGAACTGAAAAATCAGCACAAGCCTGTAACCATTTATTGAGAATAAATCTTTCATTTTTCAAATTTACACTTTTTAAATAAGACTTTTATTAGCCGGGAAAAAATCTTACTAAGCTTATTGGTCCTCAGAACCGTAAAATACCTAAATAACTCATCAACAACTGCTTACGTATATATCAAATCTGTTTACTTCTTTTGAAAAATATATATCATGGCTTTTGATCAGAACCTGAATCTGTAACTTACTGATGGGATAGCACTGAACAAGGATACCTGAACAGCCTCTGTTACACCAGGATGCCCCTCTTTCTCCCTGAAATCGATGAAGTAAGCATTATGATGTGCATATGCATTATATACTGAAAAATGCCAGCTTGATTCCATCTTTTCAGATTTTTTAACCAACCAGACAAGGCCTGCATCAAGCCGATGATAATCAGGCATTCTATATCCGTTGCGTTCTGTATAATAACCAAAGATTTTTCCGTCAATTTCATATTTACCACTGGGAAAGGTAACGGCATTACCGGTATAATAAATCCACGTAGCAGATAGTTTAAGTTTTTTGCCAAGGTCGTACATAGCTACTATTGCAATGTCATGGGTACGGTCATGCCTTGCCGGAAATGGATTGCCGTTGTTTATCTCCTCAAACTGCCTCATGGTCCTTGACCAGGTATAACTTATCCATCCGTTAAGCCTGCCCCTGTTTCTTTTCAGCATAAATTCCGCACCATATGCCCATCCCCTTCCAAAAACAAGTTCAGCTTCGACTGTTGAATTATATATTAGTTCAGCTCCGTTCTTGTATTCTATCTGATTGTGCAAATTCTTATAATATATTTCCAGCGATGACTCAAACTCATTACTTTTGAAATTTCTGAAGTATCCTGCGGATAACTGGTCTGATATCTGAGGTTTTACATTATTGCTGCTGGGCAACCACATATCTATTGGTGTTGTTATGGTTGTATTTGTCAGCAGATGCAAAAATTGATAAATTCTGTTATATGATATTTTAGCTGAACTCACAGGGTTAATGAGGTAATTTAAAGCCAGCCGGGGTTCAAGCCCTCCCTGGGTTTTATAAATCTCAGCATTATCAAGTTTGTCAGTATTCAGCAATTCCCCTTTATCATCAAAATGATAAAACTCGCCGGGTCCTGTATTAGTGAACATGGCAAGCCTGAGACCATAATATGTTGTTAGTTTTTCGGACAACTGCCTGTTATTTGATACATAAGCAATCCATTCAAAAGCTTTTCGCTTGGTAATATTATCGGGAAATATATAATTAGTTTTTTCATTTACTGTGATCTGTCCGGGTAATATTGTGTGAAATATTATGTTACCTCCAAATTTGATACTGTTTCGGGGATTGACATACAATGAGAAATCATGTTTAATGTTAATATCCTTTATCTCCGAAAGAATATCGGCATCAAAATTTTGCATGATATTTATGTCATACGAATAATTACTAAAAATAAGGGAACTGTTGGAAAAGAGTTTATTGCTGAAAATATGGTTCCACCTCAGGGTACCAGTTATACTGCCCCAATCGAATCCGAACTCGTCCTTATAACCAAAGTCGTCTCTTCCTGCATATCCTGACAGATATATTCTGTTTTTTCCATCAAGTTTAAAGTTTGCTTTCAGGTTTAAATCATAGAAATACAATTTTGAATTTCTGACATCTTCATTACCGGAAAAATTCAGAAACAAGTCAGCATACGTTCTGCGGCCGCTTATCATAAATGAGCTTTTATCCTTTTGAATCGGACCCTCCACTGTTATATTTGAGGAAATGAGTCCTATGTTTCCTGAAACACCTGGATTTTTCAGATTACCTTCTTTCATTTGAATATCAAAAACAGAAGCAGCACGACCGCCATATTCGGCAGGAACATATCCTTTAAGCAGAGTTGCATTTTTAATTGCATCGGAGTTAAATACAGAAAAAAAACCCATCAAATGGGAGGCACTGTACACAGGCGCTTCATCCAGCAATATCAGGTTCTGGTCTATCCCCCCCCCTCTCACATGAAATCCTGAGTTTCCTTCACCTGCAGACTTAACTCCCGGTGTCAGCTGAATAGTCTTCATAACATCGTGTTCACCAAATAAAACAGGTATACTTTCTATTTGAACAGGAGACATTCTGATTGTACCTATATCAAGAGAACTAATATTTCTGTCGGCTTTCTCTGCCGTAATCTCTACCTTTCCCAATTCATATACTGCCTCATAGAGTTCTATATTAAGATTAATATTTTTGTCTATCTCCAGTGCAATGATATTGGGTTTGTATCCAATGAATTGAAACCGTACCAAATAATTTCCTGCCGGAACAGTTAATGAAAAAAAACCGTATGAGTTGGATGTCCCCCCGGTATTAGGAAGATTCTCAACGATAACTGAAGCACCACTTAAGCTTTCACCTGTCTTTGCATCTGTAATACTTCCGCTTAACACATAGGACTTTTGTGCATTAGCAAGAGTAACCAAAAAAAATACTACAAGAAATATCAGATGTTTTCTTACCATTCTCAATTAATTCGGGCTTCAAAAATAGTAATAAACTTGCTCGTTAATAAATTATTACTATTTTTGGTCACCTTTTTTCAGGCATTCTACAGAAATATCTGATTATGGGAAAAATTCCAAAGCTGTATGATGCAAAAATATAAAAGGGACAATTAAAATTAGATAATCAATAATTTTTAAAGTTATATACTAATGAAAGTTTACAAGACTGAACAGATCAGAAACATTGCTTTAATTGGTAATGCCGGCAGTGGTAAAACCACCCTCGCAGAAGCGATTCTGTTTGAGGGTGGAGTGATAAAGCGTAAAGGTGAAGTAACAACAAAAAATACCGTTTCAGACCATAATCTTATTGAACAGGAGTATGGCAATTCAGTTAATTCGACTCCACTTTATGTTGAATATAACGGTTTTAAAATCAACATAATAGACAATCCGGGGATGGATGATCTATGTGGAAATGTTGTTTCATCATTAAACGTAACCGATCTTGCTGTGGTGCTTGTCAACTCAACCAACGGGGTTGAATCAGGCACTGTTAGTGCTAACCGTTACGCAGAAGCAGCGGACATCCCTCTTATGTTCGTATTCAACCAATTGGACCACGATAATTCTAACTTTGAATCATCACTTGAACAGTGTAAAAACAGTTTCGGCAACAAAGTAACAGTTATACAGTATCCATTGGATACAGGTACTGAGTTCTCAGCCATTATAGATGTTTTAAAGATGAAGATGTACAAGTTCAAAGGTGACGGCAGTAAACCGGAAGTTCTTGACATCCCCGCCGGAGAGTTGTCAAAAGCTGAATCACTACACAATGAGCTTATAGAAATGGCTGCTGAGAATGAAGAGGAACTGATGGAATTATATTTCGAAAAAGGCACTCTGAGTGAAGAGGAAATGCACAAAGGGATTAAGCTTGGAATGTTACAACGTGATCTTTTTCCTGTATTTTGTGTAAGCCCCAAAAAAGATATAGGCTTAAACCGTTTACTGGAATTCATAATAAATAATGCACCTGCTCCTGACGAAAGGCCGATGCGCACAATAACATCAGGTAAAGAGCTCAAGATGGAAGAATCAGATCAGCCAAGCCTTTTTGTATATAAAACATCATTTGAGCCACATGTGGGTGAAATAACTTATTTCAAGGTGATGTCAGGTAAAATTGTTGAGGGACTGGATCTTATCAACACTAAGACTGATAATAAAGAGCGGCTTTCCCAAATTTTCATATCTGAAGGAAAAACCAGAAATAAAGTTGAAGGACTAGTTGCCGGAGACCTCGGATGTACTGTCAAACTCAAAGAAACTAAATATAACCAGACTCTTACGACCAAAGAAGCAGGCACCGTATTCGAGCCGATAATATTTCCACAGTCAAAACATTCAATCGCAATAAAAGCTGTTAATGAAACAGATGATGAAAAAGTTGGAGAAGTATTGAATAAGATCAAATTTGAAGATCCAACTTTTGTTATTGAGTACTCAAAGGAGTTAAAACAACTTTTAGTTCACGGACAGGGAGAATACCATATGAATATCTTAAAATGGTACTTCGACAATGTTTATAAGATTGATGTAAATTATATTCAGCCCAGAATCCCTTACCGTGAGACAATTACAAAAGCTTCTCAGGCTGATTACCGGCATAAAAAACAATCAGGAGGTGCAGGTCAGTTTGGAGAGGTACATATGATCATTGAACCTTTTGAAGAAGGTTCTGAACCCAGGCAGGGATTTAAACTGGGTGATAAAGAGTATAAAATGTCGGTCAGGGATGTTCAGGAACACAGCTTAGCCTGGGGCGGTAAATTAATATTTACGAATTGCATTGTTGGCGGTTCAATTGACGCCCGTTTCCTTCCTGCTATTCTTAAAGGTATAATGGAAAAGATGGAAGAAGGCCCTCTTACAGGTTCTTATGCACGGGATATCAGGGTTTATGTTTACGACGGTAAAATGCATCCGGTTGATTCAAATGAAATTTCGTTTAAACTTGCCGGACGTAATGCATTCAGTAATGCTTTTAAAAATGCAGCCCCTAAAATACTTGAACCTATCCTTAATCTGGAAGTATGGGTTCCTGCGGACAGGATGGGTGATGTCATGAGCGACCTTCAGGGACGACGTGCTATGATTATGGGTATGGGTTCTGAAAGAGGACTTGAAAAAATTACAGCTAAAGTACCTCAGAAAGAGATGTTCAGATACTCCACATCATTAAGCTCAATAACCGGTGGACGTGGTGTATTTAGAATTTCTTTCGACAGATACGAAAAAGTTCCTCCTGAAATTCAGGATGAGTTGCTTAAAGCATACGAAGCTGAGCAGGGTGATGAATAATAATTTTGAACCGTTGGCTGGAGCTAACGACAAATGATATTGCCCGATCGGTACCCCGGTCAAAAACAATAAGAGATAAGGCCCGATGCAGTAACCAGCTGCTCAGAGCCTTATTTTTTTGCAGTTCGCTTCAGCGAAGTGTTGGCATTAGGGACGGCCTTGGTTTATATGGAAGCCTGGCCATTTTTTCAACTTCAAGGGATGGGAACCCAAACTCCTCTGCTACTTTTCCTTTCAGCAGGTAGACACCCTGTCCCCTGAAAGGGTATTGCTTCAGGGAATCAGGAAAATGGACAGTATCAAAAAATTCTCCCGTATGGTCAATAAATGTTCCAAATTGCATGATCTCTTTTTTTGTTGTCCACACATATTTAGTAGTTACCAGCTGGCCTGTCATTCTTACGGTTCTTCCCACATTAGCGGTCAGATCATTTGCCTGAACTTCTCCCCTGAAACCGGTACCAAGCATATCAAAACTGCTCATGCTGACGGGGAAGCCAATAAGTTCAATCTCATCATAGGCATCTTCAATTTTTTCATGCTGAAAGTCCGGCAATTGAAACTTTTTCTGCTGAAACTGAAAAAAAACTTCTGAATCAATCACTTTAGATGATTTTTTAATATGGTAATGAGCTTCCCAAAGAAGAGTTTTTTTCTCTTTGCCTGTAAATCTTAAAGCTCCTGTCCTTATAAGTATTACAAGCTGTTCTTTGGTTATACGTGACCTGTTGACAAAATCAACCAGAGATACGTAGGCACCATTGGCATTTCGCTCATCAATAATAGTATCAATTGTCACCTGTTCCAGGTTCAGAATATGTATAAATCCCATGTAAATAGTTTTTCCTTTAATTAAAGTAGTTTTCCGACTATTATTTACGCAGGGTAATTCAATAGTTGCACCCAGTCTTTTAGCCTCATGGAGATAAACCCATGTTTGATAAAACCCTCCAAAATTATTAATGACTGCAACCTGAAATTCAAGTGGATAGTGAGCTTTCAGGTATAAACTTTGAAAACTTTCCACTGCATAAGAGGCTGAATGTGCCTTTGAAAAAGAATAACCTGCAAAAGATTCTATTTGTCTCCACACCTCTTTTGCAATATTATCGGGATATCCAAGCTTTTTACAATTTTCAAAATATTTATTCTCAATAGTTTTAAATTCTTTTAAAGAGCGGTATTTTCCCGACATAGCCCTTCGGAGCACATCTGACTCTGCCAGGTCAAGTCCGGCAAAATGATGAGCCACTTTAATCACATCCTCCTGGTACACCATAACACCGTATGTTTCCGAAAGCTGCTCTTTCATTACCGGATGTATATAGCTGAAGTCGTTGGGATGATGATACCGGCGGATATATTCCCTCATCATACCTGATTTTGCCACTCCCGGCCGTATTATGGAACTGGCAGCTACCAGTGTAATATAATTGTCGCATTTTAACTTCTTCAGCAGGCCTCTCATAGCGGGACTCTCAATATAAAAGCAGCCATTGGTCTCTCCACATTTTAATTGCTGCTTTACTTTCTCATCCTCAAAAAACTTATCTACTCTGTGAATATCAACTTTTTCGTTTCTGTTTTCACTTATGATGTCAACTGCTTCACGAATATGGCCTATACCTCTCTGGCTCAGTATATCAAACTTTTCAAATCCCATCTCTTCGGCAATGTACATATCCCAATGTGTGGTTGGAAATCCTTTGGGAGGCAGGTCCAGCGCTGTATAGCAGGTAACAGGCTCTTCCGATATGAGTATACCTCCTGCGTGGATTGTCCGTATGTTGGGAAAGCCGGCCATCTTGCTCCCCAGGGTAGTGATCAGTTCGACTATCTTATTCTTATTCAAATCATTGGCAGGATCATTCACAAGCAGGTCAATTTCCTCTGAAGGTAATCCGAATACCTTGCCCAATTCCCGGCAGACAGACCTGTTTTTAAAAGTTGAGGTAGCTCCAAGTAATGCAGTGTAATCTTTACCATAACGTTTAAAAATATAATCCTGCACTTTTCCCCTGTCCTTCCAGGAATAATCAATATCAAAATCAGGAGGGCTTGTTCTTTTAGGATTAAGAAACCTTTCAAAATAGAGATTAAGCTTAACAGGGTCAACATCAGTGATTTTAAGGCAGTATGCAACAATACTGTTAGCCCCGCTGCCCCTACCCACATGATAAAATCCCTGCGACATGCTGTACCTTACAATATCCCAGGCAATCAAAAAATAGGCAGAAAAGCCAAGTTTGTCTATTATATCAAGCTCATGCCTGATCCGCTGGCGGGCTGTGGAATTATTATCCCCGTAACGGTATACCATGCCGTCCAATGCCAGCTTTTCGAGCAATAACCTGTCATCATAACACGACCGGCTGAATAGTTTTTTATTTCTATTCAGGGAGAAATCAAAATCTATAGTACATTCTCCTGATATCCTCTCAGTGTTCCGGACAACTTCAGGATAATACTGAAATAAACGCTTTAATGCAGTAACAGGTATCATATACTCAAACTCCCGGGCAAATGATCCCGGCTGAAGCTTACTTATAAGGGTATTATGGTCTATGGCGCGCAGGCATTTATGGAGAAACAGGTCAGACTGGCCTTTAAATGTTACAGGATGCATTATTAAAAGCTTATCGTAAAAATTTCTGTACCCGGAGACCGCCAGTTTACCTATAGTCTCACAGGTAACCCCGGTATATTCATTCTCTTTTAATTCCTGAGGCTTTTTAAACCCAAAAGGATAAATGATAATTACATTATTAAAAACAGTATTATCAAGAGTAAATTTTTTCTTATTCAGGTTATGCCATGTCAGGTAATCGTTCAACTCTTTGAATCCTGTCTGATTTTTTGCCAGGCCTGTAAATAAAAGCTCATCTCCGTTTCTTATCTCGGCCCCTGCAATAGGCCTGATTCCTTTTTCTTTAGCTTTTCTGACATATTCGGGTATGCCCATGGTAGTGTTAATATCGGTTAATGCCAGCTCCCCTGCCCCGTTTTTTTTACCAAGATCAAGAAGCTCGTCAATGCTTAGCGTACCAAAGCGCAGACTGTAATATGAATGAATATTAAGATACATACCAACCATCATTTACATATCATACCTGATGCTCTCTTTATTGCCCCGGAACCATATCTCATTCTTATATTATCCATAGATATATATAGCCTTGTACGGCTGCCGTTATCATCAAACAGGCTTAACTGCTGTGCCCCGTGTATCAATCCACCCAGCTTTACACCTATCAGCCGTACAAGCATCCTGCGCTGGTAAAGCCTTTTAAACAATTCTTTGGCCTTTGCTATCAATACATGGTCAAAAGAGGTATAGGCCATTCTGATTTGAAGAGTGTGTGTATCATAGTTGGCATACCTTATCTTTACAGTTATCACTGAGGCCAGTCTTTCCTTTTTGCGAAGCCTGAAACAAAGTTTTTCAGTCATGGTGATAATAAGCTGCTCCATCATGGCTACATCAATGGTATCGGTATCAAAAGTCTTTTCTGTACTTATTGATTTTTCCTCAGAGTAAGGAACTACAGGCCTGAGGTCGATACCATTTGCACGTTTCCATATTTCAATTCCGTTTTTACCCAAAACACTTTCAATCATTTCTGCAGGAATACTCCTCAGTACACCTATAGTGGATACGCCCATTGATGTCAAAAGATTACAGGTTTTTAATCCGATCATTGGCATTTTCCTTATTGGCAACGGGTGCAAAAATGATATTACACTGTTTTTTTCCACCTGCCTTTCTCCATTAGGCTTAGCTTCGCCGGCAGCTATCTTTGACACTGTTTTGTTTATCGATAAGCCGCAGGATACCGGTAACCCCGTTTCTTTAATTATGGCTTGCCGAAGCTCATGTGTCCATTTATATGCCCCAAAAAATCTGTCCATCCCTGTAATGTCCAGATAATGCTCATCTATCGAAGCTTTCTCATATAATGGGGCTTTGGCTGCAATTATTTCGGTTACAAGCGCAGAGTATTTACTGTATAAATCCATATCGCCACGTATAATTATGGCATCCCGGCATAAATTCAACGCCATCTTCATTGGCATGGCCGAATGAACCCCAAACATCCTGGCCTCATAACTACAGCTGGCAACTACTCCCCTGTCAGATAAACTGCCAATGATAACAGGCTTTCCTTTAAGCCCTGAATTTATTAACCGCTCAACTGAAACAAAAAAAGTATCCATATCCATGTGGACTACTGTCCTGTCCTGAAACTGCATTTTTTGCTCCTCCCCCTAACCCGTTATTTTTTACTTATCAATTGCTTAACTCAAAAAAAATTATTATTTTTGACTATTTAAAAGTCAAATTTATGATTTCAATATAATCATTTTTTAAATACCAACAAAATGTATCTGGCATCTAATATCAAATTATTAAGGAAAAGAAAACGACTAACACAGACAGGCCTTGCTGCAACTTTGGATTGCAGCAGATCGGCTATTAATAACTATGAAAACGGAACAGCGGTTCCACCTGCCAATACCCTTATCACTCTTTCCGACCTTTTTCATATTTCAATAGACACATTACTTCGTATCGACCTTACGAAATTAAGAGAGAGCCAGTTGAAAATGATAGAAAATGGTACAGACGTATTTGTAAAAGGGAGTGAACTAAGAGTTCTTGCCACCACAGTTAACAGTAAAAATGAAGATAATGTGGAACTGGTTTCCATAAAAGCAAAGGCGGGTTATACAAATGGTTATTATGATCCTGATTTTATTGCAGGATTACCTGTATTCAGATTACCTTTTCTTTCCGGAGAGAAAAAATACAGAACTTTCCAGATAGCAGGTGACTCAATGTATCCGATACCAGATAAAAGCTGGGTTACAGGAGAGTATGTCCAGGATATGAATGATATCAGGAATGATCAATTATATATAGTACTCACGCTAAATGAAGGAATTATATTTAAAAAAATACAAAATGAGCTTAAAGAAAAAGGCACATTAAAGATGATCTCATTAAATACTGAGTATGCACCATATGATCTGCCGGCAAATGAGATAAGGGAATTATGGAAGTTTGTACACTACATCTCTAATGAAGTTCCCCGGCAATCAGATTACGATAAGTTGTATTATCAAAACATTGTCATTAAAAATGATATACAAGAAATTAAAGATTTGCTAAACCATCAGGCCTTTTTAAGTAAAGAGTAATTACGATATTCAAAAAGCCTTATTCCCGTTATTTTTTCTATTTTATATAATAGCTTGTATTTCACATTCATATTGATTTTCTTAATATCTGCAACCATTTTCCAGTTCATCTGGTTTATCCGCTGTTGCATTACTGAAGGGTGAGTGCCTTCAAACTTTGCCAGTGCGTCATATTTCTGGCTATAGTTAAAATCTCCAGATGCTAATCCATCTCTGCTTTCATTCATATTTTCCCCATTGTAAAATTTTTTAACGCTATCGATTTTTGACTGCATAAACCCGGGAGGACGTACCCATCCATAATGGTATATCTCTGCATCTATCCTGGTCACCTGTAACTTCCTTCCGTTTTTCCGGAATCCCTGTGCATCGCGATAGGAACGAATGGACTTATCATTACGGATTATTCTTATTTCATTGCGGTACCATCTTCTTGAATCACCAACATAATCGTAAGTTCCATAAAAATGTCTGAATTTGAAAAGTAACCCTTCTACCTCTTCGCGCTCCAGGTTCTCAAGCATTGAAGACTTAATTACCTCATGGTATTTTTCATGAACCACTTCATCACCCTGTATATAATAGCACCAATCGTACTCAGGAGGTATAGCATCGAAAGCCTTATTTGTTTCTGCAGCGTATACCTCTCCTCCTTTTTTTAGTTTTTCATCCCAAACTGTATCTAATATAGTTATTTTTGCCGGATTAATTTTTTCGATGATTGCCCTTGTTTTATCTTCGGAATCACCAACGGCCGCAATAAAATGATCGCATACCGGCAAAATTGAATTTATGGCTTCTACAACAGGGAAGTCAAACTTTTCCGCATTTCTTATAAAAGTAAATCCGCAAACCTTCATCTTTTTTTCTACTTATTAACACTTAATCCTGCCAGACTCAACTCTACAGCAGATATTAGCATCAGCACATTTCCAAGTAATTCTGTACCCTCCTCCACAGCAGCCTTAGCCAGACGGTAACTGCTGTCATCGTATAAAATCCGCCAGAAATCCGATTGCCCGAATAACCTGCTGAATACAAAAGTAACAATAAAACCTGCCAACAACCATGCAGAGGATGGTAAGCTGAAAAACACGGAAACCGCATCATCTAACTTTTTATGATCACGGATAGTTAACCATATCATCAGTGCGATAACCAGCAAAACAGGGTATAACCACCAGTCAAATAAAAAATTTAACTCACGTATCAAAGAGGCAAGGAAAAAGAGAGAGATTATATTAGTCACTGGTTTGATCACAATATTTTTCGATCTGAAAAGAAGATAAAATAAAAACAGGCTGAAAAGTATGATTTCCTGTGCTATTTCGGTAATACTTACTTCACCAAAATACCCTTCTTCAATGGGATATAGTGCATCAAACCTGATTGCTGCATATACTCCTGAGACCATTCCTGAATAAACAATGACCTTTATTATTATACTTACAATAGGATATTTTAAAATATATTTCATCAAAGTATTTGAATATCAATTTTATACAATAAGCTATCAGCCCTTGAACAGTCTGGCCGCATTGATCAGGGCCATATTCTTAATCTGATCAGTTTGAATTTTCAGGCATAAGAGCAACACTTATATAATTCTCAAAATCAAAATATTTTTTAAAAGCTTTTTTCACTGTTTTTCTGTTTATTTTATTAAGGTTGGCCTCATAAGTCCCAAATTCAGAAAAATCGCCATTTTTAATATAATAGGTGTTACTTAAAAGATTAAGCCAATAACTATTTTCTTTCATAGCTGTTTCTCTTTCCCTTATCATTTTTTCCTTTGCTTTACTCAGTTCTTCCTTTGAAGGGCCCTTCTTTCTGAATTTTTGGATTTCTGCAAACACTGCGTCTTCTATTTCCTCTCTTTTTGCAGGATCAGTTCCATAATAAATTGTAACAGAATACTCTTCGTCTTCAAATTTAGATGTTGAGGGATTCGCCCCTATCGAATACACGCTGCTTTTATCTTCCCTGATAACTTCGAGCAGCCGGGTTGATAAGATTCTGCCAACAGCATCGATCTCCATCACATTTTCAGATGAATAATCAAAATCACCATGAAAAACAATATATTGAACGCTCCTGTCCTCTAATCCTTTTTTTACTGTTTTCTTTACTATACCTCCGGGAGGGTCAATTCCCATATTTTTCCAGGTTTCTTTGTATTCTGAAGAGGGAATTCCACCGATATATTTTTCTAATAGTGGTTTTGCGACTGTTGTATCAATATTGCCAACAATAAAAAACAAAAAATCAGAAGCATTACTAAACCTTTCTTTACCTATCTGCTTTATACGCCCGAAATCAGCTTCACTCAGAAGTTCAATATTCACAGGCCTTGACCGTTTGTGATAATTGGAAAGAACAGAGGTAAGGGTATCCTGCATAACCGCCTCGGGAGAAGCTGCCCTGTTTTGAAGCATGCCTGTCATACGTGACATAAATGACTGAAAAGAACTCTCATCAAAACGTGGACGTGTAAAATAGAGATATACCATTTGAAGAAGCACTTCAAAATCATTAACGGAAGAATTTCCGTTAAAACCTTCTCTTAGTTCAGATAAGAAAGGACTTAAGTTTACAACTTTATCAGCCAACATCTTATCCAGGGTAATTTTATCAAAACCGTCTAAACCACTCATTGCCATTATTGTAGTAGTGAAGTCAGCTGAAACATCATCTTTATCATCATACAAGGAACTGCCTCCCGGGCTCCATGCGTTAAACAAAATTTCGTCATCCTTAAAATCTGTTATTTTTATAATTGCTTTTGCTCCATTTCCAAAAGTCCATTCTACTGCATCAACTTTTTTCAATATATTAACCTTGACTATGTTGCTACCTGCCGGTTCTTCTTCTATCAGGGGAACGTCAGCAACTTCATCCTCATAAGGTTTTAATTCTGCCTGTTCAACCTCATCGAACAATTTCAGAAGGCTGGTCTCATCCGGTATATTAGATTTTTCGTTATCAGGTGCATTAATAACAACAACCCTGTTTTCTTTAGTTATCCACTTTTTTGCCAGGGCATTCACTTCCCCCAGTTTAATTCCCGGGATAAATGTTTTATAATACTCATACTCTTTTTCAATTCCGGGAAAGGGTTCTTCAGTAAGTAAAAAATTACGTTTGTACTCTTCTGCATAACTTATTGAAACTTGTTTATCACGCTCGTTATATAACCTCTCAATTTGTGATAAAAGAGCACGTTTATTCCTCTCTAACTCTGATTCAGTAAAGCCATATCTCTTTACACGTTCATTTTCCAGGAGGACAGTTTTTAGTCCCTCTTCAATTTTACCTTCATGGCAGACAGCAAGTGATTGATAAACACTCTTAGGTCCAAACAGCTCAGTAAAAGCAGATTGACCAATGATATAAGGTGGTTCCGCCTGTTGGGATTTTTCAGCCAGACGGCTATTAATCATTGCATTGTATAATCCATGCAAAATCGACTGGCGGTATTCACCAATAGTTTTTACTTTTTCAAGCGGGTGTTTATAGAACACATAAGCCAATGAGTATTGTGCTTCTTTATCCGTAGCGATACTGACCAGGGTTTCTTTATGGTCCGGAATATCAAAATAGTCTTTCTCCCTGTAATTTCCGGCAGAAGGAATATTTGAAAACTTTTCCTGTATTTTCTTCACCATATCTTCCCTGTTAAAGTCACCTACAACTATAACTGCCTGGAGGTCCGGTCTGTACCAATCCTCACGGAAACGGCGTAAAGATGCGGGAGGGCCATTGTTTATTATATCAATCTTTCCTATAGGCAGCCTTTCGGCATATTTTGATTTGTGCAGGAATACCGGAAGCCACTTTTGTTGCATTCTGAAATTCGCATTTCTTCCACCACGCCACTCTTCCCTTATCACTCCCCGTTCTTTTTCGATCTCTTCATCAGAATCTGTAACCTGACATGCCCAGTCATAAAGTACCTGAAGCCCTTTATCAAGATATACACGATCATCCAGGGGAATTTTAAGCATATATACTGTTTCATCAAAGCTGGTATAGGCATTGATCTCAGGCCCGAACTCCATCCCGATTGATTCGAAATAATTTATCAGTTCGTTTTTGGGAAAATTCTTTGTCCCGTTAAAGGCCATATGCTCGGCAAAATGCGCAAGTCCCTGTTGATCATCGTCTTCATCAATAGACCCTGCTTTTACAACAAGCATAAGCTCTGCCCTGTTTGAAGGCATGGGATTGGACCTCACATAATAGGTTAACCCGTTTTCAAGTACACCTTTTGTTACTTCAGTATCCTCTCCGACCGGAAGTTCGGGGTTGAGTTGTGCTTTAGCGAAAAGAGACAGTATCAGGAAAAGGATAAACATTGTGTGTTTCATAATCATTCATTTTTTATAGTAAAGAACTTATAACTTCTGCGAATCCATCATTTTCATTTGAAGGGGCAACAGTAAATCTGTTTTTTATACCTGCAGGTGCATTTTCAGTAATAAAAGAGCACGCTGTGAATTCAAGAAGGTCAATATCATTATAATCATTTCCGATCCCACAGGTTTCTTTAGGATGTATAGCAAGCAATTTGCATAATATGTCCATACCAAAGCCCTTTGATACTGACCTGTGAAATACTTCTACCCAGATAAAACCATTAGTAACAGGAGATGAAGAACGTATGACCCTTATCTCTCCACAAATTGATTCTATTTCTGATTTTAAACAGGAAAAAATATTTTCATCTTCAGGAATAATAAGCAGAAACTGGCAAATGTCATTATCTGTTTTATAATTGTCGGGAAGGGATCTCGCAAAGGTATTATGTGATTTCAGGTAAAGGTCAAATTCTTTACAATCCTTTAGACCCCTGTAATACCATAAATTGTGATTATCAGGTGCCGGAGCAAATGCATAAAAACTGTAACTTTTTTGTACAAAATGTTCAATCAGCTTATTGGCAGACTCCCCACTCATATTCCGGGTATATATATGCACATTATCTTTCCAGTCATATATACCTGCTCCTGAGGAATATACAATAAAATCAAATGGCACGTCCCGATGAATTACCTCATGCACTTTCTGCATATTTCTGCCAGTGGCAACAACACGATATATATTTTTAGAACCAAGGATATGCAAAGCTTCTATATTACGGGCACTTATCGAACGGTCATTTTTTAAAAATGTACCGTCAAGGTCAGTAGCTATCAGCTTAATATTATTCATGTATGTATATTCTTATTCTTCAATTACATATCTTAACTGGTCAAGCATAATAGGAACATCATCTTTATCAATGCCCTGCCGGATAAGGTGTGGTAAATCCTCATCAAATACTTCCATAAATTCAGTCTCTGAGAATCCGGCTTCTGATATAGACTTTGCATAAAAATCAAGAGCATCTTTCCGCTTGCCAAGGCTCCACCTGACATGTCCCATATTCATATAGTCATATTTATTTGGCTTATCTTCAGTCAGCTTAAGAAAATATTTTTCTGCCTGCTCTTTTTTACCGGTTAAAAAAGAGCACCATCCAATTGGCCTCCAGACTTTCTTATTCCCCGGGGCAAGATATTCAACTTTAAAATAACATTTCAGCGCTTCTTCAAATCTGTCAAGCTCAAGAAAACAATGGCCAATATTGAGCTGATTGTTTAAATTATCGGGATCTAATGATTCAGCAGCTTCATAATATTCAAGAGCTTTTGCCGGTTTTTTCAGATAGCGGTAGCAAAGAGCTGTTTTTTTTAGATTCCAGATACGGTTTATGTCATATAATTCTGCTTTTAAATATGCATCAAGAGCTTCTTCATAATCACCAAGTTTTTGATGACAGAAAGCAATTTTTTGATATAATTCGCCTGACTTATGTTCTTCCAGCAAGTATTCATATATCTCACGTGCCTCTGCAAAATAATTTTTATTAAAATAATATTCAGAAATATTCCTTAATATCTCATGATCTTCTTTAAGAATATCACTCAATATTTTCTTGTTATGAAAATCAAAGCGCCAGCTAAATATATCTTCAAGGTCTGCTTTGCGGGGAAAAAGCTTATAAAACCTGTACAAGTCCTGAATATATTGGTTTGAGATAAATTCAGATTTACTGCCGGGAATAATTATTTCTTCGTCTTTTTTCAGTTCACTGAACTGATCCAACTCATTTTTCATCCCCTGCAACATGAATTCCAAATTATCTTTTGGCAGGTTTTTTATACTGAAACAAAATGAATATTTATCAGAATTACATAATATTGGTGCAGAATTAATTGTCTCAATAAAATTACGTGTTATCTGATCAGATTGATCAAAAATTTCTGAAATAGCAGGATTCTCAATAAAAAACGGGATAAACCAGTTACCTGTTTCCATAAAAAAGGGAAATGATTTTAGCATTGCAAAGGACCCCATGAATACATCAGCCCCCTCCATTTGCAACTTGGAAAACTCCTCCATTTTATTCATCAGTCCCGGCGAATCTTTAAATATCTGCTCCCATTCAGGATTTTTATCGTCTCCCGATTCATCTTCCATCAGGCTTTCAAGGTTTATTTTATTTTTCAGGTTCGGACTTATTTTTATCATCTCAGGAATAATCTCATCCCTGATTATTTTTTGAAGTTTTTCAGTTTCCTTGCTCCTTATAAACTGTATAATTATCTTCTCCAGGTTCAATTTAAAATTCCGGTTTTCATTAAGAATCTTTAGCCTGCCGCGAATGGCAGGATAATTCAGCAACCTGTTGTCATATTTATATAAATTGATAAGCACTCCGGTCAGTGCTCTCTGCTTAAGTTCTTCTTCATCACTGTCATAAATATCAAACAATAATGAAAATTTTACTTCATCAAAAAATCTCTGAAGGCTCAGTACCAGGGCTGAAAGTACAAAAGACTTGTAGGGGATATCTATCGCCGGGCTGAGAAAAAATTCCTGAATGGAATTTTTTTCAAGATTATCAATTTTATCAATGAACCAAATATGATAAAAGAGCCTGTAGATTTTTTTTTGATGTTCGACAGCCTCAGAATGGCTGGTTGAGTTGTTGCTTTTTGAAGTATTACTGTGCAATTCAAGTCCATCAGGCAGGTATAAATCTTCTATATCTGAAATATATGATTTCAAATCAGTGATAATATCATTTTTAAAGATTCTTTTTTTTTCATACTCGACTGAGGAAGAAAACCTGAGCCTTACAGCTTCATATACTTTATCTGCAATTTCGAATACTGACACAATTAATTTCCGGTATACTCTCTGTCTTTCGGGATCATTAATACCTTCCACAGTATATTTAAGCATGAAGTGATATGTCTCCTCCAGGTTTCTGTATTCGTCGTAATAAGCTCCAAGACTGTTATCACTAATCAGTTTACCTAAAAGGTCAAATGCCGGTTTTAACTTTCGTTCAGCTAAGTTCTTACATATATTGTCATATTTTGCCTTTAGCTCTTTATCTGTCATAATATCTTTTGTTCATTCAAAAATAGATGAAATAACCATTCATCAAAAATCAAACCACTTCATCAGGATGGATCATAATGCTAAATTGTCATATTAAAATGAATTAATCCTTATCTCAATGTCATTGATTCCCGGGTTCAGCCTGATTGATCCGAATACAGGATTTATATGCTCCCCGTTAAGCGTTATAACACTTTGGGATGAGATATAAATATTAAATTCACCGGCCATATTTGCAGGTAATGTGATTGAATATTTTTGTAACCTGCTATTTACATATTCATATTGGCCTTTTATTTTTCCACGAATTGTTGGCGTAATTAGAGAGCTGGTTTTGAGGTCACCCATCTGTGGTTCAATTTTGACAAGTCCGAATCCCGGGGTTAAGGGTTGTATTCCCCACAACCAACGGGCAACAGTATTAGCCGGCACGGCACCCCAGGCATGATTCCAGTCCGAGTTTGGTTTATATTTCATATCCCACGCTTCCATTGTGATTGTTGATCCTGTCCTTATCATGTTCCACCAGCTCCTTACTTTTTTAGATCTCATAAGATCAAGTGCATACTGATCTTCGCCGGCTTTGTATAAGCCTTCCATCAAAAACTGTGACCCGTAAACGCTACAAGCCATCCCTCTCGATTTAACAAACTCAGCGACTGACTTTTTATACTTGTCAGGTACTATATCGAATGCAAGTGGCAACATATTAGAATGAAGTGATGAATGATCTGCACCTTCACCATCAATATATATACCTTTTTCATGATCAAACAGTTTCTCATTAATAGTTTTTTTGACTTTTGCTGCCATATACTGAAATTCTGCCTGATCGGCAGGTTTATTAAGCAGTCCGGCAATTTCTGCCATTATCTTCATATTTTCATAAAAAAAGCAGTTTACCACTGTATTGACGGGCAACATCTGGTGCCCGTCACTTTCGCCTTTCGGGTCAGCCAGGTCCCAGCCTGTTCCTTTAGCAGACTGAGGCCAGTCAACAATATCCCTGAGTCTTTTTGTAGTATCTGCAAAACCAATCTTTTTCATAAACTCAGCTGTTACCTTACCGGTTTGGGAACTGATCAAGCCGTCTTCACGTACCAAACCAATCAATGTCTTATTTTTCAGTATATCATAATATTCTTTGATCAGTTCTGTATCTCCTGTATAATAATAATCCTGATAGATCATTAATGCTGTATGCAGGAGCCATTCAGTCGGCCATGTCGGATGATCCATAAAATATTCTATGGTCTGTTTTGCAATTGCATATTCACGATCGGTGCAATAATGACCTAACTGGTTAATATAGGCATCAGCTTCATAGGGAATACGTTCCCTGTCCCCATCAATATACAGGCCGGCAAAAGATGTTGCTTTCATACTGTATTTGCAGATATCCCAGACCTGATTTAAGATTTCATCGGAGCTGTTAAAACTGCTCTGATCATAATCAAAGTAATAGAAATATGCTTTTTGACGAATATTTTCAGGTTTGATACTCATTGATGCATTATCAATCTCACAATATCTGAAAGGCATTATCACTCCAAATGAGTCAGGTAGTAGTATGGCATCACCTGAGGTATTCCTTTTATCAGGAGGAAGGTCTAGAATGTAATGCTGCTTTTCAGGGCTTACATTTAAAATTACTTCCTGATAACGGATTGTGCCACCGGGATTCATGTCAATCCTGCCATTTAAAATTTTTTCTCCTAACCGGACAGTAAGGGCTTCTGCTTTCTGGGCATCATAGTCAAGTTCCAGTGTTCCAAAAGCATCCTTTCCAAAGCCTACCAGGTAAGTATCACCAATTTTTTTAAATTCGACTGGTGATATTTTTTCAACCTGAAAGAAGTTACCTGTTGTAATATTGCCTGCAAATGAGCCTGTATGAAATTCCTGTACATCTGAGTATTCAGAAAGCCGGTTGTCTGCATCAAAAATTCTCACCTTCCAGAAATATGTCTTACCCGGTTTTAGCTCTTCACCTGCATGTTCTATATTAACTGAGTTACTGCTTCTAACCGGTTTACTATCCCATATGTCCCCAATATTATTATCAATTTTTGATCTGGATGATGACACCAGAATTTGATAGGCCTTCTGTACAACTGCCCCATCAGGCACTATCCAGCAATACTCAGGCCTTTCATCATTTATAAGGGTTTTTTCCGGCTCTCTGATATACTCAACCATAAGCCCGTGAGGAATACCTGAATTTTTATCAGTATAACCAGCTATTAACCTGTTACATGCTTGCCTCAGTTTACCAAGTGTTTCTTTATAATCAACATTGCCTGCCAGGTTATTAGTTTCCTCAGGGTCATCTTTAAGATTATACAACTCTTCGATCGATTTATCATTAATGTACCTGAAATATTTCCATTCTGAAGTGCGCACACCTTCACTTGGAGGGATATTTTCAAACTCCCACAGATGTTCAATCAGGATGGTGTCCCGGTTCAATGATATTTTCTCACCTGTCACCAGAGGAACAAGGCTTTTGCCCTGCCATGATGAAGGTTTTTCAGCTCCTGCGATATCGATAATGGTTGCAGGAATGTCAACATTCAAGGCCATATCCTCAATATCTTTGTGTTTTTTCTCACGCGGATCATAAATAATAAGAGGCACTCTGACAGAATTATCATACATTAGCCATTTTCCGGCCAGTTGTCTTTCCCCAAGAAAATAACCGTTATCTCCCATTATGATGATAACCGTATTTTTATCAATACCTTTTTCATGAAGTTTATTTCTGATTTTGGCTATTTCCATATCGATACCATATATCATCCGATAATAGCCTTTTATACTATGCTGGTATTTTTCAGACGTATCAAACCTCCATGTCCACCGCAACCTGTTAAATCCGTTCTTAACAGGCGCTGGTAGCTGGTCAAAATAATGATTATCAGCCAGTTTAGGATCAGGCATATTTATGTCATTATATAATTTGCCCGGTTCCTCCTGCCAGAAATACTGATCCGGTGCAGGGTCATGTGCATGAGGTGCACTAAAACTCAGGGAGAGGCAAAAAGGTTTCCCTGAAGGAACATTGTCAATAAATTCAAGAGCTCTCTCACCGGTATATCTTGTCAAATGCACAGAATCTCCATTTAGTGTTTTATAATAGTATCCCCGGCGATCAGGGAACCGGCCGTTACGGTCATAATCTTCAATAATATCAAAGAGATTTTCTTTTTCGGTTGAATTAACTCCAAATTTGCCGAAAAATCCGGTAAAATAACCCTCCTTTTTTAACACAACAGGGTATGATTCCATGAAATATTCCTTTTTTAACGGACCTGTTTGAAATGTATACTTATGTGTACGTTCATGCAATCCTGAAAAAATAGTTGCACGGCTTGCTGAACATATTGGTGTAGTAACCACAGCATTTCTGAAATAAACTCCGCTCCGGGCGAGCTTATCCATTTCAGGAGTTTGAATAATAGGATTTCCGGAATAACCAAGTGCATCCCACCGCTGATCGTCGGTTAAAATAAAAATAATATTAGGTTTGATTTTTCCCCTGTCATTCAGATTTTGCCCGGCCATTTTGCCCCCACTAAAGAGAAAAAGGATACAAGTGAAAATAGATACTGTTAATTTTTCTTTTGATAAATTCATAAAATTAAATGTTATTAGAAGTTATTAATTTATCCGGATATCCCGGCTATATTTAATTTTGAATACTCTTTAGCTATATCTTCTCCCCTGGCAAGGCGAAGAGCACTTATGGCCAATGCCTCAAGCTCATCTTCGCCAGGATAATTGAAAAGAGGTGCAATAAAAGATGTTTTTGATCTTATGTAATTTTCCAAATTACTGTTATGGGCCATTCCGCCGGTAAGCAGGATTGCATCTACTTTTCCTTCCAAAACTACAGCCATCTCTCCGATGAATTTTGCAACCTGATAAAACAGGGCCTCTCTAATAAGTCTTGCCTTGTTGTCTCCGGTATTGGCAAGTCTTTCCACCTCTTTATCACTGTTAGTTCCCAAATAGCCAACATATCCACCTTCACCAACAATCATACGGCGTATCTGTTCTTCAGTATAATTACCTCTACAGCAAATAGTTACCAATTGACCGGAAGGCAGAGTACCTGATCTTTCGGGGCTAAACGGGCCTTCACCGTCAAAAGCATTATTAACATCAACGACACGACCGTTTTTATGAGCCCCAACAGAAATTCCACCACCGAGATGTACAACAATAAGCCTCAGTGATTCATATTTCTTACCAACATTTTTAGCATGCATACGGGCAGTAGCTTTTTGGTTTAATGCATGAAAAACAGAATGTCTTATAAATTTAGGATGGCCTGCAATCCTGGCTACTTCATCCATTTCGTCAGTAACTACGGGGTCAGCTATGTAAGCAACAGCCCCTGGTATTTGCATAGCAATAAAATCGGCCAGAAGAGGTCCGAGGTTACTTGCATGCTGCCCCATCACACCTTCTCTTACATGCTGAAGCATCAGACTATTGACCTTGTAAACGCCAGATTCTGTAGGATAAGTCAGTCCGCCTCTTCCCATTATTATTTTAATGGCATCAACATCTATATTTTCTTCAACAAGTGCATCAACGATCAGCCCTTTTCGAAAATCAAACTGGTCAATTACATTCCTGTATGCCAGAATCTCATCAACAGAATGACGAATGGCTTTTTTCAAAACGCATTTTTCATCAAAATATACAGCAAATTTTGTTGATGTGGATCCCGGATTTATTGCAAGTATTCTATGCATTATAACACTCTCCCTGACTGATCAGTGTAGCTAAAGCTATGGAATTCAATTTAGTTTTTTCATCATCACCTCTTGACGATACCACTACAGGAACCTTTGCCCCGGCAATTATACCTGCCATTTGTGCATTGCATAGTTTTGAATTGGTTTTATAAAAAACATTAGCTGCATCTATATTGGGAAAAAGAAGTGCATCTGCATCGCCGGCTACAGATGATTTAAACCCTTTAATTGTTGCTGCTTCATTATTAAGTGCAACATCAAGCGCCATGGGTCCGTCAACGATACCACCTTCTATCTGTCCTGCTTCTGCCATTTTTGCAATTACAGCACCATCGATACATGATTGTAAAGAAATAAGAATCTGCTCTGTTGGGGCAATAACAGCAATTTTCGGATTTTTAATACCAAATGCCCTGGTGGTACTGATAAGGTAAGATATTAGTTTAATTTTTTGCGACAAGTCAGGATATGGAATAACCCCTGCATCTGAGAAAAACAGTAATTTATGATAGAAAGGATTCTGCATTAAAGCTATATGACTTAGTATCCCCTTATTGGGGACTAATCCAAAATCTTTTTCAAGGATTACTTTCATAAATTTATCTGTGGAAATAAATCCTTTCATTATCACGTCAGCATCACCATCCTTTATCAGTTTAACAGCTTTTTGAACCGCCTCATTCTCTGATTCAGAATGGACAACAGAAAATTTTTTTATATCGATTTTCATACTTTTACAGGTATCCTCAATTTCACTACGGTCACCTGTAAGAATAGCTGTTACCAGGCCAAGGTTAACAGACATATCCAATGCTTCCAATGTATTCGCATCAATGCCGTTAGCAGCCACGACCCTTCTACCCGGTAGTTTTTTTACAGTTTCCAGGAGTTCATTAAAATTATTGATTTCCATAGTTCAATTTTTCTACTAAATTAGAATAATCAAGCTAACATTCAGAAAATAATTATCATGAAAATTAATATTTTTATAAATGAACAAAATGTTAGTTGATATAACTTCCTGCTTAGCAGTTTTTAATTTTTTTACATTTGTAAAATTGCCATACATTCCCTGGCAATCATTAACTCCTCCCTTGCCGGTATAATTACAATTTTAGCCTTAGATTCTGTCTTATTAATAAAACCTTCCCTGCCATTAAACTCCCGGTTTAATTTTTTCGAAAGCTTTATACCCAGGCAATCAAGCTTTTTACATATTTCTTCTCTTGCAAAAATACTGTTTTCACCAATTCCCCCTGTGAATATTAAAATATCTGCACCACCCATAGCGGCTGTATAAGCACCTATATATTTTTTTACCCTGTAATGATAAACTTCAAGTGCAATGCGGGCATTAGCAGAACCATTCAAGGCAGCTTCCGCGACAATTCTGTAATCTGGTGAAATACCAGATAATCCAAGCAGGCCGCCCTTTCTGTTTATCAAGTCCTGTATATCATCAGTTGAAAAATTAAAATTATTCTGAAGGTATACTAAAATGCCTGCATCAATATCTCCACTTCTGGTCCCCATCATCACTCCCTCAACCGGAGTTAACCCCATAGATGTATCAAGCGACCTGCCGTTCTTGACTGCCGCTAAAGAAGCTCCATTTCCCAAATGACATGAAACGATTTTACTTTTGTAATAATTCAGGCCTGTCATCATACATGCACGTTGTGTGACGTATTTATGAGAACTTCCGTGAAATCCGTAACGCCTTATACCGTAATTTTTGTATAAATCCAACGGTATCCCATACAGATATGCTTTAGGCGGCATGGTCTGATGGAATGCTGTGTCGAATACACCTGCCTGCATGACAGCAGGTAATAATTTCCGCAGAGTCTTAATACCTTCAAGATTAGCAGGATAATGTAAAGGAGCAAGCGGAATACATGATTCCATGTATGAGAGAAACTCCTCAGTTATTACCTTACAGGATGAACCCTCTTCCCCGCCGTGTATAAGCCTGTGGCCGACAATATCTATTTCACCGGGAGAAGACAAACAACGGTTCACAGGATCAGTCAATGTATCAATAATTGACTTCATACACCGACTGTATGTAAAACCATCCCATGATCTATAAACCATGTTGCCTTTGACCTGATATTTAAAATCTGTGTCTCCTGTGGAGTTTCTTTCCATCTTTCCATGAATTAAAATTATTTCATCAGGCATTGAGAAAAGATGAAATTTCACAGATGAACTACCGCAATTTATGACCAGGATATTCATTTCTGTTAATATTTAAAACTATTGACTAATTTGTTCATAAATTAAATATAAATAAGTGTTATACAATATATTAAATATATTTCAAAAGCGGATATTTCTTATTATTTTGGCGCCGATTTGTTAAATGGTATTTTGAAAAACTTAAATTATTGTACTATGGTAAATAAAATAACCAGTCTTGCCGAATACTTGCAAAAGTATAAGGAAAGCGTTGCTGATCCAGACGGATTTTGGGGAAATATTGCTGAGAGCCATTTCTGGCAAAAAAAATGGGACAGGGTCCTTGATTGGAAATTTGAAGGAGAGGGAGCTCCGGATGTAAAATGGTTTGTAAACGGAAAGCTGAACATTACGGAAAATATTTTTGAACGTAACATGTTCATGAGGAAAGATCAGGTTGCTATTATTTGGGAGCCCAATGATCCAAAGGAAAAAGAGATTAAGTTGACTTATGGAGAGTTATATGACAAGGTAAGGCAGTTTGCCAACGCGTTATTAAAATTGGGCATTAAAAAAGGGGACAGAGTAGCAATTTATCTTCCTATGGTTCCTGAACTGGTTATTTCCATGTTGGCCTGTGCCCGTATCGGGGCCATTCATTCAATAGTATTTGCAGGTTTTTCTGCGTCAGCGCTTGCTGACAGAATAAACGACGCCAAAGCTAATCTTTTAATTACTTCTGACGGTGGTTACCGCGGAACAAAATCAATACCTATGAAAGGGATTGTAGATGAAGCGCTTGAAAGCTGTCCTTCCGTGAAAAATGCAATAATTCTGGAGCACACAAAAGATGAAGTAAAAATCGTTAAGGGGCGCGATCTTTGGTGGCATGATGTGATAAAAGGAGTTGGAACAGATAATAAGGCTGAAGTAATGGACTCCGAAGATATTCTCTTTATCCTTTACACATCGGGTTCTACCGGAAAACCCAAAGGTGTTGTTCATTCTACAGGCGGGTATATGGTTTATGCTGAGTATACATTTAAAAATGTGTTTCAATATAGTGACGGGGACATTTTCTGGTGCACAGCTGATATTGGCTGGGTTACAGGCCATTCCTATATAGTTTACGGTCCTCTGCTGACCGGGGCTACTTCAGTGATGTTCGAAGGTGTGCCTACCTATCCTGATGCAGGCAGGTTTTGGGACATTGTTGACAAATTTAAAGTTAACCAGTTCTACACAGCCCCTACTGCTATTCGCGCGTTGGTAGCACAGGGTGACAAATGGGTCACAAGCCACGACCTTAGTTCATTAAAAGTATTAGGCACCGTTGGGGAACCTATTAACGAAGAAGCATGGCGCTGGTACCACGACCTGGTGGGCAAAGCACGATGTCCGATCGTTGATACATGGTGGCAGACAGAAACCGGCGGAATTATGATCACACCTCTTGCAGGCATCACTCCAACAAAACCGTCCCTCGCAACATTACCATTACCCGGAATACAACCAATACTGGTGGATCCCGAAGGTAATGAGCTAAAAGGTAACAGTGTTGAAGGAATCTTATGCATTAAATTCCCCTGGCCGGGAATGATACGTACAACATATGGTGACCACAAACGTTGTTTCATGACTTACTTCTCTGCCTACAGAAACCTCTATTTAACAGGTGACGGGGCAAAAAGGGATGAAGAAGGTTACTACCGGATCATTGGAAGGATTGATGATGTAATAAATGTATCAGGTCACAGAATTGGTACAGCTGAAGTTGAAGATGCAATAAATCAACATCCGAAAGTGATCGAATCAGCGGTTGTAGGTTACCCTCACGAGATTAAAGGTTCCGGAATTTATGCATATGTTATCTGTGAGGATATGTCAGATGACAGTTTACAAAATATTGAAAATGAAATCCGTGAAACTGTGAACAAGTTTATCGGGCCAATAGCTAAACCGGATAAAATACAGATTGTTAGCGGTTTGCCAAAAACCCGTTCAGGTAAGATTATGCGAAGGATATTAAGAAAGATAGGTGAAGGAGATGCCACTAATCTGGGTGATACCTCCACTCTTCTTGATCCGGGTGTGGTTGAAGAAATAATTAGCGGCGCCAAAGTTCCGGTAAAACGTTAATATATGCACTAAAAAAGACATCTCGGAAGGGATGTCTTTTTTTAATCTAAATCAGTTAAAGAATCAAATTATGGAAAATCAAAGAGTTATGAACAGGTGGCTGGTTGTAGTCGGAGCAATATTAATACAGCTTGCCCTTGGAGCCATATATGCATGGTCGGTTTTTACTCCGGAACTGACTAATTCTCAGGGGATGTATAAATTTACTGCAGGTCAGGCAGCATGGATATTTTCAGCCGGCCTTTTTATCTTTGCCCTTGTAATGATATGGGCAGGGAGGAAACTTGCCACCTTTGGACCGCAAAAGCTGGCTATTGCAGGAGGAATCACACTGGGACTTGGTTATATTCTCGCAGGTATTTTTGGTAGCAGTTTCATTACACAGTTGATATTTATAGGAATAATAGGAGGAGCAGGAATAGGGCTTGCTTATGTAGTGCCAATTGCAGTTGGTGTCAAGTGGTTCCCCGACAGAAAAGGGATGCTGACAGGGCTTGTTGTGGCAGGATTCGGATTCGGTGCAACTATATGGGTAAAATGGGCCGGCTCATGGGGAGGCGGACTCTTAAATACGCTTGAATTATTAGGGCTCGATGGAGTCAGAAGTGTATTTTTTCTCTACGGAATAATATTTGCCGTTATGGTTTTAATAGGGAGCCTGGTAATGAAAGATCCTCCTAAAGGCTGGCTACCAAAAGGTTATACACCACCGGCAGTAAATTCTTCCAAAGCGTCAGGACACATAAACTTCGATTCTCATGAAATGCTTAAAACTCCACAGTTTTATATGCTTTTCATGACTTTTGTATTCTCTGCACTTGCAGGGCTTATGGTCATATATTGCATCAATCTTTTTGGGATCGATGCACTGACTTTCTCAAAACTAGGATCATTGGACAGCTCGGTTCCTGAATTCAAACCAACTGTTGAATGGGCAAGTTCAGTTGCCGGAACAGCGATGGCTGTATACGCCATTCTAAATGGCCTTGGCAGGATAATTTGGGGAATAATTTCTGATAAAATCGGAAGAAAAATATCCATTTTCCTGATGTGTCTATTACAGGGAGTAATTATGCTTTTGCTGTTCAAAATGGGTGCTCATACATCAACGTTAGTTGCTGCTGCGGCAATTATCGGATTTAATTTTGGAGGTAATTTTGCTTTATTTCCGGCAGCTACAGCTGATTTTTTCGGAAATACCACTGTTGGAAGAAATTACGGTTATGTATTTTTTGGATATGGCATCGCTGGTATTGCAGGACCACAAATTGCCGGCTTGTTCAAAGATGCAGCAAGTGGTGCAGACACGCCCGCCGCATGGCTTACGCCTTTTATCATAGCAGGAATTGCATGTCTGGCAGGAGCTGCATTGATACTCCTTACGAAACCTCCAAAACGTTAAATTTATTTTATGATAAAAAAATAATTTGTTTTCCGGTAAATATATGTTAATTTAACAATGGCCGAAAATAATCAGGCTTTTCCGGTAAAAGGGGGCTAAAGCCTGATTATTGATTTATCTAAATTAATGTTATCAAACAGGTACAAAAAAAATTGTTTTTTAACATTTTATTAAGAATTTTGCGGCTTCAAAATTTACCATAAACAAATTAAAAAATATCATAAAGATGGCCATAAAAAAGTTAGACAGTATTTTTAAACCCAAAAGAATAGCATTAATAGGGGTTTCCAGTAATCCTGACAGTGTAGGTGGAATTACCCTTCGTAATTTGGTTGGAGGTGGATACAACGGGGTGGTTTATCCCGTAAATCCCAAAAGAGAGGCGGTTTTTGGAATCCCATGTTATCCTGATGTAAAAAGTCTCCCCAAGGTTCCCGATCTGGCAGTAATTATGACTGCCGCTAAAACTGTTCCCCAGTTGGTCCGTGAGTGTGGTGAAGCAGGTATTCACGGATTAATAATTATGTCGGCCGGTTTTAAAGAAGCAGGTGAGGAAGGGAAAATATTAGAGGAGCAGGTAAAGGCAGAAAAAGCCAAATTCCCTGATATGCGTATCATCGGTCCTAATTGCCTTGGCATACTGGTTCCGGGGCAAAGCATGAATGTAAGCTTTGCTAACGGCATGCCCGAAAAAGGACATGTAGCATTTATCTCCCAGTCGGGTGCTCTTTGTACCTCTGTCCTTGACTGGGCTTATGAATCACATATTGGATTTTCATATTTTGTATCTATTGGTAATTCAATGGATGTCAACTTTGGTGATTTGATTGATTATTTTGGCCAGGACCCAAATACCAAGTCAATAGTTCTGTATGTGGAATCTCTTTCATATGCAAGGAACTTTATGTCGGCAGCCCGTGCATTCTCACGGGAAAAGCCGATCATTGTTTATAAATCAGGTCGCTTTCCCGAATCAGCTGCGGCTGCTGCTTCTCATACCGGAGCCCTCGCATCTGAAGATTCAATATATGATGCTGTTTTCCGCAGGGCAGGACTTGCCAGAGTATATGAATTTGGAAACCTTTTTGATTTCACCGACCTCGTGGGCAGAAAAAGGATACCAAAAGGGAACAGGCTCGCTATTGTAACAAATGCCGGCGGCCCGGGTGTAATGGCTACAGACACACTCATTTCAATGGGTGGAAAGCTTGTCAGGCTTTCAGATGAAACAATGCAAAAGCTGAATGACTATCTACCTGCATTCTGGTCGCACGGAAACCCGGTAGATGTTCTTGGGGATGCCACCCCTGAAAGATTTGCCAGGGCAACAGAAATAGTTTTGGAAGATAAAAATGTTGATGCTGTTTTGGTACTCCTGACACCACAGGCTATGACTGCCCCGACAGAAACCGCTGAGGCTATAACAAAAATGGCATCCAAGACTTCCAAAACCATAATGGCTGCCTGGCTGGGTGGTGCCAGTATGCGGGAAGGTGTACAGGTTTTCAATCAGGCAGGACTTTCAAGCTACCCAACTCCTGAACAGGCTATCGGAGCATTCATGACCCTTTCCCAATATGCAAAAAACCAGGAATTGCTTTATGAAACACCAAAAGAAATACCTGTTTCATTCCAATATGACAGGGATATGCTGCGTGAAAAATATATAAACGAAGTATTTCCGAAAGCCAGAATACTTAATGAAGATGATTCAAAAATGCTCGTTAACGACTATGGCATAGATACTACACACCCGACGCCTGCTGCCACAGAAGACGAAGCAGTTGCTATTGCAGATAAAAAAGGTTATCCTGTAGTTTTGAAAATATATTCGCCTGATATTACTCATAAATCAGATGTTGGAGGTGTTGCCCTGAACATAAAAGATGAAGAAATGGTGAGGGCTACATTTAGAAATATGGTTAAAACAGCTGCGGCAAAACGCCCTGATGCAAGGATAGATGGCGTTACTGTTCAAAGAATGGTTGATCCTAAAGATGCTGTAGAACTTATTATCGGAATTAAGAAAGACCCTGCATTCGGAACTGTTATGCTGGTGGGCATGGGTGGAACAACTGCAGAACTGTTTAAGGACAAAAGGCTTGAATTCCCTCCACTTAATGAGAGGCTCGCCAGACAAATGCTTGAATCACTTCAGATATATCCACTATTGCAAGGTTACCGCGGGGCCCCGGCAAAAGATATTGACAAACTAGTTGAAGTGCTTATAAGAATGTCTTACCTGGCAGCTGATTATCCTGAAATTAAAGAACTCGATATAAATCCGCTTATTGTAACGCCTAAAGATATTATTGCCCTGGATGCCCGAATAGTAGTTGATGAGGATGTTCTTGGAAAGCATGTTAAAGATTACTCACACCTTATATTAAGGCCTTATCCGGAAAGACTTCTTCGTACAACAGATCTTAAAGATGGAACAAAAGTTACTTTAAGGCCGATAAAACCGGAAGACGAACCTATGTGGCTTGAACTTCTGGGAAGTTGTTCCAAGGAGTCTATCTATCATCGCTTCAGATACGATTTCTATTACGATTCCCATGAGGTAGCAACTCAATTCTGCTTTATTGATTATGACAGGGAAATTGCTATTGTAGCAGAAATAGAAGAAGAGGGTAGAAAAAAAATTATAGGTGTTGGGCGATTAATTGCTGACCCTGATGTTGAAATTATGGAATATGCTATCCTAATAACTGATGCCTGGCAGAAAAAGGAATTGGGGTACATCATAACAGATTACTGTATGGATATAGCCAAGCTGAGAGGCATAAAAATACTGGTTGCAGAAACTACCCGTGATAATAAACCCATGATATCTGTATTTAAAAAGCTTAATTTTAAAATCAGGTTTAATGAGGATTCTACTGTGTCTGTCAGAAAGGAGATAATGGCAGATGCAGAATAGTTTCCAATCTGAATTGAAAACTTCATAGTAAATTCCGGTAGTCAGAAACTTCACTGCCGTGCTATTAGTGAAACAGGAATATGGATATTGAAAAAATTACAGAAGCTGTAAAACTTATACGGAATTCGAAGTATATGATTGCCTTTACAGGTGCAGGGGTTTCGGTGGAGAGCGGCATCCCTCCTTTTAGAGGTGAAGGAGGATTGTGGAATACTAATCATCCGAATTTTGTGGAAATTGAATATTTCTATAAAAAGCCCCTGCAATCCTGGAAAAAAATTAAAGAAATTTTTTATGATAAGCTCGTCGATGCCGAGCCTAATATGGCTCACCTGGTATTGGCAAAAATGGAAAAAAGAGGATTTCTGGAATCCGTTATAACCCAAAACATCGATCACCTGCATCAAAAAGCAGGTATTAAATATGTTTATGAACTGCATGGTACTTACAGACGGATGGTATGTACTGAATGTAATTCTGAATATGATATGAGTTTTGCAGATCTTAATTTTTTGCCTCCAACTTGTTACATTTGTAAAGGAATCTTAAAACCTGATTTTGTCTTTTTTAACGAACCAATTCCTGCCTTTGCAAAAAAACGTTCATTTGAAGAGGCTGAAAAAGCAGATTTAATATTAATTATTGGAACTCATGCAGAAGTACTGCCGGCAGCAGAAATTCCTAAAATTGCTAAAAATACGGGAGCAGGAATTATTGAGATCAATATTAAACCTTCATACTTCACTCATACAATAACTGATGTATTTATTCAGGCTAAAGCAACTGAAGCTATGAAAATGATAGGAGAATTGCTCTATCTGTAGAAGTAGTATGAATTGTCAAATCCCGGGGAAATGGTCATGGAAAAAGTTCTGTATAATTTGATAATGGTCAAAAGCCATTTGTGGAAGATCAAAAAACGGAAACCATCTGGCTAAAGCAGCATCATCTCCTCCCCTAACCTCTTTCTGTGATTCTAATTCGGCATAAAAAATTACAGAAATAGTCCTCCCCCTGGGATCACGATCGATTGCATCAAATACTTTATATTGCCTGATATTACTTAATTGCAGTCCTGTTTCCTCTTTTAACTCACGCAGACATGATTCTTCCAATAGTTCATCCATTTCAACAAATCCTCCCGGCAGAGCCCATTGTCCCAAAAAAGGTTCTCGTCCCCTTTTTATTAACAGAAGTGAAAAGCATTCACTATCTTTTACATATATAATTGCATCGACTGTTAAAGCCGGCCTTGGATAACGATAGGTATACATCCAATTTTTATTAAGTTATTGTATTTAATTATCGGTATGGTCTTTTTTGCTGTATCTGTAGATTAATACAATTACAAAAATTATAATAACCAGATAGATAAATAGTTCAACCTTTTCCATAGGCATTGATTATTTTTTTTAAAACACACAGTTTATGAGTGTAACATTTCATTGCGGTGTTAAAAATACCATAATGATCTAACTTATCAATTCTCACCCTTCCTGAGGCGTGAATAATTTTATCATGCTTCCAAATTAATCCAACGTGAACTATCTTACCCTTTTCATTTTCAAAAAATGCAAGGTCACCCGGTTCACTCTCTGTAAGAGAACTTATAATTTGTCCGGAACAAGCCTGCTGTGATGCATCACGAGGTATCTTTATACCAATCATCTTATATAAAACCTGTGAAAAACCACTGCAGTCAATGCCTAAGGGTGACCTGCCTCCCCACAGATACGGAGCGTTGTAATATTTATAGGCCTGTGACAGTATTAATTCTCTTGGATCTTTTATTTTGCCGTAAATTACAGCGCCTTTCTGCATATAAGTTTCCTTATTTATAGTAAACCTTTTTAAATATGGCCTCCAATTGGGAAGAGTACTCCCGGCAACTAAAATAATAGCTTGCCCGTTTTTGTCTTCTATGATATTAAAAATATCGGAGGTTACAGCAATGGGATTTTTTTCTATTTTACTGATTACCCGCTCATCAACAGGCGTTATCATTTTTGTGTCTGTCCATCCTGTATAACCATCCCAGGCAAGCTTTACGTAACACCATTTTGGAATCTCCTCTGTAATCTCAAAATTTTCACCAAATAATATTTGAGTAACCATTTCACTTTGCTCTGAAGGTTCCTTCCTGACAGGTATGAGACTTAGTTGGGAAATACCGTAATGCATTAAATAATTTTCTTAACTTTAAGTTTGAAAAATTGATGGCTATGACATGTTGACTTGTACAAAACTATGAAAAAATTATGTATTGGCTTATCTAAATGAATTACAAATAGTAAATTTGATACTATATGCAATTTATTTGTTTCTTTATATTTCAGAATTGATTAAATTCTTTTATAATGAATGCTTTTTTACAAAGGATAAAAGGTTATACTTTGATCTTTTTTTGGATTTTTATTTTTTTGTTCACTGCCGTAATCCTTTTTTTAATATTACCAGGTGAACCAAAATTCAAATATGAATACCAAAAAGGATTCCCATGGAAACATGAGAATCTTGTTGCTCCGTTTGATTTTGCAATTCTCAAAACTGCCGGGGAGATTGAGAATGAAAAAAATGAACATTTGAACAATGTAATTCCATATTTTTATACAGACACGGCAATTTTTACAAAAAAAACAGCTTTATTGAAATCAGACTGGCACAGTATATCCGACACTAATAACATACATGTTGAGATTTTTAATACAGTTTTAGAAAATTTGAGAAATTTGTATGATAAAGGTATTCTGGAACGTTCACCCGAAACTTATGAAAATCTTGCAGAGCAAAGTGAGATTAAAAAAAGAACAGGCACCACAGTTGAAAAAATTGCTGTTAAAAATTTGTTTTCCGAAAAAACAGCATACACTAATCTATCTGAATTTTTAAATGTAACAGCAATAAAACAACCTGGTGGTGCAGAAAGAATTAATGCATTAAATCCTAAAAATTACATTTCAGCAAACCTATTCTATGATGATGAAACTACCCAAAAAGATATTCAAGCCACCATTGCCGGCATTTCACCAACCCGTGGTATGGTTCAAACAGGCGAGAGGATTGTTCTGGAAGGGGAAATTGTTGATGAAGAAAAATTTCAAATATTAGAGTCCCTGAAATCCAGCTATGAAAAAGAAACCATTTATGGACTTAACAGTTCTTTAAACACTATTGGCAGGGCCATTTTGGTGATCGTTTTTGTAACCCTGCTGTTCCTCTTTCTTTATATATTCAGACGCGATATTCTTATGCAGTTTAGAAAATTATCTTTTCTGCTGCTTTTTTTGGTATCAATGGTTTTGATCAGTAAATATGTGGATTCTTTCCCAAATCTTCATATTTATATCATACCTTTTGCAATTTTTCCAATTATAATAAGAACCTTTTACGATTCAAGGACTGCTATATTTACATTGATAATTGCAACTATAATAACCGGATTCTTTGCTCCCAATAATTATGAATTTGTACTCATGCAGATTACGGCCGGAGTAACTGCTGTATTCAGTTTGAGTAAAATGCACAGAAGGGTTCATCTCGTTATGGCTGCAATATGGGTCTTCCTGACCTATTTTTTAGTCTTCATGGCACTTGAACTAATATATGAGGGGTCTTTTATTTCAGCAAATTACAAAACCTTACAATGGTTTGCCCTAAGCAGTGTTTTTCTGCTTTTGGTTTATCCTCTTGTTTATATTTTTGAAAAAATGTTTGGATTTGTTTCTGACGTAACCCTGATTGAATTGTCAGATACCAATCAACCACTGTTACGTAAACTTGCAGAGGAGGCCCCGGGTACTTTCCAACATTCAATACAAATAGCAAACCTTGCAGAAGAAATAATTTTAAAAATAGGCGGGAATCCTTTCAGGGTACGTGCCGGCGCATTATATCATGATATTGGAAAAATAGCTACACCGGCATACTTTATTGAAAACCAGGATGCCGGCATTAATCCGCATGATAATATAAGTTATCTGAAAAGCGCCGAAATCATTATCGACCATGTGAATAAAGGTGTCAGACTGGCAAAAAAACATAAACTTCCCGAATCATTGATAGAATTTATAGAAACACATCATGGCACTTCAAAAGCAAAATATTTCTACCTGAAGCACCAGGAAACAAATCCTTCAGAAAAAATTGATGAGTCATCATTTTCTTATCCGGGGCCCTTGCCGATTTCAAAAGAAGCTGCAGTGGTCATGATCGTTGATGGAATTGAAGCTGCATCACGAAGCCTTAAGGAAAAAACACAAGAAAATCTTAAAGACTTGATTAATAATATGTTAGACCAAAAAATCAGAGATAATCAGCTGGAAAATTGTGATTTAACATTCCATGACATCAAAGCAATTAAAGAAATCCTCTTAAATAAACTGATGAATATATATCACGTAAGGATTGAATATCCCAAAGAAAAAAATTCATGATCTGCCTGATTATATTTCAACTTAATAAATTAACGAAATTTGTCGATACAGACTCATACCCCTTTATGTAGAGGACTTAATTATCAATAATACTTTTTGATATGATATTAATTGTGGATTCTTAAAAAGAATATTTATAATTGGTGGTATATTTTTTGTAAATGAAGAATGAAGAATAAAAAGAGTTATTTTAATGTATAACTAAGATATAATCATATGAATAAGATATCATGGTGGCTATTGATATTTGTGTTTGTGACATTGACCGTATTACCAGGTTGTGACAGGGATGATCATTTTGATGAAGCGGAAGACATTCCTGAAGCCTCAGATGCAAATAAATTTATCTTCGAAAGCATGGGTACTTATTATTTATGGGTAGATAAAGTGCCCGAACTGAATGACACGAAATATAATAACAAAGATAATCTTAATCAATTTCTTAATAATTTTGATAATCCTAAAGATTTATTTAACAGATTAAAGTATGAGGAGCTTGATATCTGGTCTGAATTATTTGAATCCCATAATGATATCGATAACTGGCTGGCCGGGATATCAGAATCAACCGGATTTATTCCGGTTCCATACAATATTGATGGAACAAATGATATTATTGCCCTTGTTATTTATGTTTTGAAAGGTTCTCCGGCAGAAAAAGCAGGAATAAAAAGGGGTGATTATATAATAAAAATTGACGGTAAATATCTAACATTGGATAATTACCGGGAATTATTATATACAGGGATTACCCGTACATACCATATGGCCACAGTGGATGAAAATTTAGTCATTCATGAAAATGGAATTACTCATACTGTTACATCAGAGATAATTCAGGAAAATCCTGTATTTCTGGATTCTATCTATAATATAGACGGATATAAAGTTGGTTATCTGGTATATAACGGATTCACTTCAGCATATGATGAAAAGCTGGGAAATTCTTATGACATTTTGCTTAATGAAGTATTTCTCAATTTTAAAAATGCAGGCGTCAATAAATTAATTCTTGATTTAAGATATAACACAGGTGGTGATGTTCAGACCGCCGGATATCTTGCAAGTATGATTTATTCAACAGATTCAACAAAAGTATTTGCCAAAACTATTTATAATGATCTTGTCAATAAAGAACTTTTAAAAATTTATGGCGATGAATATAATACAGAATATTTTAAATACTATATAAATGAGAAAGACTGGGAACTTCATGATGCAGACGGTAATTATTTACGGACCGTAAAAACTCCCAAAACGCCGATTGCTTCCTTGAATCTTCAGGATATACATGTACTTACTTCAGTTAATACTGTATCTGCAAGTGAATTATTGATTGTTGGCCTGGAACCATATAATATAGATGTAAAATGTATTGGTACCCCTACACGGGGAAAATATGTAGGTTCGTGGACCTTAAAGGATTGGATCGATGACGACTATAATCTGAATCCTAATCATTCATACGGAATGCAGCTTATTGTGGCAAAAATGGCAAATTCCATAGGTTTTTCAGATTATATCGATGGATTATCACCTGATATAGAAGTCGAGGAAAACTTATGGAATATTTTGCCATTTGGAGATACGCAGGAGCCATTGCTTAAAGCTGCGCTGGATGATATCAGAGGCATACAAACTAAGACATCGGTTATAAAGGACACCCGTTTTAAACCTCTTGAAATTTCAAAAAGCTTATCGCCTTTGAAAAATGGGATGCATCTGAAACCATTCAAAATAGTTCCTTTTAAATAAGTTATTCTTGCTGTACAGAGCCCAGACCTTCAATCGATTTGGTAACATTGGGACTTCCTCTGTACTTTAACTTACCTGCACCAATAATCTCTGCATTAAGGCTTTTTGTGGCGTGTACAATTCCGGTACCAACACCTTCGATTTTGAAATTCACAACATCGGATTTCATCTCTGAAGCATCAATATGTCCTGCTCCGGCAATTTTTACATCAAAGCTTTTTGCCACACCGCTAAGTTCAATTAGAACCCCTCCCTCATTCACTAATTTCAGGTCACGGACTTTTGTGAAAAATTTCATCCTTGATCCGCCTCTTATACGAATAAAAATATCTTCCAGATCTAGATATCCATCGGTTTCTAATTTTATCCCTCCGTCTATATCAAGCCTCTTAAGAGTTTTGAACGTGACAAAAATTTCAATAGAACTGAAATCAAAAGGTTTACGTTTAACTTTTACCATCAGTGTGCCTCTTTCAGTATTGATGTCTATGTATTCAGAGATATTACTATAAACTGATTTAACCGTAACAGAATTTTTATTACCCTGTTTCAGAAATACTTTGAAAGTACCTTCCATAACTGCTTTATCAAAATCATCAATCACCCAGGTTTTTACATTTATTTCATTTTCCTGAGAAAATACTTTTTGTGATTGCCCGATGCTAATAATCATGAAAACAGCAATAATCAGGGTATGTTTAATTAATACTTCTGTGTTCATTGAAATTATTGAATTAATTATATTTATACAAAGTTACTGAAGTTTATTACAAACTTACAGTATTATTTTTTATATTTCACGATCGAATATTAATATGACATTGCTGTTTTTAGAACACAGTCAAATAAAAATATTTATTGATCCAATACAATTAAATTAACTTGTATGTATAATTTTGAATATAAAAATCCGGTAAAAATCATTTTCGGTAAAGGTACCATTTCAAAACTTGCAGGAGAATTACCACCAGATGCTAAAATTTTAATTACATACGGTGGAGGAAGTATTAAGAAGAATGGCATTTACGACCAGGTAAAAAGTGCCGTTAAAAATTTTAAAACCTTTGAGTTTGGAGGAATTGAAGCCAATCCCACCTATGAAACCTGCATGAAAGCAGTTGACTTAGTAAAAAAAGAAAAAATAGATTTCCTTCTTGCAGTAGGTGGAGGTTCAGTAGCTGATGCAACCAAGTTTATTGCAGCAGCTTCTCTGTACACAGATGGTGATCCATGGGATATTTTGGCTTTCAGATATGAAGTTGAAGTAAAAGAAGCTCTTCCCATAGGTGTTGTGCTTACACTGCCTGCAACAGGATCAGAAATGAATAAAAATGCTGTCATTTCCAGGCGGGCTACGAAGGAAAAACTTGCCTTCGATACCCCTAAAGTTATGCCTCAATTTTCAATTCTTGACCCTGAATGTGTCTACTCCCTGCCGGAACGTCAAATTGCAAACGGCATTGCAGATTCTTTTGTCCATGTGATGGAACAATATCTTACCTTTCCTGTAGATTCACCTGTTCAGGACAGATTTGCAGAAAGTATAATTCTGACTTTAATAGAAACCGCCCCAAAAATCCTGGCAGACAAGAAAAATTATAACACTGCAGCCAATTTTATGTGGAGTGCAACAATGGCACTGAACGGAATTATAGGTGTAGGTGTCCCACAGGATTGGTCAACACACGCAATAGGCCATGAACTTACAGCTTTTCACGGAATAGACCATGCCCGCACACTAGCTATTGTATTGCCGGGAATGATGAACCTTAAACGTAAGAGTAAAAAAGATAAAATACTTCAATATGGGGAGCGAATTTGGGGTATAAAGAGTGGCAGTGAGGATGCCAGGATAGATAAAACTATTCTCAAAACGATTGATTTTTTTGAATCACTGGGCATAAAAACCAGGTTGCCTGATTATGACGTAACTATTGATACAGTGAACAAAATAACTGAACGGTTAAAAAAACGGGGAACCATTTTAGGTGAAAACAAAGACATAGATTATGCCCTGGTGGAAAAGATATTAATTGACAGGCTTTGAGATGGCAGCATTAAGTATTTGATTATCTATAAGTTCATTATACTCTTTTCTCAGAAGCTGAGTTATATTATTTAATGGGTCAAACTTGATATTTTCTATTTCTGAAACCGGAAGTATTTTAGAAGAGGTGCCTGTAATAAAAACAGACTCATAGCTATAAAGGTCTTTATAGAAAATACTTTTTTCGGTCAATGGAATCTCTTGTTTATTAGCCAGAAGAATTACTTTTTCCCTGGTTATGCCTCTGAGTACATGATCGCCGGGAGGAGTATATAAACGCCCCTTTTTTATAAAAAAGAGGTTACTTCGTGATCCTTCGGTTATTCTTCCAAGGTTATCAACAAGCATAACTTCATATAAACCTTGTTTTTCCATAATGTGATCAGCCTTCTTGCGGACATTGGTCTGAAATATTTTTATATTGGGATTTTTCCGCTCAGCCTTCAAAACTCCGCAGGGCACACCTGAAATGTACCAACTCTCTTCAGGGTACTTATGGGGTATAAAAAAAGTATAAAGATCAGTTTTTAAGGAAATAAGTAAATTTCCTTCATATATATGGTTCTGTTCTGTTAAAATATTAAAAAACTGTATGATCTGCTTTTTTGAAAAATTTACTTCTCTTCCGGCAAGTTTTGCTGAGTGAAAAAACCTGTTCAGATGCTCCTCATAAAAAAGTGGCACACCCTTAATTACCCTTAATACTTCATATATACTTCCGGAATTTTCATTTGAACTGAATTCTGTGTTTGGTCTTATTTCACCATTAAACACATAGTATTTATGCAAGGGAAAATAAATCATTTTTAGTAATTTGCAATAAAGGTATTTAATTTTTTATTCTATTATTAAAGGATGATCAAATTCGCAAAAAATATAACACTTACATAGATCATGAATAAACTAACAGATATTTATTGCCCTGTTACATTTAACGCATACAAGCATCATTTCAAATTCCTGTATGAAATGACGAATAAATGGAACGAAATGGAGTGGAATTTAGTTGAAAAAGAGCTGAAATTTATGGGCAATAATTTAACTGACCTCTATTGCGGGGATATGTCAGTTGATGAAATAATACAGGAAAGTTATACACGTTTACTGGACCTGCAAATTACAAATGCCGAACAACTCAGTAAATGGCTGAAACCACAGGAATACCGCAAGATTAAACTATCGGACAATTCTTTGTGGGTTATAAAACAGGGAACTGATGTATCTCACTACATTCATATTCATCCTGCCAAAAATTCACCTCTCACAATAAGGGTAAGGGCAACTACCCTTAAAACTGTTATTGCCCTCATGATACAGTCAGTAAATCCGTCAAACAAAATTTCATATGATTTGGAAACAGTAAATTTAATAAGGACGGCTTTACTGGGATTATCGCCTGTAAAATCAATAGAGAAAGGTAAAGGCATCGACAGAATATGGAGTCTTTTTAAAAAATAATTAAAGCTTTTTTATAATTAATATTTATTGTCTGATAAAATCAAAATAATATTTATTAAATTTGAACAAATAAAAAAAATGTTCAAAAAGTAAATAATATATGATAGAGAGGGAAAACCACCAAAAAAAATACAGGGCACTAACCCTTGGGGAAGAAATATTTAACAGCATAACTCATGGAATTGGTGCTTTACTCAGTGCGGCAGGTCTGGTAATTTTGATATTGGTTGCATCTTTAAAGGGAAATGCGTGGCACATTGTTAGTTACACAATATTTGGTAGTTCAATGGTTGTTCTGTATATTTCATCCACCCTATATCACAGCTTCACAAACATAAAAATCAAAAATATATTTGCCCGTTTTGACCATTCAGCCATATTTCTATTGATAGCCGGTACTTATACTCCGTTTGTTCTGACAACAATCAGGGGACCACTTGGGTGGACGCTTTTCGGCGTTATTTGGGGGGTTGCCCTTATCGGTATAGTAATACGCACCATATATCTGACCAGGTTCAGAAAACTTATGGTAGTTATCTATCTGTTAATGGGATGGATGTTTATAATTGCCATTGTTCCAATGATTAAGAATTTGCCTGTTAGCAGCATTATCTTTCTGTTCACAGGTGGTGCATGTTACTCACTTGGAACCATTTTTTATGTCTGGAGAAACTTAAAATATGGACATGGCATTTGGCATATTTTTGTCTTGGCAGGGAGTATAATGCATTTCTTTTCGGTACTTTACAGCTTAAATTAGCTTTACGGAACTAACTTCAGAAACCTTTTATAAGCACTATCCCAGTCTAATTCAGGTTTTGGAACATAAGTAATAACATCAACTGAGTTACTGACTATCTCCCTGATCTCACTGACAGAATTAACTACTCCGAGCGCTTTAGCCTGCATCATAATATTACCAATGGCTGTTGCTTCGGTAGGTCCGGCAATTACAGGTATTCCAACAGCATTAGCAGTAAGTTGGTTAAGCATTTCATTATATGCGCCACCACCAATTATATGAAGTTTTTCAATCTTTTTACCAGTAATATTTTCGATATTATTAATTGTATATCTGTACTTAAGAACCAGGCTTTCATAAATACATCGTGCAACTTCACCTTTATTTTCAGGTACCGGCTGTCCGGTTGCTTTACAATATTTCACTATTGCATCCGGCATATTTCCCGGATTTAAGAACATGTCATCATCCGGATTGATAAGACATTTAAACGGTTTTACCTGTAAGCTTAAATTCACAATATCCTGCCAGCTGAGCTCTGTTTCGTTATCCCAAATACGTTTGCATTCCTGGATCAACCATAATCCCATTATATTTTTCAAAAATCTGATAGTTCCTTCAGCACCACCTTCATTTGTAAAATTCATATCCAGTGATTTTTTTGAAACCAGTGGCACCGGACTTTCAATTCCCAGTAAAGACCAGGTTCCTGAGCTTAAAAATGCCCAGTTACCTTCTTGTGCAGGGACTGAAACGACAGCCGAGGCAGTATCATGCGATGCAACGGCAACACATAATATGTCACCACATCCTGTTTCCTCAGATATTTCAGGAACGACCTTACCGAGTATTGTTCCGGGCTGAACGATCTCTCCCTGTAATTTTTCAGGTATTCCTGCTGCTTTAAAAAGCCTGGATTCCCATTCAGCTTCTCCGGGTTTTAAAAGTTGCGAAGTGCTTGCTATAGTATATTCATTCTTTTTTATCCCTGTAAACAAATAATTTAATGTATCCGGAGTAAACAACAGATGATCTGCAATTTTTAATCCTGAATATCCCTGCTTAACAGATGCATACAACTGAAATAAAGTATTGAGCTGCATGAACTGTATTCCGGTAAGAAAATAAGTATCTTCCCTGGGCAAAACAGAAAAAAACTCATCCATAATCCCGTCTGTCCTGTGATCCCTGTAAGCATAAGGTAATCCAACCAACTCTCCCTGACCGGTTATTAATGAATAATCGACCCCCCATGTATCAACTCCAATAGACTGAGGCTTTATCTGGTAATCAGAAATACACTTTTTTAATCCTTTTTTTAACTCATCAAACAAACTGAAAATATTCCAGTAATAACTACCATGAATATAGGTCATCTGATTTTTGAACCTGTGTAACTCTCTGAGTTCAAGTTTACCATTATCTAAAATTCCCGCTATAGCTCTACCTCCGGAAGCTCCAAGGTCAAATGCCAGAAAAGTGTTTTTGCGCATGTTTTTTCTATTTAAAGTGTAATTACGGTATTATACGACATCAAAAATAAAAATTATGACTTAAAGAGAAAACTATATTATGATTTGAAGTAGTTTTCTAATGATTGAAAACTTCGATTTTAAATGATATTTATCTTTATACAGAAAAGAATGTTTTTTACATTTGCATTATTACATAATAACTATGCAGCTTTCTGATCATTTAAAAGAAAAACTTACTACCGAACTCATTTTTTCAACAAGCAAAAGCAGCGGGCCCGGCGGGCAAAATATTAATAAGCTGAGTTCAAAAGTTGAACTCAGATTTATTGTAAACATGTCTCAGTTTCTAAATGAACAGCAAAAACAACTATTATTACGCAAATTAAAGAATCGCATTAATAAAGCAGGTGAACTTATTATTACTTCACAAGCAGAAAGAACTCAAAGACAAAATAAAAAAATTGTCATTTCTAAATTTTTTGAACATCTGGAAAAAGCCCTGAAACCAACTAGAAAAAGGATTAAAACCAAGGCTCCAAAATCTGAGGATATTAAAAGACTTGAATTGAAAAAAAAACATGCACAAAAGAAATTATTACGCAGAAAACCTGAACAATAATGAATTAAAATTGGTTATCTTTAATTAATATTATGTTCCTATGGATCAATCTGTAAAAAAATATTATCCGTCAATTCTCCAGGCTATACACCTGATAATATTATATATTTTTATACAGACCATTGTTGATTTTCCTCTTGCCATGATAGATTATTACAAGGACACAGAATATCTTTACCATCCTGTAAAAAAGATATTTGTTGGCATAGGGTCTACTCTTTTCATTCTGTTATATGGTTTTTACAGATCAAAAGCACCTCTTTTTAAAATATTTCCGGTCAGTTTTTTTAACCCGTTAGTGATACTACCTGTAATACTATTTTTCTGGGGAGCTCATAATTTTTTTGATGAGATTAACATTGCAGTTGAGAAGATAATACCTTCTCCCCCCTGGTTTTGGGAGCTGTTCAATAAAATATTTGAAAGTGATTACGGATGGTGGGGCGCTTTTTTAAAAGTTGCAGTTATTGCACCTATCATAGAAGAGTTGATTTTCAGGGGATTAATACTCCATGGGTTCAGGAAGAATTATAATGCAGGTACCGCAATTTTCTTCTCTGCTCTCCTGTTTTCTCTTTTCCATCTTAATCCCTGGCAAATCCCTTCCACCTTTTTCCTTGGTTTATTGTTGGGATGGATAATGATCAGAACTCAAAATATATTATTAGCAATAATTGTTCATTCATTAAATAATGTGATGGTACTCTTAAATGTCACCTACTGGCAACACATCAACACACATGCTATTTACCTTATGGATAAAAAGAATTTCCTGTTGCTTAGTCTTTTTGTAATCCTTCTTTCACTAATACTTATTTACTGGCTTACTTTTAAGCGAAAATTAAAACAGTAACTATCGGCTTTTCTGATTTTTTCATAGTCCTGATAAACATATTTCCATTTTTGTTGTTTAAACAATAAACATCTTATTAACATAAAAAATATAAAAATTATGGAAGAAACAAAATTAGCTTCAATGCCGCGAATTGGTGATTTAGCGCCTGACTTTACAGCCAATACTACGTACGGGCCAATTCAGTTTTCTGCTTTTAATAAAGGAAGCTGGGTTATATTATTTTCACATCCTGCTGATTTTACTCCGGTTTGTACTACAGAAATGAGTGGATTTGCATTGCGCCATGATGAATTTAAAGATTTAAACACCAAACTAATAGGATTAAGTATTGACAGCATTCACTCTCATATGGCCTGGGTAAATAACGTCAAAAAAAACACAGGAGTACTATTTGATTTCCCAATAATAGCCGATATTGACATGAAGGTGTCCAAACTTTACGGTATGCTTCAGCCAAATGAAAGTGAAACAGCAGCAGTAAGAGCTGTTTTCTTTATTGATCCTCATGGTAAAATAAGACTTATCATGTATTATCCGCTAAATGTGGGCAGAAATATGGAAGAAATTTTAAGAGTATTAAAAGCGTTGCAAACGTCTGATAAACATGGAGTAGCTTTACCACTTGACTGGAAACCGGGAGAGAAAGTAATAGTTCCTCCTCCTAAAACTGTGAAGGATATGGAAGAACGGGAAAAAAGCGACTATGAAATGATAGACTTCTACCTTGCAAAAAAAGAATTATAACGAAAATTGCTATAATAACAGGGGCGGAATAGATGCAGCCCCTGTTATTATTATTCTTCTCTGAAAATAAACTTCTATTTCAGAAATTGTGAAGATGAAACAAATATCTTTTCAGCCAGGTCTTTACTCTTGAACATATTACCTTTATTCTGACTGCTTTCCACAACAACATCTTCATTTCCCTGCCAATAACCTGTTATTTCCAATGGAATCATATCATTATTCCCTTCAATCTTAAGCTTATGAGTAGCCTGGATAGAAGGTACAAAATCAGTAAAACTGCCTTCATTAATATTACGGATTGTATTATAATAGTCAGCTACTGAAGCTGAATCTGCAACTTGTCCGTTAATCACCCATCCCTCTGCAGCTTTTTCCAAAGTGAAAGAACTATCAGCAGGATATGTAAAAACAAGCCTGGTCCAGTCTGATGGATTGGAACTGATTACAGTCCTGTCACGAAAAGAGTCTATATCACGATTAAACGACATACCCAGCATACCATTTACGCCATAAACTTCTTTCTCCCCTTCCACTCTGACATAGGAGGTCATTTTCCTGGGTTGGGAAAAGCTGAATTTTCCAATAATAAGGTCAGCAAGCAGCTGATTTCCTTCAAACAACTTTAACCTGGTTCCGAGGCTGTCAGTAACTTCATATTGTTCCCATCGGTCACTACTGGTAGCTACAACACTTTCTGGCTTTATGGAATTAAGTTCGTTTATCAGGGAAGAAGCTGAAGACTGATCAGCTTTATATTTTTTATCCTCTGACTCAACTATCCACTGATCATTCTCTTTATATAGTTTTATATCAGTTCCACCTGTCACCCTTGGTTTTATCTCTATTAATGAAACCTTTTCGGCATCCACATCAACCAGGTCTTCCCGAAAAGTACGCCCGCCTTTGCGTGAATCGGCCAATTCAGTTAATACAACCACAAGCAGTAACACTGAAAAAATTAATGCCAGAATTTTGATATTTAATTTCCTATACATAGTCTTTCAATTTTAAATTCAAATTTATCTGTTATAATGCTCCAACCTTCGTTTATCACGAATGATCCGGTTTCGTTGAGTTCTCATTATTCCATAGACTATGATTAATATCACCGGAAGAAGCACATTCAGCCATTTCAAGAAATTCTTTTTCCCGTCTTCGACCTGATTAAGGAGCCTTGAAGTGATTCCCCGTGTACGAAGTTCAATAAGTCCTGTGTCATCCGACAGCCAGTCAATTGAATTAACAAGCAGATTAACATTATCCGGGGAGAGTTGCTGAGCCTGTTGTCCCTGACCGTTTACTGCAAAATCCCCATCACCTATAACTACCATTTTGGCAATATTACTTCCGGCAATATTGCCTTCAAGAACACCGGCAGCAACAATACCTTTCATGGGAAAATCCTCGTTACCCCACTCTTTTTCAATATTAAAAAAAACCGGCACGGGTTGCTTGCCTGATTTTTCTGAACTAAATATAAGAGGCCTAAAAGTTAAAGAGGTATCACCGGTATAATTTACAGGGCTTGCAAACTGCATTATCACTGTCTCAAGTCCTGAAGTTATTGGATGATCATAGAAAGTATTAAATACCGGAAGATAAGGAAACTCTATCTGAGTAGAGAATGAAAACATGCCCTGTTGTTGAACAACACTCACTGCTCCGCAATTTACATCAACTATAAAACTGCTCTCCACCTCAATTCCTTTATTGGCAAGCCATGTTTCCAGGCCTGTATTCAATTCATTGCCCATCCCCTGATTCAGGTCACCATCAACTCTGTTAACTGCTACAACCATATTTCCACCTCCACCCAGGTAATCATCGAGCATTTTATAATGTTCCTCCGGAATTGAATCAACCGGGGCTATAAGTGCTAATGTCTTATATTTAGCCAGGTAACTCGAATCAGTAAGATTTACACCTTCAACCTCATTTAATACACTAAGTGATTGCATCGCCTGTTGCATCATAAAAGTAGAAGGTTCTCCATGTCCCTGGATAAATCCGACAAGATTCTTTTCATCAACTGTTAATTTTTTAATAGCAGATGATATTGAATATTCCATAGCTGAACCAGGTTGAATAAATGGAATCACTTCTGTCTTCTCTCCATAACGCAATATGGCCCCCAGGAAAGCTTTTTTCTGAACTGCCTGATCCTTTTCCCTCACATTGATAACTACCGGAGAAATACCATTTTGCATAGCCTCCTGTTCTACCATCTGATCTTTGTTGGGATTAATGAATTCATAAACAATATTTCCTCTTGACCGGGTGGCATATTCAGACAGAAGTTCCTTAAAATCACGCCTTGCCCTTTCAATATTTGGAGGCAATCCTTCAGAGAAATAAGCCGAAACGGTTACGGGATCATTTAAATTTTCCAATATATCCTTAGTTGCATCGCTAAGAGTATAACGATTATCCTCTGTTAAATCAATCCTATAAAAAAACCGGCTTGCAAAAATATTGATCAAGATCATTATTCCTGCAATCAATATAATGTAAAGTATAATTGAGTTTTTCCGATTCATAACTAAAATCTTTAATTAACTGTTCTTTTTACCAGTATGGCCTCAGCGCTTATTATTCCCGTAAAAATTATGGAAAGAAAATATACCAGATCCTTTGTATCAATAACTCCTCTTGTGATGGCATCATAATGAGTTGAAAGGCTTAGATAACTAAATATTGTCGCAGGTATACCAGACATATTAGCAGCCAGAAATCCGAAAATCAAATGGAAAAATATCCCTAAAAAAAGAGCAAGCAAAAAAGCTACAATCTGATTTTTTGTAATGCTGCTGGCAAAAATCCCAATGCTGATATATGCCCCGCTCATAAGTAATAATCCAAGGTAGCCAGTCCATACAGCTCCATGATCAATTGGACCGAGCGACCACACTGTTATATAGTAAGGCAGCGTCATGGCAAGTGCTATTCCTATCAGAATGAGGGTAGCAAAAAATTTACCCCATAATACCTGCCATTCAGAAATAGGTTTCGTGAGTAGTATCTCAATTGTCCCGCTCCTGCTCTCTTCCGCTATCAGCTTCATAGTAAGGGCCGGAATAAAAAAGAACAGTGTCCAGAATGCTATTGAAAAAAATGATTGGAGGCTCGCCTGATTAACATAAAATATATCCGATCCGTACAACCATGTAAATAATCCGCTTAATGCAAGAAATACAACTATCATGATATAGGCAATAAGCGAATCAAAAATGGATTGTAATTCTCTTTTGGTAATCATCCAAATCTGTTTCATTTTACTTTAATTAGTGTTTGTTTAAACATATATAATAAAACCTGCCTGAAAAACCGGACTGTTCGCAATCATCAAAATAAAATCTTCGCAATAAGTTTCAGGATTTGTTCCATTACAATACTCCATTTTAATTTTTTGTCACCTCTCTGAAAATATCCTCCAGTTTAGTTTCAACCGGAGTTAGTTGTTTTATATACCATCCTCTTTCCACACAAGTATCAAAAATTGGTTTTACCGAACTTTGTCCCTGACGCGAATGCACTTCAAAAACAGCACTGTCCTGTCCTCCAAAATCAACCAGTTCTACCGATGGCAATTCTTTCAAAGCGTTAAATGCTTCATTCCGGTCAGGAGCAGACAATTCAATTCTTAGCAACTCATTGCCCTGCGCCTGTCTTCTTAACTCCTCTGCAGTGCCGTTGGCGACAATTTTACCGTTATGAATAATGAGTATCCTGTCACAGGTAGCTTCCACTTCAGCAAGAATATGGGAGCTGAGTATAACAGTTTTCTCCCTTCCGATTTTTTTTATCAGTTCCCTGATCTCAACTATCTGATTAGGATCAAGACCGGTTGTCGGCTCATCAAGGATGAGTACCTCAGGATCATGAATAAGGGCCTGTGCAAGGCCTACGCGCTGTCTGAAACCTTTTGAAAGCTCCCTTATTTTCTTGTGCTTCTCAGATCTAAGCCCGCATACTTTTATCATCTCAGAAACACGATTCTCAATATCTGCCTTTTTGACTCCCTGCAATCCGGCGATAAAACCCAGAAAATCTATAACCGGCATGTCATAATATAAAGGATTATGCTCAGGAAGATACCCGATGTGCTTTTTTATCTCACCGGGATTGCGGTTGACTGAGATGCCTCCTACAAGAATATCACCTTTATTGGGCACTAAAAATCCTGTTATAGCCTTCATCGTAGTAGTCTTTCCTGCACCATTTGGTCCAAGAAAACCTAATACTTCGCCTGTGTTAACCTTAAAACTCAGATCATCAACAGCATTCTGCTGGCCATAAGTCTTAGTAATACCATCAACAACTATATCCATTTTTTATTTGTTTATCTGGGATTTCAAAAATATAAAATTCAAAAATTTTCAAAATCGATAATTAAATATTTAACACAAATTAACAATATATTTTTGTCAGCTTTGTCAAAATATTGGAAGATACCCTTTAAAAATTACGAACTAATAATCATTATTTTCAAATTATTGACTTAATAGCTTTTAACTATAATAAAATCGGTTCTCATTCATAATTTAGCTGAAAACATGAAGTAAATAAGATTTAATTTCTATAATATTGCACTTAAGGAAACAGAATGTTCCGGATTTTGGTTAACCATTACGAAAATCTCCCGGTATGTAAATATAACAGACAATAAAATCAGGTATCAATTATAAATATTATCAAAACTAAATAATCAAGAAATGACAGAAAGAAGAGAATTTATCAAAACCAGTCTTTGGGGTGCCACAGGCATTACAATTGGCGGAATGGGATTCAGCGCCAAATCATATGGATCAATTATTGGTTCGAATGAGCGTATCAATGTTGCAGTAATAGGGATCCGTAATCAGGGTCTTGTGCATATAAAAAGTTGGTTAAATATTGCAGACAGCCATAATGTTATGATTAAAACAATCTGTGACGCCGATGAGCAGTTATTTGAATCGCGGTCAAAAGAAATCCACGACAAAACGGGTCGGAACCCCCTCACAGAATGGGATATGTTAAAAGTATATGACGACAAGGAAATTGATGCAGTATCAATCGTGACTCCCAATCACTGGCACGCCCTTGCCACTATATGGGCATGTCAGGCAGGGAAACATGTTTATGTTGAAAAACCAGTTTCCCATAATATCCGGGAAGGTCGTAAGATGATTGATGCAGCCCGCAAATATGACAGGATAGTCCAGGTAGGTCTGAACAACAGATCTTCTGCTAATGTCATTCAAGCAATTAAATTCCTGCATGAAGGAGGAATTGGAGATGTATATATGGCCCGTGCCCTGTGTTACAAAGCACGTGATTCCTACGGTATGTCAGAAGACAGTGAACCACCTGCAACCCTGCATTATGATCGTTGGCTGGGGCCGGCACCCTGGAGGCCTTATAATGAAAAGAGAGGACACTATTGCTGGCACTGGTACTGGGATACAGGTAACGGAGACACAGGAAATACGGGGCCTCACCAATTGGATATAGCAAGATGGGGACTCAGAAAAAATGAACACCCTGCTTCAGTATATTCAACAGGTGGCATATATGGGTTCAAACAAGATGATATGAAGCCTGAAGAAAAAACTCCGGGCAAGATGGTATATGGTGATGTGGAAACATATGGACATGATAAAACATCACAGGAAACTCCTAATACACAAAATGCTGTATTTAAATATAAGGACGGTACTATCCTTGAATTCGAAACCAGAGGCCGGTACACTAACCATGAAGGAAACCAGGGACAGGAGGTCGGAAACCTCTTTTTCGGAACGGAAGGATGGTTGGAAATTTATGGTAATAACTGGAATGCTTTCAGGAGAAGGGAAAAAGAACCATTCGCCAGCTCAAAGACTATTCAGGCAAAACAAAATGGAAATCATTTCACAAATTTCGTTGATGCAATACGTTCAGGCAGGAAGGATATCCTGTGCAGTGATATTAGGGAAGGTTTCTATTCATCTGCCCTGCCCCTTCTTGCCAATATTTCATACAGGCTTGAAAGGGAAATCAAATTCATGGGAGAGTATGAAAAATTTGCAAATGACCCGGAAGCAGATGCTATGCTGACACGCAGGTACCGCCCTCCATATGTAGTACCGGAAAATGTTTGAAAAAGTTATTTCCATAATTAACTTTTAAAACTATGAAATGGTTATCCTTTATCCTGATTGGAACAGTATCATTAATGTTTATTCTTTGCTTTACAATTATAGGTAAAGAAAAAATTCAGTATACCATTGCGCGATTTTTCTACCACAAAAACTATATATCAGTTCAAACTTCACCCGGTAAAGAACTTTGGCAGCCACAGTTCAAACCTGGAGATATTCTTGATATATCTATCGACGGAAAAATGAAGGAGGAAACCTGGGGAAAAAGTCAGCTTGTAAACAGGTTTTTTACGCAAGGACGTACCCCTGATGATGATGTGGTTGTTAATGTATTGAGCGACAAAGAGTGGGCGAATCGTGCGCTGAGGTGTTTCCAGAGTCAGGGAATTCATTTTGTAAGACATACACCTCTGCACCTGGTAAAATCTTATGTGGAGGTGCCGGAAGAAGAAAACAGTATATTTGATGGCTTATAAAGGAATAATTATTAACCGTCAGCTGAAGCAGACGGCAAAGGATAAAGCTGTGATACAGCAGTCAGTTGTTCATACTTTTATCCCTGGCCGCATGCTTCAGCGATCAGTTTTACAGAATGGAATTTAATTTTATAACTAAGCAATTTACATGAAAAAATATTTATTAATCAGTTATTTAGTAATATTATTGTTTATCCCATATAAACAATACGGGCAATCAATAATTTCGATTGGGGACAATCGCGAACTTTTTCTTGATTACTATCTGATAGAAAAAATGGACAACACTGAACTGGTATTACACCATCCCCATTGTGAAGGCCCGGTTCTTTTTTTTGATAAACCATGGGAAGGCAATTTTAGTGCCTATTGTACTATCATAAAAGATGAGAGTCTCTATCGAATGTACTACAGAGGGGTCAGGGAAGCAGGGAAGGACGGTAATCAGATGGAGGTTACATGTTATGCCGAATCAAATGATGGTATTAACTGGAAGAAACCGGACCTTGGAATCTTTGAAGTGAACGGGACTCTGCATAATAATGTAATATTGGCTAATGCTGCACCGGCTACTCATAATTTCAGTCCATTCTTAGATAAAAATCCCGATTGTCCCCCTGATGAAAAATATAAAGCACTGGGAGGAACGCAAAAAAGCGGTCTGATCGCCTTCATATCTCCTGACGGTGTACATTGGAAAAAACTGAGGGAAGAGGCTGTTTTTACCGATGGACTTTTTGATTCGCAGAATGTTGCATTTTGGTCGGAATCAGAGAAAAAATATTTATGCTATTTCAGGACCTGGACCGGAGAAGGATATTCAGGTTTCAGGAGTGTAGGAAGATCAACATCTGATGATTTTATAAACTGGACCGCAAAAGAGCAGATGACATTTGGAGATACCCCTCTCGAGCATCTTTATACGCAGCAAACCAGCCCTTATTACCGTGCCCCTCAAATTTATGTTGCAATAGGGGCCAGGTTTATGCCAAACAGACAGGTTATCAACGAAGAGGAAGCTAAAAAGATAAATGTAAATCCCAATTATTTTAAAGATTGCTCCGACGCAGTAATGTTGACCAGCAGGGGTGGAAATAATTATGACCGTACCTTCATGGAATCTTTTGTAAGACCGGGTATTGGAATACAAAACTGGGTGTCAAGATCAAATTATCCTGCACTCAATGTGGTTCAAACCAGCGATATAGAAATGTCTCTCTATGTGAATGAGAATTATGCCCAACCAACTGCCCACATAAAAAGATACTCAATGAGAACAGATGGATTTGCTTCACTCCGGGCAGGTTACAATGGAGGTGAAATGATTACCAAACCTTTTACTTTCTCAGGTAAAGAACTGGAAATAAATTATTCAACATCAGCAGCAGGAGAAATAAAAATTGAAATACAGGATGAACACGGGAATCCATTGCCAGGCTATGCTCTTGAAGACTCTCAAGCAATTATTGGAAATGAGATAAAAAAAGTTGTTTCCTGGAACGGGAATCCCGACCTGGAAAAGCTAAGATCAAAACCAGTGAAACTTAGATTTTTCATAATAGATGCAAACTTATATTCTTTCAAATTTAACAGATAATACGGCACATAACAAAATAATATTTTATTATTGAATTCAAAAGCTTTTTGATCAAACATATCTTCGACTCATATATTTTAAACAGTTAATTTAATTATGGATAACTATTCAGACATGAGAAATTGTCATATCGGGGCAGGAAGTGAAATTGCACCTAATGTAATTTTGGGTTATTATTACAGAGGTTGGTCAAAACCGGCGAGGATAGGCATGAATTCCCGCATTCACAGTGGAACAGTAATATATGCTGATACAGCTATAGGCAACAGGTTTACGTGTGGGCATAATGTAACCATAAGGGCGGAATGCGAAATCAGCGACAGGGTTGTCATTTTGCATGGTTGTACCCTGGAAGGAAAAATTATTATAGGTAAGGGCGTAAAAATAATGGCACACGTCTATATCCCGAGCAGGACAGTTATTGGTGAGATGACATTTATCGGACCCGGGGTTACCATTCTGAACGCCAGAATACCAATGCGTGAACAGGGCATATCCGGTGTTACAATTGGTAATAATGTTGTTATAGGCGGGGGTTCCACAATAGGGCCCGGAGTTACAATTGGAGACAATGTCTTTATTGGTGCCGGAGCGCTGGTGCTTAAGGATATACCTTCCAATTCACTTGCATATGGTTCACCTTCAATACACAAGCCGCTACCTGGAAAATTTGGTAAGATGAATGATCCTAAACAAATATTTACCGGCCTCGATCTATGGAATAACGTTCCGGATGACGGAACATGGCTGGATGAGGATTTTTTTGGAAAAGAGGAATGGTTATCAGAAAAGTAATCTTAAACATCTGAGCATTTTTACCGGGACGGCCACCTCCCTGTGATCGTCCCGGTAGAAAATCACCAATATCTTATTCTATAACTCTTTCCGGATTCTTCTAAATCAATTTCATAAGTATTATTCCCTGTATCTGATATCTTAACCCCTTTATCTGCTTTAGGAGTTTTATTGCTAATTATTTTAAGTATACCACCTTTAGATACAGTATTTACAGTTATTTCTTTTTTATCCATATAAATTTGAATATCACCATGTGGGGTAGGCACTTTACCACTCATCCATTCCAGGCCGGCAAGTGAGGGTTCGATAATATAAGACCCATATCCGGGAGATGTTGGTTTTACTCCCATGAGATATTTTCCGAAGAGATAAACCGGGTTAGCGCCCCAGGCATGACACAGACTTTTCCCAAAAGGACGTCCATACATGGCATAATGTTCATCGCCTGATTGACGGGGATCATAAGCTTCCCAAATTGAGGTAGCACCAAGTTTCAACATTCCTCCCCAATAGTCCCTGACAAACCCGAGTGCTTTTTCCTCCTCTCCAATCTCACACAGTGAAGCAAGTTCATAAAATTTCATATAGGGGGTTGTTATTTGAAGTACATCATCATTTAATATTACATTGTCCCTGATCTTTTTTTTCATCTCATCGTCGGCGTAACCCAAAAGAATAGAAAACATATTTGCATAGCGTGTAACAGTATTTGATAATTTACCATCTTTCCTGTTATGTAAAAAAGCATTTTTCTGGTCACTCCAAAAGGTATTGACTAGATTCTCCCTTACCTCTCTTGACAGATCATTACATTTAACGGAATACTCTTTATCACCTGCAATTCCTGCGCAAAGTGACACAGCCTCAAGGCTCCTGGCAAGCAAGAGCTGTTCAAAGCTCACTTCCCCTTTTTTATCTATTTCTGCCCAATCAATAAAAACCCAGTCACCCGGAAGCCCTTCAACAAATCCGTTATCATTGATCCTTCCAAGGCAAAACTCTGACATACTCTTCATTCTTGGATATATCTGTCTTACAAAAGCAGTATCACCTGTATAAAAAAAATGGTCATAAATACCCATCATCCAGTAAAATGAATAATCAAGTATTGTGTTAATATGTGTTTCAACAGGATCGTGTCCGCGAAGAGCATAGAGTGTCCGTTTATTGACATCTTCATCAAAAAAAGTATAAAAATTCATCAGGTAACTCTGATATGCATCCCCACTCCATATCCATCTGTCACGTTTAATTCCGTCGAGATGAAATTCCCGGGTATTAAGATGAAGGGTGTAAAGTGATACATCATAAATTCTGTTCAGGAGAGTATCCGAACATTCGAAATCTCCTCTGTACTCTACAGGAAGATATTCGAACAGAGCAGAAATCTCATCAAAACTGACATTCCCCTCATTAACTGCATAAACATACCTGAATGCGCGGGTTTCAGTTAAATGGTCGGAAGGGATATCTTTGTCCACATCAATAAAATCATATGTTTCTGCCTGCATTTCAGCAAGCGCTTCCTGCCTGGTTTCTCCATAATATAAGGCCAGCTTCCCCTCACCCTTAAGATCCTTAACAACAATCTTTCCAAAGGTTTCTTTGCCAAAGTCAATTAAAACAGTATTGGTTTCCTGTGCCAGAACATTACCTTTTACCGGCGTATATTCAAGTGAAAAAGCAGATGGAGGTTTTACAGGGTCAAAAAATTTTCCGGATGCTGCAGTATAAAATTTTTGATTCTGATTTGTCGTCCTCCAGGTTTCATCGGTATAAATAGTTTTTCCCTGTACCAACAGCGAGGGAAATGTTTTATAGTTCTCTACCAGAAAATGTAAAACATGCTTACCTGCCGGTAATTCAAAATTCATGGGGTCAAATCCAAAAACCACTTTTCCGTCAATGCGCATATGATAACGCCCGTCAGTGAAAATTTTTATAGTCTCCGGTTCTTTAATATCATAGATCTTTTCAAATTTAACCAGACCATATGGCGAATCGACCCTCCAAAACGGTGGATAAGTTTGTCCCCTTTCCTGCCTTCTGCCACCTACTATAGTATGCAACCAAATATCAAAGTCTCCTGGATACCAAATCCATTTTGCATAAACCGAAATTTCAGATTTCTCTTGTTCGTTATTAGTAGAAGAAAGGTTGTGGAGATTAAAATTTCCAGCTAGCGTAATAAAGCTGATAAACAAAAACAAGAATAATAATTCAAGGATTTTCAGAAATGATAACTTTATTGTATTCATAATTTTTCAAAATGGAATATTAAATAATTTTGTATAATTGAGTTAGTTGCCCTATTTATTTTTTGAATTCAAATAAGCGGCAAAAATATGTTTTTAAACCAGGTTAATTCTTGAAAAATTTGCCTCAATATATTCAAAATGATCATCTTCATTTAAAAACCGGCTTAACGGGCTGAATACCTAAATTTTTAGCCACGTTGATCGATGACAATATATCATTAACCAGAGGAAAGTCTATCCCATAATCAAACAGCAGTTTAATCTCTTCAGGGATATCGGTTCCATAATAGTTAACTTTGATTCCGTTCTCTTTCAGCATTGCAGCATATTCAGGAAACTCGGAGGTTATTTTTCCATTTAACTGAATGAAATGTGCTTTCATATCAATAGTACCCTTCACATAATCAATTGGATTATCCTTTCTGTCCATATTGCAGATCATAATTTCAGGTACAACTTCTCTTGCCTGCATTGCCGCGTCTCTACCACATGCAATGAAAGCCTGGTGGATGCGATTCTCTTCTGCAAGAATTTTTGCGACCATTGATGATGTTTTACCATCTTTAAGATGTACATTTAGCCAGACATTATACGGCATTTCCTTCAAGACTTCCTGAAAAGAAGGTATTCGTATACCTTTAAATTCATCAGATTTCCAGCTTCCTGCATCCAGTTTCTTTATTTCTGCAAAAGTGAGTTCAGAGACTTTACCAGATCCGTCTGTTGTACGGTCGACAGTGAGGTCGTGAAGTACTACAAGCCCACCATCAACAGTCATTTGTACATCAAGTTCTATCATATGGGCCCCTGCCTTTACAGCTTCCCTGAATGCCGGTATTGTATTTTCAGGATGTGTTTCCATAGCTCCCCTGTGAGCACATAATCCCTTTTCAGGCATCTCAAATGTCATACCGGGTGTGCCTGTCTTTAAGCCACAACCTGTGATTAAAAATAAAAACCAAAGAGTATTGATCCAAAAACTGAGATTTAAGGAATCAAATGCAGATTTATTGTTTTTAATAGCCATAATGAAATTTTTCAGTTATTAATTACCATAACACCTTCGGGTGCTTTATAAGAAGTTTTGATCCGCCCATTCTGATCTTTTTCATGCCTTACAGAGAGTATTCCCATGGGAGTAGGGTAAGTTCCTTCAACCCACTGCAAGTCTCCCAGGTGTGGTTCAATTCTAATAACAGTAGCCCCGGGCCCAACAACTTTTATCCCCAGCACATGTTCGGTAAGCCAGGCTGTCGGACCTGATGCCCAGCCGTGGCAAAGGCTGTGCCGGTAACTTTTATAACAATAATCACCATATTTACCATGGACATCAATTTTGCCTTCAGGGACTACTTCATCAATACGTGCAGCATTCTCCATCCAATCAATATTAAAATCTTCCCAAAAAGTAGTTGCCCCCAGGTGGATCATCCCTCCCCAGTACTCACGTATATTTTCCAGTGCACCCTGGTAATCTCCTGCAAGAGCCCTGGCTTGTAACATATAATAACCGTAAAAAGTCGACATACGTTTTGCACCATCCCCGGACAATACTTCTTTATTCGCTGTTTCAGGATCAACAAGTCCGGACATTGCCAAAAGAGCGGCTGCCTGCTTGGATCCGGCCATTTCGGGAATGTGCTTTTTCAGCTTTTCTACTGATTTAATACAAAGCAACTCTGTCTTTTCATCATCTAATATTCTACACAACTCAGCCCCTGCATTGAAAGTCATCAGCATCAAAGACTGTAATCCGGCATGCACAGCATCCTTATTCCCGCTTGAAGGCCAGTCAAGAAACCTGTTTCCGTCGAGCGTCTCCCTGCCTGAATCATCAATCTTTGTTGAAAGATGAATGAGCAGTTTTGATAAATAATCCTTTTGTTGTTGCAAATAGTCTAAATCGCCATGGAAATAGTACCAGTCGCGATGTATTAACACCCACCACATAGAATAGGAACTGATCCCGTTCATCCAGGCGGGCAGAGGGGTCAGGTCACGTCCAAGGTCAAGGCTTTTGGGTACAACTTCATTATTACCGAAGACAGCATTGACTGACATCACTTCAGGATGGAGGTCACCCAACCATACAAGCCGGTCACGTTTAATGCCATCCCACAGATAATCCTGCATATTAAGGTGTACAGTATATGCACCGGTTATCCAGATATCATTTAATCGTTTATCATTACTGTTAAATGACCCCAGATAAGGGATATCCCTGTAAACAAAGATGGCATTGATCTCTTTTATTTCCAGTTTAGCATTAAGATCAATAAGGTCTATTCTTACGAAACGGAATCCCGACTCTCCTGTTTCCAATTTTCCAAGCCATGGCAGAGTGACAATAAAATCTCTCATTGCATGGTCATTAGTGGCGCCGTTTTCTTTAATCCCGCTCATAGTTTCAGCCACTGACTCACCAAGTCTGATCCTCACCCTGCCTGCAGGATTAGGATTATTTCTGGTGGTAATGATCTCAATTCCGCCCTGTATCTCTCGTCCAAAATCAAGTATGATGCCAGCTTCCGTTTCATCATCACCGTTTTCTAAAGTCAGGTATTTACCACTGTTCAGGTCAGCCTGTCCGTTACCCGGTATAAGTATACTTTCAGGATTTTTAACCATGTCTCCTTCCCCATCAAATGTATGAACGATTCTGACAGGCGAAAGATATTTACGTGTCAGCTCTGTTTTTCGGACAGCAGGCATGTTATCCTGATTGAAAACCGGAGGCAACTGAGAATATCCGGGTAAGGCAGTAAGTGTTATTATAAAAAATATACTAATCACTTTCCTTATAAAAATTAGTGTTTGCTTACTATACATCAGATAGATTTTTTTGTTGAGATCAAAAATAAGAAATAATATCAGTCAGGAAAAAATAAAATCATTTCCGGTTATGCAGCCATGAAAAGATTTTTTCCCTCACCTCAGGCGATAGCCGGTTTATGTCTTCAGGGGAGAATAGTTCAATTTTCTCCGATGATCCATATAATTCATATACTTTCGCCGCTTCCTGAACACAAACCTTAACATCATTATGATGTGAATCTTTGTCAAGCACAGGAGCTATTACAAGCACAGGTCTTGGTGCTATGGTTCCAAGCAGTTCATGATAATCATACGGTATACGGTCTTCATACCCTGCAAAAAAACCTAAACGGGGTAACAACCCATGCAGATGAGAATATCTTTTGATACCCTCTGTGCCACTGCCGGGCAGGTCGGTACGCATTGGGGTAAAACCACATACAGAGATAACCCCGCCTATTCTTTCATCCAAAGCTGCAGAATATAAACCGACGGTAGCTCCCAAAGAATAGCCTGCAACATAGATACTGGTACCGTCAATAAATTCCATATTCACCAAAGCATCGACCGCCCCGCGTACATCAGTTACCATCTTGCCCATTTTAGACCACCGGGGATACCGCTCATAAAAATTTGTTCCCTCCTCGATCCTGTTTCCAAAACCTATCATATCGTAACAAAAAACTGCATACCCTTCATTTACAGCAGACCTGATCAGGGATTCAACCTGATGATAAGAATTAAATCCTTTAGAGTAATCATATTCATGCAGGTATATTACTACAGGGAGTTTATTACTTGCAGGTTTACCTTTGCTGTCTTGTGGATAATATAAATAGCCAAATAACTGATCGCCAAATCCGCTGTAGGGACTTACAGACATAACGCCAATACCGTCAATATTTAGCGGGCGCACCAAAAAAGTACCAAAGCTATTCTCTCCCCTGCCACCTTTTGACAGATAGACCGGGCCGGGATTTGTCACACCACCCGGCTCTTCTCCCAATGCCCACTCTATTTCACTGATAATATCATGACATTTATTTTCCCATTCAGCTGATGAAGTGATCCTGTTTCCCGACAATTCATTCACTATGTTTTTACTATCATGCGAATCAAAATCAAGAGGATTAAGATGTTCACCACTCATATCCACCCATTTGTCAAAACTGTAATCATAAAATAACTTGTTTTCAGGTTTACGGTCACTACGACCGAATACATAATCGAAAAAATCGATATAATCCTCCATATCCCTTGCACATACACTGTGTAAACCATATCTTGATCTTATAGCCAGCTTATCAGGGGCGCCGAGGAATCCATAAACTTTACCTGTAGCATGATATGCCTTTTCAATACCCCATGGGTTACTGGCACCCTCTGAAAGAGCTGTACTTAACATCAGTCCCCTTGGTGCAATGAGGGCCATAAAAAAATGCTGATCAACGGGAAGCTTATGTTCCCTGCCGGTAAAAAACCTCAGCCTGGGATGCAACCATGCAGGCTGTGCACAAGCTAAATAGGCAATATCCTCAATGTCAAAATTAGGAGAGCAATATCTCCACGGAACCTCGGCTCCGGTGCCTCCGCTGCTGGGGATGCAGGCTGTGATACGTTCATCAAATGCTGCAGCCATCAGCGATAACTTGCCATTCCGTGAATGACCTGTTATGCCGATCTTATCCTTGTCAACTTCCTTCAAAGTATATAAATAATCGATAGCCCGGGAGGCACCATAAGCCCTTCTCATTAATCTTGTAAAATCATATTTACCAGCCCATAATTCTGAATAGTACTCAGTATCATCTTTACTGTCAGCACCTGCATATACACATCCAATGTATCCGCGACGGACAGCAATCTGAGCCCATTCACGGTGATTCCATTGAGTCAGAAATACAGGAAAAGGACCTTGACCTTCGGGTATCATAAGTTCTACTGTAAGTTTGGCTTTTTGTTCCGGGCCAAATTTTAATTCAACCATTCTTACCTTTACCCTGCCGTCAAGGTATTCACTCAAAACTGATACTTCCAAATTATCGGGAGGAGGAGGAAAAGTACCTGAGATATAATGCTGAAGCTGATACTTCATCCATTCCCTCTGCTTATCCCACTGCTTAATAGTCTTTACAGGTATGTTCTTTCCACCCTCATCAATTATCAGCGGATCAGGCAGGTTGGGTATTGACGGCATAGCATCAAAGTCAGGAGGCAATTCACCTGTCCGCTTTACCCAATCCTGAAAAGTTTCATCCAAAAAGGAGACTCGCCCGTTAGAGACACGGTCGCGAGGAAGAATATTCAGTAATAACTCCAGGTCTGATTTACGGGTTGCACTGTCGGCAGAGTTATCCGGGTTATGCGAGCTATAATACCCTGCAGAAAGAATAAACTGGAGTGAGAGGAAAATTGAAGTAAACAAAAACTTGTGATTCATAATTATGATATTTTATTTTTTTAAAAACATTGTTAATAATAAACCGGCAGATACAGTAACCAAAGTTCCCACAAAAGTATACCAGGTCCATGCAACTGAAGTGAAGAAAATAATGAAGACCATGACTATAATACCTGCAAAAAATGCAGGAATTGCATGAATTGTTTTTGGCTTTTTAAACAGCACGCCCAGCATAAATGCGCCTAATAGTCCCCCATAAGTAAATGATGCAATCGACAGCGCCAGTTCAACAACAGCCTGAGGACTTTCCATAAAGTATATTGCTGAACCGACGAGTAAAAAACACCAGATGGTGGTTATCAACCTTGATATCACTATCTCATTTGATGGTTTTAATTTTTTGTAATAAGGGATAACATAATCATACATAGTTGTTGACCCAAGTGCGGAAAGAGAACTCGAAAGAGTAGACATAGCAGCTGCGAAGAGGGCAGCAATAATAAATCCGGATAGCCCCGTCGGCATCTCTTCGATAATAAATTTTGGAAATACTTCATCAGGGGTAATATCGGCACCTCCATAGAAGACGTAAAGTAAACTGCCAAGAAAAAGGAATAATGCAAACTGGATGATGATAATACCACCAGTAGTGATGAGGGCTTTTCTGCTCGCTCTAAGTGATCCTGTAGCAATTAGCCGCTGAATTATAAGCTGATCAATACCATGAGAAGCCATTGACAGAAATGCTCCCCCCAGAACACTGGCTATAAAGGTATAAGGTGTAGAAATGAATCCCCTGGTCCCGCCAACAACAGAAAAATCAAATATTTTATATTTTCCAGCTCCAAATGCTGCCTCAATACCTCCCGATAAACCATTCTCCAGCTTAAAATTCAGAATAATAATTGCAGCCAAAGCTCCTGCAATATATATAAACAGCTGCATCATATCCATCCAGACTACAGATTTTAGTCCTCCTGCAAATGTGTAGCTATAAGTTGCCAGGGCAATAATGATAATTGCTCCAATATAAATATTGGTGTCAGAAAAAGTAGCTGCAAGCGAAGATCCTTTTAATATCAGTGCAAGAGGAATTGCAGTAGCAAACACCCTTACTCCGTCAGCAGCCAGCCTTGTTATCATAAATACTCCTGATGCGATATTTTTCACAGATACGCCAAACCTGCTTGTCAGATAACTGTAAGCAGTCCCTATTTCACCTTTAAAGTATGCGGGAAGTATTACCCATGCAACAATTATTCTTCCAAGGAAATATCCAAGGGTAAGTTGAAGAAAATTAAGGTTAGTTAAATATGCGATCCCGGGAATACTGATAAAAGTCAGTGCACTGGTCTCAGTTGCAACAATTGACAAGCAAACAACCAACCAGGGAATTTTGCCCCCGCCGAGAAAATAATCTTTTGTAGTAGTCTGTTTGCCGGCTATCTTAATTCCCAGCCATGATATGCCCAGAATATATACAACAACAATAATCAGATCTATTAATGTGAAGTTCATATCAATTATCTTCCTTGTATTTTTTTAATGGTATACTGAACAGGTGAAATTCTCTCCTTTGTTGAGTCATCAGCTTCTTTTAGCTCTTCCAAAGCTTCATGAAGTTCAAAACATGCCTCTGCATAACTTAAACTGCATATTTCAGATATCAGGCGTATAGCCCTGTCTTTTAATTTCTTATTGGAAACATCCACCCAGCTCATCCAGTTACCGGTGACCCTGCCCATCATTACCATCGTTCCGGTGGAGATAGTATTAAGAATAAGCTTAAATGCCAGGTGCCGGGAAAGTCCAAGGGGAGTCTTAACGACCGGATAATAAATACGGTAATCCGCTGGAAACTCACTATCTCCTGCCAAAAGGGTGTAAGACCGCTGATAATTGGAAGCGCATTTTTGAAATGCAGAATTGTATTTTTGATAATCATCACCTAAGTATTCATTGCCTCCAAGAATATTAACAGCGACATAAGGGTTTCGTGACAGTCGTGAGTTGTCAGGTTCATTACCTATACAAAACTTTAATATCTGGTTTGTACCCAGAAGTGGTGGATTGTCAACAAGATTTTTTGGGGCATTCATTTGTAAGAAAAGGGCACTGTCCCATTCCAGACAACGGGGATGTCTGCATAGCATGCTCTTCCATGCATTAGGAGTGGAATACAGAGGATTTTTTACGAATGCCCAGGAAGGGGGAGATATTTTATCATCAATTTTGATAAATGGAGGCAGCATAAAAGTGGGTGCTCTTTCAGTCGTGTCAGTAAAAATATCAATCATGTGATTGTTGGCAAAATAGGTTACCAATCCTTTTTCTTTATAAATATTCACCTCCAAACTGATATAATCAGCCAGGTTTTTCAGATTAGACGTTGTGTTTAACTCCCGGAGCAGATCACTAAAACATTCAGGATAATTACATTTCGCGAATCCGGCCTGAGTAGTCTGTTTATCTGAGAACTCATTTAATATTTTCAGGATAACTGTCTCAAGAGCGGCTCCTGCAACAAGAAGCTCAGAAGTAGTTGCCTGCATTCTTGTTGATCCTGCTATAGCCATAGGACAACAATAAAGATCAAGCACTGTAACCCGGGGGTCTTCAATAGCTATTTTAGAGCGCTCAATATTTTGTACCAGAATTTCAGCGGGATTATTGAATAATAAAAAAACACCAGCCCCCCGATCAACTGACTCAGCAACAGTTCCAAGCACCGAGGAGGTCTCTCCTCCCTCTGTGATTGCAACAAGTACATCTCCTTTAACAATATTAAGTTCCCTAACCTGTTGCCTCCCAAACTCCTGGTAATCCTCAAAAGACTCTACTGAGCGGATTAACGCATAGTCTCCACCTGTCATTATGCTGTAAACACTATCTTCATATTGCCTGATCCTGTAATATAATTCAGGATCAGACCTGTGTAAGTCAATAAAAAACCGCCGCCACATAGATTCCAAAAGAATACTAAGCCTGCCGGTAGATCCACATCCTGAAAAGACGATTTTATTACCGTCTCTTACTGCATTTTCAATATCATCTACCATCTTATTATATTGCCGGCTGCGAAATATCCTGTCAGCCATTTCGATAATATCCGTGTCAACAGACAGTAATGTCCTTATTCCATCTATGGGATCAAGAGCAAACTTCTGATCCAGTTGACGTGTTTTTGGATTTGACTGTTCAGTAGGCAATATTCCCAGATGGAACTGTTTCTCGTTTTTCAGAAAATTTTCTGCCTCTCTTCGTGCTCTGTTTCGGATTGCATCTTTCTTTTCCATTTATATTTTTTTAATTCCGGGGTAAGGAGTATTACTCAACTCCTCACTGTCATCAAGCTGCATATCAGGGATATATCAAAAAATAATTTTACCTGTTACTGTATGTCAGCAAAACAGACATCTCTTTACCTTTATCTTCAATATTCTCAATTATCATTACCTTGTTATCCTGGTCATACTCAGCAGAATATACCTCGTTCCCACAAGCCGGTGTACCAGGGCAATGCACCCTCAGGCAATGAATCCTGTTTGAAGGCATGTTGTCATACCGGCCGGTTCGCGGACTAATAATGATTTCAATTTTTTCATTGCTTTTTATACACTCAACAGTTGTTTGTGCGATATTTCCTTCAAGATATTCATAACTTTCGCCATCATCCTCATAAAGAGTAAAAGATGATTTTCCTTCAGGATAAATCTCCCAAATTATCTCTTCGGGAGTCACCGTCCCTATGTTACTCATCACTTTCTGTGTAGGAATAATTGCCCCGGCCTTTACAAACAGAGGCCCTCCCTTGTCTTCCGGAAATTGAGATGGCATTTCCTGCCTGCCGTCATAATGTTTGCCAGTCCAGTAATCTATCCACTCTCCTTCAGGCAGATAAACAACTGAGTCGAAAGCAGACACCAGCAATGCATCTCCGAACATGTACTGATTTATATATTTATCGCATTTCATATCTTCAGGATAGATCAATGAGAGAGCCCTCATCATTGGAATGGCTTTTATTGACGCAACATGTGCTGTTGAGTAGATGTATGGAATAAGTCTATACCGGAGGTGAGCATAATCTCTTATCATTGCCAGTGATTTTTCGCCTAAAAACCATGGCTGCACATACATGTGCCATCCCAGAATCTGTGTAAGAGGCTGAAAGAACCCAAAATGGATTCCTGCCGGAGAATGGGTCTGCATGTCAGTACATACATTAGAATGGCCGCAGAGACCATGATTAATTAGTGAAATCATAGGCCCCGGTCCTCCTCCTGTATCACCCGCCCACGTGGCTGAGTAGCGCTGTATCCCTGAATAACCACCTACAGTGAAAATCATAGCCCTCCTGCCGGTGTGTTCCTTAAATCCACAATGCATCTGCTTACTGTAAAGAAGGGGATAAAGGTTTATCATTTCATAATCGTCCATTCCGTTAGCCCACCTCCGTTCAGGCTCGACCTTAAGGGTTACCTGACCGGCACCGTCAAGTTTAAACATGGATGCTCCGTCATCCACAAATTTCTTCAGATGCTCAAACCAGGGCTCAATATCCTTCTCCTGATCAACTTGTCGCGTTATCATCTTGTCGCCCAAAAGCGTATCCAGGATAACAGCTTCACTTTTCGCGACCTTATCAAAATGACTTTCAATTTCAACTGATCCATCATCTCTGTTTTCAAGTAAGTACTCTTCATATTCACTAAAATCATAATTTGTACAGAGCCAAAGACTCATTTTGAACCCCATCTCCCTCAATGCATCTGCAAAAGTGGCCCTGCCTGTATTTCTCAACCAAAAGGGAATGTGAAAACGCTCCTTGCTCCACTCCTTTTTAGTTGATGTATCATAATGTTTCTCCATCCAGTCAGGTTCCAGTCCTATAACGTCGCACGGAATATCATGCCTGCGAAATTCGTAAGCCTCATAAAGGACATCCCTGGCCCTTACTCCCCTCTCATCACAAACCCATGTGAGGCCGTAGCCCCATTTTGGTAAAAGATGAGGCTTTCCGGTAATGTCAGTATATTTATCCAATATGGACAGCATTGAACTCCCGGATATCAGGTAATAATCAATAAATCCCTTTTCTGAGGAGAATAACAAACGGTTTTTTACAGTGGCCCCTGCATCAAATGAATGGATCATTGTTGTATTCAAAAATAAACCCCACCCGTTGCTGCTCATAACATAAGGAACAGGTGCATAAGAATCCCTGTTTTTAATCATGATCTGATTTTTATGACCTCTTTTATTAAACTGTTCTCTCGATTCATCACCAAAACCATACAACCTTTCATCATCGGTCAACACAAAAGACAATTCAAAACCTTCCATCAGGCCAGGGGCAGGTGGCAGATCATTGCCTAAAATAATTTTACCGTCTTTATCAAGGAATTTAATTGAACCATCTCTATGGTCAACTTGCAGGCTGACTGAATCGGTGCTTATATGAGTATAATTCCTGTTATGTATGATCTTTACCTTATGATGCAGGCATTTTGTATTAACAATGCCATACCTCACCATTCCATTTTCCGGAAAATTATTTTCCTTATTCGTCCGGATCCTGAAAACAGAGGAATTTACAAAATCAATAAGCAGATAGTTATCTTTAATTTGCAAACAAATTGATGTATCAGTTTCATTAACAAAATAATTACCGAAATTTATATTGGCAGCATAAATTTTCCGGAAGTTCAAAATATTCACGCTGCAGAAAAGAAAGATAAATACGATTGCAATACAAGATTTGTTCATTATGGTTTTTAGCTGTAATATTATAATTTTATGAGGGAATTTGAAACTATTGGGGGGATAATTATTTATCCGTTCACTGAAGTGAACGGCAAAGGATAAGGCCCCTGAACCAATTAGCTGCCATGATCAGAACCTTATCCTTTGCCGTCGGTTTCAACCGACGGACTGCAATCAGCAATACACTACCCTTTCGCTGCTTGCACTACCCCTGATCCATTCATTAAAGTGAACATTACCAATTTAAAAAATTCAAATTTATTAAATAATACTGCAATTCTGTAATCTTTAAAAGGTATTGATTATTTTTAACCTGTTAAGAAATAAAAAATAAATCAATTGAATATGAACAGGATCATACTAATAACAGTAATATTATTTTGGGGATGTCAACACTTGTCGGAAAAAAATGCTTCATACGGATTAACCGGTGATGGTGATATCTTCTGGATTGGCGACGGTAAAGAAGCGCCGGCTGAAGATTCACTCTTTTACCTTGATGATCCTGCTCCTATGTTCAGGAAAGAGTTCGAACCGGATAGTGATATAAAGTCAGCCAGGCTGCTTATAACTGCAGCCGGATACTATAGAGCTACAATAAACGGCCAGCGTGTGGGCAATAACATGCTTGACCCCGCCTGGACAGAATTCGGTAAAAGAGTTTATTATTCAGAATATAACATAACCGACTTGCTCACACCAGGTAAAAATTGCATTGGGGTAGTCCTGGGAAATGGCTTTTATAATCCTCTTCCAATGAAAATGTGGGGTAAAAAAAACCTCCGGGAAGCTTTAAATGTTATTGGCAGGCCTGTATTTACCGGTAAAATAATTCTGGAATATCAAAATGGCCGCACAGATGTCATCATTACCGATGACTCCTGGCATTTCGAATATGGACCAATATTAAAAAATAATGTTTACCTGGGTGAAGTTTATGATTCAAGACGAGAGATAGCGGATTGGGATATTCCCGGTTTTGATGATTCTTCATGGAAGCATGCTTCAAAGCAGGATGGTCCGGGCGGACGATTACAAAAAGCATTCTTTCCTCCCGTGCAAATAACGGACACAATAACACCTGTTGAAATATATTCCCCAAATGAAGGAATATACATAGCAGATATGGGGGTCAATTTTGCGGGAGTACAAAAAATTACATTAAAGGGTAACCCAGGTGATTCAATAGTGTTCAGGTTCGGAGAACGTATTTATGACGACAACACCCTCAACATAATGACTACAGCATGCGGACAAATAAAAAGGCCTGGCATGGGCGGGCCGGGAGCCCCTGATACTGCCTGGCAAACCGACACATACATTATCGGTTCACTACAGGAAGAATCTTACAGTCCTGAGTTCACATTTCACACATACAGATATATGGAGATAGCCGGATTAAGATATAAACCTGAAATCTCTGATATCAAAGGTTTTGCCCTCAATACTAATGTGGCACAAATTAACAGCTTTGTCTCTTCCTCTGACCTGATAAATGCGATACAGAAGGCTTCAGAAAGAACATTTCTATCCAATCTTATCAGTGTTCAGTCGGACTGCCCTGCCCGTGAAAAATTCGGTTACGGGGGCGATCTGAATGCAACTTGCGAGGCATTAATATATAATTTCGATATGAGAGCTTTTTACAGGAAGACGGTTTACGACTGGATTGATGCTATGAATGATTCAATTTTTATTGATACTGCACCTTTTGTGGATACAAAATACTGCGGATTAAGCTGGGAATCGGCGTTCATAATTACCCAATATTATTTATATCTCTATTACAACGACACAGCTTTTATAAAGGAGTTATATGAACTTGACAAAAAATGGATGGAAAAGGCAGCACGGATACATCCGGCAGGTATTGTAGATGCAGGCCTGGGCGACCACGAATCTTTAGAACCGGTACCTCCAGAATTAGTGGGTACCTGCCATTATTACTTTTGTGCGAAAATAATGGAACAATTCGCCTCTGTTATGCACAATCATGAAAATGAAGTGCGATACGGACAATTAGCTGATAAGCTCAAAAACATTGTCAGAAAAGAGTTCTGGGAAAAATCCGTAAAAGATAAAATTAACAGGCAAACATTATTTGCCAGTTTACTGTATTATGATATTATTTCTCCCGAAGATGTTCCCTCTGCTGTTGACTCACTTATGAAAGCAGTATCCCTGGCACCTGCAGGCCATTTTACTACAGGTATATTCGGCACTAAATATATCCTGGAGGCTATATCAAAATACCTTTCCCCTGATAAAGTTTTTGAAATAGTAAACAGTACTGAATTTCCAGGCTGGGGCCACATGATTGACCAGGGAGCTACAACAATCTGGGAAACATGGAAAGAGAGTGATAATGTCTACTCAAACTGTCACCCGATGTTCGGTTCTGTATCTGAGTGGTTTTA
>CAZJGI010000009.1:0-74404 GCA_964545315.1 uncultured Prolixibacteraceae bacterium
AAGCCGTCACTTTGGAAGCTTAAATAACGATACCACGCTGTACTGCTATCATTTTCTGTGCTGCTCCAAAAGTGACCATTTGTTCCGACACTGTAAAAACCACCGGCATCTCTGCCGCTAACATATCCCCCGGGAAGAGCCGAAAAACCAAAGTCATCGGTGCCGTTTCCTTCATAATAATAACCACCTGATTCATAATACCAACCACTTGTTGCTTTCAGGTGTCCTCCTACCCCTAACCACATAATGCCTGATATTTCATAGGGGCCCATTTGTTCACTAATGTATTGAGCCAGTTGTTCCCATTCAGCATCGCTGGGAAGGTGCCATCCACTTGGACAAATTCCCTGAACCCCGCTCGGATTAGTGCTGCTGCTTGCTGAGCCGGCCATGGCAGCAGGCCAGTTGTACAATACCCCATAGGTCGAATAATTTTCATGTTGTTTGGCCTCAGTTGCATCAGTGCCATAATAACCGTAAACGTAGTAATGTGGAACAATATCTGTAACTTGAGTAGGTTGGTTAACTTCCGGAAGGAAAGCCAGATTTTCGGCCATCCAGCATTGATCCCCTATTTTTACTGTTTGATAGACATGACCGTCTCTTTCATCAACAAATGGCTGTCCGCATGTCCATTCTTCCTGTATTTCCTTTATATCTGAGATGATATCTTCACCAATGGCAGTATCGATAGTGCCTTCGGAAATTAAATCTTCAAGTTGATTTTGTACTGCTCTAATTTGATTGTCAGCAGCATGCCCATTCCCTTTTTCCAAACTTTTTTTAGCATTTTTTAATTTTAGGATTAGGGAGTTGGCAATTCCCGGCTCCAGATAACCGTCTGTAACATAACCTTCAATCTTTAAAATCAATTCATCAATTTCACCGGTTGTAACGGTTCCACTTTTTAATTGATTGACTGGGATAGAATCAAACTCCATGATCATAGGTTCTTCTTTCTGACAAGAACTGATAAAAAGATAAGGAATTAAAGCTAAAAGCAGAATGGATTTCTTGACTATAATTTTCAAACTAGCTGTCTTTTCCATAACCTTGTTTTTAATTATTATTTTTAAAATACGCTCATATAAATTTGCACATTAATATCTAAAATGAACTTTTTATCTGCTCATGAAGGAGGAAAATATCAATAAAAACTTTTGATTTAATTGCTGATTTTAAGAAGTCTAAATATTTAAACAGGCTATATAAATTTACAAAAAATATTTATATGCTTAATTAATTTTTAAAACAAAATTATTACACCATTATTTATAATGCAATATCAGGAACCCTGCCGGATTCAACCTTTTCTTTTGCAAGCCTCTGCTTGTCTAAACAATATTCCCTTTGTTTTTTTCAAGAGGTATTATACCGGCCATCTCACCAATAATATTAACAAGATCACTGCCTGTTGGTATCACTATTTTTGCATTTTGCTGCAGGGATGTTTCCAAAGCTTCAAGTTTACGCAATAGTTGGGCATTCCCGATGAAGTATTTATCAGCTGCTTCATTTACCAGCTTTATGGCCTCAGCTTCACCTTCGGCGCTTAATATTTTTGACTGCTTAATACCTTCAGCTTCTTTGATCTTGGCACGTTTTGTACCATCAGCAGCTGTCTCTGCAGCTGTTGCGAAATCGATAGCGGCAATTTTTTCATTTTCTGCTTTAACCACTTTATTCATGGTGTCCTGCACATCTTTTGGCGGATCAATTTCTTTCAGTTCTGTACGGACAATTTCAATACCCCAGTTTTGAGTTTCAATGTGCAGTGTCCTGTAAAGTTCCGCATTGATTTTTCCCCGTTCGCTATTGGCAGATTTAAGTGTAAGTGTACCTATTATATTTCGCAGTGTTGTACGTGCAAGGTTTACAATTTGATATTTGAAATTATTAACATTGTAAATAGATCCTTTCACATCCTCTTCTTCTGCTTTCACCCTGAAATAGACCTGGGCGTCGACTCTGGCATTCAGGTTATCGTTAGTAATTATTTCCTGAGGTTCAGCATCAACCATCTGTTCTGTAACGTTCACCTTATACATTTTGTCAATAACCGGTATGATCCAGTGAAATCCCGGTTTGGCAAACTTGTAATACTTACCCAATCTTTCTATAAGCCCTCTGTGTGTCGGCCTGATTATCCTGATTCCTGCAAAGAATAAAAACAACAAAATAATAAATAAATACAAATAGTTCATTTTGATTCCCTTTCTTTTATGAATAATTTTAGTAATGGATGAAATTATAATGATAAAAGGTAGGAATTTTTTGGATTGTATTTGTAATTTTTTGTAAAATTATTTTATTTCCATTCCTCAGAAATAACTTTACCCCGGGTACTGATAATTATTACTTTTAAGGGTACTTTGCGCTCAGCCATGGAAAGAGCAGTCTGAATCAAATGTGTCAGTCCTCCGCAACATGGTACCTCCATTATAACTGCAGTAATGGTATTTATTTTCGAATCGTTGATAAGATGTATTAATTTTTTAAGGTAAATATCTTTACCATGGTCTAGTTTTGGACAGGCAATTACCATTTTTTTTCCGTTTAAAAATTTCCGGTGAAAGTCACCATGGGCAAACGCAGTACAATCGGCAGCAATTAATAAATCAGCTTCCTGAAAGTATGATGCCGCCGGATTAACCAGGTGTAACTGGACCGGCCAATGTGTGAGTGCGGAAGGATTATTTTCATCTCCAAAGTTCTTTCCTGCTAAAGGAATAATAAATGATTTTGCTGCTGTACCAGGGCATTCGCCTCGCAATATAGCCTTTTCCCCATTATTACTGTATAAAAATTCATTTATTTCATTAATTGAAAAAGGAACTTTATCCTGGTTCGCTTTAAGATAGTCTGTCGCCTGTTTCAAATAGACTGTTTCTCCATGTTCATGCAAATGCTTCAAATGTGCCAAAACTGTTGCCTTTCCGCTTTTGATCATTTGAGCAATAACAGCAACTTCGTCATATTCGACGGCCTGACGTCTTTCAATTGATATAGCCCCCTGAGGGCAATGCCCCAGGCAGGCGCCTAAGCCATCGCACATAAGCTCACTGACCAGACGTGCTTTGCCGTCAATTATCTGTAATGCCCCTTCATGACAGTTCGGTATGCATTGTCCGCATCCGTCACATAACTCCTCATTTATCTTTACTATTTCCCTGATCATACTAATTTAATTTTTTTATAAAAATAGTATCGTTAAATATTTTATTTTGTAACAATTGTTACATTAGTAAAAGAATTAGTATTTGTAATCCATCCTGATTATTGAAATTATGCTAAAGATATGGGTGATGAATTGTACTTAACAGATAACAATGGGGGTTATGGTTAGTATCTAATTTGAATTTATAACTGTGTTAAATGGATTCTAACTTATTTCTTAATTCGGAAACGGGAAATACAATTTTTATATTTAATTGCAAAATAAATTTTTATTGAATCATTTGAACAGACATCCACGAAGAGGATAAAATTGAGATTATTACTACAACAAATATTATGCCTGAACTTACATAACATAATATAAATAGCCTTGTTTTAATTAATTAAATTTTCATTCATATGCTTGCAAACATTGATGTAAAAGGGGAAAAGATTATTATGCCAGATAGTTTTTGGGGAAGATTATTAAACATAACTTTTATAAGAATATAAATCAGTTTGATTTTTTTTTTCAAAATGGGACAAGCGCCTATTGCTTATATTACTGTAATCGGCGTAACTTTCATTTCCATTTATGGACGTTCAAAAGTATTTTTATCCAACTGTTTAAATAACTTAATATTTTAAAAATGAAAAGAAAATTATTTTTTATTAGCGCACTGGCACTGATTGTTGCCGGTGGTATCTTTTGGGCATGCCAGAAAGAAGAGATAGCTATGAATTCTGAAGATGGATTAAAGCTGAAAGGGGCCTCTTCAACAGATTGCGAGACTTGTGTTGATAACTGGATTGACTCCAAAGCAACATATGTTCTGCGACAAAGTACAGATGAAACAAAATATTGTAAATTAGATGTTTACAATAAATTTGACACATTATTTTTTAGTTTATATGGAAGTGCAACACTTGCTACTAAAAGTTATAATGTTACAATTGATGGAGTCAGATACCCTACTAATGGGAACATTGATATTTTGGGATCCACTGCTCAATGGTGGATTATTAAAAGTCCCTGGCAATCCTGTACAGAGGTCATTATTAATCAAATAACAGTTAACGGTCTAAATGATGCGAATTTTGGTCCTGTCGTATCACCAGGACCACCATTTTATTATTATATGCAAGAACTTTGCACTACAACTACTTTAGAGGCCAGTCTTGCAAATCCGGTTTGTACGGGTGAAACAGTTACTCTTACTGCAGAAGTAACAGCAAGCGAGGATGTTACTGCAGGTACTCTTAAAATAATTGATGTAACTGATCCTGAAAATGCCCTGGCTAGCGTAAGTGTTTCAGCTTCAGTATTCTCAGTTACCTATGATTACACACCAACTGTAGCAGGAAGCGTTACTTTTAAAGCTGTTTATGAAGGCGATGGTGGATTTGCCGATAGTGAATCGGATCCGGTTGAAGTTGTGTCTGAAGTTTGCGGAGAATGCGAAACCTGGCAAACTGAAAGTGCCTTTGGCGGTGATGAAGGTGTAAATGTATCCGAACCACGCCAATGGTGGTATTATTTTGTTTCAGAAGATGCACCTGCAAAAATTTGGGCAGGACAAACAATTGAAGTTGGTACTGTAGATATTGTTGATGGTGATCTGGTATTAACGCTTACTGGCGGTTGGGAACTCCGGGATGTTGCAGAGGCTGTAAAAGTATACGGATTTACTGGTGTACCTTCTTCTGCTCCAAATCCGGGTCAAAATCCTGATGACCTTCTTTATAAAGGCGATCAAACTACTATTGAGGATATAGCCGTATATCCTTACTATGTAATCCATTTGGATGTACGCAAATGTATTGACAGTGATTAGCACATAATAATAACTTTAAGAAAGAGGCTGTCTCGAAAGAGTTCAGCCTTTTTTTTGTCATTCGGAATAGTTGTAATCATAAATATTAGTATTTTCCCTGTTTCGGCATAATTATTAAAATCATCCGTTATGAAAACAGGGAAAGTGGTTATTGTTACAGGGGCAGGCAAAGGTATCGGCCGGTGTATCGCCCTTACTTATGCAGCTAATGACTTTAATGTAGTGTTGGCTGAGATTGATCCGGAGTCAGGAAGTAAAACGGAAGAATTGATCGTATCGGCCGGACAAAAAGCTGTTTTTATCAAAACAGATGTCAGCAATCCCGATGAAATCAGCAAAATGATCAATACCACCAGTGAGCTTTTTGGCAGGATCGATATTTTGATTAACAATGCGGGCATATCAAAATGGAAATCTCCATATGAATTGCCTGTGGGAGAGTGGGACACAATTATCAATACCAATTTACGCAGTGTATTTCTCTGTTCCCGGGAGGCAGCAAAAATTATGAAAAAAAATAGAGGTGGCTCCATTGTTAATATATCCTCAACAAGAGCTTTTATGTCTGAACCTGATTCTGAAGCGTATGCAGCATCAAAAGGCGGAATAGTAGCTTTAACCCATGCTCTGGCAGCATCATTTTCAAAAGATCATATCCGGGTGAATTGTGTTAGCCCCGGCTGGATCGAGACAGGTGAATATGATAAACTAAGAGAAATTGATCATAAACAGCATTTTTCAGAAAGGGTGGGAAAACCTGAGGATATTGCCGGGGCGTGTCTTTATCTCACAGACGAAAGTAACGATTTTATCAATGGCACCAATTTAATAATCGACGGAGGTATGACCCGGAAAATGATCTATGAATATTAGAATCCCTGTAACCTGAATATTTCTCAATTTTATTTATCGATATGATAAAGTATTATCATTTTGATAAATATCAAGAAACACATAAAAAATGTAATCGTCTGATTATTTTTATTTTATGATGTAGCCCGGCTAACTGCATTAAAATTGTACTATCAAGTTTGAAAAATAAAATATCATGAATGACAGTAAAAGAAATAGTACAATTAATGAATCTAAATATCCTTACAGGACATGGTCTCTGAGGATTTTTAATTATTCATTTTCTCATGAGACTTTTATTGTTCCCTGGCAAATTTCTGAAAACAAAACAGACCACTCAAATAAGAGTGATCTGACAATTAAATAGCTTGAATTAATAGTAACTAAAATTTAAAAAAATGAAGAAGAATTATCTGATAATAATTTTGATTATTTGTGCATTGCCTGTTCTGGCGCAGTCACCGATCCCAAAGGGGAAGTCACAATTTAATGCCGGGCTTGGCTTATCATCCTGGGGAGTACCCGTTTATCTTGGCCTCGATTTTGGCGTACATGATGATATAACAGTAGGAGCAGAATTATCCTACAGGGGATATCACGACAGGATCAACAGCGTGAAATATGACCATTCTGTAATTGGTATATCAGGAAATGGTAATTACCATTTTAACAGTTTATTAAATATACCATCTAACTGGGACTTCTATGCCGGTTTAAATCTGGGATTTTATATATGGGAATCTGCAAAAGATTACCCCGGTTCACATACATCCGGGTTAGGCCTGGGTGCCCAGGTAGGCGGAAGGTATTATTTTACTGATGGTGTAGGTGTTAATCTGGAATTTGGCGGCGGAAATGCATTCTCAGGCGGGAAAGTCGGAATTTCTATATTGTTTTGATTTTTAAAGCGTTTCACTTATGTAAATATTTAAGGCATATAATTTTTACTATTACTTTTAAGTTTACGTGGCCTTCGGTTTATTAAGTTGAAAACATTAGTGGTTATGATTTGTTAGACTTGTAAATATAAATTAGCAAATGTTTGGAGAGTTTACATGAGAGCGAAGTGAATATCCCGATTTTACTCGGGATTTTCAAATTTTTAGTTTGCTTATTATTCATAAATTTTAATATATGATTCACATGAAAACAATTAAATTTTTTTTAGCATTTATGATTGCTGCCGGTTTTATGACTTTTTATTCCTGCAGTGATGATGATCTTGACGGGCGTACAGGTGTCAGATTGGTCTTTAAATCCTCTTCGAAAACTACTACTTTAAAAAGTGCTTCGATAAACAATATTGATTCTGTGGTTATCACAGAAGCTTTTATTGGCGTTGAAAAAATTAAGTTCAAGCCCTTTGGAGAGAATGACGATGACGATATGGGGAAAATTGTCTTTGACGGGCCTTATGAAATTGATCTGCTTACCGGTAATTCTGATCCCTCTATTAACTGGACAGAGGTGGAACCAGGAATGTACAAAGAGATTGAATTTGAAACAGAAGATGTCCTGGGCAACGACAAAGCTGTTATAATTAAGGGTATAATATATTTTTCTGATCTGACTACGGCCCCCTTTGAATTTATAACAGATGATGACTTTGACATAGAGGCTGAAAATGATAACGGATTCATTATAAATGAGGGAGTAATAAATGATGTACTGGTTATAATAAATCTACCGGATCTGTTTACAGGAATCGATTTGTCTTCTGCCGAAAAAGATGAAAATGGCGTATTATTTTTTACAGATGACATCAATGAAGATATTACTGATGAATTAGAGGATAGATTTGGTGATATCAGTAGTTGTGAAGAATATGATGATGATGATGATGATGATGACGACGACGACGATTAAAGCCTTATCCTTTGCCGTTCGTTTTAACGAACGGATGATGAAGATTATCCCTTTTTCGATAAATTATAAATAATTTGCATTTTCATCATATCAGCATTTCTAACCAATCCCTGAAGCATTTATTAATTTTTATATTATTATTGCGGTTAATATTATAAAAATTCTGTTATGAGGTTAAGATGCATATTATCTCTGATGTTATTATTGCTCTTATACAATAGCCAGGCGATAAATATTAAAAATGATCCCCCCAAAGACGATGTCGTATTTGATTATCTTGACAGGAGTTTCGGCATATATGATAAGTTGCAGAAGCAAATCTGGAGTACTCCTGAGCTGGGTTTTTTGGAAACGAAGAGTAGCGCTCTTTTGCAGGATCATTTAAGGACTAACGGCTTCTCAATCGAGTCCGGGATTGCAGGAATGCCGACAGCTTTTATTGCTACATATGGAAGCGGATCACCGGTAATAGGCTTACTGGCTGAATTTGATGCATTAAATGGCCTGTCACAGGATACTGTCCCATATGTAAAACCGCTTGTACAGGGAGGTAACGGCCACGGATGCGGGCATAATCTTTTAGGAACTGGTGCAGTGGCAGGAGCTGTTGCGATTAAAAAATGGTTTGACGCTACCAATTCACAGGGAACAATAAAAGTTTTTGGAACACCGGCAGAAGAAGGTGGTGGTGGTAAGGTGTTTATGGTTCAGGATGGTTGTTTTGAAAATGTCGATGCTGTTCTTGACTGGCATCCGGATTCTAAAAATGCAGTTAAAATAACAACCAGCCTGGCAAGAATTAGTACTATATATACATTTACAGGGAAATCTGCTCATGCAGCGCTAAATCCTGATAAAGGATCATCTGCCCTGGATGGTGTTGAAGCCATGAATAATATGGTAAACATGCTCCGTGAACATATCGTCCCTGATGCACGAATTCATTATGTGATAACTGATGGTGGAGGCATATCCCCAAATGTTGTACCCGCCCGTGCTGAAGTGTCATACTATGTCAGGGCCAAAAATATCTCAGAACTGTTTGATATAGCGGAACGTGTGGATAATGCAGCCGATGGTGCAGCACTAGGTACCGGAACTGTTGTTACAAAAAGACGCCTGGCCGGGGCAATATATCCCTTAATGACAAATAAGGCTCTTGGTAAGATAATTCATCAGAACCTTGAAAAGGTCGGAGGTGTCCACTGGAATGAAAAAGAAATGGCTTTTGCTGCTGAAATTGGAAAAACACTTAATATCCCTATAAACGACCTGGAAAAAGTCAAATCAGTTACTCCTTACGATGAAAGCAAATTTGGTCAACTGAGAGCCAGCTCAACTGATGTGGGTGATGTAAGCTGGAATGTTCCAATCGGATCTTTTGTTGCTGCCACCTTTGTGCCCGGCTCACCCGGACACTCATGGCAGAACGTGGCAGCCGGAGGAACTACTATTGGTACAAAAGGGATGCTTGTTGCCGCAAAAGTCTTTGCCCTGACTGCCGTTGAACTATTTTCCAGTCCGGCTCTATTGGTACCGGTAAAAGAGGAATTTGAAGCTGCCAGAGGTGAAGGATTTAAATATTCGCCTATTGTACCAGGTAAACCTGAACTTGATTATCGCTTGAGGAAAAATTAATTCCTTTAGAAATGAATATTTCAGTCATCATCACGATTTTTATACTCTTTGTATTATCTGAAAATTGTAATGCACAAACTGTTCAGCCTCATGCCCCATCATCCGGCGTGGAAATATTAAATAAAAAAGCTGATGGATTTAAGGGAATTTGGTACATGAACCAATTGAGCAATGATGAATATGTTTATAAATATAGCGGTGGATTAGGTACTTATTGTGCAAAACATCAGCCTTTTGCCATTTATTCGAAAAAAGCCGGGAAAACGTTTTTCTGTTTTGGAGGAACTGATGAAAAAAACTCGACCCTGCTCCATAATGTATCATACTTTGATCATAAAACCAAAGAAGTGGCAAATCCCACCATAATTTTAGATAAAAAAACTACTGATGCACATGATAATCCTGTTATCTCAATCGATAATAAAGGATATATTTGGGTTTTTTCAACTTCACACGGAACATCAAGGCCTTCCTACATTTGTAAAAGCATAAAACCATATGACATTGAAAAATTTGAATTGGTCAGTCCTGTTGAAATAGTGGAAGGTGAGGAAAAACCGTTGAACAATTTTTCATATTTCCAGATATGGAATGTAAAAAAGAAAGGATTTATGGCGCTTTTTACAAAATACCGGAATGGGAACAGGGTAATTGGGTTCAATGTAAGTAAAGATGGCATTCATTGGGATGAATGGAAAGTGATAGCATATATCGAAAAGGGTCATTATTGTATAAGTGGTGAGAATAATGGTAAAATATCAGTTGCTTTTAATTATCATCCTGATCCGAAAGGCCTGAACTGGCGGACGAATTTATATTACCTGGAAACAACCGATTTTGGGAAAAGCTGGCAGACAGCCTCAGGCCTGAATGTTCAACTGCCCCTTACTATAGCGGATAATCCTGCACTGGTTAAGGATTTTGAGGCAGAAGGATTAAACTGTTATATGAAAGATATTAGTTTTGATGAAAAAGGGAATCCTGTTGTTTTGGTACTTTCCAGTAAAGGTTATGAGGCAGGTCCAAAAAATGATCCAAGGACATGGATAATATTCTATTATAAAAATAACCGGTGGAATAATCATACCATAACTACTTCCGATAATAATTATGATATGGGATCACTTTATATTGAAACCAAAGGGGAATGGCGGATTATAGCTCCGACAGGGCAGGGGCCCCAGCAATACAACCCGGGAGGCGAAGTGGTTCTTTGGAAAAGTAATGACAACGGAACTACCTGGCATATGGAAAAACAACTAACCCGGAACAGTGAAAAAAATCATACCTATGTAAGAAGGCCGGTAAATGCCCATCCTGAGTTTTATGGGTTGTGGGCTGACGGACATGGCAGGAAACCCTCAACTTCAAGCATTTGGTTTTGTGATAGGGAGGGGAATGCATATAAACTTCCATGGGAAACAAAACAACTAGTAATTAAGCCTTTGCCCGTTAGATAATAGAAATTGTGTCTGAAGAAAAAATTTTTGATTTCAGCGAAATCAAAATAAAATTTTAACTGCCTCAAAAAGTGTTTTATTGTATTTTTGTTATAAATTGTATTGATAATAAAGAAATTACATCTTTACATGTCAAGTTTCAATTTAATAGCGGATAATCAAAAGATAATTGCAGGGAAATTGGCCATTTTCCTATGTTCTGCATTTATCCAGGTATTATTTAACACACAGGCTACAGAAGCCCAAAGTCTTGATGTTGCGTATGTTCCTACTCCTTATCATATTGTAGAACAGATGATTGACGTTGCAAATGCCGGGCCAGGTGATTATCTGATCGACCTGGGATCGGGAGACGGCCGTATTGTAATTGCAGCTGCAAAACGTGGTGCATATGGGCATGGGGTGGACCTTGATCAAAAACGAATTAAGGAAGCTGTTGAAAATGCTAAAAAAGCAGGGGTATCAGACAGGGTAATTTTTATTGAAGAGAATCTTTACGAAACTGATTTTAGCATGGCCACTGTAATAACTATGTACCTTTTCCCTGATATAAATATTAAACTGCGTCCTGTTCTGCTTGAAAAACTCAGGCCCGGGACAAGAGTGGTTTCACATGATTTCAGTATGGATGAATGGAAAGCTGATAAGCAGATTACTTTAGGTAATCATAAAATTTATATGTGGGTTATTCCTGCTAAGGTAAATGGCAACTGGATGTGGAGAGTGGGGAATAAAAATTTTATCATGACTGTCCGACAGGATTTTCAGAAAATTGATGTAACACTGAAATCAAAAAATATTTCACTACCTGTTAATAATATTTATTTTTCAGGCGACATAATAAGTTTTTCTGCATTCAATCCTGTTAATGGACTACGCTATCTTTATAACGGTCGTGTTAACGGCAATAATATTTCCGGTATCATTCAAATACGCAACCTGGGAAATACATCAGTTGAGAAGTGGGAGGCACTCCTTGAATAATCCGTTAAAATCCCAATACGTTTATACTTGAAATAGACGAATCTATTGGGATCGTATCAATATTTACAGCTTTACGTATTGCCAGTTCATAACGTATTTTTGCCAAAGGAAGGTGGTGTTGCTTCGTGTCAACCTGTATGCTCAACTGAGCATGGGTCTGGCCTTCATTTATTGTTGGCTCATCAGCAAACAATTGGTTTTCTTTAAGGTACTCCTTCATCTCCGGTAATGCTTCGTTTGGTACGTTAAAAAGAATAAATACTTTATTTTCAGCATTAACACTACCATAGAGATTTATGAGGAACATTTTTAAAAGTTCACTTTTTTTCGGGTCATTTTTTAGCGCGGGATTTATATATATACCTGTTTGTGATACCATTATCTCGTCTACTATTTCCAGGTCGTAATTACGCAGGGCACTTCCAGACTGGGTAATTTCAACTCCGATATCTGCACCTCCGTTTTTTACCTTCGATTCCGTTTTTCCCCATGTCTCATAAATAATAACACCATTTTTAATTTTTGAAGGGGTTTTATATTTCTGAACACTGAATTCGTTGAATTCGTCCAGTTTATCTAATTTTTTTAGTTTTTCCCGGGCCCAGTTCAGAGCAAGGTAAGGCATTTCAGAGACGATGGTTATAATTTTTTTTGATTCACATAGTTTAAGGAAAATATCATCTGTATTTTCTCCTGCATCACGCCTGGCAATTCCCACTATTCTGACCTCACCTCTGTGAAGAGGTAAAATTTCTTCGATTTCCAGGGTTGTATTATATTCCATTTTAAGTTCGAGTACCCTCTCTGTTATCCAGTCTGCACCTGCAATAGCAACATCCAGTTCGTGTATTCCAAGCTGTGAACCGAATTCCTGGGGCCTGCCATCCCATCCAAAGAGAAAATTAACAGATTTGAAAATGGTAGGGCCTCCGGAGTCATACCCTTTTGTTTCAAATCCCGCATTTTTTAATAATTGAATAATATTACCACCCCTGGATGCATTGGCCAGGGACCCGGCCGGCATCCCTATTATCAGATTTTCGTTTTCCATTATATTTTTTCCAATTTGTTGTTATTGGTTATTCTCCTGTAATAGCATGAACTGAAAGGTAATCCGAATTCATTTTTTGCATGACATGCTCCTTTCCCTTCCGGAATAACAAGAAATAACAGTGAGTTTTGCTCGCAGTTGATCCTGATCTCCTCAATCCGTAACATGTCGCCCGAAGTAAGTCCTTTTTTCCAAAGTTCATTACGGCTTCTGCTCCAGTAGGTTGCATAGCCGCTTCGGCGGGTTTCTTCGAATGCTTCTTTATTAACGAACGACAGGATCAGTACTTCCTTTGTATTATAATCTTGTGTTACCACCGGCAGCAAGTCTTTACCATCCGGGCCAAAATCAATAAGAAGTTCATTTGTATACTCTTTTGCCATGATAATTACTTTGAGATTGCGAAAATAAAAATTACTTTTTTAATCCCCTGAAAATAATTTGTTAATTCATGAATTTCATTTGAACGTTAACGGTTTGATCTTTTGCCTGTCTCTTCGGCGATTAGTATGTATTGTTAACCGGCTATCCGCTTATAAAAAGGCTTTTACTTGAATATTCCGGGTCACAAGTCAGATTTACTTTTAATTTACGTAATCCTGCCTCGTCTCCAGGTGTGGGTATATGAGTGAGATGCACTTCACAACCGTTCAGACTTATAAGGTTTTCAAGTGCCATTTGAGCCGCAGGATTGGAAAGGGCGCTTATTCCTAATACAATAAGTGTTTCATCCACATCAAGGCTTACCATTTTACCTTTCAGGATGTCTTTTTTAAGATGGGTTACTGAATCAATAAGACTTTGAGGCAGGAGGTACATATTATCCGGTAATCCTGCCAGGTGTTTTGTTGCATTCAGGATAAGGCTTGATGCTGCATGCATCAGTGGTGAGTTTTTACCGGTTATAATCGTTCCGTCATGTAACTCAATTGCCGCACCACAATACATACCTGCATTCCCTTTACCACACTTTTCTGCATCTTTTCCGGCTTTCCTGGCAGGAACTACTACTTTGCGGTCTTCAGCCTTTGCACCAATCTTATCCATAATACTAACAACGCGGTCAAGGACTTCTTTGTCTACCAATCCTAATGTATATTCAACTGCCGACCTGAAATATCTCCTGATAATTTCCTGATAAGAAGCTTCCCTGATCAGATTGTCGTCAACAATACCCTTACTGGCCCGGTTAACCCCCATGTCTGTAGGCGACAGGTATAATGATTCACCACCGGTGATTTTTTCGAATATCCTCTTTAGCAGGTGAAAAGCTTCTATATCACGGTTATAGTTGACAGTTATCTCGTTATATGCTTTCAGGTGGTACTCATCTGTCATTACCTTATCGTTCAGGTCTGCAGTTGCAGCTTCGTATGCAATGTTGACAATATGGTCAGCAGGAAGGTCCCATATAGGAAAAGTTTCAAATTTGGCATACCCTGCTTTTAGTCCGTTTCGGTATTCATGATACAGGTTGCTCAGGCACGTGGCAAGCTTACCGCTGCCAGGTCCGGGGCCGGTTACTATCACTATGGGCTTCGTTACCTTAATATATTCATTGGAACCATATCCCTGGTCACTGACAATGAGATCAATATCAGTAGGATAACCTTTTGTCGGGTAGTGTACATATACTTGCACACCTCTCATTTCGAGTTTGTTCTTAAATGCTTTGGATGGGGCCTGGTTTTGGTATCTCGTTATTACTACTGCTGTAACTTCTATGCCCCATTCCTTAAAATCATCTATCGTTTTTAAGGTGTCTACATCATAGGTAATACCAAAGTCTGCTCTTACTTTCTTTCTCTCTATATCTCCTGCATTAATGCATAAAATTACATCAATTTGATCTTTTAGTAATTGTAAAAGCCTCATCTTAACATTCGGGTCAAATCCCGGCAGAACCCTTGCAGCATGATAATCATATAATATTTTTCCTCCAAATTCCAGATAAAGCCTGTGATTAAACCTGTTTACCCTTGTTAAAATGGCAGAGGTCTGTTCGTTGAGGTATTTATCATTATCAAACCCAATTTTATTTCTTTCTTTCATTACTGCAATTAAAATTTTTATCAGAATATGAACAAGGCATCAATATTACTAAAATTTTTATGTTCAGAAAATTCTCTGAGTGGTAATAAAATTTATAATTTTTATTAAATGTCCGGTTTGCTACTAACAAAAAACACAACCCAAATATCGAATACCTGTGTAAATTTAACTGTATTTTATTGAAGATAAACTGTTTATTTTTGTTTTTCGTATTTTATAACGATCGGTGTTCTCAACATAATTAGCAATCTTTGCCATCATTCTTACACATTCAACCGGATATCTTCCTATTGAGGTTTCTCCTGAGAGCATAATGACATCAGTACCATCATAAAGGGCATTGGCAATATCGCTTACATCTGCCCTGCTGGGCCTGGGATTATCAATCATAGATTCAAGCATTTGAGTAGCTGTAATGACAGGAATACTTTTTTGATTGCATCTTTCAATCATTATTTTTTGATATTCAGGCAAACTGACAGGATCAATTTCAACACCCAGATCTCCGCGTGCTATCATCACTGAATCTGTTACTTTTATGATATCATTAAAATTTTCAAGTCCTTCCGGATTTTCTATTTTTGAAATAATTTTAATGGATGACCCTTTGAGGATTTCGCGAAGTTCCAGTACATCATCTCCATTCCGGGTGAAAGAGTCAGCTATGTAATCAACGCCGTTTTCTATTGCAAATTTTAATGAAGGAATATCATCTGGCATTGTATATGGATAATCCAGGATAGTATCAGGATGATTCAGCCCTTTTCTGGAACGTATAATGTCACCATATAATACTTCACAAGTAATGATACCTGAAGATACATTTATAACTTTCAGCCCTACATAAGCATCATCAATGAAAAGCCTGTGACCGGGTTTTATAAACTTGTCAAGTTCCTGATAGGTTACCGGAATGCCCTCGTAAAAAGAGCTTACAGCAGGATACTCAGAATTTCTTGGTTTTGTAATATCGGTTCTTAATACAAGTCTGTCGCCGGCCTTTACGGGAAGTGGTTCCGGGATATCACCAATTCTTATCTTCGGACCTTTAATATCATAAACAATATATCCACCGGGATTAGCTTCCCTTGATCTTTCTATTGCTGTCCTGTGAAAATCATAATCCCCGTGAGAGCTGTTTATTCGTATTCCATTAATACCGTTTTCATAGAGCTTATCTATTATGCCTATCGTTGATGGTCCTATAGTTGCCAGTATTTCAGTCTGTTTCATTGTTGTTGTTAAAATTTAATACAATATGTTTTGTCTTTTAATGAACACACATTGAGACTTGTTTGAAAAGAGCACTTACGCCCTTTTCAGAATGTTATCCCATGTTGCCATTATAAACATTAGATTAATACCTGAATCAGTACACTTCATGCAAATAAAAGAATTTAAGTTCTGTTAATATAAAAAAAGTTGTTATATTTAAGAGTTTAAAATTAATAAATATGGGAAAAGAAGCTATTAAAGTTGCATCTGTTGATGTAGAAAAATTATTGGAAATGTTAAATGCCGCTCTTTCAGAGGAGTGGCTGGCTTATTATCAATATTGGATAGGTGCCAGATTGATGGAGGGGCCAATGAGAAGTGAAGTTGAACCAGAACTTTTATTGCATGCCGATGAGGAATTAAATCATGCTGTTTTAGTCGTTGACAGGATAATACAGCTCGGTGGTACACCCGTTATCAATCCTTCAGAATGGATAAAGTTATCAAGTTGTGCGTATGAGGAGCCATCAGACCCTTACATTGAGGAGATTCTCCTTCAGAACTTAAGAGGGGAAAGGTGTGCCATCAAAAGATACCAGGAGATAGCTAATTATACAGCCGGGAAGGATCACTCAACTCATCAAATTGCAGTTCAGATACTTAATGATGAAATTGAGCATGAAGATGATATTGAATCATGGCTTGCTGATCTTGAAAGAATGAAGGAAGAATGGAGAAAAATAAGATTATAAGACAACTTTAAAATTTACATTATGGAAGAACAAGAATTTTCAATGCCTAGAATAGGTGAAAAGGCACCTGAATTTAAAGCAGTAACTACACAGGGTGAAATAAACTTTCCTTCTGATTATAAGGGAAGCTGGGTTATTTTATTTAGCCATCCTGCAGATTTTACGCCTGTTTGTACTTCTGAGTTTATGACATTTGCAACAATGGAAAAGCAATTTAACAAGGCTAATTGTAAACTTGTCGGACTGTCTGTTGATGGTTTGTACAGCCACATTGCCTGGTTGCGGACTATCAAGGAAAAGATTGAATACAAGGGTATGAAAGATGTTGAAGTTACTTTTCCGCTCATTGAAGACATAACAATGGAGGTTGCAAAAAAGTACGGTATGATGATGCCGGGTGAAAGTAACACAAAAGCAGTCCGTGCTGTCTTTGTAATCGACCCGAAGGGTATTATCAGGACGATTATCTATTATCCGTTAAGTCTTGGCCGTAACTTTGATGAACTGTACCGCGTTGTAATTGCTTTACAAACAGCCGATGAATTCAATGTAGCAACACCTGCTGACTGGAGGCCCGGGGATGAAGTAATAGTGCCAACTGCAGGATCATGCGGAGTTGCCAAAGAAAGAATGGAAAATAAGGAGGACATGCACTGTTATGATTGGTTTTTCTGCACCAAAAAACTGGATAAAGATACAGTTCTGAAAAAGATTATAAGGAAATAGAATTTGTCGGTTTCGTCCTCCTTCAGACACTCTTCTGCCTGAAGTGAATATCTAAGGAAATAAAAACCCGGCTTTCATTGCCGGGTTTTTATTTCCTTAGATATTATTATTGTTTTTAAGTCTCCTTTTTCTTTTTGCATTTTTTCTGATAATAAAAATTATCAGAAATATAAGTATTGCAACAACAACTACCGGGAGGGCTATAGTTAGCACAGAAATGCCTATTGCTGCTGCATTTTCACCTGTAGATACTACAGGATTCCCAAGGCCTGCTGTTGTCCCCGATGATGTCAATCGAATTGCTGTGGTAGCTCCCTGTACTGTTGCTGATGCACCACCGCCGATAATGATCGCCATCAGCCATTTAAGGAACCCGTTATCCACAGGAAGCACTGATGCTGCAAGCAGAGTTCCCGCACCTATGGCAAGTGGCATTGCAATACTGTCAAGCAGGTTGTCAACAAATGGCACATAATAGGCTATGATCTCAATGATAGTTGCAACACTTAAAGCAGTCAGTGTGGCTGTGGATTGCAACCACATAAAACCTTCGTTCAGAGGTAAGAAGCCTAATCGGGCAGCCAGTCCTGCAACAAACAGGGGGAGAAATACCCTGAATCCTGCACTGGCACTTAATCCAATCCCTAAAGCCACAGCTACAATTATCTCTTTTTCCATTAAATAATCAGGTTTCTGTAAACATTGGCAATAAATGAGATATAAAGCTCCGGGCTGACTCCTGCTTTATCAGCAATTGCCCTTGCTTCTTCCAGCCAGTGGGGTGCAATATTTTCCACTATATTAATAAAGGTTTGAGAGCGTCTTATCAGTTCTTCCTCATTAATGCCGTTTTCTGAAGCTTTATCTAAAAAATAATTATCCATATCTTCCCTTACAGCTTTCTTGTTTATCATTCCCCAAATATTTCCAATTTGTGATGCAGAACCGGATAAAAAGACAAGATCGGGTTCTTGGCCGATAGCTGGTAAGGATAAACTGAAAAATGCCAATATCATTAAAATTTTATTCATCTGGCCCAACATTATTAATGTAATAATTTTTTAATCTGTATTTTATCAGAAAATATCGGTAGATACCTACTATAATTAACACCAGACTCAAACCTATCGACAGGTATCCAACCCATATGATATTTGTGAAATCTTTTAATTGAAGGAAGGCAATACCTGCCAGTAGCATATAGAGTGAAGTTCTTGAATAAGCAAGCAGTGTCCGCTCATTTGCAAGTTTGGTGCGCTCCAGGGCAAGATAATCCCTTAAAATTATTTGATCCTGATTATTGAAAATATTTTTGAATAATTTCAATTGTTTAAACATAATATGTCCAAAAAATTTTAAATAAATAAAAGAGACTGAATTATCAGTTAATTATTTTGATAAGCTGCAATTTTTTTAAAAAATTTAGTATATGAAAAAGCCCTTTTTATGTATTATCACGGGCAGCAGTCATATCATTAACCTAATAAGACAGTCTCTTGAATGAAATAGTTTAAAAATCAGTTATGAAACGGCATCAGCCAAATCAGCCCCGGCTTTAAATTTTACAACTTTCTTTGCAGGAATCTTTATCTCTTTCCCTGTTTGAGGATTTCTTCCTGTACGTGAATTACGTTTACTTACAGAAAATGTTCCAAATCCTATAAGGGCCACCCTGTCACCTCCTTTAAGAGCATTCGTTGTTGAACTTATAAAAGCATTAAGAGCTTTTTTTGCATCTGCTTTAGTCAGGCCTGAACCTGCAGCCATTGCATCGATTAATTGTGCTTTGTTCATAAGTGGTAAATTTTTAATTAAACACTAAATTATTTAAATTAAACTCATTGAGTATATACATAAATTTTGTTAATCAGACTAAGTTTTTTTCAATTGCCTGCCGGATGTCTGAAATGCTTATTATTATTGTTTTTTGATTAAGCTAAATTCAGAAATTACTTTTAAAATAACAAACCTTTAACTTCTTTTTTTTTGTTATTATAAGATAATTATCGTTTACTCATCATTTTTCCCAGAAATGACATTCCTAATTCAGCTATATCATCCATAACATTTCCGTCATTATCCCGATCCAGCAACTGGTTAATGATACTTTGAGACTGAGGTACCTGTTTTTTTTGAGTATTAAGGTATGAATTAAGTATAGATTCTATTCCACTGCCCTGTTTGCCACTGTTTTTTCCGAGATAACCCATTACTAAAGGAGCGGCCATTTCAAGAATTTTCCCTACTGACGAACTGTCAAGTCCTGAATCATTACTAATATACTTTTCAACATTTTGTCTTTTATTGCCAAGTACATGTTTTAATATACCTGCACCATTACCTGTAGCAGGATTATTAAGAAAATCTCCAAGATGATCCAGAAGAGAACCGTCGTGGTCTTTTGCAACTGCATTTTTTAGGGCAGAAGCCCCTTCTGAAGTACTGCTGTTTTTTGCCAAAGCATTAATAAGTATTGGAATAGCACTTCCCAGGGCACTTTTAGTTTGTGTTGGAGAAGCATTAACCTGATGGCTTATTGATTGTAAAGAATCATCGTCAATACGTGATAAAATTTCACCTAAAATATTTTTCATATGATTAATATTAATAATTTAAGAACTGATAAATTGAAAAAAACAGAAATGTAATTAAACTTTTAAATTTTTATAAATAAAATTTTATGCGTTTAATATTTCCCCGGGATTATCCTCTGGTTTATCCTCCGGTTTATCCTTATCCTTCATTTTATCCTTATATCTTTCGATAAGTTCATTTGCTTTACTTGCAAAATCTTTACCGGCAACTTCGGCTTTATCCAGAAACTCTTCAGCTTTGTCCTCCATTTTATTTGCAAAGTCTTTAAGCTTATCTTTCATGCCGCTTTCTTCAAACTCTTCAAGTTTGTTTTCAAGGTAGTCTTCAGCTTTATCCAGAAATTCCTGAGCTTTTTTGAATCCATCACTTTTTTTGATTTTTCCTGAAGTCTCTTCAATAAAATCATCAGCTTTGTCAGCCCACTCTTTTGCTTTATCCAGGAGACTGTCTTTCTCCTGCTTCTTCCCTTTATTTATTTCTTCTGCCATAATGTGATTATTAATTGATATAATATGTGAGTTTTAAAAGTAGATATTTGATTTTAATAAAAAAATGATTTTCATAAGAAATATTGCTATACAGCCATTTTTATTTCATTAATTATTAAATATGCTGTATAAAAAATATATATCAGCAATAATATAGCTGCTTCCCATCTGTCCAGTTTCTTTTTCTTTCCGGTGAACATTGCAATAAATAGTATTATTGTACCTCCTGCAAGAAGGGAAAAATCAAAATTAAAACTTGTATGGTATTGGACAGGCCTGACGATTGCACTAACTCCCAGTATAAAAAAAATGTTGAAGATATTTGATCCGATTATGTTCCCAACAGCAATATCGCTGTTTCTTTTCAGGGCTGCTATTACTGATGTAGCCATTTCGGGCAGAGAGGTACCGATAGCCACAATTGTCAGGCCTATTATTTTTTCACTTACACCCAATGAGGTTGCAAGTTTAACTGCATTGTCAATAACCAGCCTTCCTCCAATTATTAATCCTGCAAGACCGGCAATGAGGAGCAACACAATAATAAATAAAGATGAAAATTTTTTTTCACTGATTATCTGTTCCGTCGGGGTTCTTTTCATCTGCCTGTAAACATAGTAAAGGAATAAGATGAACATTGTCAGCAATATGAAGCCGTCAATTCTGGAAAGTACCTGTTGATTTGAAAAGAAAAAATCATTTGAGATGAAAAATAAGAATGCCATGGCAAAGAAGGATATAGGAATTTCTTTCCACACAGTACTGGATTGAACTATCAAAGGAGTTATTATACCTGCTACACCCAATACAACAAACAGATTAAGGTTATTACTGCCAATGACATTCCCGAATACTATATCCTGGTGATTTTGCCAGGATGCGATGGTATTTACAACCAGTTCAGGTGCCGAAGTTCCAAATGAAACTATTGTAAGCCCTATTGCCAGGTCAGATACATGATATTTTTTTGCAAGAGCTGATGCTCCGTCAACCAGCCAGTCTGCACTTTTTATAAGTAATACAAAACCTGCTATTAGCCAAATTAGTTGTAGGATCATGATAAAACATTTTTGTATTCATGTTGTTTTTCCGCCGGGGAAATAAAAGAGTTTTTTACCGGAGGGGGATTAATTACATTAATGATATTTTTTTGCCTATGTATTGTTATCAGAAAAGTTTGATATTCAGTTATCTTTGATATCATATTTATGTTGTAAAGGAAAAAATGGATGGCATTAATATAACTATGCTTTTTTTTTCTGTCTAATGCCATTCCTTTCTGTTTTCATTTACGATATTTATTTCTATTATTACCTGCTATTTTTATGTTGACGATGCAATATTATAATTTTAATTTAAATCTTTTATAGCACGAGGATGTTTAAGAAATCATTTTTCAGGAAATATTTATTACCAGGTTTTATTTTTCAGAGTGTCATAATTGGTGGCGGCTATGGAACGGGAAGGGAGCTTGTTGAGTATTTTCTCAGATTTGGACCTGTCGGAGGCCTTTTGGGAATGTTGTTTGTCGTTATTATTATCTGGTCTGTATTTTTGGCATTAACTTTTGAATTCTCAAGGTTGTTCAGGACATTTGACTACCGGACTTTTTTCAAAAAGCTTCTGGGGCCGGCGTGGCCGGTTTTTGAAGTAATATTTATTGCTTATCTTATTATAGTGCTTGCAGTACTTGGCTCTGCCTCCGGGGTATTGCTCCGTGATAGCTTTAATGCCCCCTACATGGCAGGAGTATTGCTAATGTTGGTAATTGTGGGATATTTAACATTTAAAGGTTCAGCACTGATTGAGAAGATATTATCTTTTTGGTCCATCCTTTTATATCTGGTTTATGCTCTTCTGCTGGTTCTCACTATAGTTAAATTCGGCCCGGATATTCATAACTCATTAGTTCATAAAAATATTGAACCGGGATGGTTTGGCTCGGGCATTAAGTATGCCCTTTATAATTTGGCTAATGTTGTTGGTATTCTTTTTTGTCTCAGATATATTGAAACACGCAAAGAAGCTCTGATTTCAGGGGTTATTGCAGGTTTTACCGGAATAATTCCTGCCTTGCTTTTTTATTTTTCAATAATTGGATACTATCCGGAAATATTACCTGTTGAAATTCCATCGGTTTATGCATTTGGAAAATTAGATACTCCGTTTTTATTTATAACATTTCAAATTATTCTTTACGGTACCCTGATCGAGACCGGAACAGCACTGATCCATGCAGTAAATGAAAGGGTTCAGGTAACCTTCATGTCACTTGGCAGAGAATTGCCCCGATTTTACCGGCCGGTTATTGCTTCAGTTTTTTTACTGGCAGCCTTTGGTATCTCCATTTTCGGATTGGTAAACCTTATAGCTAAAGGTTACGGTACGGTAAGTTGGGGATTTTTAATAGTTTATATACTGCCTTTGGCTACATTCGGGGTATACAAAATAATAAAAGCGAAAACCGGTCAGGGATAATATTTTTATCTGTGAAATTTTTCTGAGATGAATTTAAGGCCGTCAAATAAGCCTGTACGCCAATAACCCCATGAATGTCCTCCGTTTCTTACACGATACTCATGGGGAATACCCAGGTCACGCATTTTAATGTGTAAAGTAGAATTTCCTTTATAAAGGAAGTCATCATCGCCGCAGTCAATATAAAACCTTATAGATTTAAGTTTCTCAAGGTCTGTATTTTCGATCAGATGCAGTACGCTGTATGATTTCCAGTAATCACTAACCTGTCCGTTTTTAGCCACAAGCCCGTATATATTATTGAAGTAACGGTCATGGCCTTTTTTGGTAAGTATTTCTTCATCCGTATAAATTCCTGAACTCAATGCAACACATGATGAAAACATTTCAGGGTGCCTTATCGACAAAAAGAGAGATCCGTTACCACCCATTGACAGGCCACCGATAGCCCTGAATTCTTTTTTTGCACGTATACGGTAATTTTTCTCAATAAAGGGAATAAATTCCTCAATGAACATATCCTCCCAGGGATCATTACCATCATAACTGTTTATATACCATGTTATTTTACCATCGGGCATAACAATGATACATGGAGGGAATTCTCCATTTGCAATTCCACGGTCAGCAATTATATTAGCTTCTCCAAATTGTATCCAGGCCGTCTCATCGTCGGAGTATCCATGTAAAAGGTATAGTACAGGATAACTTCTTTCTGAGGTTTCATAGTCCGGTGGAAGATAAATGGAATATTCCACCGGATAATTTACCTTGCTGCTGTTAAATACCAGAGATTCCAGTACTTTGCCGTTTTGTGCAGTTACAAGAGTTTCCAGTGTTAGGCTGATCAGCAGAAAAAACAGTTTATACATTATTACACGGGAGTTAGTATGTTAGAGGGAATCCCCAAAATCTTCCCTGAATTTGGCAATAAGTTTTTCAGTCCAGTTTGTTTTTGGTTTAAGACGGCCCATAAAAAATCTCAGAAGCGGAGGTTCTTCAACCCATTCAAGACCCTCTACCAGGTCACGATTATCATACAACCATTTTACCCTGTCAATCATGTAAATAGTTTGTGAAAGAGTGAACACACGCCTTGGAAAGGCCAGTCTGAGCAGTTCGACGTCAGCAAGAATATCATTTCCATCTTCATCACGGGTACTGGAAATAGTACCACGTTCCATTCCCCTTATTCCTGATATTATATAGAGAGCTGAAGCCAACGCTCCTGCCGGGTATTCCTGCTGAGGAACATGGGGTAAGAACCCCATAGCGTCGATATGGCATCCCAGTGCTCCGGGAGGAGTTATGACAGGTATGCCGGCATCATCGAGTTGTGTTACTGCATAGTCAATAAATGATGGTGACTGGCTGATAATTGTTTCATCACATGTTTCATTAATTCCAACGGCCATTGCCTCAATCTCTCTTACTGACATACCTCCGTATGTAAGAAATCCTTCATAAAGGACAAGAAGGTCGCGCATCTTCAGGTAAAGGTCTTCCCTGTTGGTTACAATGCCTCCTCCCCGGGTTGAACTAACCTTCCTGCTTGAGAAATAAACAAGATCAGAATAAGAGCACATCTCCAGCAAGATGTCTTTGATAGGTGTATCTTTAAATTCCTCTTCACGTTGTTTAATAAAATATGCATTTTCTCCTATAAGACTGGCATCCAATACCATCATAGTGTCATTTTCAACACATAGCTTTTTTACATCCCGCATATTCTGCATAGAAAAAGGCTGTCCGCCAATTAGGTTAGTCGAAGCTTCCATGCGCACAAATGCAACTTTTTCTTTGCCATATTTATTGAAAATATCTTTTAATTTCTTGATATCAATATTCCCTTTGAAAGGTTTATCACTTTTTATCTGAAGAGCATCATCGCCAAAAATCTCAAGTACTTTTCCTCCGTTTAACTCCATATGAGCTTTCGTGGTGGTAAAGTGATAATTCATCGGAATAACATCACCCTTTTTAATAAATGCCTGGGAAACAATATTTTCAGCAGCCCTTCCCTGGTGAACCGGTAAGACGTAGTTTTTACCAAAAACCTCTCTGAGTGCCTCTTCCATCCTGTAAAAACTTTGTGAACCTGCATATGCATCATCAGCCTGTAGCATCGATGAAATCTGGTTGTCACTCATTGCATTTGTCCCGGAGTCGGTAAGCATATCCAGAAATATGTCTTTCGTGCTTAGCAGAAAAGTATTATAACCTGCTTTGTCAATTGCTTCTTTTCTCTCTTCAATAGGTTTTAAAAAAAGCTTTTGAACGATCCTGACCTTATGTAATTCCACAGGAATTTGTTCCCCTTTATAAAACTTAATTTTGTTATTTTTATCAGTCATTTTATTATTTTTATTGAGTTGATGTTAAAATGTCCAAAAGTAATTTCTTATTATTGAAAATCATCATGATTTTATATTGTTTTTATTAAAATTTATATTGAATCAATATAACATCTTATTAAATAAAAAATATTTTATGGCACATGAGGGATTAAAATCATTTATAAAGGTGCTTGAGAACAGCAATGAGTTGATCCGTATCAAAAGCTTTGCTGATCCTGATCTTATGATTACTGAAATTACTGACCGCTTTTCGAAACAAGAAAAGGGTGGTAAAGCTTTATTATTTGAAAATACGGGTACAGAATTTCCTTTGCTCATTAATGCGATGGGCTCTGAGAAACGGATAGTTCTTGCTTTAAGCAGGGAGTCCCTTATCGACATAGAGAATGAGATTGAAGGATTATTTTCAAATCTCTTACAGCCTCGTGATAATTTTTGGGACAAATTAAAACTATTGCCCCGCCTTAAAGAGGTTTCTTCCTGGCTGCCGGTAAAGTTGAAAAGGAGGGGGGCATGCCAGGAGTTTATTATGGATAAACCGGATCTGGGCCGGTTACCTGTATTGAAGTGTTGGCCTGCCGATGGCGGTAAGTTTATTACTCTCCCTTGTGTGCATACAGTAGATCCGGAAACTAATATACCAAACCTGGGAATGTACAGGATGCAGGTTTTTGGTTCTGACAGTACCGGGATGCACTGGCATAAGCATAAAACAGGAGCTTCTCATTTTGAAAAATATAAAAAGCTTGGAAGGAAAATGCCTGTAAGTGTTGTCCTGGGAGGTGACCCTGTTTATACGTACGCCGCTACAGCTCCTTTGCCTGAAAATATTGATGAATATATACTTGCAGGATTTTTGAGAAGAAAATCAGTAAATCTGGTTAAGTGCCTTACTAATGATATCTTTGTCCCTGATGATTCTGATTTTGTCATTGAAGGATATATTGATCCCTCTGAGGACTTTATCCCTGAAGGACCATTTGGCGATCATACGGGATTTTATTCCCTTGCCGATTACTATCCCTGCTTTCATGTAACATTCATTACATATCGCAGGAATGCTGTATACCCGGCTACAATTGTTGGTATTCCCCCAATGGAAGATGCATATATAGGAAAAGCTACTGAACGGATTTTTCTTAAACCTCTGACATTAACGATGGTTCCTGAATTGAAGGATATGAGACTTCCCTTCACTGGTGTGGCTCATAATTTTGCGGTTGTAAAAATAGCTAAAAGTTATCCCGGACAGGCCGTGAAAGTGATGCATGCATTATGGGGTGCCGGTCAGATGATGTTCAATAAAATTTTGATAATTACAGATGAAACAGTGAACATACATGATAATAAAGCAATGATTGATGTCTTTTCCCGAAATTTCCATCCACAATATAGTTTGCATTTTTCAAAAGGCCCTTTAGATATTTTAGATCATTCATCAGCACGATTTTCATTTGGTTCCAAGTTGTGCATCGACCTGACCAGGCCTTTCCCTGAAGAGATACACGGGAAAAGGGAATCAGACACTTTTCTTTTCGGCCCGGGCAGGGATGATTTTGCAATTGCAGAAGCGGTTTGTGGGTACCGTAATTTGTTGGAAGAGATGAATCTGCCTGTACTTATTCTGAATATTCAAAAATATAGCGGTTTTTCATTTAAAGATTTGGAAATGAAGCTATCGAAGATAAAGGCTCTTGGTGCAGTGAAGGCAGTAATTTTTTTTGATGAAGGAGTTGATACGGAAGACTCAGACCTCCTTCTGTGGCTAATTGGGGGCAATATTGATCCTGAAAGAGATATCAGGTTACTTAAAATGAATCAGAATAATCATGTAATGCTGGTTGATGCTACAGTAAAAACCGGAGAACATGACCAGTTCTCCCGTGAATGGCCTAATGTAGTTGTTATGGATGATAAAACTATTGCAAGGACTGACAGTATTTGGGCATCATTGGGATTAGGACATTTTATTCCAAGTCCATCCATAAAATACAGATCTTTGGTAAGGGGAAGCGGAGCTGTAAGAGGTGAATAATTACTGTTCTGTGGATATTTAATTACAGGCCAGACGTATAATTTAGTTTTTAAGGCTTTTTTTCAGGTTTATTCATTTCGATGGTTATTGTTTATTTCCCATGTATTGCCTGATCTGAGGAGTTCGTCTATACACCTTATTTTGCGTGATTTTTGAATGGTTTTAATTTGTTTTTCCATTTCATTATCATAGACAAGAGCTTCAACTTTCCTGATAACACCCATAGCTACCGGAAAATCGGGTAGTTCCATATTAATAAGTGCTAAATGTAGGGATGGATCAGTTTCAGAAGCATCATGTACGAGGATATCATTAATGGTAATATTGTTATTGTTTAACTCAACAACCTTCAATTTTCCATCCTTTAAAGATAATCCCTTTTGATTGTTAGAGCCGAATAACATTGGTTCGCCGTGTCGAAGAATTATCTGTCTGTCTGCTTTATGTTCCGGGTCAGTAATTTTTTGATGCACCCCGCCATTAAAGATAACACAATTTTGTAGCACTTCGACCACAGATGTACCTTTATGCATGGCAGCCTCCTTTAAAACCATTTCCCCGAGTTTGAGATTAATGTCAATCGTTCTGGCAAAAAAAGTTCCCCTTGCGCCAATCACAAGTTGTCCGGGTATAAACGGGTCTTCAATAGTACCAAAAGGAGATGTTTTACTGATGAAGTTTCTCTCTGAGGTGGGTGAAAACTGTCCTTTGGTAAGTCCGTAAATCCGGTTATTGAATAGTATTATATTGAGATCGAAGTTTCTTCTTATAGTGTGAATAAAATGGTTACCTCCGATTGCCATTGCATCACCGTCACCAGTAATTACCCAAACATTTAATCCGGGATTTGCCATTTTTACACCTGAAGCAACTGCAGTTGCCCTTCCATGGATAGTGTGGAACCCAAAGGTACTCATGTAATAGGGAAATCGCGAAGAACATCCGATACCTGATATAACAGCGAAGTTTTCTTTTGGTATACCAAGATCAGCCATTGTTTTCTGAACTTCATTCATTATAGCATAGTTGCCACATCCCGGGCACCATCGTATTTCATTTTCGCTCTTAAAATCTTTTACAGAATATTTTATTTCAACCATAATAATTACTAAAATAGTTTTTCTATCTCGCTTACCAACTCATCAACAGTAAAAGGTAATCCGTTGACCTTATTAAACCGGGAGTATTTAAATTCAGGAAGCTGGCCCCTCAGATAAATTACAAATTGACCCATATTTAATTCACAAACTATTATTTTTTTAAATTTCCCAAATACTGACCTGGTATTTTCCGGAAGTGGTTTGATATAGTTGAAATGAGCAAGGCTTACACTTTTACCTTTCAGTCGCAGTTCATAAACAGCACTAAAAAGGTGTCCGTAGGTTCCTCCCCAGCCTACGACAAGAATGTCTCCCTGATCATCCCCCGTGATAGTCAGAGGGGGAATTACAGTTGCAATTTTTTGGATTTTTTCTTCACGTGTAATAGTATTTTCCTGATGAATTTCCGGGTAATAACTTACTGCACCATCGATGGTTTTTTCAAGGCCTCCTATCCGGTGCTCGAATCCGGCCATTCCCGGGAAAGCCCATTCCCTGAAGAGAAATTGTTCATCTCTTTTATAAGCCTTAAAATCAGCAGGATTTTTTGCGATACGAGGCACTATCGGCGGCAGTTCTTCCAGGCTGGGTATTTTCCAGGGTTCACTGCCGTTGGCCAGGAAACCATCTGAAAGCAGAATTACCGGGGTCATATGCTCAATAGCTAATTTAGCTGCCATATAAGCATATATAAAGCAATCGGAAGGAGTGCTGGCGGATATTACAACCACAGGACTTTCTCCGTTACGGCCGTAAAGAGACTGAAGAAGGTCAGACTGCTCGGTTTTTGTAGGGAGCCCTGTTGAAGGGCCTCCCCTTTGTACATCTACAATAACAATCGGCAATTCTGCCATTACAGCCAGCCCTATAGCTTCGGATTTAAGGGCCAGCCCGGGGCCGGATGTTGTGGTAACAGCAAGATCGCCTGCAAAGGCCGCCCCAAGGGCCGAAGTAATCCCTGCAATCTCATCTTCTGCCTGGTATGTCTTTACACCTAAGTCTTTCCTTTCAGATAATGCAACCAATATGTCTGTCGCAGGTGTTATGGGGTATGAACCTGCGAAAAGCTCCAGTCCGGCCTTTTCTGCCGCTGCAATGAAGCCCCAGGCAGTGGCAATATTACCGCTGACATTGCGATAGATGCCATTCTCAATGTTGGCATGATGAATGATATAACTTGGGGTCATGTGCTGCATATTAAGGCCATAATTATAACCGCTGTGCAGAACTTTAATATTTGATTTGATAAGGACTGACTTATGAGAAAACTTCTCTTTAATATATTCCTCAACATACTGAAGTGGCCTGTTGAACATCCAGCAAACCAATCCCAGTGCGAACATATTTTTACTACGGGTTATACTTTTATTGTCAAGGTCGAAATCTTTTAATACCTCTTTTGTGAGGCTGGTAATAGGAATAGGTATCCTGCGGTAATCATCCATTTTACATTCCGTAAAAGGATCATCAGTGATAATTTCAGCTTTTCTGAAGTTTTTTTCGTTAAAAGTATCTGAATCGTATATTATTATTCCTCCGGGATTCATGGATTTAGCATTGGCTTTCAGGGCAGCCGGATTCATTGCAATTAAAACATGCGCATAATCACCAGGTGTTTTTATTATCCTTTGTCCAAAGTGTACCTGAAACCCTGATACACCTCCGACGGTACCCTGAGGTGCCCTTATTTCTGCAGGATAATCTGGGAAGGTTGAGATATCATTGCCTAGTTGTGCAGTGGCATCTGAAAAAAGAGTGCCTGTGAGTTGCATCCCATCCCCTGAATCTCCGGCAAACCTTACTGTTACCTCTTCAAGCTTTATAACTTGTGGATGTCTCATACTGGTATGTTTATTTTAAATTCTCTGTTAAAAGAAAAAACGACCCTGAATTTTATTCTTAAAATTCAGAATCGATTATGCTTTGCAGATGTCAAATTTAAATGTCAAAATTAACTATTATTACTGTAAATAAATTTAAATCAGTTAAAAAAGATATTTCCCTGATAAAATCATATGACTTTTTTCATATTCACTTTCTTTTTACAAAAAGTTTTCCTTTTTTCGTGAAAAAATTAAATTAGTTTTAAAAATCCATAAACATGAATAATGTAACATCGAATGTAGGGAATAGGAATTCTTTTATGCTGCCAATGATAATTATTAGCAGCCTGTTTTTTATTTTTGGTTTTGTGACATGGCTTAATGGTATTTTAATACCATACTTAAAAATCGCATGTCAGCTTTCTGATTTTCAGGCTCTCCTGGTAGCCTTTGCATTTTATATATCATACACTGTAATGGCGCTTCCTTCAGCCTGGGTATTGAATAAAACCGGATTGAAAAGTGGGATGATGATAGGATTATGGATAATGGCACTCGGAACAATTATTTTTATTCCTGCTGCCCTTTCAAGGACCTACTCTATTTTTCTTTTAGGGCTTTTTGTTATGGGCACCGGACTGGCGTTGCTTCAAACAGCATCGAATCCTTATGTTACTATCATGGGTCCCCGCGAGAGTGCAGCAAGAAGAATAAGTATCCTGGGTATCTGTAATAAATTTGCAGGTGCAATTGCTCCGCTGATTTTAGCTTATTATATCCTGAGTGACGGTGACGCTTTTGTTGCATCACTTGCAAATATGAGTGAAGTTGAGCAAACTGCTGCCCTGGATGAATTGGCCAGAAGGGTTATTAATCCTTATATCGTGATGACTGTAATCCTTTTTGTGCTTGGCGGAATAGTAAGACTTTCAGGTCTGCCTGATCTGGAAATGGAATCTGAAGAAGATGCAAGTGTTGATCAGCTTGCTGCTGTGAAGAAAAATATTTTTGCCTACCCACACCTTATTCTTGGTGTTATAACTTTGTTTTTTTATGTCGGAGTGGAGGTGATTGCCGGAGATACAATTATCAGGTACGGCCTTTCTTTAGGAATTGAGATGAGCCAGGCCAAAGCATTTACATCATACACAATGGCAACAATGGTATTAGGATATATTATTGGCATATTATTAATCCCAAAGTATATGTCACAGAGGTTTGCACTCCAGGCATCTGCTATACTGGGCCTTATCTTTGCCATGGGAGCTATATTTACATCAGGTTTTGTTTCAGTAATTTTTGTTGCATTGTTCGGACTTTCAAATGCATTGGTATGGCCGGCTGTCTGGCCTCTGGCCCTGCATAACCTCGGGAAACACCTTAAGACCGGTTCAGCCTTACTGATAATGGCAATTGCCGGTGGAGCAATCATCCCGCTGATTTGGGGTTCACTTTCTGACAGCATAGGTTCTCAAAATGCTTACTGGATAGTTGTTCCATGTTATCTGGTCATACTCTTTTATTCTGTAAAAGGATATAAACTAAAAAGCTGGAGTTAATTTAAAATTATTTTTTAAAATATGGCAGTTTGGTTAGTTAATCAAACTGTCCTTTATTTTAACTGTTAAAATTTTTTATATGAAACCAACCCTGTTAATTCTGGCCGCCGGCATGGGCAGTCGATATGGAGGCCTGAAGCAGGTTGAGCCAGTCGGCCCTAACGGTGAGGTAATTATCGATTATTCAATTTATGATGCAATAAGGGCAGGATTCGGTAAAGTCATTTTCGTTATCCGGAAATGCTTTGCAGATGAGTTTAAAGAAATTTTCGATTCCAAACTGAAAGGTAAGATAGAAATTGAATATGTTTATCAGGAACTTGAGTACCTTCCTCCGGGTTATAATGTACCTCCTGAAAGAGAAAAGCCATGGGGAACAGCACATGCCATCCTGGTTACCAAAAATGTTATTAAGGAACCTTTCTGCCAACTTAATGCGGATGACTTTTACGGATATAATGCATTCAGGGTAATGGCAGAATTTCTGACAAGACCACTGAAACCATACGAATATTCAATGGTCGGGTATAAACTGAAAAATACATTATCTGACTTTGGAAGCGTTTCCAGAGGTATTTGTGAGGTCGACGAAAATAATTATCTGCAAAAGATCGTCGAAACAGTGAAAATTTTAAAAGAGGATAGCCGTATTGCCTCTTATGAGCCAGGTTGCCAGGTTAAATATCTTTCAGGTGAGGAGAATGTATCAATGAATATTTGGGGATTTCAGCCTGATATCTTTGATATTCTGGAAGAGAAATTTATTAAGTTCCTAAATGAAAATATTCATTTGCCCAAAGCTGAGATATTTATTCCATCAGTCGTTTTTGATATTATTTCTGAAGGTAGTGCGAAAGTGGAGGTGTTGAAGGCTGACTCTCCATGGTTCGGGGTCACATATAAAGAGGATACACCTATTGTGATATCAAAGATTAAAAAGCTGATTGATGATGGTTTGTATCCTGAAAAACTTTTTTAACAAGTGAAGTTATGAATAAGGATTTGAGATCAATTGCCGAAAAGTTCAGACTGGAAGCGACGGTTAAGGAGGTTGTCTCTTTAGGGGAAGGCTTTATTAATGATACCTATATTGTCAGGACAGAAGAGGGGCAACCAACATATATATTACAAAGGAAGAATAAACGTGTTTTTTCACCTGTGCCGGCTATGATGGATAATATTCAGAAAGTATGCCTTCATATTAAAGCAAAGGTTAAAAAGGCTGGTGGAGATCCAATGAGAGAGGCAATGACAATTATTCCGGCAATTGACGGCAAATTATATCATATTGATGACTCCGGAGAGTATTGGGCTGTCAGCCTCTTTATTGATGATACTGTTGCTTATGAAGCGGCAGAAACTCCTGAACTGGCTTTTGCAGGTGGCAGGGGTATTGGTAAATTTCAGGCCCTGGTATCTGATTTGAAAGAACCCCTGGCAGATATCCTTCCCGGATTTCATAATATAAGAATAAGATATCAGCAATGGGATAAAGTTTTGAAGGAGGATCCTCTCGGACGAAAAGCTGATGTGAAGGAAGAGATCAGCTGGATTGAAAGCAGGAAGAAAGAGATGATGAAATTTTGGGAAATGGTTGAAGACGGGATAATTCCGACCAGGGTAAGCCATAATGATACCAAGATAAACAATATACTCTTCGATCACAGGGGAGACGTGCTTTGTGTAATAGACCTTGATACTGTTATGAACAGTACTGTGTTAAATGATTTTGGCGATGCAATTCGGTACTATTCAAATACAGGCCTTGAGGATGATACCAACCTTGATAATGTGTCTGCGAATATTGAAATATATGAGGCCTTTGCACGTGGATACCTTAAAGAAGCAATTTCTTTCCTTACTCCCAAAGAGATTGAATATCTTGCCTTTTCAGCAAGATACATTACATACGAACAGGTTTTACGCTTTTTAATGGACTATATCGACGGGGATAATTATTATAAAATCAAGTCGAAAGATCATAACCTGGTAAGGACCAGGGCTCAATATAAACTTCTGACAAGTATGGAGGAGCAGTATGCCGGGATGCAGGAGATCATCAGGCAGATCATTTCTTAGCCTAAATGGATGGTTTCGGCACTAATTTGTTGTCCGAGAAAAAAAGCAGCTTTCTCATTAAAATTTTCCACTGACTCAGTCGTATGGTATTTAATCATGCGGTTTTTCGAAAGTCTGTTTTCAATCTCGGGATGCCTTTGCAGGTATAGTATTAGTTTCTCTGCTACTATTTCACCCTGTTCTACAATAGTTATATTTTCAGGGATATATTTTTTTATTAGTTTTATCAAAAGGGGGTAATGAGTACATCCCAGTATCAATGTATCCAGTTTTCTGTCCTTTTTTAGAATATTCTTTATATTTTTTTTAACGAAAAATCTTGCCCCTTTAGAATCTATCTCATTATTTTCCACGAGTGGTACCCATAATGGACATGCTTCCTGAACTACAGATATTATCTTGTTTCCGGACCATTTTTTCAGTTCTATCGGATACGACCCGGAAAGTACTGTCCCTGGGGTACCCAGAACCCCAACATGTCCGTTTTTTGTTATTTCGGTTACTTTCTCAACACTCGGCCTGATTACTCCAAGTACTCTCTTTTCAGGGTCAATTTTCGGAAGGTCGATTTGTTGTATAGACCGCAAAGCTTTTGATGAGGCTGTATTACATGCAATAATAATTAATGGACAGTTCCGGGCGAACAGATATTTTACTGCTTCAACCGTATATTTATATACAACCTGAAAAGATCTTGTACCATATGGTGTGCGCGCATTATCTCCCAAATATAAAAAATCATGATCAGGAAGGTTTTTCATAAGTTCTTTTAAAACTGTTAAACCTCCGTATCCGGAATCAAAAACACCTATAGGAGCAAAATTCATATGGTTATCTTGTTAATACCATTTTATATGCTTCGTCGTAAAATTTACCCAGTTCTGTCCAGTCAAACTGCAGTGATGATTCTTCACTTCGATAGCGGAGAGCAATTCTTTCCCGTCTTGTCAGTTGAACAAACCTGAACATTATATTTGCGAGTTCTCCTGCTGCCTCGTTAAAGTCTTTTCTTTTACGGTCGATAATGAACATACCCTGTTTATCGTGGTCCAGGATATTACGTGAAACGTAATCCCCGAAACCGGCGAGGTTACTACTTACAGAGGATACACCGCTTGCCAGGCATTCGAGAGGGGTATACCCCCAGGGTTCATACATGCTGGGGAATATTCCCAGATGGCAGCCCCTGACAAATTGTGAATAATCCATTTTGAACAACGGATTTGATGTAGAGATAAAGTCGGGATGATAAACAATTTTAACCTTATCATGCCTGTTGTTAATGAGATTTGCAGTACGTAAAAAATTCAGGATTGAGTCCTTGCCATCATCTATCAATGTATGAGTTACAATTTTGGGAAGATGTTTTGTTTTCCAGCTTTGCACGTTCCTCCTTAATTTGAGTTTCAGGTAATCATCTATCATATCACTCAGATTCGGGAAGACATACTTGCCGTCGGCAGATGTAATTTTTGTATATAACCTTTTGCCCAGTTGCTCTTTAATCTCTTCACAGGCACGATGTATTTCTTCAATTAAGGCCTTTGAATGTAATACGTCAGGATTAAATGTGTAAAACGGCCTGCGGGTTATAAAGAACGCTACAACGGTCATATTGGAATTTGCCTGCTGCATCAGCCAGTTAAGTCTTGCCAAAGCTTCCAGGGTTAGATCAAATCCTTTGTTATGATATTCATATCTGCCTGAAGTAAAGAAATAAAGAGTATTGGTAAGATCAAAGGAATAACTTTGAAAAAAATGGCCCATAACAAAATCATGTATCTTTTCTTTATAAGTAAGATGTTGGTTTTGAATATGATGGAGAGCTTCAAACCGTTGGATATTCAGTCCGTTTGGAAGAATTATATCAGGGGTACGCCCCAGCAAATGAGTGCATTCCCTTGCAGTTACTTCGCTTACTGTACTAAATACATGGGCACCATGGGCTGAGGCCCTCTCAATATCGACTATAGGACGGATATTGAACTTGTTAGCTTCAGCTTCCCAATTATAGAAAGGCAGATTATCATAGAAATTATTGTCGTTCATTGCCAGATATCTGCCGGGCATTGTTGCATGAGTAGTAAAAACTATTTTGACCAGCAGGTTTTCTTTTCTTATGCCCGGAATAGGCAATCCTGCCATCCATTCATGAAAATGCGCAATTACATATTTTTTACAAAATCCTGAGGTGCACAGATAACTGAAAAATTCTTTTACCTGAAACCCAAATGCAGCTACCTGATCAATAAGTTCATTGTTCCCCGGAAGTGAAATGTTGTGATCCTGCCAGATAAAATGTTTTATTTCACCCAGCTTGTCGAATACTGAATATGGATTAAAGAGAACAACATATGGTCTTCCTGATATTATCCAATGTCCGTAGTGCACATCAAACCCCCTCTCCTGCAATTTCAATACTGCCTTTCCAACAGGGGTTGAATAATCGGTTGCGGGATCAAAATGCGCAGCAGCCTGATCCTCAAAATATGGGCCGATCAGAAAATAATTATCTTTTGTCCATTTCTGGATCACTGATGGCACTTTTGAACGGATTACAGTGTATATCCCCCCTACCTGGTTACAAACCTCCCATGCTACCTCAAAAAGATATGCATTTGACTGATTCACTTTATTTTCAATATTTTTCATTCGAAAATAACTTAGTTCAACATTTAATTGGGTTTATCTCATGATAATCATTCACTGAAGCAAAGTCTAATAAAAACCTTAAACATTTACCGGCTTTATTCATTGCCTGATGAATATCTGAATGATAAAAAAACCGGTCAATAAATATACAGGATTTAATTGCAAATAAAATAAAAATATATTTTTAGTAAAAAAAAAGCCATTCATCACAAGATAAATGGCTTTAAATATTTTTGAATTTATAATTATTGAAGGCCCAGCTTCTGTTTTACGAGTGGCAGCAGGTCCATACTTTGATTGGATTTATAAATCACCACTCTTGTACCTATGTCAAAAACATAAAGGAGGCCTTGTTCTTTGGCAACTTCCTGAATTGCATTTTCAGCTTTATCAAAAACCGGTTGCAACAATTCAGCCTGTTTTTGTTGAAGTTGTTGATTGGCTGTTACCTGATAATTCTGAATGCGCTGCTGAATATCCTGGAGTTCAGTGATTTTTGCATTCCTTTTAACTTCAGAAGCATCCTCTCCAAGCCCTTCAAGTTCTTTAAGTTTCTGTTGATAGTTTTGTTGCATTTCACCCAAAACTTCTTCAAGTTCGGTCTGGAAATTATTGAATGTGGTTTCCGCACTTGCTCTTTCAGGCATCAACTGTACCAGTGCCTGTAAATCGATATGTCCAAATTTTAGATTTTGAGCCCCGGCTGATGACAAAATGCCAGCGAAGAAAATAAGAGCAAAAAGTTTTATTAAATTTCTCATAATCAAAGTAATGTTAAAAATTGTGTAGCAAATATAGTTATTAATTATTTATATCCTAGTTTTTGAAGTACCTGGTCGCTTAAATCATATCGTGGATTTGTAAAAAACAGGGTAGTGCCGTCGGCTTTATCTAAAATTACGGCATAGCTGCCTTCGTTCGCAATTTCCTGTACTGCATTAAAAATATCTTCCTGAATTGGTTTTACCAGAGCCTCTCTTTTTTTAAACAGGTCACCTTCCGGTCCGAAGTACTTACGCTGTAACTGTTTGTAGTCTTTTTCCTTAGAAATTATTACATCTTCCCGTTTACGTTTCATGTCCTCAGATAATAAAACACTTTCAGCCTGAAAATCACTGTACATTTGTTCGATTTCCGCATGCATCGACTCCAGCTCTTTCTGATACTGTGCCGATAATTTATTCAGTTGCTCCTGTGCTGCCGTAAATGAAGGGATATTTTCCAGAATATAATTTGAATCAATAAAAGCAAACTTCTGGGCAAATGTAATTCCTGTCAAAATAAGAATTACAGAGAGTGTCATTATCAGTTTTTTCATTTTCAATAATTATTAAAATTTATTGTCAATCATGGAACCTGCATGTGCAAAAAAAGCTTTTTTATAATTTGCCAACCATGCTTGTTTCATGTTATTTATTTCAGTTATTCATTATCATATATTGTGCCAAATTTGTAACTATCAGAACTGCTGTCCTATAACAAAATGGAACTGGCTTCCATTAGCGTCTGGTGACCCGGGTACTTCATCAAATCCGTAACCCCAGTCTATTCCCATCAGTCCAAACATTGGCAGGAAAATTCTGACACCTAGGCCGGCTGATCTGTATAGTTTGAAGGGATTATAATTTTGAAAATTAACTTCAGCATTTCCGCCCTCAAGAAATGCCAGGGCAAAAATAGTAGCGCTTGGTTTCAGGGTTATTGGATAACGCATCTCCAAATTGAACTTTGAGTACATTTTTGAACCGGTACTGGGACTCAGGCTGAAATCGCGATATCCACGGAGGGCAACATAGTCTGTTCCATACATGCTAAATCCTGACATACCGGAACCTCCAACGATGAATCCTTCGAACGGGGAGGGGCGGTAGCGGTCGTAGTAACCAAGAAATCCTAATTCTGCTGAGGTCCGTAATACAAGATTCATATTTCTTGAAAGCGGATTAAATACCTGGCCTTTGAAAAGCCACTTGTGATATTCAATCCATTTATATTTCTCTTTATTGGTAAGGTCTGCAGAACTGGTACTCTTTCCTGACATTAACGAAAAGGGAGGTGTTGCTTTCAGAGTGAGAGAGAATTGTGACCCGCTTCGTGAGAACAGGGGATTATCTACTGAGTTCCTTCCAAAGGCTGTCTTTAAACTGACGTTGTTAAATGATCCGTTTACATTACCGTTTTCATCTGCAAGAAAATAGAAATAACTACCCATATTCCGCAGCATGTAGTGTTCCATGGAAAGTTCATGATAAACAGTAAAATAATCGTCCGGGAATGATAGCCTGTAACCATAGCCCATCGCGATTGCAGTTGTTTCCCAAATCTGATCATTTTGTTCGTCTTCATCTTCAGCGCTATAATTGTACTGATATTGAGGGTAGCCATATCCGTATGGATCATATCCCCCATATCCCCCATATCCGTAAGGGGAGTATCCCCCATATCCGTACCCTCCGTAACCGTAAGGGGAGTATCCGCCATATCCGTAAGGGGAGTATCCCCCGTAACCGTATGGAGAATATCCTCCGTAGCCGTAAGGGCTGTATGTTTGATAGTACTTGTTTGCACTGTAATTTATTTTGGTATGGGATAATGAAAGTGAGAATGAATTTGGTTTTGTCCCTCCCAGCCATGGCTCAATAAAAGAAAGGCTTATAGTACGGTAATATTGTCCGCTCATCTGGTATCTCAGGCTGAGAGTTTGTCCGTCACCTGTTGGTAAAGGTCTCCAGGCTTCTTTATTCAAGATATTCCGTGCTGAGAAATTGGCAAATTTCAAACCAACAGATCCTACGAACATACCGGCCCCGAACCCGCCCGAAAGTTCTATCTGGTCGTTGGCTTTTTCCTGTAATTGATATTCAATGTCCACAGTACCATCTTCAGGATGAGGCCGTATATCAGGATTAATGGCTTCCGGGTCAAAATGGCCTAATTGAGAGAGCTCCCTGACTGAACGTATTATTGCCGACTTATTGAACAGGTCGCCCGGATATGTCCTTATTTCACGTCTGGCAACATGTTCGTGGGTTTTTGTGTTCCCTGCAATCATAACTTTATCAATAGTAGCCTGTTTGCCTTCACGAATACGCATCTCATAATTGATGGTGTCATTATCAACACTAACCTCTATTGGTTCTAAATCAAAAAACAGATATCCTTCATTAAGATAAATGTTGTTCAGGCCTATATCATTATCAAATAATTGTTTTTCAAGAATTGACTGATTAAATACCTCCCCTTTCTCAATACCAAGCATACTGCTCAGTTGTTCTGAGGGATAGACAGTATTGCCTACCCATCTTATATCTCCAAAATAATATTTATTTCCTTCCTCAACCTCTAATTCGACATTTACCCGTGGTTTGTTCTTTCGTCCAACTTCAACCTGATAAACTGTATCATCAACAATAATAGCATCTCTGTACCCTTTTTCATTATATTTGGTTATAAGGTTAACTTTATCTTTTTCATACTCTTCCTGTAGGAATTTTTTTGTCCGGAAAAAGTTTTTCAGCTCTTTTGCATTGGTTTTTTTCATTGCCCTTTCGAGCAGTCTGTCTGATATATCCTCATTGCCTTTTATAATAACATCATTGACTTTAACTTTTTCTTTTTTATCAACGAAAATGTCAAGGATAACACTGTTATTGGCAGCTGTGTCATCCCGTTGAACGATATTTACCTCAGTATTAAGGAATCCTTTTGCAAGAAAAATATTCTTAATTGCCCTTTCTGCGTTGATAATTTGATTATCTGTTATTTGGCTTCCTTTAAGAAGGAGCACTTCTTCGGTAATATCGTCTTGTTCCGCTTTGGTGACACCGTTAAAGTTAATGTCTGCAAGCCTGGGGCGCTCCTGAAGGTAAATATCCAGCCAAATCTGATTATTGACCACCTTGGTTGCTGTAATTTTAACATCTGAGAACAGGCCCTGTGCCCATAATTTTTTTATAGAATTGGTTATTGTTTCACCCGGAATATCAATATCCTGTCCCACCTGCAGCCCTGATAGCTGGATCAAAACAGATTTATCAAGGTACTTTATACCAGAAACCTGAACATCGGCTATTGTGTATTTTCCGGGGCTGGAATAATAGATTGAAAAATTAGTGTCGTCCTCAATCTGGCAAAATGATTTTTGGTTCAAAGAGAATATTAATAAAAAAAGTAATATTAATTGCTTATGTATTCTGGTCATAGTAATAAAACTAAAATAACTGTTCACTGATTTTTCCGAATCTTCGTTCTCTGTTTTGATAGTCATAGACTGCTTCATACAGGTCTTCCTTTCTAAAATCAGGCCATAATTTTTCTGTAAAATATAATTCTGAATAAGCTATTTGCCACAGGAGAAAATTACTTAGCCTGTATTCTCCGCTAGTCCTGATCATTAGTTCAGGATCAGGAATGTGAGATGATGGCAGGTATTTTGCAAATAGCTTATCTGTTATCTCCTCCTGGTCCAATATGCCATTTTTCACATCTGCGGAAATTTTTTTTGCAGCCTCAGTGATTTCCCATTTGGAACTGTAACTCAAGGCTAAAATCAGATTGATCCCGGTATTCTGTTTCAACGTTTTTATACAATTTTCCAATTTTAATTTCACCTCTGAGGGTAGTTTATTCAGGTCACCAATTACATCAAGTTTTGCATTATTTTTCATTAGTTCTCCCGTTTCATTGTCAATAGCCTGCACCAGAAGCGACATTAGTGAGTCAACTTCCTCTTTGGGCCGTTTCCAGTTTTCAGTTGAAAAGGCAAAGAGGGTCAGATATTTTACACCTATCTCACCTGCACCTTCCACTGTTGAACGTACTGCCTTTATACCTTGCTGATGCCCGATGATGCGGGCATTTCCGTGATGGGACGCCCAGCGCCCGTTGCCATCCATTATGATAGCAATATGTTGTGGAATTTTCTTTTTATCCAATTTATTAATTATAGATTCCATTACCAGTATTTCCTGTCATATGCCGGGCAGGGTTTTCTGCTCAAATAAATTTTATATGTAATGTGAACTCCCAAATAGCCCGGCCAGTCATTGTTATGTATAATATCTGTGTATTTTATTGTTTCTTCTCCCCCGTTATTTGTGTTATTGGCATTGAACGTTAAAGGATCATCAAGATCGTCAAGCTTATCAGACAGAATTTTTCTTAGCTGATATTCTATGCCTATTCCCATTCTTTTTGCAATAGTGAACTTAAAACCAAATCCGAAAGGTATTGACGGGGTTACCACCGATTCCTCTCTTAACGGCTGCCCGCCAAAGTATGGATTTATCAAAAATAATCTTGCCGGATCAAAAGTATATGGAAAAAACATCATGCCAATACCTCCCATTATGTAAGGAGTAAATGGCGTCTTTTTTTCTCCCAATATATATTTCAGATAATTGATCTCAACCTGTAATGACAAATCCTGTGCCATCTTGCCGAAATCCCACTCTACATCCTCCACAAATCCGTCTGCACTAAAATTCCCTGTTAAGAACTGTGCCCTTAACCCAATCCGTGAATTAAAATTATATCTGAAATATGCTCCCAGGTTCAAATTGAACTTTTGCATGAAAGGCACATCCCTGATATCACCCCAATATGTCGAAGAACCTCCCCAAATGCCAATATCCGCTGACGTTTGGGCAAAACCTGAAACAGTTAACAATATTGCTATAAACACCAATTTAATAGTTTTCATTTGGTATTACAATTCTCTTATTTAACAATAGTTTCAGGCATATTTTTCGTAAAGTTTGTGATCTGCAATAGATTATACGTTTAACATGTAAATTTTTAAATGACTTTTAAAGTATTCAATTCAAATTTTCAATATATAACCATTTGTATATCAGTAACTTTATTTCTTATTCCTTAATTTTCAGCTTTTAAAAGTTACAAAAGTAATATATTTCTAAAAATAACATACCTGAATGTTATTATAAAACCGAAAGAAAGATTAAAAATTGTTAAGCACTATAGAATAATTAATTACGTTTGTCAAGCCCCCACATTAATTTGTTTCTCAAGGTGTTGAAAAAGGGTTGATCGTGGAGTTGAAGGGTCTTTAGGGTAACTGAAGCCTTTTTAACGATAAGAGTTGTTGCTAAATTAACTGGTTCTGACCGGTAATCCAATGAAGTGAGGAAATGAGAACCTCTTCCGTCTACTTTCAGTTTTATCTCATAATTGTCGGGCACCACAACAGGCCTTATTGTCAGGTTATGAGGTGCCAGGGGTGTGATAACGAAATTTTCGGAATCCGGTGTCAGTATAGGTCCCCCTACGCTCAAGGAATATGCAGTTGAACCTGTAGGAGTTGCAATTATCAGCCCGTCTGCCCAATAATGATTTAGTAACTGTCCGTTACACCATGCTGATATGTTTATCATTGAGGAGGAATCTGTTTTATGGACTGCCACTTCATTTAAAGTAAGGTTGAAATCAATATTTTGTCTGCCGCAGAAATCAACCTGTAATAATGACCTCCTTATTACTGAATATTGGTTATTGAAAATATCTGACAGTGCCTTATGAAGGTATTCTTCAGAGATATCCGCCAGGAATCCTAATCTGCCACTGTTTAGGCCAATTACCGGGATTTCGAAATTACGTATGGTAACTACAGAATGGAGAAAAGTTCCGTCACCGCCAACACTGAAAATGAAAGAGTTGGTATTATCAAAATCCTTATATGACTGAAAAGTGGAAGTATAATAGGGTTCAATCCCTGTTTTTTCCTTCAAATAAGAATAGAACGGTTTGAAAAGTTGCACTTCAAGCTTGTTTTTTTTGAAAAAATCGAAAAATTCCTCCAGAACAGGCCGGAAATCTTCTGTTACCATTGTTCCAAAAACAGCTACTTTCATGGCCGAAATATTATATATTCATGTATTTCATAAATTGCTGATACCTGTCCATATACAAGTCATTTAGCATTGAATGGTCCATATAGATACCTTTAACATTATAATCATATCGCATAAAAGTCTGGATAACAGGTGATAAGTCTTCCTTGTCCAGTTTAATAATTATTTCCAGGCTGTTAGTACCGGGGATCTTATTAAGGAAAAAACTTAAAATTTTAGTATCATTGCTTTCTACTATCTGGCTTATTTGTGTAAGAGAATAGTCATTAACGTTAACTTCAAGGACAATAACACCGCCAATCTCCTCAAGTGAAAAATAACGTGCAAACCTCCGGGCAAGGTCGTATAGGGTAATGGCTCCCAAATATTCATGACCGGAACTAAGCACAGGGATCACACTAATCTTAAGTTTATACATTAATGATGCTACTTCAAAAATATGCTGTTCTTCATGAACATGAGTGGTTGTGAGTTTGTCTGTCTCTTTTTCGATGGAGCTTTTAACTAAATTCATGTCGTAGATGAACTTATCAGAAATAAGTCCTATATATCTGTTGCCATCTGCAACAGGAAGATGCGAAACCCTGAAAACATCCATTGTATTCAGTATCTTTTTTCCTTTCTCGTTACTGCGAACCGAAGGAATAACATTTGATATTAATTTAACTGCCAGCAATTATTTTTATTTGTTTAAGTGTTTCAAATTTAAAATTGTAAATTGCGGTGACAAATTTAATAGTTATGACGAGACTTAGTGTAAATATAAACAAAATTGCAACACTCCGTAATTCCAGAGGAGGAAATATTCCGAGTGTTAAGGATGCAGCAATTAATTGTCAGAAGTTCGGGGCCCAGGGAATTACTGTTCATCCAAGGCCTGATGAGCGGCATATAACACGGAAAGATGTATATGAAATTAAACCTCTTATTTATACTGAATTTAACATTGAAGGTTATCCCGGGAAAGATTTCTTAAAGATGGTGATTGAGGTAAGACCAGACCAGGTTACCCTTGTTCCTGATAAACATGATCAGCTCACCAGTGATCATGGATGGGATACCTGGGGCAATTTAACTTTTTTAAAGGAGGTTGTTGCCATGTTTAAAGAATATGGCATCAGGACTTCACTTTTCGTGGATGCTGATCCGGACGCTATTGAAGGAGCTGCTGAAACCGGAACTGACAGAATTGAATTATATACCGAGTCATATGCCAGGCTTTATAATATGGGGCGGGATAAGGCGATAGAACCCTTCATCCTGGCAGCCAGGGTGGCAGACACTGTCGGACTGGAAGTAAATGCAGGCCACGATCTTAATCTGGATAACCTTAATTATCTTTATAAAATTATACCAAACATTAAAGAAGTATCAATAGGGCATGCACTTATTTCAGATGCTATTTATCTGGGGCTTGAAAATACAATTCAAAAATATCTTGATTGCCTGAAGTAAATGGAACTCTTTTACAGAAAAGAAGGGGAAGGCCCTGTATTAGTGATTATACACGGACTTTATGGGTCTTCTGATAACTGGATAAGTATAGGCAAACGTCTTGCAGGGCATCATACAGTCTATATTATTGATCAGAGGAATCATGGCAGGTCTCCATTCTCTGAAAGTCATTCATATGAGGACATGAAAAATGACCTGGTTGAATTTTTCTCAATTCACAATATTGAAAACGCAACTCTTTTGGGGCATAGCATGGGAGGTAAATCATCGATGTGGTTTGCCGCCGATTACCCGGAAAAAGTTGAGAAGCTTGTAATTGCAGATATTGCCCCCAAAAATTATCTCAATATGGGAAATACAAGCCAGTTCATGCTGCATGAGAAAATACTTAAGTCGATGTCTGAAATTAATTTTAAACAGGTTCATAAGAGGAGTGATGTAGATCAAATGCTTGCAAATGATATAAAAGATGCAAGGATTAGAAAGTTTTTGCTTAAAAATGTTACTAAGGACAAGAATTCAGGGATTTATAAATGGCGGCTAAATGTGCCGGTTCTGTATGAGTATCTCGAAGAAATTGTTAGCGGCGTTAATGAATCCTGGTTCGATGACCGAAAACCATTATCCGGATATCCTGTTATTTTTATACGGGGAATGAACTCTGATTATATATTACCCGAAGATGAAGTTTTAATAAAAAGTATTTATCCTGAAGCTGCCATTGTTGATATTCCTGATGCCGGGCACTGGCTTCATGCTGAAAATCCGCGAAAATTTGAAAGGGCAGTCCTAAGATGTTGCTGATTTACATCGATTATATTTTACAGTAATTGTTTTCAGGTAATCAATATGTCCCGGCTTTAATTGTTTTCGCGTGTAACGCCACATCCAGTTTCCTTCTGAAGTTCCCGGAGTATTCATACGTGAGTTTTTACCGAGGCATAGCAGGTCCTGCATGGGCATAATAGCTGTTTCTGCACAAGATGACCAAATACAATCAATTGCTTTAAATAAAGCTCTTTTATTTGTCGTTCCCAGATAACTTTTTGTAAGCTTTTTTTCCGACCCTTTTAATGAGCGAATCCATCCAAGGGTTGTATTATTGTCGTGTGTGCCTGTATAAGCAGTAAAGCGGGGCAAATAATTATGCGGCATGTTGGGATTTTCCGGATCCGAAGTAAATGCGAATTGTAATACTTTCATACCGGGAAGGTGAAAGTAATCTCTTAGGTGATCCACTTCAGGGGTAATAACCCCCAGGTCCTCTGCAAGAAACGGAAGCCGGCCCGTCTGCATTTTTAATTTGGAAAGTATGTGAAAACCTCCGGCCGGGAACCATTTTCCTTTCACAGCGGTTTTTTCACCTGCAGGCACTGCCCAATATGATTCCAATCCCCTGAAATGGTCTATTCTTACTTTGTCAAACATGTTCATGTTAAAATGTAAACGGGCCATCCACCAGTCAAAATCACGTTCTTTTAATTTTTGCCAGTCATAAACCGGATTCCCCCATAGCTGACCTGTTTCGCTGAAATAGTCGGGGGGTACACCTCCGGTCATTATGGGCTCAAGGTTTTCATCAAGTTGGAAGATGTCTGTATTTGACCATACGTCTGAACTGTCTTCGGATATATATAAGGGCAGGTCTCCTATTATGTAAATCCCTTTTGAATTTGCATAACTTTTTAACCTGAACCACTGTCTGAAGAAAAGGAATTGTATAAATTTTTGCTCTTCGATCTGCCCGGATAGTAGTTTTTCATATTTGACAATAGCTTCCTTTGTCCTGAATCTTAGCCCTTCCTCCCAACTGTTCCATTTAGTATTTTTGAAATGCTGCCTTGCTGCAATAAAAAGAGCATAATCATTTAGCCACCAGTTATGTTCATCTAAAAATTTGTAGTATTCATTTTTTAACTGGTCCCCGCCGGAAGCAGTGAAATTTTTATGAGCTTTTTTTAGTAGTGGTATCTTCCAATCAATAGCCTTATTGAAGTCAGCTTTATACTTTAGGAAAGACGGAATATATTTTAAGTCATCATCACTGAGCAACAAATCAGTTCTCAGTTCATGTAGATCTATAAGTAGCGGATTCCCTGCAAAAGCTGAAAAGCATTGATATGGGGAGTTGCCATAACCGGTTGGCCCTAAAGGTAGTATTTGCCAGTATTTTTGTCTGGCTGATCCGAGGATATCAATAAAGCCGGATGCTTCCCTGCCCAATGTGCCGGTCCCTTCAGGGCCGGGAAGAGAGGTAATATGGAGCAGGATGCCACTGGTACGTTCAACCATTTTCAGCCATCTTACGAAATAATGATAAATGCTCTGCAGTCTCTCTTACTATGCGTTGCACTGCAAGGCCGTGATTCAAATCAGGAATAAATGCATCACTGTCATTTCCTGTGAAAAATATATAGTGTGCATGTACAAGAGATCGAAGCCAGCCCGGGGAAACGTGACCTGACGGGAAGCTCGTAACAGGCTTGTAATTACTTCCGGTAAATTTTTTAATTTGTTGTCCGCTATCCTCCGTAAAATATTCAAAATATTCCGGATTTCTTGAAGAGTATGAAAGCCATCCGTTTTCTGAATATATCTCAATAGATACCAGGTCCCCGCTACCTGAACTTATACGGCTTGCCGAGAGAGTACCTGCTGCTTTTGTGCCGGTTTCCACCAGTGATATTGAACTGAAAAGATCGGAGCTTTCCGGCACGTCTGTGAAGCTTCCTGCCTGCAGGGCACTCGTAATTTTTAGATTATCACCAATGAATGCTGCCAACAGGCTTATTGCATGTGAACCCAGATCAGCCATAGCACCTCCGTCAGGAGCCGGAGTAAGCCTGTTCGTCCTCTTTTTGCGATATTCAGACTGAAGATAATCTCCATGATAATATTTCAGGTCAAAGTGAACAGGTTTTCCTAATATTCCTGATCTCCATAATTTCAGAGCCTCTCTGACTGAGGATGTTTGTAAATACTGAAATCCTACCTGTATCTTAACTTTATCTCCTGATTCAGAGGCCAGCCCCTTAATCTTTTCTTCTTCATCAAAACTTGCACATACAGGCTTTTCCAGGTAAATATACCTGACATTCGGCATCTGTAAAGCAATTTTCATATGTTCATAATGTACATTGTTCGGCCCAAGTATAAAAACAGCTTCGATTTTTTTATTATTTCTGAATTGTTCCATATCCTCAGACGCGGAAAATCCAAATTTTTCAGCGAATTTATCCCTGCTTTCCTTCCTTGCTGATGTTACTGACTCAAGAATAAGTTCAGGTACATTATCGTAATAAAATTTAAGTACCTTAAGAGAATAAACATGTGATTTCGCGATTCCACCTGCGCCAATAAAACCGATATGTATCTTTTGCATATGTAAATTGTTATATGTGTTATTAATTATGATACAAAAATCGGCTAAAATTAACAGTTTTTGTGTATTGGAGAAAGTGAAACAAAAAAAAGAAACTGCCGGAAAAGTAAAGACTGAATCAGTTATGTTATTTGGAGCGCCGTTAAAACATCCTTATTTCTAAAATAATATAATCATTTGCTTAGCTGCTAGTGACAGAACAGAATTAATATTAGTTTTCCTTTGCACTTTCCGCATAAAATTTTTCTGTTCCTCCCGTTGCGTGAAAACATTTGCGTTGCGTTCGTTGCGTGAAAGTATCTTCCTGGCGGTCTCTGCGTGAAATAGTTTTCGCAGAGACCGCCATTAAAAGTTATACCTCTAAGGGAAAGGCCCACTGTTTAATTGCCCTCACCGTAATTGTAGACTCCTTCGTATTCAAAAAGATCTCCGTCATAATCCGTTGATGTTACCCTGAACTGAACTGAATCAAGCCCATCGATTTTAAGCTCATTTAAATAGAAAGAGACAAAGGCAGTATATTGGACACTTTCAGCATCATCGTTATCGTTATGTCTTAACTCCAGTTCAATTGGCTGGCTGCTTTCAGTCAGTTCCCCGGGTTCCTTTACCAGGTTTATAAAGTGAATCTGAGTGTTTCCCCAATATTTCAGTTCAAAATTTAATAAACTGTCTTGCACCCAACAATCTCTTACAATTACCGGGTCATTACCAATACTATCCTCAATGGCAGGGGTAATGTCCATGATGCCTTTTAAAAGTATCTTCTTAACAGAATTTACCTTCACAAAATAGGTAGTGATTTCACCACTCTGATCAGAATCATCACCAATAATAGTGTAGTTTATCAATATTCTGTCTCCTGTAGCCAGTATTGATCCCTGATTCCCTGAACCATAATAATACCAGGGATAATACTGTTCAGATGCTATAGGTATAAGTATATCACCATTATCCATGGTAATTTTGTATTCTAACGGATCATCATTTGTCATCTCAATCATGCCAAAACCGACCCACATGTCACCTAGTGAATATCCTTCATCGTCCAGACATCCATAGGTTATCACTGTTAACACAATTATAATTCCTATTACTAACTTTTTCATAGCTTCAAAATTTCAATAATTAATTACAATTTCACTTTTCAAATACATAAGAATGATGAAAACAATATTTGGAAGGTTGCGTTTTAATAAAAAAAATATTGTTTGCCTGTTCTTACTGACAAAAATTTATTATTAGGTTTTGGCATAACAATTGTTAAGCATAAATTTATATATATAACTTTTTGTATATTTTATTATGAAAATAAATCCTGGCTTTAATGAGTTGAAGAGTGACATAAAGGTGTATAGGAATGTTTGGTTATTATTGTATAAAAAGGGATTACCACAGAGTGATTGTGCGTTTGAGAATTTTGTAAAATCGGAGCAATCATTTACCGGCAGGGAACAAGATAGGACAAAAGAGATACTTTTTTGTTCTTCTGACGTGAATATTATAAGGGATATACATACAGAATATAATATAACGACCGTTCCTGTTCTGCTGCATTTTGAGAATGGAGATTTTAAAAATAATGTCAAGGGTTGCAGCACTCAGGAACAATTTAATGCGATATTTGAAAATTCAGTTTTTGTAGACAGGGGCACTAAAGATGCTGTCAATAAGAAGAATGTATTAGTATACACCACTCCTGTTTGCACCTGGTGTAATGCGGTAAAAAGGCATTTACAAGAAAACAGGATACAATTTAGAGAGTTAGATGTGTCTTCTGACACTAAAGCAATGGAAGAGATGATGAGAAAAAGCAGGCAGCAGGGTGTTCCACAGATTGATATTAATGGAGAAATCGTCGTTGGATTCGACCGGGAGAGAATAGACAAATTATTGGGAATTAATTAAAAAATTAGTAAAATGAAACATTTATTTTTGATAACTGTAATTGTATTTTTTACATTAAACAGTTGTAATTCAGGACAGGCAAAAGCTAATAATGACTCGCCTGAACAAAAAGAAGTTGTTGCACAACCAGCGGTTAAAGCAACCAGCAGTCAGAGTGGGTCTGTTAATCTGACAAAAGATATTTTTCTGAAGCAGGTTTGGGATTACCAGTCATCACCCCGCGAATGGATTTATAAAGGGGACAAACCTGCATTAATTGATTTTTATGCAGACTGGTGTGGCCCATGTAAGATTGCATCTCCGATACTGGATGAGATATCGAAGGAATATTCAGGGAAGATTTATGTTTATAAAATAGATACCCAGGTTGAAAGAGAACTCGCATCTGTTTTTGGCATAAGTGGCATTCCTGCATTTCTGTATATCCCTGTTAACGGCAAACCTGTCATGATGTCAGGCATAGCCCGTTCCAAAGAGGATACAAAAAAGATGTTCATAGATAATATTGAGAAAATACTATTAGCTTCCAAATAATTGTTTAATGTTAAAAGTTTTAAAAAATGAAAGAATTACAACCAATTAATCAGAATGTTTTGTTAGAGATTACAGAGGATAAGCTTGAGCAAAAGACATCAGGAGGAATAATCATCCCTGATTCTGCCAAAGAGAAGCAGGAAGTTGCCAAAGTTCTGGCAATAAGTAATATTGAAAATGCTGAAATTGTGCCCGGAGATCAGGTTTTATATAAAAAATATTCCGGTACTGAAATAGAGTTTGAAGGGAAAAATTATCTCTTGCTCCCTTACGCTGATATATTATCCAAAGTAGTTGAAACAGAGTCAATTTAGGGATGTTATTGTGAATCATTCTGATGGGGTTTTTCTTATGATTTTGTTAGTGTTTAGTTGCTTCCGGCCTTCTTTTTTAGCAGAATACTGATAATTTCTTCTGATTTTGCTGTTTGCTGTTCCCCGGTTTCCATATTTTTAATTGTCACTGAATTATTGGCTATTTCAGCATCTCCTGCAAGAATGACAAAAGGTATTTGCCTTTTATTTGCATAAGTCATCTGTTTTTTCATCCTGGTATAGTCCGGATATATTTCGGCATTTATTCCCAGGTCCCGGATTTTTGCCAGTATTGGCAGGCAGTAAGCTTCCTCTTTTTCTCCGAAATTCACAAACATTACTTTTGTTATTTCTGACGAATCCTTTGGGAAGAGATCTAATTGTTGCAACACATCATATATCCTTTCTGCCCCGAAGGATATCCCCACACCTGAAACGCCAGGCATTCCGAATATTCCTGTAAGGTCATCATAGCGGCCACCCCCGCAAATACTACCTATATTAATTCCTTTTGCTTTAACTTCGAAGATGGCCCCGGTATAGTAATTAAGTCCCCGCGCCAGGGATATGTCAAACTGTACATCAGTTTTCAGTTCCATCTTGTCAATATACCTGAAAAATGTATTCATTTCCTCCAATCCCTTGAGACCGGTTTCTGACGTTTGTAAAGTTTTTTTCAGTTTTTCAAGCTTTTCCTGATTTGAACCTTCCAGTGATAATATAGGTTGAAGAATCCCGATTGCCCTCTCAGTGATACCTATAGCCCTGAGATCTTTTATAACATTTTCCTTTCCTGTTTTATCTATCTTGTCTAAAGAAACAGTAATTTCAGTCAGGCGTTCTTTTTCTCCTATAATCTCTGCAATTCCTGCTAAAATTTTTCGATTATTTACTTTTAATACTACATCTGCCTTCAGCCTTATAAATACTTCGTTTATTATTTGTGCCAACTCAGACTCATTCAGGATACTGTCGCTGCCTATAATATCGGCATCGCACTGAAAAAATTCGCGATATCTTCCTTTTTGAGGCCTGTCTGCCCGCCAAACCGGTTGTATCTGATACCTCCGGAAAGGAAAAACAATATCATTTTGATTCTGAACAACAAACCTTGCAAAAGGAACAGTCAGGTCATATCTTAATCCTTTCTCTGTTATCCTGGATGATAGTTTATTAATATCTTTTTCAAGGAGTATATTTTCTGTGACATCAGACAGGAAATTGCCTGAATTTAATATTTTAAAAATAAGCTTGTCACCTTCGTCACCATATTTTCCGAGCAGACTGGAAAGTTCTTCCATTGCCGGTGTTTCAATTGGTTGAAATCCATACAGTTTGAACACATCCTTAATAGTATTAAAGATATAATTTCTATTTACCACCTCTGCCGGTAAAAAATCTCTTGTCCCCTTTGGAATAGAAGGTTTTTGTGCCATTATAAATAATAATTTCGTTCAGGATGCAAAAATAAGTAATTAAAGCCGGGAATGATAAAAATTATAGAAGTAATGCAAGTAATTTATCTTAAAGTCATCGTTCATTTCATTGCAGGTAGTTGAATTTTTTACCGGGAAATATTATTTTCGGCTTTTATAAAATGAAGGATTAAATGGAAATTATAGAAATTACCGGGAAAAATATGGTTGAGGAATTTCACAATGTGCCTGATAAAGTTTACCGGAATGATTCAAATTATATTCCTTTGATCAGGCCAATGATTGAAGATATTTTCAGTCCTGCAAAAAATGCTAAATATAAAAATGGAGATGCCAGGCGATGGGTACTGAAAACAGGTGATGAATATATTGGAAGGATAGCAGCCTTTTTTGATAGGGATTATTCATCAACTTATGACCAACCGACCGGCTGCATAGGTTTTTTTGAGTGTATTGATAATAATGAAGCTGCCTTCATGCTTTTTGATACCGCCAGGGAGTGGCTTAAAAAGAATGATATGGAAGCCATGGATGGCCCTGTAAATTTTGGTGAAAATTTTTTTTACTGGGGATTACTGGCAGATGGATTTCATCCCCAGACATTCGGGATGCAATATAATCCTCCTTATTATCGTAAGTTGTTTGAAGATTATGGATTCATGACATTTTATGAGCAATACAGCTATTCAATGGACATTACCAGTCCTGATCTGCCGGAGCGTTTCTGGAGAATTGCCGCCCGGGTTGCAAAAAATCCTGATTATACCTTTGAGCATTTTACATTCAGTGACAGAAATAAGTATATTAATGATTTTGTCAATATTTACGAACAGGCATGGTCGGGCCATAGCAATTACAAGCCTGCAAGTGTTGAACAACTGCAGGAAATGGTGGCCCAGGCACGCATGATACTTGAAGAGGAATTTATATGGTTCGTTTATCATAAAGGTACTCCAATTGCTTTTTACATGATGATACCTGACATTAATCAAATTATTAATAAAATGAAATCCGGAAAAATGAACCTTCCGGATATAATCAAATTTTTATATTACAGAAAGAGAAAAGTCATTTCCAGATGCAGGGTGATCGTCCTGGGGGTTGTGCCTCAATTTCAAAGATTGGGTATTGAGTCCGGGATTTTTCATCAGTTAAAACATGTGATGTTGAAAAAACCATGGTATAATGATATGGAAATGAGTTGGGTAGGTGACTTTAATCCTAAGATGAACGCTCTTTTTAAATCTTTCGGGGCACAACATACTTTAACTCATTTAACCCTTCGTTATCTGTTTGACAGGGAAAAAGAATTTATCAGAGCACAGATTGTTACATGAATATACTTTATATTTGTTTAAAATATAACTGAGTTAATGCAATTAATAGAAGTACAAGATAAGTCTTCACGGAAATTATTTCATAAGGTTCCACATATCATTTACCGGAATGACCCTAATTGGATTTGTCCGCTGCAGGCAATGGTGGAAAGTATTTTCGATACTGCAAAAAATCCCTCATTTAAAAACGGAGAGGCATCAAGATGGGTGTTGCTGGATGACAATAACAGGCTGGCAGGCAGGATCGCTGCCTTTTATAATCTTGACAAAGCCATGATATTTGACCAACCTACCGGTGGATGTGGTTTTTTCGAATGTATTAATGATCAGGAAGCTGCAGGGCAATTATTTGATACAGCGCGTGAGTGGCTCAGGTCGAAAGGGATGGAAGCAATGGACGGCCCGGTTAATTTTGGTGAAAACTATATAAATTGGGGACTTCTTGCAGATGGATATATGCCACAGGGTTTTGGTATGCCTTATAACCCTCCTTATTATGTTGAACTATTTGAAAATTACGGATTTAAAATATATTTTAAACAATTTAGTTATCACCTTGATACAACTCTTCCCGAACTGCCCGACCGTTTTTGGAGAATTGCCGAATGGGTGGCAAAAAAACCGCATTTCAGTTTTAAACATTTTTCCTGGAAGGAAAAAGCCCGGTTTATTGATGACTTTGCTGCTGTGTACGACAATGCCTGGCGTTTCCATAAGCATTTCAAGCCCATTGACAAGGATGATCTGAATGAATTTATAAATAATGCAAAATTTCTTATTGAAGAGGAATTTATCTGGTTTGCATATCATGAAGGTGAACCTATTGCCCTGTTTGTAATGGTTCCTGATTTTAACCAGATACTGGCTAAGTTAAAAGGGAAAATCACCTTGTTGAACCTGCCTAAAGTTTTATGGCTTAAATGGCGTAAAACAATGACAAGAACAAGAAGCCTGATAATCGGAATCGTACCTAAATTTCAACGATCAGGCATTGAATCTGCCATTTTCTGGCATTTGAGGCCGGCAATGTATAAAAAGAGATGGTACCGGGAAATGGAACTTTCATGGGCCGGTGATTTTAATCCCAAAATAGTTTCCTTGTATGAATCTGTGGGAGGTAAACGAAAAAAAACACATTATACAATGCGTTATCTGTTCGACAGAAATAAACCTTTTGTCAGAGCTCCCATAATTTCTGATGACCCCGGGAAAGAATAAATTAATGCAAATGGAAAATAAAAAGTAATTTTTGATAATATAAATAATATTTTTACATTTGCACCCCTGTTGTGAAAATGAATATTGAAAGCCTTACAAATTTAAAACATAGTGAGATGAAGAAAGGTATACATCCTGAAAATTACAGATTAGTGGCATTTAAAGATATGTCAAACGGATATACATTTATTACAGGATCAACGGTTGAAACGAAAGAGACAATTGAAGTAGACGGAGTAGAATATCCACTCTGTAAACTTGAGATTTCCAATTCTTCTCATCCCTTTTATACAGGCAAAGTTAAATTGGTTGATACTGCCGGAAGGGTTGATAAATTTATGAGCAGGTATGGAAAACATATGGAAAGCAGAAAAAAATAGTATATATTGCCTGTCTGGTTATAAGCCCCGTATTCCGGGGCTTTTTTTTTAACTGTGATTTATGGAAATCATTAATGTTATAGCTTATAATTTTTTAATCATTAAAAATCTTTTTTGTATGGCACGACTATTGCCTTATATAAACCTTGCTAATTATTGGGATTAGTCCCGACATAATGACATATATAATTTTATGGGAAAGAGAAAAAATTCTGAATTTCAAGATATATTTTTAGGCAGAATGGTAAACGATGACTCAGATTTTATTCCAATAATATCTGACGGGGATGATAATGAATTGAAGAACCTGGAAATACCTGAGATATTGCCAGTGCTGCCTCTGCGTAATACAGTACTTTTCCCTGGTGTGGTACTTCCGATAACTATAGGGAGAAAAAAATCGTTGCAATTGATCAAAGATGTATATAAAGGTAGCAGGTTACTGGGTGCTTTCGCCCAAAAAGACTATACAGTTGATGATCCTTCACCGGAAGAACTCTATACTACAGGCACTGTAGGCGAAGTTCTAAAAGTGTTGGAGATGCCGGATGGCTCAACTTCTATAATAATTCAGGGGAAAAAGCGCTGTTCGATTGAAAATTTTGTGGCTGGTGAACCATATTATAAGGCTGCCGTTAAACCTTTGAATGATATTACTCCGGATAATGATACGGAATTTAATGCCATTGTCGGTTCATTGAAAGACTTGTCTATTAAAATTGCCCAGTTTTCTGCAAATGTTCCTCCTGAAGCTACATTTGCTGTAAAAAATATTGAGAATTCTGCTTTTCTGATCAACTTTATATGCTCCAATACGGATTTAAATGTAGAAAACAAACAAAGCCTTCTAGAAGTTAACAGCCTAAAGGAGAGAGGAATACAGGCAATAAGTTATCTTGTAAAAGAGGTGCAGATGCTTGAATTAAAGCATGATATCCAAAAGAAGGTTAAAACGGATATGGACCGGCAACAACGTGAGTTTATGCTTAATCAACAGATGAAAACCATACAGGATGAACTGGGAGGAAATCCTATCGAACAGGAAATTCATGAACTCAAAAAAAGAGCCAAAGACAAAAAATGGAATAAGGAGGTTGCCAGGTTTTTTGAAAAAGAGGTGGAAAAACTGCACAGATTGAATCCTGCAGCTGGCGAATATTCAGTACAATATACATTCTGCCAGACTCTTGTTGATTTGCCTTGGAATGAATACACAACAGATAATTTCGATCTAAAAAATGCAAGTAAGGTACTGGATGAAGATCATTATGGTTTGGAGAAAGTAAAAGAACGTATCCTGGAACATTTGGCAGTTCTTAAGCTCAAGAATGACATGAAATCTCCCATTCTCTGCCTTTACGGGCCTCCGGGAGTGGGTAAGACATCACTGGGAAAATCTGTTGCACGGGCATTAAACAGGAATTACGCCAGGATAAGCCTGGGTGGTCTGAGCGATGAGGCTGAGATACGGGGCCACAGAAAAACTTATATTGGTGCAATGCCGGGGAGAATAATCCAAAATATTAAAAAAGCAAAATCTTCAAATCCTGTTTTTATTCTGGATGAGATTGATAAGGTGTCTAAGCACTTCCATGGTGACCCGGCTTCAGCTCTGCTGGAAGTTTTAGACCCGGAGCAGAATGTGGAGTTTCATGATAATTATGTAGAAGTCGATTATGATCTTTCAAAGGTCATGTTTATTACCACAGCCAATACTCTTAGCACTATTGCCCCGCCTTTACGCGACAGGCTGGAACTAATTGAGATGAGCGGTTACCTGGTGGAAGAGAAAATTGAAATAGCCAGACGGCATCTGATACCCAAACAACTGGAAAATCATGGTTTGAAAAAAAGAGATGTTATATTTCCCAAGAATATTATTGAGCTTATCATTGATGGATATACAAGGGAATCAGGCGTCAGGGAGCTGGATAAAAAAATTGCCGCTGTTATTAGAAGAATTGCCAGAAAAATTGCTTTTGAAGAGGAATATAATAAAAAACTGACTAAAGTTGATATCCGGGAGTATCTTGGGATCACCGAGTATTCAAAAGAGAAATATCAGGGCAATGAATTTGCAGGAGTGGTAACAGGCCTTGCCTGGACTGCAACCGGGGGAGAGATTTTATATGTAGAGACAAGCCTGAGCAAAGGTAAAGGCGCCCTTACACTTACGGGTAACCTGGGAGAGGTCATGAAGGAGTCAGCTATCCTGGCGCATGAATATTTGAAATCACATGCTGAAGATTTGGACCTTGATCCGGAGATTTTCAGCAATTGGAATGTGCATGTCCATGTGCCTGAAGGAGCTATTCCTAAAGATGGACCGTCAGCCGGCGTTACTATGGTGTCATCAATGGCCTCTGCATTTACAGGACGTAAGGTTAAAAAGAACCTGGCAATGACCGGAGAGATAACTCTTAGGGGAAAAGTGCTTCCTGTTGGGGGAATAAAGGAGAAAATCCTTGCCGCTAAAAGAGCGGGATTATCAGAAATTGTGCTTTCATCAGAAAATAAAAAGAACCTGGAAGAGATTAAGGATATTTATCTGAAAGGATTAAACTTCCATTTTGCTGATACCATTCAGGATGTCCTGAAAGTAGCTCTTTTAAATTCCAAAGCATCTAACCGGGTTAAAATCAACTGATTGGTTATATTTAACTAATCAGTTGATTGAGTTCTGTCCCCGGTAAATTATTGTTTTTGCTTTTAAAAAAATAAAATGATTATTTATGTCCCGGATATGAATAATGGCATAGTTTTTGCTTTCGTTCAACTTTATAAAATATTAATAATCAGTTAGTATAATAAGTTGAATATGGACACCGGAAAAGATAAGAAGATAATAATTTCAGAAGATAAAAATATTGTCTGGAACATAAAGGTTAGGGTTTATGATGAGGCAATCTCAATTGACTCCTGCACAAAATCTGTATTTAAGCTTATGAAAATAAAAGTTGTTCTCAATTAATATTTCAGTGTCAGGAATTAATATTCATCCCAGCTTTTTATAGAAATGTCTTTCAGACTGTATTTGCAAATTGCGTAAATATAAGCGCTCGCAACCTTTGAATTTGTAATAAGAGGGATATTATAATCAACTGCATTTCTTCTGATTTTATAACCATTACTCAATTCTCTTCTGGTGTAGTTTTTAGGAATATTAATAACAAGGTCAATTTTTCTTTCTTTGATATAATCCAGGGTATTAGGTTTCCGGTCCTCTTCATCCGGCCAGTGTAACAATGTATTTTTGATACCATGGTCTTGTAAAAATCGATGAGTACCTTCTGTCGCAAAGAGGTTATAACCTTTTTCTATTAGTAATTGGGAGCCTTTAAGAAGTTCGACTTTTGATTTTGAAGGACCTGAAGAGATAAGTATATTTTTTGCAGGAATTTGATACCCTACTGACAACATTGATGTTAACAGTGCATCATAATATGTATCTCCTATACAACCGACCTCTCCGGTTGAAGCCATATCAACTCCCAGAACAGGATCTGCATTGAGTAGTCGGGCGAAAGAGAATTGAGGGGCTTTCACACCAATATAATCAAGTTCAAATAGTGATTTATCAGGTTTTTTAACAGGGATGCCCAGCATTACTTTGGTGGCAATTTCGATCAGGTTTAATTTCATTACTTTTGATACAAAGGGGAAACTTCGTGATGCTCTCAGATTGCATTCTATTACTTTAATATCATTATCCTTTGCCAGAAACTGCATATTAAACGGCCCGGTTATCTCAAGCCCCTTTGCAATCTGCCGGGCAATTTTTTTGATTCTCCGGATTGTTTCAATGTACAACTTTTGTGGAGGGAATACAATGGTCGCATCCCCGGAATGAACGCCGGCAAATTCTACATGCTCAGAAATGGCATAAGCTATTATTTCACCTTCAGATGCGACAGCGTCAATTTCGATTTCCTTGGCTTCTTCTATGAATTCTGATACGACAACCGGATGTTCTTTCGATACATTTACTGCCATTTGAAGAAAGTGGGTCAACTGATCAGAATTGGATACTACATTCATTGCAGCTCCCGAAAGTACATATGAGGGACGTATTAAGACCGGATATCCGACCAGCTCAATGAATTTTTTTATTTCTTCAATTGTTGAAAGCCTGGCCCACCTGGGCTGGTCAACTTTTAGCTCGTCAAGCAAAGATGAAAATTTTTCCCTGTCTTCTGCATTGTCAATTTTCACAGGTGAGGTGCCTAAAACGGGCACATTTTGGCTGTGAAGTTTCATTGCCAGGTTATTTGGTATCTGGCCCCCCATGGAAATAATAACTCCGAATGGATTTTCCAATTCAATGATATCCATTACTCTTTCAAAACTAAGTTCATCAAAGTAAAGCCGGTCGCATATATCATAATCTGTGCTGACTGTTTCGGGATTATAGTTTATCATTACCGAACGGTAATCCTCCTTTTTAATGGTGTTTATTGCATTAACACTGCACCAGTCAAATTCTACCGAGCTACCTATGCGATATGCCCCTGATCCCAGTACGATAACAGATTTTTTATCATTAAAATATTCAATATCATTGACATTACCATGATATGTAAGATACAGATAGTTTGTCATTGCCGGGTACTCACCTGCAAGGGTGTCGATCTGTTTGACAACCGGCTTAATCCCTCTTTCTTTTCTGTAATTCCTTACTTTGAGTAAATCATTGTGGATAGATTCATTCTTGCTGTTAAAAACCAGCCTGGCGATTTGAAAATCAGAGAAGCCGGCTTTTTTTGCTGTTAACAGCAGATCATCGGACAAGCTATTCAGGTTATCGGCACTTTTCAGTTTATTTTTAATGTTGTAAATATTTTTAAGCCTGTTAAGGAACCAGGGATCTATTTTGGATTTATCGTAGATATCGCTTATAGTGTATCCTTTGCTGAAAGCTGCTGCAATTGCAAAGATCCGGCGGTCGGTAGGATTTGCCAGTTCAGATTCTATCCCTTCTGTATTAAAATCAATATTATTCCCGACGAATCCGTGCATTCCCAGGCCTACCATTCTTATTCCCTTTTGAATTGCTTCTTCGAAGTTTCTTCCTATTGCCATTATCTCTCCCACACTCTTCATTGAGCTCCCGATAAATTTTGATACTCCGTAAAATTTGTTAAGGTCCCAGCGTGGTATTTTCACGACGCAGTAATCGAGTGCAGGCTCAAATGCTGCAGTCGTAACTTTTGTTACCGTATTTTTCAGTTCGTGAAGCCCGTATCCCAGAGCCAGTTTGGCGGCAACAAAAGCAAGAGGATATCCTGTCGCTTTCGATGCCAGCGCTGATGAGCGGGAGAGCCTGGCATTAACCTCAATCACCCGGTAATCCTGTGAATACGGATCAAGTGCAAATTGTACATTACATTCGCCAATAACGCCTACTCTTCTTATTATTTTAATTGATATTGCTCTTAGTTTATGATATTCAGCATTGGAAAGAGTTTGTGATGGTGCAACAACAATACTTTCCCCTGTATGAATACCCAGGGGGTCAAAATTCTCCATATTACAAACTGTAATACAGTTATCGTAACAATCCCTGACAACTTCATATTCAACCTCTTTCCATCCCTTAATTGATTCTTCCACAAGTATTTGAGGTGAATATGAAAAGGCCCTTGATGCCAATGATTCCAGTTCTTGTTCATTTTCGCAAAATCCACTTCCAAGTCCTCCCAGCGAGTAAGCAGCCCTGATAATGATCGGGAAGCCTGTCTTTGTTGCTGCTTCCCTGGCTTCTTGCATATTTTTTGCGGCAATACTTTGAGGGGTTTTTACGCCAATCTCAGCAAGCATCTTTGCAAAAATGTCACGATCCTCAGTATCTATGATTGATTGTACCGGTGTGCCTAACACTTCCAGTCCATATTTTTCAATTATTCCGGATTTATAAAGCTCAACTCCGCAGTTCAGGGCAGTCTGGCCCCCAAAGGCCAGAAGAATTCCCTGTGGCTTTTCTTTTTTTATTACCTCCTCAACAAAAAATGGAGTTACAGGGAGAAAGTATATTTTATCGGCAATATCCTCTGAGGTTTGTATTGTTGCAATGTTAGGATTAATAAGTACAGTTACTATTCCTTCTTCCCTGAGAGCTTTCAGTGCCTGGGAACCTGAATAGTCAAATTCACCTGCTTCACCTATTTTAAGGGCACCTGAACCAAGAATAATTACTTTTTTGACTTTTGTTTTAATCATGACAATTTTTCAATTATTGTTAAACTTTATCCCTGTAGTTCTTAACCTTATTGATAAACTCATCAAACATGAAATCAGTATCAGTAGGTCCGCTCGAGGCTTCAGGATGAAACTGTGTGGAAAAGAATGGTTTAAATTTATGTTTGATCCCTTCGTTAGTGCTGTCGTTCACGTTGGTAAACAATGGTTCCCAGTCATATGGAAGTGTTTCTGTTGCAACTGCATATCCGTGATTTTGTGAAGTGATAAAACAACGGTTGGTGCCTTGCAGTATTACAGGTTGGTTATGACTGCGATGCCCGTATTTCAGCTTATATGTATCTGCGCCTGCCGCCCTGGCTAAAAGCTGGTTACCCAGGCATATTCCCATAACTGGTTTATTTCCCTTTAGTAATTCTTTAATATTTAATATGGTCTCTGTACACATTGCCGGGTCACCCGGGCCATTTGAAATGAATACTCCGTCGTAGTTTTCATTCGAAAAATCTGCGTTCCATGGAATCCTTATTACTGTCGCACCTCTTTTCAATAAACAGCGTATAATATTATTCTTAACGCCACAATCTATTAATATTATCCTGTAAGGGCCTTCCCCGTATACTTCCCTCTCTTTACAACTGGCAAGAGATACCAGGTTATCCTTATTGGGGTCATAAAAATTTATTATTTCGTCTTCAAATTCTATTTTACCCAGCATTGATCCTTTTTCGCGAAGAATTTTTGTCAATTCCCTTGTATCAATACCATACAGTCCGGGAACCCCAAATTCTTTCAGCCACTCAGAAAGACTCTTCCTGGCATTCCAGTGGCTGTATTCAAAAGAATAATCAGAAATGATAAGCCCTTTGATATGCAACTTGTTAGATTCGTAATATCTGTTGATGCCATCTTTTTGGATATCTGAAGGAACTCCGTAATTTCCAATCATCGGGTATGTAGAAACAAGAATCTGACCGGTATAGGATGGGTCTGTCAAGCTTTCCGGATACCCTGTCATTGCAGTGTAAAATACTACTTCTCCTGCCGCAGACACCTCACAGCCAAATGATTTGCCATGGAATACCGAGCCGTCTTCCAGGGTAAGCTTTGCATGCTTTATTATTGTCATTTTAAGTTATTATTAAAAAAAATGCGTTTGACCCTTTGCAGGAATAAACGCATTTCCGTTAGTTGACTGTTATTGTCAGTAATCAGTTTTCTGAAACTGGCTGATGTCATAATGTTAAATTTAAATAACGGTCAAAAATAATAATAATAACTGAATTATTTATGTTTTTGAAAATATATGCATAAATTTGCATTCAGAAGTGAATAATTATTCATTATGAAAAATCGTATTTCGAGACATGCTGAAATAAGGAAAATTATTTCAAAGGGTAATATACATAGTCAGGAGGAGTTACTGGCATCCCTTAAAATAAAGGGTTATGATATGACTCAGGCAACCTTGTCACGTGACTTGAAATTTTTACAGGTTGCAAAAATGCCGCATCCTCTTCAGGGTTATGTTTATGTTATTCCTGAATTTGAACAAAATGAAACCAGAGCTGAGGGGACAGCCGATAGTTTTCTGGCTGAGGGTTTCAGAGGATTACAGTTTTCGGGAAGTCTTGCGGTAATGAAAACACTTCCCGGATATGCCAGTAGTTTTGCTGCAGTGATTGACAGTGCGAATCCATATGAGATTCTGGGTACGATTGCAGGAGATGATACTATTTTAATTGTAAGACGTGAAACGACATCGAAAAACGACCTGTTAAATGCCTTAAGATCTATAATGCCAAAATTGAAAGATAAGTTATATGCATGAATTTTTTATTATAACAACTCCCTTGTAAGGGAAATATTTTTATAAGGATTATTTGCTTTTATAAATCATTGAAGATTAATAAGTATGAAATGAAAACGACAACTAAAATAATGGTGGTAGTTGCTTCAGAAGATCATGTGAAGTATGTTGATGAAATTAATGATACAATTGATGCTGCTTCTAAGCAAAGAGGAACCGGTATAGCCCGTCGTTCCTTTGAGTATCTGGCTGCCAAGATCAGTGAAGGTAAAGCAATTATTGCTCTTGACGGGGATAAATTTGCAGGTTTTTGTTACGTGGAAACTTTTGGAAATAAAGATTTTGTGGCAAATTCAGGCCTTATAGTTGTGCCTGAATACAGAGGTAACGGACTTGCCAAACAGATCAAGCATAAGGCATTTGAGTTATCCAGGAAGAAGTTTCCAAATGCAAAAATTTTTGGATTGACAACCGGATTGGCTGTCATGAAAATCAATCATGAATTGGGATACCGGCCTGTTACCTTTTCAGAACTGACAGACGATGATATGTTCTGGAATGGATGTAAGGGTTGTGTTAATTATGACATCCTTCAAAGGACGAGCCGGACAAAATGCCTATGTACTGCTATGCTGTATGATCCTGCCTGGGAGAAGACATCAAAAAATGGAAATGGCATACGCAAAAGGAGTTTATTGGATGTAATTCAAAAATTAAAACCAAAAAACGGATTTAGAAAACAAAATAAGGAGATAATCAGTAATGAATAAAAAATTGGTGCTGGCATACAGCGGAGGGCTGGATACATCCTTCTGTGTAAAATATCTTAAAGAGGAGAAAGGTTATGATGTTTATACAGCTATTGCAAATACCGGCGGTTTCTCGCAGGATGAGCTGAAAAATATTGAAAAGAGAGCATACGAATTGGGAGCTGTAAAACATGTCACTCTCGATATAACCGGGGAATATTATCAAAAATGCATTAGATATATGGTTTATGGTAATATTCTAAGAAATAATACCTATCCGGTTTCAGTGAGTTCAGAAAGGGTTTTCCAGGCTATTGCCATTATAAATTATGCCAAGGAAATAGGTGCGGGTTATATTGCTCACGGAAGTACGGGGGCAGGTAATGACCAGGTGCGGTTTGACCTGACTTTCCAGGTGCTTGCTCCTGACATTGAAATTATAACACCTATCAGAGACCTTATGCTTAGCAGAGATCAGGAGATTGAGTTTTTGAGAAAACACGGTGTAGATGAGGATTTTAAAAAGATGGAATATTCAATTAACCAGGGTATTTGGGGAACCAGCGTGGGTGGGAAAGAAACCCTTACATCTAATCTTGCACTCCCTGATGAGGCATTCCCGGGTAAACTGGAATCACATGATGCAACTGTCGTTGAACTGGGATTTGTCAAAGGAGAGCTTAACTCAATAAACGGAAAATCATATGAAAATGCCCTCGATGCCATTAGAATGCTGGAGTCTGTAGCTTCAAAATATGCAATAGGACGTGATATTCATATTGGTGATACAATAATTGGAATTAAGGGCAGGGTGGGTTTCCAGGCTGCAGCCCCTATTCTTATTATTAAAGCTCATCATTTACTTGAAAAACATACACTTACCAAATGGCAAATCTACTGGAAAGAACAAATATCAAACTGGTACGGAATGTTCCTTCATGAAGCGATGTACCATGAACCTGTAATGCGTAATATCGAAATATTCCTGGAAAATACACAGGTTAATGTAACAGGTAAGGTGTTTGTCAAACTTAATCCATACAGGTTTCAACTGCAGGGGATTGAATCTGATCATGATCTTATGAAATCCGGGTTTGGTGATTACGGTGAAACTGTAAAGGCATGGACTGCTGACGATGTTAAAGGATTTACTAAGATACTTGCTAATCCGCTGAAAATATACTATACGGTAAATAAAAAGTTAAATTAGTTAATCATTTGGAGTAAATGCATATTTCTATTTATTGTATCGTCTTAACTTAGTGGAATGATAAATGTTGGAATTATAGGAGGGGCAGGCTATACAGCGGGAGAACTGCTGAGGATTTTATTAATCCATCCTGAAGCAGAAATTACTTTTGTGCAAAGCACAAGTAGTGCCGGAAATTTGCTTGCCGATGTCCATACTGATTTACTTGGAGATACAAACTTGAAATTTTCCTCAGAGGTTGATGCAGAGAATGTCGATGTACTTTTCTTATGTATGGGACATGGAAAATCAAGGGAGTTTATGGAAAGTCATGATATTAGCGAAAAGGTTAAGATCATTGATTTAAGTCATGACTTCAGGATAAAAAATACAGGTAATGATTTTGTATATGGCCTGCCCGAATTAAACCGGGAAGAAATAATAAAGGCTGATAAGATTGCAAATCCGGGATGTTTTGCAACGGGCATACAATTGGCACTTTTACCCCTTGCTGCAGGGAAATTAATTACAGATGATATCCATGTGAATGCTGTTACCGGTTCTACCGGAGCAGGGCAGAGGCCAACTGAAACATCTCATTTTAGCTGGAGGAGTGGGAATCTATCTGCTTATAAGATATTTATGCATCAGCATGAAGCTGAAATTTTGCAAAGTCTGAAGCAGCTACAGAATGAGTTGCCGGGAAATATGTGGTTTATACCGGTAAGGGGTAACCATACCCGCGGAATTTTTGTTACAACTTATACACGTTATCAGGGAACACTTGAGGAAGCTGTTGAGTTATTTAAGAATTACTATTCAGGACACCCGTTTGTAGTGATCTCTGATAAGAACCCCTCATTAAAACAGGTGATCAATACTAACAAAGCAGTTTTATATCTTGAAAAACATAAAGATATCCTTGTTATTATAAGCCTCACAGATAATTTGATCAAAGGAGCTTCAGGACAGGCTGTCCAGAATATGAATCTTATGTTTGGCATAGAAGAGACAGCAGGATTATTATTGAAGCCTGTGGCTTTTTAATTATAAAAAATAATGTTGAATGGAACTTTTTGAAGTATATAATCTACTGAATGTTACCCCGGTAAAGGCCAGTGGATGCTATGTGTGGGATGATAAGGGGAATAAATACCTGGATCTGTACGGAGGACATGCGGTCATTTCAATAGGACATACCCATAAACATTATGTGTCTCTTATTACAGAGCAGTTAAAGAAAATTGGATTTTACAGTAATTCTGTAAAAAATCCTTTGCAGGAGGAACTGGCCGGGAAGTTGGGAGATATGTCCTATTACCCTGATTATCAGCTTTTCCTTTGTAATTCGGGAGCTGAAGCAAATGAAAATGCAATAAAACTAGCCTCTTTTATTACAGGGAGAAAGAGAGTGATAAGTTATAAAAAAGGTTTTCATGGAAGAACCTCTGCTGCAGTGGCACTTACTGATAATCCCGGCATTGTTGCACCTTTTAATGAGACTGAAAATGCAGTTATACTTCCTTTTAATGATATTGCTGTTACAGAAAAAGAGCTTCAAAAAGGGGATGTGGCCGCTATAATAATTGAAGGAATACAGGGTATAGGTGGAATTAACATACCTGATGAACAGTTTTTGGCTGATCTGGAAAAACTTACCAGGAAGTATGGAAGCCTGTTAATTCTTGATGAAATTCAATCGGGATATGGCCGGAGCGGAAAGTTTTTTGCTCATCAGTATACTGCTGTTCGTCCTGATATTATTACTGTTGCCAAAGGAATGGGGAACGGCTTTCCTTTAGGAGGCGCTCTTATTCATCCTGATTTAAAACCCTGGAAGGGAATGTTGGGAACTACATTCGGTGGAAGTCATTTGGCATGTGCAGCTGGAATTGCAGTACTGGATGTTATGAAAAGTGAAAATCTGATTGATAATGCCGGAAAGACAGGTGATTATCTAATTGGAAAAATTAAGGAGATAACCCCTGATATTAAAATAAGAGGAAAAGGACTGATGATAGGGCTTGAGTTCCCTGCCCCCATAAAAGAATTGAGAGAGAAACTACTGTTCAGGCATCGGATATTTACGGGTTTTTCAGGACAGAATATTATTCGTCTGTTACCTCCTTTGTGCTTATCGCAGAGTGATGCAAATATTTTTTTGAATGCATACAGGGAGTCGGTATTTAATATATAGATTATACAGATGGAAAATAAAAGATGATAAAATGAATAATAAAAAGATTGCAGTTATTGGAGTTGGAAATATGGGGGGTGCTATAGTAACCGGATTAATTAAATCCGGTTTTATCCCCACTTCCGAAATTTATGTTTTTGACTCTAAGGAAAGCATTATGACTGAAATGGGGAAAACCGGAGTGGTTGTTGCTGAACACACTCTGGATGCGGCAGGAAATGCTGATGTGATAATAGTGGCCGTAAAACCCTATTTGGTTGAAAAAGTAATCAGAGAAATTAAACCGGCGCTGAACCCCGGTAAGATACTGATATCAATAGCCGCAGGAATCAGTATAGTACAGCTTCAAAAGATATGCGGTGAAGACATTCCTGTATATCGGGCAATGCCCAATACTGCAATTGCCATACACCAATCGCTTACATGCATTACCGGTAAGGGTGGCAGTGAAAGTGATCTGAATTATGTAACTGAATTATTTGATAATTTGGGCAGAACAATTCAGTTACCTGAAGATCAGATGGCAGCTGCAACAGTTTTATCATCATGCGGGATAGCATTCGCATTGCGGTTTATCAGAGCCGCAATTGAGGGAGGAATTGAGATCGGATTTGGTGCAGAAACAGCAGCATATATTGCAGCTCAAACTGTTAAGGGTGCCGCTGATCTGCTGTTAGAAACAGGACATCATCCTGAAAAAGAAATAGACAAGGTTACTACCCCGGGGGGCATAACTATCACCGGATTGAATGAAATGGAACATGAAGGTTTCAGTTCATCTGTAATAAAAGGTATAATGGCATCTTATAATAAAATTGGAAGATAAACTGGTCAGATAATTAATAAATGTATTTCAGATACAAAAAGATTACGGTTAAAATTGGCAGTAATGTACTTGCAAAAAGTGATGGTACATTGAATGTTTCCCGGATCGCCCACCTGGTTGATCAGATTGCCTGTCTGCATAAAAGCGGAGTAGAGGTAATATTGGTATCATCAGGCGCTGTTGCTGCAGGTAAAGCTGTGATGGAGCCTTTAAGAAAGACTGATTCGGTCTCTAAAAGACAGCTCTGGGCAGCTCTTGGCCAGGTAAAAATGATCAGCAGATATTCAGATTTCTTTCATGAACACGGATTAGTTTGTGCCCAGGTGTTGACAACCAAAGAGAACTTTTCCAGCAGAAGGCACTATCTGAATATGAAGAATTGTATGTCTACATTGCTGGAAAACAGAGTGATCCCGATTGTAAATGAAAATGATACAATCTCTGTTACCGAACTGATGTTTACCGATAATGATGAGCTGTCCGGATTAATAGCTTCAATGGCAAATTCTGAGGCTCTGATTATTCTCACTGATGTTGACGGTGTGTATAATACACATCCTAAAAATAAAGATGCCGAACTTATACATACAATCGGTATTGATGATACAAAACCGGTTGAAACTGTCTCTGAGGAGAAGTCCCCTTTAGGCAGGGGTGGTATGATAACTAAATTTAAAATTGCCAGGAAACTTGCTAATTCGGGTATCAGTGTTCACGTTGCTAACGGGATGAGAGAAAATGTGCTGATAGACTTATTAAAGAACAGGGATTTTTCAGAGCATACTTTTTTTGAGCCCAGTAAAAAAGCATCCAGTGGAGTTAAAAAATGGATTGCATATTCAGACGGCTTTACAAAAGGTAAAGTTATTATTAACAAAGGTGCTTCTGATGCACTTTTATCTGATAAAGCGGCAAGCCTGCTTCCAGTGGGAGTGATAAGCGTGGAAAAGGATTTTAGGAAAGGTGATCTCGTAAGAATAATTGATGAGACAGCAAACCTGGTAGGCATCGGCAGAGCTAATTTCGGATCTGACAGGCTGGCAATAGAGAAAAAATCGAAAAAGCAAAAAGCCCTGGTTCATTATGATTATTTGTATATAGAAAAAAATAAAAAAAAGGCTCAGAATATCTTATGATCTCTCTTTTCTCCCCTTATTATGCCTTAATGTAGGAGTTCTGAGCCCCCCTCTCCCTCCCCCGGGAGAGGGACCTTTTTTGATTATTATTATTTGATTGGATAAGAGCTGTTAGTATGTTGATAGAACTTAAAAGAACGTTATAAATAGGATGTTATGAAGATAGAAAAACAACTTATAAGTGTGGTGGAAGCTTCAAGAAAGCTAAACCTGGCAGAGGATATTACTATTAAAAATCTCCTGCTTGATCTTGCACGTGAAACAGAAGAAAATATCGGATTCATTTTGGGGGAAAATATAAAAGACCTTAACAGGATGGACCCGGACGATCCTAAATATGACCGACTTAAATTAACGGATGAGAGGATCAATAGTATAGCAGGGGATATAAGAAATGTTGCGGAACTACCAAGTCCGGTCGGCAAAATCCTGAAAGAAACAGTAAGGCCTAATGGGTTAATTATTAAAAAAATAACTGTACCATTCGGAGTAATTGGAATTATTTATGAAGCAAGGCCAAATGTTACTTTTGATGTTTTTTCCCTGTGCCTGAAATCAGGTAATGCTTGTGTTCTTAAAGGAGGAAGCGATGCAATTTACTCTAATCAGGCAATAGTTTCGGTAATTAAAAAGGTTTTAACGAAATTCGGCCTTGATGAAAATACAGTAGTTCTTTTGCCGTCCGGCCGTGAAGAGACAAATGAAATGTTGAAAGCACATGGATATATTGACCTGATAATTCCAAGAGGCAGCCAGGGACTCATCAATTTTGTTCGTGAAAATGCCACCATACCGGTAATAGAGACAGGTGCAGGTATTTGCCATACCTATTTTGATGAATTTGGGGATACAGGGAAAGGTGAAAAAATATTATTTAATGCGAAAACACGGAGACCCTCGGTATGTAATGCACTTGATTGTCTGATAATTCACGAAAAACGTCTTTCCGATCTGCCAAAGCTGACAGAAAGACTGGGAGGAGCAGGAGTGATTATCTATGCAGATGAAGAAGCATTCAGACAACTAAAGGGCTTATATCCTGATAATTTTCTGCTGAAAGCAACCAAAGAATCGTTTGGCACTGAATTTCTTTCATTAAAAATGGCAGTTAAAACGGTTGCTGGGTTTGATGATGCTATTGTGCATATTAATAAATATACATCTAAACATAGCGAAGCAATTATTTCTGAAAATAGTGAACGCATCGAAACATTCAGAAAGATGGTTGATGCTTCGTCTGTTTATTCAAATACATCAACAGCATTTACCGATGGTGCCCAATTTGGGCTGGGGGCAGAAATTGGAATAAGTACACAGAAACTTCATGCGCGTGGACCTATGGCTCTCGAAGAATTGACAAGTTATAAATGGATAATTGAAGGACAGGGGCAGATACGCCCGTAATTATTTTTTGATGTTATGAAAAAATTCGCATCTGTTGAGGATATTCCTGATTTAAAAGAGGCTGTCAGAGTAGCCCTTGAGATAAAAAAGAACCGTTTTGCCTATCAGCATCTTGGGAAAAACAGGACTATGGTATTAATTTTTTTCAATCCCAGCCTGCGTACCCGCCTTAGTACTCAGAAAGCAGCTATGAACCTTGGCATGAATACTATGTTGGTGAATGTGGACAAGGATAGCTGGCAACTGGAAACAGGAATGGGCGTGGTAATGGATGGAGATAAACCTGAACATCTGCTGGAAGCTATTCCTGTGATTGGCAAATATTGCGATGTTATCGGAGTCAGGGCATTTGCACGATTTGAAGACAGGGAAAATGATTACTCCGAAGATATACTTAATCAGTTTTTGGATTATGCCGGGGTACCGGTAATTAGCATGGAGGGAGCAACCAGGCATCCTCTTCAGAGTTATGCAGACCTTGTTACCATTGAAGAGTTCAAAAAGAAACCCCGCCCAAAGGTTGTGCTTACCTGGGCACCTCATCCTAAAGCACTACCACAGGCCGTTCCCAACTCATTCGTCGAATGGATGCGGAAAACTGATTATGAACTGGTGGTTACTCATCCTGAAGGCTACGAACTTGCACCCCGGTTCATGGGTGGACTGAAAGTTGAATATGACCAGAATAAAGCTTTTAAAGATGCCGATTTTATTTATGCCAAAAATTGGTCATCTTATACCTATTATGGCCAGATACTTTCAAATGATTCTAAGTGGACAGTTACAACAGATAAAATGGCCCTTACAAATAATGCATACTTTATGCACTGCCTGCCTGTGAGAAGAAATGTGGTGGTAACTGACGGAGTGCTCGACAGCCCGTCTTCCATTGTCGTCGAGCAGGCAGCTAACAGGGAAATTACCGCACAGGCAGTGTTAAAGATGATTTTGGAAAACCTTTAGTAACAGTATTACTATTTAAATATCCTAACATATTATGTATGTCAAAAATTGAGATTATTCCGGCTATTGATATCATTGACGGGAAATGTGTACGCCTGGCCCAGGGAGATTATGAGAGGAAGATTGTATATGATGATAATCCGTTGAAAATTGCCAGGATGTACGAAGAGGCTGGAATTAAGAGACTTCACCTGGTTGATCTGGACGGGGCAAAAGCAAATCATATTGTTAATTATAAAATATTGGATCAAATCTCTTCTGAAACGGAACTGGTAATTGATTTCGGGGGTGGTTTGAAATCAGATAAAGATGTTGAAACAGCGTTCAATTGTGGTGCAGCAATGGTAACAGGCGGAAGTATTGCTGTTAAACAACCTGATATTTTTATCGGATGGCTGGAGAGATTCGGCAGTGAAAAAATAATACTGGGAGCTGATGCAAAAGAGGGAATGATTGCTGTTAATGGCTGGCTGGAAATAACAGAACTGCCTGTTGTGGATTATATTTCAGCATTTCATAATAAAGGAATAGTAAAAGTTATATCAACAGATATAAACTGCGATGGAATGCTCTCGGGGCCTTCCTTTGGCTTATACCGGGAGATATTGGAAAGATTACCTGATATAGAATTGATTGCAAGCGGAGGTATTGCCTCAATGGATGATATAATTAAACTGGCGGAAATGAATGTCCCGGGTGTGATTACCGGAAAAGCCATTTATGAGGGTAAAATAAGTTTAGAAGACATAAAAAAATACAACTTGTCTTAATGCTGGCAAAAAGAATAATTCCATGTCTCGATATTAGGGGTGGGCAGACTGTTAAGGGGATCAACTTCGTTGATATACGTGAAGTGGGTGATCCTGTTGAACTGGGCGCCAGGTATGCCTCGGAGGGAGCTGATGAGCTTGTCTTTCTTGATATAACTGCTACTCATGAGGGTAGAAAAACTTTTGTTGACCTGGTTAAACGGATAGCTTTACATCTTAATATTCCTTTTACAGTGGGAGGAGGTATAAGTGAACTGGCCGATGCCGACAGGTTACTCAGCGCAGGCGCCGATAAAATATCAATAAACTCTTCGGCTGTGATTAATCCTAAGCTAATCAATGATATTGCCCGCAGTTTTGGAAGCCAGTTTGTAGTGGTTGCAATAGACGCGTGGGGTGATGAGAATGATCATTGGACAGTTACTGTTAACGGAGGAAGGATACGTACTGAAAAAGAACTCTTCTCTTGGGCAAAAGAGGCTGAATCAAGGGGTGCAGGAGAGATACTTTTTACGTCTATGAACCATGACGGGACTAAAAACGGATTTGCTAACAAACAGCTTGCTAGATTGTCAGAAACACTTAAAATACCGGTAATTGCTTCAGGTGGGGCCGGAACAATGGAACACTTCCTCGACTTGTTTATAAATGGGAAAGCTGATGCAGGACTGGCAGCCAGTATCTTTCATTATAACGAGATTTTAATCCCCGTATTAAAAAAGTATCTGAGGGAAAACGGCGTAATTATGAGATAATTTTGTGTCTTTAACGCTTGTTATCCTCAAACTCTTCAAAAATGAGCCCGGAGTTTGACGGATACCATTTCCCCGCGAATGTTTTCCCGTGAACGTGTATAGACTGTTAAAGGTTTTTCTATGTCAACATTATTTTCAGGAATTGTCAGATTTACCTTTACGCTTTCATCATGCCTGATTTCATTTTTTTGTAGTAAACTTTTTAAACTGACCGAATAAATTTCACTTTTATCCTGTGCTAAACATATGGCCGGTTCTGAAATATGGTCAGTAAAGACAGAGAAGTTATCATAATTAGTCAGTATGAATTCGATGTTTAAATTATTACCTGATTTATTAATTTCCCCGATTTTCAGTTCAAGTTTGTTAAGGGGCTGGAATTCTGCGATATTAATAAATCCTTTCATCTCACCTGTTGCCATTCTTGTAAGGTTTGGAGGATCCAGATGTTTCGATTGAATTGCAACTAAAGGCCGGCCCCTTGCATATTTTTCGTCATCCCATAAATCATACTGGCTATAGCGATAATCAGGGGTTGACAGATGTACTGCCGAATCGCCTGTATAAAAAATATAATTACTGATTGCTGCATAATTATTGAAGAAACCAACTTTCTTGCCATCTGCCATATCTTTAATTTCCAAAGCATGTGCCTTTCTGTTGTAAAAGGTGATTTTTATTTTTCCAATGTTTGGAATTGAATCCACGGCAATATAAATTCTAAACAGGATAAATAAAATAATTACCGGCAGTGCCAGCCGCTTAAACCAGATTTTTATTTTTGGATCACCCTTAATCAGAGGGTAGGTAATGATCATTAGCAT
>CAZJGI010000010.1:0-11938 GCA_964545315.1 uncultured Prolixibacteraceae bacterium
ATTATCTGTCTCGGTTCGGAATCCCTGTCCCATGTTATCACCGGACAGGAATCTTCCTCATTTGTTGTACCTAATGTTGCCGATTTAAGTCTAAATAGCTGGTCTTCAATTACTTCTTCCGAGAATGCATCCAGGTCAGATAACAGGAGTTCAATTTCTGCTTCCTGTTCCATTACATCTTCAGTAATTGATGATCCTACTTCATCTTTCTTGCAGGAGGTGAATATTAATGAAAATACAACAACCCAAAATAAAAAATTAATTCCTTTCATAGCTTTCTTAATTTATGATTTTACATTATTACTGTAATTATTGAAAGCATGTTTCATAAAAAGTTAAAAATCTTTATAAATTTTTTTTTAAGCTTTAACTTTTAATATTTTAATTACCCATGCATGTTTGCAAGGCCTCTGATTTTCATCTTGTAAATTGTCATCCAATTTTATGTTCAAATCAGCATCGGTATTAGACCAGTCAAGTGAATGATCATACCCTAACATCTCAACCCTACTCCCTGGTTTCGCATTAATACCTTTGAGAGAAATCATATTGCCGGGCCATTCTTTTAAAATCGCATACAGGAATTGCCCGTCTTTACTCATTGTATATGCAACTATTCCATCTGACTGAACAGAATAAGGACGTGTATTATAGATACCTTCCCCGTTTACCTTCAGCCATTTGCCAATATCTTTCAGCCGTGTTTCCTGAATTTTCGGTAATGCTCCCTGTTCATCAAGATTAACTATTAACAGCAAATTTCCTCCATTAGCTACTATATCTGTGAACATATCAATGAACTTTTTCGGGCTTATTACATTTTCATCTGTGTCCTGCCAGTTATACCCGAATGACTGGCTAATGCCCCTGCATTCCTCCCATGCATGTCTTTGTAAGTCCTCATTGGCATGACTATGATATTCACTTGTAAAAAAATCACCACTTACAAATCGATGCCATCTCCTTTTTTTATCCTTGTCAGGCCCCGGGAGGGATTCATAACTGGGATCATTTACTGATAGTCCCAATCGGTCATTCAAGGCCACTTCCTTCCTTCCCTCCGCATTATTATAAAAATATGCAGCTATTTCATAGCTTTGGAGGTCTTTTACAGAGGTATCCCATTCACCATCATACCAGAGAATGTCAGGATCATATTTGTCTATAAATTCTGTAGCCTGCGGAACAATATATTGCCCTGCAAAATTTTTTACCGGTACCTTCCCGGAAAATTGTCTGTCAATATTACTTGAATAAGGTACCGTTTTTCCACCCCAACGACGGACAGCTAACTTATTATCATCACTTATTAAAGGGTACTCCCATTCTTCCAGACTAAAGTAGAAACCAAATTTAAGTCCTTCTTTTTTACACGATTCAACCAAGGGGGCTATTAAATCTTTTTTCGGTCCCATATTATAAGCATCCCGATGTGTGAAAGACGATGGCCAAAGACAAAATCCGGCGTGATGTTTACAAAACGGAACAATATATTTCATGCCTGCCTCTGATGCTATACCTGCTAATTTTTCCGGATTATACTTTTCGGCTGTGAATAATGGGATAAAATTGTCACGTTCAAAATCTTCTCCCCAATTTTTTTTATGGTATCCAATAGTAGCAGAATCTGTATACATCCATTTTTCATACCAATCGGGGTACATAGCCTTACTATTCTCTTTTTTGGGGGCCCACCCCGCTACCGACCAAAGGCCCCAGTCGATAAACATGCCAAATTTAGCATCTTCGAACCATTCCGGGGTCTCATGACTTTCTATTGATTCAAGAGTTGGCTTCCATTTTCCGGTGCTGTTGAGTTTTTGTAGTTTTTCATATTGTATGGCTGCAAGTTGCATCATCTCGTCTGAAAAATTTACCTTTAAATCTTCCGGTGAATATTCATATTTAAATGGTTTAAAATTTTCAGGCCTCCTGTTTTGAGTGGGAGCCAGGGGAATATTGTCATTTACTTTGTCATTAATACAGCCGCTAATGGATATTATTATCAATAGTATTCCTGTAATGATTTGTCTTTTCATTCATTTTAAATTTTGTAATTACTTGTAAATAAATTAATTAAAAATTTGAGAACGAATGTAACCACTTCGTTCTCAAATAAACTTTTTTAAACATTTTCTTTTGTGAAATTTTTGTTCAAAAAAGTTCATGTTCGTTTCATCTGAAAATAGCTTATAAAGTATTTATATTCAGTATTATATACAATAGATTTTTGCTTGTTTAATTTTTTATCTCAAAGTTACTGTAAAGAATTCTTAATTCATACGATTAATATTATTGATTCTCAAATGTATCATATAGCCTGTCCCGGTTTTAATCGGGGGAACTCGCATTTTTTTTAATCAGCTTCTTTGTTCCCAATTTTAACAGGGATGCTCGTTTCATATTATTTTTACTTTTATACCGTTAATTCTTAAATAGTTTTGTGACTTAAGAATTTTGCCTGATAGATTCAATAACTAAATCATTCAATATGCAAAAATATCTATGTTTTACAGAAATTAATAAATTTTACATGTTAGCTTTTATTTGTTCAATTGTGTTGTTTGCTTCTTGTAGTAATAAAATAAAAACTGAGGTATCCATAAGAGGTGATCAGTTTTATATTAATGGTGAACTTACGTATGAAGGCAGATATTGGCAAGGTCATAAAATTGAGGGTTTGTTATTCAACTCCAGAATGGTTCAGGGAATTTTTGACGATTTGAATCCGGACACCAAACATTTATGGGCGTATCCGGATACTAAAGTGTGGGATGCAGAAAGGAATACGCGGGAGTTTACAGAAGCTATGCCGGCCTGGAGGGCTCATGGTCTGCTGGCCTTTACCATCAATCTTCAGGGGGGAAGCCCTCAGGGTTATTCAAAGTCACAACCCTGGCATAATTCTGCAATAATGGACGATGGGTCCCTGAGGGAAGATTATATGAAAAGGCTGGAGAAAATTATTGATAAAGCTGATGAACTAGGCATGGTGGTAATCTTGGGAATATTTTATTTTGGACAGGATGAGCGTGTAAAAGATGAACAGGCAATCGTCCGGGCGGTAGATAATACATTGGACTGGCTGTATTCAAAGAGATACAGAAATGTTATCATTGAAGTCTGCAATGAAACAATGACAAAGCCATATGATCATGTGATACTCAGACCTGACAGAGTGCATGAATTGATACAGCATGTCAGGGACAGAAAGTATGATAATTACAGATTTCTGGTTGGTACCAGTTATGGAGGAGGACAAATACCGGGAAGTAAAGTTGTTGAGGCGAGCGATTTCATTCTTATTCATGGAAACGGAGTTAAAGACCCGGCAGGAATAACTAAAATGGTCAAAGATGTCAGAAGAATTAAAGAATACAGGAACCAACCTGTTCTTTTCAATGAAGATGATCATTTTGATTTTGAGAAACCTGAAAATAATTTTGTTAATGCAGTAAAAGAGTATGCCTCATGGGGGTATTTTGATTACCGGTTTGAAGGGGAAGGATTTGAGGAGGGCTATCAGTCTGTTCCTGTCGACTGGAAAATAAACTCAGAAAGAAAAAAAGCTTTCTTTAATAAATTAAAGGAAATAACTGGAGAATGATTTTCTGAATAATTTTTTTTTGTTGACTGTTAATTGGAATAATACCTTGTAAATATTACAAAATACGATCTAACCCAAAAACTTTTTAGGTACCTGATTAATAAAATTATAGAGAAGGTCGAATTTAGTAATTATTTCGATTCAGGTCAGGATATATCCCTGATCTGGCCTGATCGTTAAAATTCTGTCTGCCTCGGGCGAATCGGTATCTTCCTTATTATATACATGCAAATGGAGGATTATAGAATTGCTGTCAGCATTAATTGTCATAAAATTTTGGTTTTTACCAACCTGCCATAACCTTTCCATTTCCCCTAACTCTTTTGAGGTCGCATTAAAGCTAAGCGGTCCCCCCACACTTATTAAGTTAAGAAAACTCTCCTGACTGGGAGGGTTATTGGTTAGGGCAGATGAAGTGACCTGGTAAAGAGGTTTTCTAAAACCTTCGGGTTGAAAAATGTAAGCATTGGAAATATGGATATCGCCCGACAGGTTAATTATCTCTATGTCCCTCCTGTCGTGATGTAATTCCCTTAATATCTCAATAAGTTTGCCAAGTTGTTTTCTGTTAGCCGGAGAATGCCAGCTGTCACGAATGTCATCACGGATGTTGGTTCCGGCATCTGTGCCTGCAAGGGCTGACTCTGCTGCAATAGCTTCTACAAAATCAAGTATATAGATAAAAGGTACACTGTTTCCGAGGAGAAGATATTTAATATGGGCTTGTCCCTTAATATGGTTACAAAACCTTTGAAAATCCTGAAGCTGCAGGTCAGAAACCACCTCCCCGGGATTATTCCATCGATAGATGTCAATAATTTCACTGGTCAGTCTGGCGCCGGTAACCAATCCTGCTGCCGTACCCGCTGCAGCTCCCAATACACCTCCGGTGACAGCTCCCAGGATCAAACCTGAGAGGGTCGATGCAAGAAGTGGTACCTCTGATGGTATGGGCATGTTCTCACCATAATTTCTGGAATTCCTGCCATCAAAGATAAATGCAGCAACAGGATTATTGACATAAGCCTGATGTTTGTCGACCGAACTGTTCTTTGTAGTTTCACTTCTTAATACAGGACTGTACTGAAAGAGATATTCCTGGGCTGCCTGGGTGGCAATTTGCTTTATAGCTATATTACAATCCTTAAAATCACTCTCTTCACTTCCATATCCATCCCTGATCTCATGGTCATCCCACATCCCTAAATGCGGAAATTTCCTCATTATTTTCTGCATAGATTCAAATCCCCAGTGATACCTGTAATTTAACCTGTAAAGCGACAAAAGGTCTTTTCTCATTACGGAGCTTTCATGCCAGCTTCCTTTGTCATATACCTGCTTAACAAAATCCAGGGACCCGGTTCCATCGGAATATACACTGTCGCCCAGCATCCATATTAAATGGGGTGAGAATTTTTCCATCTCCGACTTGTACCATGTCAGTATTCTTTCACTCTCTTGTTTGATCACTGCTGCGCCGTTCTCAGACCCATAAGGCTGATGACATGACCACAGTGCAATTTTTGCATTCTCAGAAGACCTTTCTTCTTCAAACGAAACCTCCCCTGTAATGACAGGCCTGGTATGATATAACAGAGTGCTGTATGATTTTTCCCGCATTGCAAACCTGGCAGCTTGTGAGGCGCTTTTCCCTGTCAGCATTCCATCCGATATCTCCAACCCGTCACGTTCATCAAACATATCTTCATCATCATTTGCCCCTTCTGTTTTATATACTTTCCATTCCCATTTGTCAAATAATCTTAATGAAGGAGGGACAGTAATGTCCAATACCACAGGCTGACTGTTAAAAGCCTGCAGGTTAAATTGCCGGGTAATTAATGTTTCACTGCTGAAATATCCTGAAGGATAGATCATAAAGAAGAAACGGCCCCCGTATTTCGGCCTGATCAGGAATGACCTGTGCCAGTCGCTTTTTTTTCCGACCACTGCAATATCATGTATCCTGTTAGGATATCTTATAGCCTTCAGATGGTCTGTTGAAGTATCAATAATTCCATCACTCTCGTTTGTTTGAACAGGCGGAGTTTCAACCAGAGGCTTTAAGAGATTCTTCATTATCTTATTCTGAAAATGGCTTGTTACTTAATACAGCTTCAAGATGTCGTCCCAATACAATTTCGGAGTCATAAGAATCCAGTAATTTGGCCGAATCAGGTGAACTATTGAATAAATTACGTTGCTGTTTTATATACTTTTCCACTTTATCAAAAAGGGATCTCCAATTCGGGTCCACTACTTTTCTCATGGTATCGAAAAATACTCCTTCAGCATCCTTTTTTAATGTCATGAAGAAACGCACTGACGGAATATTTAAAAAGTGATAAGGAGACAACTCATTATAATAAAGACTTTCTATTTGACAAGGTTCAGCATCCATATGACTTCTGTCCCAATCAATGCAGGTTCTTATTATACCCTGGTAATATGACCAGTTACCATCTGAAATGTTGTTATTAAACATTTTTCTGATCAATGATGAAAAGGCAAAATCTTTTAAGCTGTTCGTATTGCTCTCGTATTTTTTTATTAATTCATCACGTTTAAGATTTGCATATTTCAGGGCCTGGACTTCGATTGCATTACGTCTTGCGGGATTTATTTTTTGCACGGTTTCCTTGTATTGCTTTAACTCCTGTCTGTATGCCTCTGTCTCTTTGAATTTATCTATTGAAACTTCTAAATAAGTCCTGTCAGGATCATTCCCCGTAACATCAGCCACATCCCAAGTAACATTAACAGTGACCATTGTATCACCCGGATTTCTCTCAATACTGTCAATTTTCATCATATAGTCATCTTCCTCATAACAGTTTTCATACCAGTCGCAGTGCTGTTTGAATGAAAGCCGGATATCCTTCCCAAATCGATAACCGGTTTGTATTTCCTGTTTTGTTAATTCAAAAACAACACTTTTTGAATGAGTTCCCGGGTTAGTTTCATAATCGGTATTTTTTGATACCCTGCTGATATTTTCGTAAGAAGGTATAGGTTCAAGGGGATCAATTACATAGTTTTCAAGAACGTACTGATGAAAAGTTTGTTGCCAATATTTATTTAGATTTTTTCTTAATCCTCTGAACGGATTTCTTATGCGAGGGCACCATACGGCATTTATATCTTCCAGGTAGTGTTTTACCCCTACCGGCGAAAATACTTCAAAAGACATTTCACTGGTCGCATATTTGGGATCTTTCCCTTCTGTTTTGTATTCCCTGATAAGCGATGAAGATACTGTTTCAGAGGTCAGGTTAAAGGAGCTGTTTTGTTGCGATATTTCTCTTAAAGCTGATTCAACCCTTGCACGTTTTTCACTTTGCATATTATCCTGTGAATAACCCTGTTCACTCATTGTCTGTCCGAGGTTGGATCCATAGTCGAACAATATACCCAGCTTATTTTTTACTTCTGAGGATATGCTGTTGTATACTTTTAAATCATCCCTGCTGCTCATCATAGACTGAGAAGCAGAGGTTCTCATCCGGCTCTCTGATTCAGTAAGTTTAAGTTCGCTTGACGGTGCTACGCAATTTACACTCAGTGGTCCCCGGAACATAGGCTTCTTAAGGTCAATTGTAATTTTTTCTTTACGTGCAAATGCCCATTCACAGCTTTCAGCGATTTTGACAGAGTCTGATGGATGTACTATCTCATATTTATTGAATATATTATTTAAATAAATAGTTAACAGTCTGTATATTTTGATTTTGTAAGCAGACAGGTCAGAGTCTTTCAATAAGGTATCTATTAAACTTTTACATAAACTGTCAATTTCAGGGGATATATTTATTCTCCTTTTTGTTTGCTGCAGGTTATTGACTAAAATATTTACTTTTTCTTCTTTACTTGCTGATAACAAAGTTTGATCAGCAATTCCTTCCTTTTTAAAAAATAAATTGTTGTCAACCAGGGCAGAAATAATCTTATTATCTTCCGATAATTCAGAAATGATCGATTTGTAGTCAAACGAACGTTCAATTTCCTTAATATCCGTATTGATTATCGGGGCTGTTTTGATCAAATTTGTCCCTGATGATTTAAGATATGATAATATTGTTTTTGGATCCTGCTTAATGATTGCCCTGGCAGTTTCTATATTGATAAGCGGTTTTAACTCTTCATTGCTTTTTTCTAAAGATTCCGGAGTTATTTCTCTTCCTGTCTCTCTTATAATTCGAACACCTGTGGCTGCCCGGGGATTGACGTTGATAGACTCCGCGATCCTCCAATCAGATGGCTGACCGTAATCACGAATAATTTCAGTGACAGTTGGTGTTTTAGGTATTTGACCATATTTTTTATGAAAGTTTTCTACATTTTCAATAACGCGTATTGACCTGGCAAAGTCAGCTATAATTTGTTTAAGCTTACTGTAAATCCTGGAATAAAGCAAAGGGCCCAGGTTCGGAATTAAAACATAAGATTCATAATAGTTGGTCAGACGGTTTGGACTGGCAACTTCTTCCGGTAAATATTCATTACCTATTTTTGTGTGTAGTACCATTGTTATTAATTTAAAATATTTATATTCAGATATTTAATATTGTAAAAGTTAATGAGCAAAATAATTGATCCTCCTAATGCCATACTGTATTTTATTGTACAAAAAAATATTTTATGTAAAATTTACAACAAATTTGATTTACAACCAATTTTTTTTAAATAAATTTTGAATCTTAGCAGTGAAGCTTGCTGAAATATATATTAGAAGTCTTTATATAAACGTTATATGCGTTTATTCCCTTATCTGTTATCTGACAGTTTGTCGATGGGTAGTCTCTAATTTTTTTATTCGGCCAACTCAATTTCAAATATTACACTATCATAATTTTTTTCCAGAAAAACCTTAAAACCTTGTTTAGCCAAATCCTCACCGTTCATCACTGATATCTCTTCACCCAGAGGAGCTCTTTTAATTTTATAATTGTCGTTTTTGCTTAATCCCGGAATGGAAATTCTTCGTTCATTATCAAGTGATCCGTGTCTGAAAACCCCAATTATACCTCCCTTTTTGGAATCAGTATTTATTCGCATCCATCCGTCCCATGATCCTTCCATAGGTTCTCCGAATCCCGGTATATCTTGCCTGTAGAGATCGTAATCATATTTTTGCTGCATTTCTGAAATCCAGCTTATCCACTGTTTGATTTCAACCTTTTTCTCTTCAGAAAGTTGTCTGAGGTCACCGAGGACGATGGGAAATGATCCAATTAATGTTTTCAATTCCTGAATAAATTCAGGGCTGTTCATTTGGAGATTGCCTATTATAAGCGAAGAAGCAGGTATAACAGGGGATTTCCACCATGCCAAATTACGAATGCGGAATGCCCCAACAGGGAATGTCTCTCCGATGTTAGTTAACCAATTTCCTTCTGCATGCTGACAGAAAGCATAATCAATCAGTTGCAGTTTGCCGGCAGTTTCAAATGTACAATCAATATATAAGTCAGGTGCTTCCTGGTGTAATTCATCAAAAAGCTCGAACAGTCTTTCATAAATTACAATTAATGATTCTTCCCTGTCTTTATGAAAAGGGTGATCTTTTGCCGAACAACCTGCCTTATTTATTTCCGTTGAATATGCGCTTGTTACAACTGATAAATCGAGCTTGACATAGCTTAGGTTTAATTCCCTGACAAGATTAAGGATTTTGTTTTTTATATATTCCTTCCATTCAGTGCCGAAACACATGGTCCACTGGTCTCTTTCACTGTCAGGGCTATGAAGGTTTACAAGATCGCCGTTATCATCCCTGACAGCCCATTCGGGGTTATTTTTCAAGGCTTGTGATGCTTTTGCTGCAGAGCCGACGCTAATCCATAATCCCGGTTTCAGGCCTAATTTTCGGATTTCTTCGAAAACGGGTTTAATGCCGTCAGGAAATTTTTTGTTATCAGGAACATAGTCACCCATATTATCTATCCATGAAACATTTTTACCCAAATTCTCTTCTGTTGTATACCATCCTGCATCAATGGTAAAATGTGTGACTCCCAGTTCCGCGGCTGTTTTTGCCAGGTTTATGATAAGGGTATCGTTTATATTATCCCTGAAAGGTGCCCAGTTATTATACATAACCGCAGGTCTGTTTCCTGTGTTATTTATCCGGAGGCCTGAATGGCGGCGCACAAAGTCTGCCAGTGAAGTATTCATCACCTGCCAGGGGTCAGAAGTGCCGGCATAAGGAATTATGAATACGCGGGGACCGGCCCATTGTTCACCATCTTTAATATATTTCCTGAACGGATAGTCGTCATCCTTGTGAGTGAGACCTACTTCAATATTGTTATATTCTGTATTGTAAGCTGTCCTTTTAAGTACCCCCGGAGCTTCATTGCCAAGCAGAATGCCTGCATTATGAGAATAGGAATGAACAGCTGTTAAAGGATCATCCCAGTCGCCTGTATATGTACTCAAATGCTTTTGTCTTCCGTAATTTTTATAAACAACTGATGAAACGAAGGTAAATCCCAAAATCAATTTTTCCACATCTAATGATTCAATCATTATCTCGTTCCCGGTGTTATTTAAAATATTTATCTGTTTGCGTATTACAGGCAGATCAGGATAAAGGAGGTAGGTGATTTCCAGTGTTATATTGTCAAATTCTTTTGTGCCCTGTAGTTGAATAGTGGCTCCGCTACCCATGTTACTATCTCCGGCAGGTTTGACAGATATTATTTTCCAACCGGAACGGCCGTCACAATACTGTCCATTGATATATAGTGAAAATTCCTGCGGATCACCTGCGCTGAATTTCAAATTACTGCCTTTTAGTTTAAGGTGTTTGGTGGAGACAATACCATCTCTGAACTCAATTTTGCGCTCAACCAAACCATTGTCGATTGTTAATGAACTGTCAGTGAAAGTGGCATAATTCTGAGCACTGGTTAACATGGAAAACAGAAATAAATATATCCAGATCAAATAAATTCTTTGCAAAACCATAATTATATGTATTTTCGATTATGATGATTTTCAAAATTAGAAACATTTTTATTTGTTATCGTGCTAATTAAGAATAAAGTAATAATATTGTTGTATTAAAATAATTATTATGAGAGTTATAGCCCTTTTAATCTTACTGTTTATTTTTTCTTGTGATATTCCTGAAGTTGATCCTCCTGCTCCTCTGCATCCTGTTCCGAATATTCATCAGGTGGAATGGCAGAGAAAAGAACTTTTTGCATTTGTTCATTTTACAGTAAATACTTTTACCGACAAAGAGTGGGGTTATGGAGATGAAGATCCCGATATTTTTAATCCGGTTGATTTTAATCCTGATCAATGGGCAGAGGTTTTTAAGGAAGCCGGTTTTAAGGGTGTAATACTTACGGCAAAGCATCATGATGGATTCTGTCTCTGGCCAAGCGATTATACTGGGCATTGCGTTAAAAATTCAAAATGGCGTGATGGAAAGGGGGATGTTGTGGGAGATTTGAAAAATGCATGCGAAAAGCAAGGGCTTGAATTTGGGATTTATCTGTCTCCCTGGGACAGAAACCATGCCGGTTATGCGTCAACTGTATATACTGAATATTATCAAAATCAGTTAAAGGAATTGTTAGGTAAATATGGGCCAATATTTGAAATTTGGTTTGACGGAGCTAACGGTGGGGATGGCTATTATGGAGGAGCAAGGGAAAGCAGGAGAATTGATGATCAGGTTTATTATCAATGGGATAAGACCTTCAGTATAATACGGGAGTATAATCCTGAAACTATTATAAGAGGAGATGCCAGGTCTTCAGCAATTTGTGATAGCCGGTGGTGTGGAAATGAGAGGGGATTTGCAGGAGAAACTAACTGGAACATGAGCACACCCGACACACTCCGGGCATTTGGTAAGGAACGCGGTGATTTGTTAAATGTAGGAAGCGAATATGGTGAGTATTGGATGCCGGCAGAGGTCGATGTTTCTATCCGGCCCGGATGGTTCTATCATTCCCGTGAGGACAGCCTGGTTAAAACTCCTGATGCGTTATTTGATATATATTTAAAATCAGTAGGAAGAGGCTCTCCCTTGTTACTGAATGTAGCTCCTGATAAACGGGGATTGATACATGAAAATGACATCAGGTCACTGATCGGGTGGAAAAAAATGATTGAGGATAATTTTTCTGATAATTTGGCCGTGGAAGCCAAAGTCAGTGTTGACTCATATCGGGGAAGACATGAAAAATATAAGGGAAAGCAACTAATAGATAATGATCAGGAAACATATTGGGCTACTGATGATCACGTTAAGAGTGGAACTATACTTTTTGAATTTGACGCACCCCGGGAAATAAGTTATGTGTTGATGCAGGA
>CAZJGI010000010.1:12038-13417 GCA_964545315.1 uncultured Prolixibacteraceae bacterium
CTATACTTTTTGAATTTGACGCACCCCGGGAAATAAGTTATGTGTTGATGCAGGAATATATAAATTTAGGACAGCGTGTCAAATCATTTTATATTGAAGTTCTCAATGATGGCAATTGGATTAAGGTTGGTGACGGGACAACAATAGGATATAAGAGGATTGTTCCCATAGAACCTGTTGAGACTGATAAAGTAAAAATCAATATCACTGATTCAAGAGCCTGTCCAATAATTTCAAATGTTGAGATTTATTGATATTTTTTATAGTTACTTGCTTAATTGGGAGAAATCAGAAAAATAATTCATATTGACATGGATGCCTTTTTTGCGTCGGTTGAACAACTCGATAATCCAAAATTAAAAGGCAAACCCGTAGCAGTAGGAGGTTCCAGAGAGCGGGGAGTTGTGGCTGCCGCCAGCTATGAAGCCCGAAGATATGGAGTCCGTTCCGCTATGTCATCCAAATTAGCTAAGAGGAAATGTCCGGATTTGATATTTGTCAGGCCCCGGTTTGAGCGTTATAAAGAGATATCTCAAAAGATACGTGATCTTTTTTTTGAGTATACCGATTTGGTTGAACCTTTATCCCTGGATGAAGCTTTCCTTGATGTTACTTATGCAAAAAAAGGTAAACCTTCAGCAACACTTATTGCAAAAGAAATCCGGCTAAGGATTAAGCAGATAACGGGTTTGACAGCTTCGGCCGGAGTTTCATATAATAAATTTCTCGCTAAAACTGCATCTGACGTTAATAAGCCTGATGGCATATTTGTGATCACTCCTGATCAGGCCCAGACGTTCCTTGATAAATTGGAGGTGAGGAAGTTCTTTGGAATCGGTAAAGTTACTGCTGAAAAACTAAACAGAATGGGAATCTGGTATGGGAGTGATCTAAAAAGGATCAGCAGATTCGAGATGATCAGATTATTTGGCAAGGCCGGAAATTATTTTTATGAAATATGCCGTGGAGAAGATTCCAGGCCGGTAGAGCCATTTCATGAACGGAAATCAGTAGGAGCAGAACAAACTTTTTTAACTGACCTCTATAAAATTAATGAACTGGAAGAAGAGATGATAAAAATTTCTGATATGCTTTGGGAAAGGGTTTTAAACGCAGAAGTAAAAGCCAAAACTCTTACTATCAAGTTTAAATATGCTGATTTTGAACAACATACCAGAAGTAAAACTATATCCGAATGGTTTTCATCAAAAGAATTATTAATTTCAGAAACTAAAATTTTGCTGCATTCAATTACTTTTATTAAAGGGATCAGGCTTCTGGGATTGACAGTATCAAATTTTATTAACGAAGAGAGCAGGGAGCCGGTGCAGTTGACAATTGATTTTTAATGAGAGAATGAGTGAAACGTTTGAGTGTTT
>CAZJGI010000010.1:13517-57835 GCA_964545315.1 uncultured Prolixibacteraceae bacterium
GGTGCAGTTGACAATTGATTTTTAATGAGAGAATGAGTGAAACGTTTGAGTGTTTCAGTGTTTGATTGTTTGATTGTTTGAGTGTTTCAGGTTCCAGGTTTCAGGTTTCAGGTTCAACTTGTAGCTTGAGGCTTGCAGCTGATTAATGTTTGAATGAGAGAATGATTGAATGCGTGAATAAAAAGTCAGTGCAGCTTGCAGCTTGTAGCTTGCAGCTTGTAGCTTACAGCTTGAGGCTTGCAGCTATTATTTAATGTAAGAATTTTTGTTCAGTGTTATGTTATTTGCCGGTCGCTGATGTGGGCCGAATGATATTTTAAATGGGTAATAAATTTTAAAGTAATAAATTAACATGAAGATAATAAGATATATTGATAACTCCGGATCTATTGCTTTTGGTAAGCTTGATGAAGTTGGGAATGTCTGCAAAATTGAGGGTGCCATTTTTAATACTTATACAGTTTTGGACGAAATAGTAGAGGTAGGAAAAATATTGGCGCCGTTGATACCTCCCTCAATTTTATGTATAGGCCTTAATTACCGGCATCATGCAGAAGAAAGTAGAATGAAAATTCCGCAATTACCTATTTTGTTTTTGAAGGCTGCAAACTCTGTTCAAAATCCGGGTGACCCAATTTTCATACCCCGTAAATTAGCTAGTGAAGAGGTGGATTATGAGTGTGAGTTAGCAGTTATTATTGGTAAAAAATGTAAAAATGTAAGCCGTAATAATGCATTGGATTATGTTTTTGGATATACATGCGCAAACGATGTAAGTGCACGTGACTGGCAGGTGAGATATGGAGGTGGTCAGTGGTGCAGGGGTAAGACTTTTGATAGTTTTTGTCCGCTTGGCCCGTATATTGTCACTTCAGATGAAATTGAAAATCCTAATGATTTGAGGATAAAAACTATTTTAAATGGTAGAACCGTGCAGGACTGGAACACAAATGATATGATTTTTGATGTAAGGGAACTTATTGAATTTTTAAGTGGCAGCACTACTTTATTACCTGGTACTGTCATATTGACGGGAACTCCTCAAGGTGTGGGAATGGCAGCACAACCACCCCGCTGGCTAAAGCCGGGTGATTCTGTGATTGTTGAAATAGAAAAAATAGGACAATTAATAAATCCTGTTGAGTTTGAAACAATCTGAAAATTTGTTCACTCAAATTTTTCAAAAAGGTTAATTATAGCATTTACTATTTTTACTGATGCATCATACTCAAATTTGTTTGTCCATGATTCGTACCCTCCCCATTCATGCTGTCTGGGTGTAGGGAGATATCCATATGATCCGTTTGCGATTGAAATGGTAAAAGTAGGTTTGTATTTACTTTTTGCTTTGATCTCAAGGCCAATTTCTGCGAAAGTTTCAAAAGGAATAGTAGCTATAGCAAGGTCACCGATTTTAAATGATTGCAAGATAACATCAACATTATCCGGCATTTCCAGACGGCTTAATAAACCTTCATTATAATGTTTGCTGCTTCTGTGAGGGCCGACAGGCTGATCGGAACCTGCCAATACCTGTTTTGCATGTTCGATCATTTTACTGTCAGGTTTTCTGACCTTTAAAGTCAGTTCCTGTTGAGCCGACTGAATACCGGCCCAGTCATGATGGTCTATTTCCTGATATACCCTCATAACTTCCCTGGCAACATCATCTGCCACAATTTTCATCCTTGCGTAAGGTGGGTAATTTTGCCCAGGTACAGCATAGTTTATGTTATTGACATCACCTGATGTTCCGTTTGACATAATTCCAACAAACGGAGGATCCTGGCGATCGGCTCCCAGTAATTCCTGAATGCGGTCTGCAAAAACTGCAAAATAATCAGCCGAAATATGCCCACCCGGAACGCCACCAACATAATGCAGGGAATAATTTGCGAGCAATGCCAGAGGCCTGCCTTCCAGTGACTGAACAGAAATCACCGAAACTTCGGGATCCGGTTCCCCTGCGGGTTTTACAATATTCGGATTTAGCCTCCCCGGATTCATCATGACTTGATCTTCTCCTCCATAAGGATTAGGTACCGGACTGCCGGGTTTCATAAACCAGCGACGGACAAAAACATGCTCAGGGACACTTCCAACACCCCAGCCAATGCGGGCAGGCTCAAGATTGAATACAGCTTTTCGCACAACATCAACTATCCGCCTGATTATCAACTTTTGATAATCATTGAAAGGTTGGGGTCCTGTGGCACGTACCATTGAATGGGTATGTGTGGCCGATACCATAACATTTTCAGATGACAAACCATTTTCATGTTGAATTATCCTTTTAGCTTCATCAATTAATTCGCGGGTCAGACCTATAATGTCTACTACTATTAAGGCAATTCTGTTTTCCCCATCATCCAAAACAAGACACCTGGCATGTAATTCATCATGAATATTTACAATTTCAGGACTACTCCTCATTTCTACGTCCATCGATGGAGAAATATTTGTAGTAGCTGCTCCTGCCTGAAATAATTTTTGCGGAGGTTTTGGCTGATTCTGATTAGTATTTCCTGTATATGCATTTATCGTATTTATTCCCTGAAAGAACATGAATAGAATGCAGGTGAGATAAATCGTTGTTTTCTTGATGATCATGATGTATAGTTTTTTAGTTAAAAGATATTTGCTGAATAAAATATTTACTTTCAGTGATTTCATTGACTAGTAACTGCATCTTATAATAATAATGCCATATGAAGCAAATATATTAAAATGTAGATCATTTTATTATGGTTTAATATGAATAGTAAGAAAAAATGATCTTGAAATGAGAATATGTAGATGTTTCGATTCTTTTAGCATCCAATTAATACCTTTAATTAATATATTTACCAAATTTTAATTCAATAAGATGTCATTACAAACTGAACTTAAACGACAAGGTGATTACCTTTTCCGGAACAGAAGCTATCTGCCTTTAGTGATATTGATCCCCGGTTTATACCTGTATATAATACATGAGGCCAGGACTCCCGATTTGATCGAAAAATATAATATAATTTATGAATTGGCATGTTTTGGGATTTGTTTACTGGGATTTTTTATCAGGGTAATTACTATAGGATATTCTGCTGACAGTACATCTGGCAGAAATACAACAGCAGGACAAATTGCAGAATCAATTAATTCAACAGGTATGTACTCTTTTTGCCGTCACCCTTTGTACCTGGGAAACTTCTTAATTTGGTTGGGGATCGCTGCCTTTACACAAAACTTCTGGTTTATTGTTGCTTTTGTTTTTATTTTCTGGATTTATTATGAAAGAATTATGTATGCTGAGGAGGAGTTTCTCATTAATAAATTCGGTAAAGAATACATCGATTATGCAGAATATACCCCTGCATTTATACCAAAATTTAAGGACATAAAAAAACCTCTCCTCTCTTTTAGCTTCCGTAAGGTCATGAAACAGGAAAAGGCAGGTATTTTGAATTTATTTACTGTGATCCTTTTGTTGAGAATAGCCGGGGAGTATTTTGAAAGGGAGGCAATGCATATAGAACTGTTTTGGATAATCGGATTTTGCTTATCATTAGTGCTCTATGCCGTAATTAAGATATTGCAAATGAAGACAACCATATTTGCTCGTGACAGAATGGGAACGATCATCTTTTAACCGTATGAGATATTCATCCCGATTATAATCACGACAAAAGGCGATTAAGCGTGTAAGATTGAAAGGCTTTCCGGATATATATAATCAGAAATTTCTGTATCCGGGGAAAGAAGAAAAGTCGATTGGCAAAATGTTAATTTATGTTAATAAGATTTAAATAATTAAAGACCTTTTATTCCGATATTAATTTATTGTCGTAGCTTTGTTATATAAATAATTTAATATTCAAGCTATGAAAACTAAGATTTTATTCACTGCTGTTTTTTTCCTCATTGTAGTTACAGTTATTTCTCAGAACAACATCCCGTTAATTGGTTCCAAAGCCCCATCTTTTACTGCTGAAACAACAAAAGGGCAATTAAAATTTCCCGATGATTTCGGACACAAATGGAAAGTGTTATTAAGTCATCCTGGTGATTTCACCCCGGTCTGTACAAGTGAAATATTGCATTTGGCGATGATGCAGGAGAAGTTCAGGCAACTTGATGTTGAAGTTGCAGTATTGTCTACGGACAGTAAAAAATTGCATATGCTATGGAAGAATGCCATGGAAGAAGTATTAAGCAAAGGTTCCTCTCCTGTAAAAATTGATTTCCCTTTAATTGCTGATGAAAGGGCAGAGGTAGCGAAATTATATGGTATGTTGCATAAACCGGCAAGCACTACCAAATATGTAAGGGGTGTTTTTATTGTCAATCCTGACAATATTGTAGAAGCAACCTATTTTTACCCCATGACTACCGGACGGAATATGGAGGAGATTTTGCGTACGGTACAGGCGATACAAACTTCTCATGCTAATAATTTACTTACCCCGGCAAACTGGACTCCCGGTGGTGACTTGTTAGTGCCCCATTTCCCGTATACCCCTGAAGAATTGGCTGAAGATCCTACAAAATTCAATGAATTTTATAATATAGGATCATTACTTTGGTATAAAAAAAGTGAATAGTTACTTGACAATAACTGAATTCTAAAAGCATTCCTGAAAGACTGATTTCTAAATCATTATTAGCAGTTACTCATGTTTTTATTAATCTACCCTGTTTGTTTTCGTCATCTCTTTTAGTGAATCTGTCACTAGCCTTGTATGATTTATTTACATGTGTTGCTGTTTGTTTTAAAAAAAATTATTTTTCAGGATTCTGAAAAATAATTTAAATATATGTAAATTGCATAATGGTCTTGTGAAAATAAAAGGTCATGTCTAATTCATTTACATACATTATAAATGTGTTCCTGGATATATTCATTTTACTGATAATCAGTAGTTGTACAACTCCTGTTTTTCTTACCAGGACCGTAGCGCCTGAATTGGTTCTTGAAAAACGTCCCGCAAGGATTGTTTTCAGCAACCAGTTTGACTATAAAGAAAATCCCGGTATCAAAGATAAACCATAATCTTAATGTAGCTATTGAAATGAAAGAGCATAGCAATAAAAAATAAATGGTAAAAGAAGTAAATAACAGACCTTCCATATTAATAATTTACACCGGTGGTACTATTGGGATGGTGCAAAAACCCCAAACCGGTACCCTTGCACCTGTCAAGTTTGATGAGATTTTATCTGAATTCCCTGAACTGAATAAACTCAATTTTAATACCCAGCTTTTTTCAGATATTTTTTCAGGTCAGGAATAGTTATTGTTCCGAAATGAAATACCGATGCTGCCAGCAATATTGTAGCACCTGCTTTTATTGCTTCAGGGAAATGCTCAAGTTTCCCTGCTCCGCCTGAAGCGACTACCTCAGCATTAACAGAATTTTTAATGGCTCTTATTACAGGCAGGTCATATCCGGAAAGGGCGCCGTCGCCTGCCTTGCTGGTAGGCAATATTGCCGGGACCCCATATCCGTCAATGCGCTTTGCCCATTCGATGGCATCAGTTTCTGTTGCTATCCTCCCGCCATTTATATAAACTTCATATCCTGAAGGCATTTTATCGTTTTTGTCTACATCAATAGCAACAGTTATCCTATCAGCCCCAAAAGCTTTAATCATTTCAGGAATGAGTTCAGGATTACGATATGCAGCGCTACTTGTCGATACCTTATCTGCACCTGCCCTGAGAATAGCTTCTGCTGATTTAACATCTGATATTCCTCCGCCTACAGTGAATGGAATAGTTACAACCCCGGCTACTGCCTTAACCACATCGATCATAGTGGCACGATTTTCATGTGTGGCCGTAATGTCCAGCATGGCTATCTCATCTGCGCCTGCATCGCAATAAGCCTTTGCACATTCAACCGGATCACCGGCATCCTTTATATCAACAAAATGTACTCCTTTTACTACACGTCCGTTTTGCATATCCAGACACGGCATAATTCGAATTGGTTTGTCCATTTTTTTTCTGCTATTTTTAATTTGTGTAAAAGTAATAAAAATAGTATTGATGTCCGGATTATTGTTTTTGGAAACCTGGAAAGCCCTGTATAAATAAAACAATATTTACATTTTTCTTTATTAAATACTGTAATTTATAATAATCGCTTTGAGAATATGTTAATTTTAGGATTTTATATTTTTGTCTCTAATTACCTGAAGAGTTATGTAGCGATTAAGTTATGAGCATAAATGCTGTATGAAAATGGGGTATAGGGCTTAGTAATTTTGATCCGTTGGCTGAAGCCAACGGCAAAGGATAAAGCTTCGGTGATAAAGTATAGTGGTTCAATGCCTTATTATTTGCCGTTCGCTTTAACGAACGGATGGTTTAAAACAATTAATTGAATATTAAACGTTTAAAAAGTTATATTCAAATGAAGATATCTGATATAGAAAACATTGAATTAAAATATCTCAGTATCGAAGATTACCAGGAACTGAAGGAGGTGATGATCTCAGCTTATTCCTCGATGCCTGAAGCTTACTGGCAGGAAAAGCATATAAGTTCACTTATCAGCAAATTTCCTGAAGGTCAGGTGGTAATAAAAATAAACGGTCAACTTGCAGGATCTGCATTGTCAATTATTGTGGATTATGACCGGTTTACTGATAATCATACTTACAAGGAGATCACAGCTGATTACACTTTTAATTCGCACGATAGAAATGGTGATATTTTATATGGAATAGATGTATTCGTTAAACCTGAATACAGGGGACTTCGTCTTGGAAGGAGACTTTACGACTACAGAAAGGAACTTTGTGAAAAACTAAATCTAAGAGGTATAACATTTGGAGGAAGGATCCCAAATTATCATAAATACTCTGATAACCTGAGTCCTAAGGAGTATATTCAGAAAGTGCGGAATAAAGAAATTCATGATCCGGTACTTAATTTTCAGATATCCAACGATTTTCACCCATCAAAAGTTTTAAAAGGTTATCTGGAGGGAGATGAGGCATCTAATGAATATGCAGTATTACTGAAATGGGACAATATTTACTATGAAAAACCATCAAAAAAGGCTGCGACAAAAAAGAAGGTAGTCCGTATAGGTTTAATACAATGGCAGATGCGGCCTTATAAAAATTTGGATGAGCTTATGCAGCAAGCTGAATTTTTTATTGATGCAGTTTCAGGTTACCACTCAGATTTTGCCCTTTTCCCGGAATTTTTCAATGCTCCTCTGATGGCTGAAAATAATCATCTTTCTGAGCCGGCTGCAATTCGTGAACTGGCTAAATACACTGACCGGATAATTGAAAAGTTATCAGAGTTTTCCATTTCGTATAATATCAATATTATTTCGGGTAGTATGCCTGAAGTTAGAAACGGTATATTGTATAATGTGGGTCACCTGTGTAAGCGTGATGGCTCAGTTGAGAGATATGAAAAATTACATGTTACCCCTGATGAAGTTAAAGTGTGGGGAATGCAGGGAGGAAATGAAATAAAGGTCTTTGATACCGATTGTGGTAAAATAGGAATATTAATATGCTATGATGCAGAGTTTCCGGAATTATGCCGTTTACTGGCAGATGAAGGTATGGACATATTGTTTGTGCCTTTTCTCACTGATACTCAAAACGGATATTCCAGGGTGAGGCACTGTGCCCAGGCCCGGGCTATAGAGAATGAATGTTACGTTGTTATTGCAGGTAGTGTGGGGAATTTACCAAATGTGCATAATATGGATATACAGTTTGCCCAATCAATGGTGTTTACTCCCTGCGACTTTGCATTTCCGACTAACGGGATTAAAGCTGAGGCTACTCCAAATACAGAAATGATATTAATAGCAGATGTTGATATTGACCTTCTGCGGGAACTAAATCAGTTTGGCAGTGTAAGAAATTTAAAAGACAGGAGAAAAGACTTGTTTGAACTTAAGAAAAAATAGTTTGATACCTTCAGAAAATATTATAATGATAAGAAAAGCATCAGGGGAAGAAGAACCTTTCGATGCTGATAAATTGAAACATTCATTGTTAAGGGTGGGAGCTTCAGAAGAGGTAGCCAATGAAATTACAGATCATATTAATGACTGGATCTATCCGGGAATTACGACAAAGAAAATTTATTTCCGTGCGATCTCTATTCTGCGCAGTAAAAGAACAGTTTCAGCTTTGCGGTATAAACTAAAGCAGGCCATGTTCGAATTGGGCCCCACAGGTTATCCTTTTGAACATTTAATAGGAAGAATTTTTAAAAATAAAGGATATAAAGTTGAGGTGGGAAAAATTATAGAAGGGCACTGCGTTTCTCATGAAATGGACGTAATTGCCACTAACAGTATGCACCAAATCCTTGTTGAATGCAAATACAGCAGTTCCCAGGGTAAACAGGTAAGCGTCCAGGTACCATTGTATGTTCGTTCACGTGTTGATGATATAATAAGAAGGAGAAGAGAATTACCTGAATATCAGGGTATGGAATTTTTTGGATGGGTAGTCACCAATACACGCTTCTCAATCGATTCTATAGATTACAGTAAATGCTCGGGGATAAGGATACTCGGATGGGACTATCCTGAAGGTGAGGGGCTTAAAGAGATTATTGAGAGAGAGAAATTATATCCGGTCACTATTGTTTCTAATCTTACAAAAAAAGAAAAAGGAATTTTAATGGAACAAGGTGTGGTCGTTTGTTCTCAGTTAATGGAAGATATGCGGTTAATTGATCAGTTACAGCTTCCGAAAAGAAAATATAACGCACTGAAAAAAGAGCTTAAAGAAATTTGTGATTGATTTTATTATGTAAAAAAATGTATTATCAGTTAAGGTCAATATTATTCGCTCTGTTTTTTGTAAATACGGCTTTCTCTACTCCGGGGCAGGATATAATATTTGTTGAATACAAAACAGAAGAATTTAACTTCATGGGCAGGGAAGCCAAAATTGTTTTCCCAAATACTCCTGATGAAGACAGAAACTGGATTTGGCGGGCACGCTTTTGGGGTCATGAGCCACAGGTTGACAAGGCATTGCTTTCTAAAGGTTTTCATCTGGTTTATGTTGACGTAGCGGGCTTATATGGTAATCCTGAAGCTGTTGAAATATGGAACCGTTTTTATGAGTTTATTTCTGTCAAGTATAAACTTAATCCTAAAGTGGTTCTCGAAGGAATGAGCAGGGGAGGACTTATCGTTTACAACTGGGCGTCACAAAATACTGATAAAGTTAAATGTATTTATGCTGATGCGCCTGTTTGCGATATAAAAAGCTGGCCGGGTGGATTATTCAACGGTAAAGGTTCTCCTGAATCCTGGATAGAGTGTCTGAGAGTTTATAATCTGAATGAAAAGTCGGTTCTTGGTTTTGAGGGTATACCTTTAAATACTTGTATTAATGTTGCAAAGGCCGGTATTCCTGTAATACATGTATGCGGGGATGCTGATGAGTCGGTACCTTATGAGGAAAATACTGAACTGCTTGCAAAAAAATTCAGGGCCGCGGGAGGTGAAATTAAAATTATACTCAAAGAAGGGATTGGCCATCATCCACATTCTCTTGAAGATCCTGCTCCAATTGTTAATTTTATTCTCTCTAAGATGCGGCCTCAGTAACCTATATTATATGAAAATTTTTGACCTGTCACATACTCTTGATGATAAAATTCCGGTGTACCCGGGAACACCACTTCCTGTTATTAAAAAATATGCCACAATTGCTAAGGACGGATTCAATGAAACTCATTTCTGTTTAACATCACATACAGGAACTCATATTGATGCTCCTTACCATATGATTGAACGCGGGGAAAAGCTGGATCATATGCCCCTCAATACATTTACAGGCAAGGCATTGGTGATTAATGTGCCCGGTAAAGAACACTTCATACAAAAGGAAATGATACTTAACGCCGGCAATACTTTGGAAAATGTTGATTTTTTGCTGTTTTATACGGGATGGAGCAAATTTTGGGGTAGTCGGGAATATTTTAAAGATTATCCTGTTTTATCATCTCATGCATTGGAATTATTACTTTCGATGAATTTAAAAGGTGTCGGGTTTGATACTGTTTCAGTCGATGAAATGGATAGTGTCGACTACAAGATACATTTTGCACTCCTTAGGAAAGGAATTATTATTATCGAGAACCTCAATATCCCGAATGAATTACCTTCCAAAGGTGACTTTTTCTGTTTCCCTCTTTCATACAAAGATGCAGACGGCTCTCCTGTAAGAGCTGTATTCATTATTTAGGTATCGAGGCCTGTTATATCCAAATGGTAATATATTACTAAACATCTAAGTCTGTTGTAATTTTTTTTGCTTATAAAGAGTTACTGTAGTTCCTGTATTTTTTTTGAAAGCCCTGTTAAATGAACTTAGTGAGCCAAAGCCTGATTCAGTTGCTATAGTTTGAAGTGAATAATTTTTATTTCTTACATCATTCAACAATGAAATTGAATGTTCTATGCGATATTTATTAACCAGATCATTAAAGCTTAAATTGAATTCGGTGTTTATCAGGTTTGATACGTATGTCCGGTTTGTATTCATTTCTCTGCAAAGATCTGTAATTTTTAACTCAGGATTGAGATATTTTTTATCCTTTTCCAGAATACTGATCAAACTGTTCTTTAATTTCCCATTGCGGCCATGCCCGTTTGTCGTTGCTTCAGGACAATTTACTTTTTCGTCTTCGTTAAAAGTGTTAATTGTAAAATTTTGTTTATTTCCCAGAATTCCGATTATGAAAAATAATGTGCTGAATATGATTGAGGGCACTGCCAGCAATATATTATTATCTGTAAAAATACCCCTGCCTAAAATGTTAGCAACTGAGCTGGCTATAGAAGTAATTAAAAATGAAATGCTTAATAATTTTATCCATATGAGCTCCCTTCCCTGCATATTTGAATAGAAATTTGAAATCCGTTCATTATGCCTTGTAGCCAGCAAATATCCAAGAATCAAATAAATAAAAGTTTGAAAGCCAAAAACAATACGACTGAAAAAAAATACCCTGGACATAAGAATTAAACCTAATGATGAATCCTTCCCCGGGAGATTGTACTCGATTAAAACAAGTTCATAATACCTGCCTTTTTCCTCCTGAGACAAAAAAAGTGAAATTATTAATAATGTTGAAGAAAAAATAATAGCCGGTAAAAAGTGTATTATGTAATTTTTTTTGAAGTTTAAATCACAAGTAAGAAGACGTATGTAAATATAATACATAGGGTAAACGGAAAGGCTGGTTAGATTGTAGACCCAGTCTGTTTTAAAATAAATTTCCCTCTCCGCTAAAAAAAAGAAAGCGTGACAAGTGTACAATGATGCAGTTACAAGCATAAATAAACCCAACCAGTACCGCGCTTTATTTGTTGAGAATTTATAGGTCAAAAAAACTAATCCCCAGAAAAATGTAATAAAAACCGGTATAAATACAATCATTTGCCTTAACATAACACAACACCATCAAAATTTTACATTTTGACTTTTAATTTTTACAATTTAACTATTCACATTTTAACGTCCGGAAATATTTGTAAGCACAAATATAAAACTTGAAATCCTTAAATCTGTAATCATGGAATATTTTACTGTGAAAAAATCACTTATTTTTTAACGATTAAACTTTTTTCACATATAATCGTCAAAATGTTATTGTAACCTGAATTATGAGTGAAACAATTTCATCATTACCATGTAATAAATGGGTAAGATCAGTAATGCTTTTTTTAAAGCCTAAATTGATAATACCCGGGAAATGGTTATTATATGAATATTATTCTGAGCCCGAAGATGAACTGTTACATTATCAGGAAAACTATTTGAAGGAAAATAACTTGTATTGGGAAATTGTTTTGGAGCATGGGGGCTTATTTCAACAAAGATCAAATCTTCCGGTACGGTTTCTTAATGATTGTGAAATTTGTCGATGGAAAATATCTGGGATCTATCTGAAAATAAAAGACACCCAGGGACTTAACTCTAATGAAGTATTTCAAATTGCCATTTTAAAGGATTCTGTAAGATTACTTAAAAAGGATATTTCAGGGCGCATTATTTTTTTTGGATTTTTCAGAAAACAAGAATTTTAGTCGAATAATATTTTAACTTTGGAGCATAGTCTTTAGAGTCCAACAAATAAAAAATACAATTATCATGTCAAAAATAAGTATATTTTGTCTTGCCTTTTTACTTACAACTATATTAACAAAAGCACAGCCTGATGATGGTATGCTTAGAATGAATGAGTTCAGGAATGTAAAAAAAAGGACTAATATTATTGTTCCGGATGTTAATGGTTTTCATACCTTAAAGTGTGATTTCCATATGCATACTATGTTCTCTGACGGACTTGTCTGGCCAACTGTGCGGGTACAGGAGGTATGGCAGGAAGGCCTTGATGTTATGGCCATTACTGACCACATTGAGTATCAGCCCCATTCTGAAGATGTTAATACTGATCACAACCGTCCTTATGAAATTGCCAGGGCTATGGCAATAGAAAATAATATTATTTATATAAAGGGCACCGAAATTACCCGTGAAACGCCTCCGGGTCACTTTAATGCCCTCTTTATTGGAGATGCCTCAGGTTATATTAAAGATAGAGTAGGTAATTCTAAAGACAAGGAAGCAATATCCAAAGCTGTGGAGCAGGATGCTTTTATTTTTTGGAATCATCCCGGATGGAAGGTTAGTCAGATAGAAGGTTCATATGAGTGGGTTGATTTTGTTGATGAATTATATAAAGAAAAATCAGTTCACGGAATTGAAGTTTTTAATGGTTTCGGTTTTCATAAGAAGGCACTTGACTGGTGTGTCGATAATAACCTTACTGTAATGGGTACAACAGATGTGCATAATATTATCGGATATGATTATAACCTGGGTGATCTGGTACACAGAACAATGACTCTGGTTTTTGCAAAAGAGAGAACTGCTGAAGCCGTTAGGGAGGCCCTGGATGCAGGCCGTACTGTCGCATGGGCCAGTAAATATATAGCAGGGAAAGAGGAGCATGTAAGGAACCTGTTTTATGCTTGCGTTGAAGCAGGTCAAAAATTTCATACTAAGAATGAACGAAATTATTATGAAATAAAAAATAACAGTGATCTCTATTTTGAGATGAAATTAAAATCGGGTGACGGAACAGGCAGTGTTATCCTTTATCCCCGTTCATCACAGGTTATTACTGCCGGGGCAGATGAAAGAAATCTTGAATATGAGGTTGTTAACGCTTATGTGCGCAGTGACAAAAACCTGATAGTGAAAATTTTCCTCAATTAACATTACTATAAAAATACCTTAAATTTTTGATTATAAAAAAAGCCGGTTTTTAAGGCCGGCTTTACTTTACTAAAATGTTAGTCTTACTTTCCACAACAAGATGAAGCACTTTTATTTTTGTCAGCACACCCTTCTGATTTCGATGCTTTGTCTGAACAACCTTCTGCTTTTGATTTACCTTCTGCCTTGGAATCCGATTTGCTGCAACCTTCTGACTTGCTCTCAGCTTTTGATGAATTGGCTTTTTTAGTATCATCCTTGCTGACTTCTGCCGTCGCAGTCTGGTTGCCTTCTGAATCTTCTACAATAGTTACTTTTGATTCATTTACAGTTTCAGTTATAACAGAGGCTGTTGAAACGGATAATCCGTAAACCATAATAATCGCTAAAATAAATAACAGTCTTTTCATGATTTCAAAATTTAAGTGTTACTAATTAATTTTTTTTGTAATAAATTTCAGTTCAATATTATGAACTATTTTGATTATATCCAAAAAAATATTAATATATTTTTATCTTTTTTATTCTGAATCTTTCAAACGATTGAAAATCAACTTTTAGTTAATTAAATTATTTTTATTGAAACAAATTAAGATTTAACGAGCTGCCGGATTTGTGTCAAATTTTTGGATATTATGTTCGAAAGTAATGCATAATTCTTAGAAACTTATCATTAATAGCAAGGGATAACTATTTGTTAGATACCTGAGATTAATTTATGGAAGTTATATTTAAGATTTATTATTAAATAATTAGTTTTACCAGGAATAAAAAACAGAATGTCGGTATTTCAATCAAAATATGATCTTATTACTCTATTAGGACCAACTGCCACAGGTAAAACCCGCCTTGCTGCCTGTCTGGCAGACCTTATAGAGGGTGAGGTCATTTCTGCAGATTCAAGACAGGTATATCGTGGAATGGATATTGGCACAGGCAAAGATTATAATGATTATTTTGTTAATGGAAGGATCATTCCTTATCATCTGGTTGACATAGAGGATCCCTGTAAACACTACAATGTTTACCGGTTCCAGACCGATTTTATCAAGGTTTATAATGAGATAATATCAAGAGCTAAATTCCCTGTTCTTTGCGGGGGTTCCGGGTTATATCTTGAGTCAGTATTAAGAGATTACAGGCTTATTGCAGTACCTCCCAATATAAAACTCAGGCAGGAATTAAAAGGGAAATCGCTGGAGGAATTAACAAATATACTTCAGGATTTAAAGCCGGAATTGCATAATAAGACTGATATTGAAACAGAAAGAAGAGCATTGCGGGCAATTGAGATTGCAATCTATTATCAGGATAATCCTTCATTTGGTTCTCAGATGCCGGAGATTAAAAGTTTAAATATTGGTATTTTATTTGATCGCGAAACCCGCAGGAAACGCATTAGTGAACGGTTGGGGCAAAGGCTCCACCAGGGAATGGCAGATGAGGTTGTCCGTCTCCTCGATTCGGGGTTGACTCCCGGGCAACTGATTTATTATGGTTTAGAATACAAATATCTTACTCTTTATGTTACTGGTGAAATCACTTGGGATGATATGTTTAGCAGGCTTGAAACTGCCATTCATCAGTTTGCTAAACGGCAGATGACATGGTTCCGGGGTATGCAAAAACGGGGAATTGTCATAAATTGGATTGATGGAAATCTTCCGGTTGAAGCCAAGATTGACAAGATAATGGGATTGCTTAATGGCTGATATTAGTAATCGTTAATATTTTGGTGAGTACACGGGACAGATCATTTAATTTTCCAAACCACGCGGGCAACAACAAGGTCAGAGTTATCACTTTCACGGGTAACGCTGCAAATATGAGTTAGTTTTTCTATCTTCTGTTTTCGTACAGCTAATTTGTCATCAGGCATTCCCTCTTTAAGGAAATTGACTTCCAATTCGGCAATATCATGTGATTCATGAAAATTAAAGGAGTAACTGTCGATTATTCTTTCAATATATCTGCCGGTATTAAAGTGTTGATTTATATCAATTTCATTAAACAGGACAGGGGAGTACTGCAGCTTTTCTTCTGATTGGGGAGGTTTTATCCTGGCCGGATTGGTACCAAAAACACTTTCGTAGTATTCCGGAAATTCTTTAAATTTGTTAAGACGGACAATCTTTTTTGTGGATTGGTCGAGTATCAGCCAACTACTGGTTGCCTGTATTATATTGTTGCCATCATTATCTGCAAAATTGAAGTCCCGGTAACCGTAAAAACCATCAGTTCCCCTTGACCATGTTTCAAGAGTGAAGGGTTCTGTCCATTGGGGCCTCCTTTTTATTTTTACATGTAGTCTGGAAAGTACCCAGAACTGGTTGTCTTTTTTTAACCGGTGGTAACCAAAACCCAGTAAATTGGCATGTTCCCAGGCAATTTCCTGCATTTGATAAAACATGAACGACATGGAGAGTTTTCCAAAACGGTTAATGAAATATGATTTTACATATAAATGGTTAATATGTTTCATTTGCTGATTGTTAACTTTCTCACAAAATTATGGTTAGGTTTTGAAATGCAATTCGATTTAACCATTTTTACATCAAATTTAATATTCTATTATGAGCGGTATAATAATAAAGACTTTAAAACAGATTGAGGGGATAAGGGAGAGTTGCCGTTTGGCAGCAAAAACACTGGATTATGCCGGGCAGTTTGTCAAAGCAGGTGTTACTACTGCTTTTATTGACAGTAAAATTGAGGAATACATCCTTCAAAATAATGCATTGCCTGCTCCAAAAGGTTATAATGGATTCCCTAAGGCAAGCTGCATATCTCTTAATGAAGTCGTCTGTCACGGAATCCCTTCAACTGAATCAGTGATTAAGGAGGGTGATATTTTAAATATTGACATTACTACTATTCTTAATGGATATTTTGGAGATACATCACGCATGTTTTCTGTAGGTAAAATTTCTCCGAAGGCCGAAGAGCTTGTTGAAGTGAGCAGGCATTGTCTTAATTTGGGGATACAACAGGTTTATCCCGGTAATTATTTTGGGAATATCGGATTTGTAATTAACCGCTATGCAAAATCGCGTGGCTTTAGTGTAGTTTATGAATTTTGCGGCCATGGGGTAGGCCTTCAGTTTCATGAAGAACCGCAGGTAGACCATACATCCGGAAAGAACAGAGGGAGCGCTATGAGACCGGGAATGATTTTTACTATTGAACCCATGATAAATGAGGGTAAACCTTCTACAAAAATTGACAGAATTGACGGTTGGACTGCCAGGACAATAGATAATAAACTTTCAGCCCAGTTTGAGCATACTGTACTTGTGACAGAAACAGGTAGTGAGGTTTTGACAGATATTCATAATGAATATGACATTACTTAAATATTATATATCACTTGTGGTTTGGAGAATAAAATAAGAATATTTTATCTTTACCCACATAAAAAAAGGTAGTTATGTCGCTTGTTATTGAAGAAAAGGATCTTGAAAAGTTCATAATGGTGGGGGACAGGGTGTTAATAAAACCTAAAGTGCCCAGCAGCAAGACTAAAACAGGATTATATCTGCCGCCAACTGTTCAGGAAGGCGAAAAAATACTTAGTGGTTATATAGTCAAGGTTGGACCAGGCTATCCAATTCCTGCCGTTTCCGAGGAGGATGAAGCATGGAAACAAAAGCAGGATAATGTTAAATATGTTCCTCTTCAGGCTAAAAGAGGTGATCTTGCTGTTTACCTTAATAAAAGCGGTTATGAAATAGAGTTCAATAAGGAAAAGTATATTATACTTCCTCATTCTGCTATTCTTATGATTATACGGGATGAGAACCTTTTGACTTAATCTCCTGGCAAGCACTGGATATGCCGTCAAATAAATTTGTTATATCTGTTGCCGCAACAGATGAATAGGCAAGTCGCAAAATGTCATTAAGGCTTATTACTCCAATATTATATTTTTGTATTAGTAACTGTCTGACTTCTTCACCATCCAGACCATCTGCCAGCCTGATACACATAAAATAACCTGAATTAAAAGGAAGCGGAGAGAAATACTTCTGATATTTTTCCTGCTGAAGTGTCTTTTTTATAATGTCATACCTCTGCATCATGATCCTGAATTTTTCTTCTTTCTGAGTTTCATATTCATTATGGTTATAAGCAGCCAGGAGCAACGACTGGGACAGATTGGAAGCATTGGAAATATTTCCTCTTATCGCTCCGGCAGTCTTCGATTCCAATGCGGAATACAACTCATTATTGCCTCCTTTCACAGCATAGGAAATAAATCCTATTCTAAAGCCCCATACATAATCTTCCTTGGTGGGGCCATCGATTTTTACTGCAAGAATATTTTTGTGAAGATCAGCAAGAGATGCAAAAATACTTTCCTTTGCTATACCTGTTTCATAAACCAATCCAAAATAAGCGTCATCGATCAATACTACTATTTTATTTCCCATATCGGCTGATTTTTGCAGCAGCTCAACTATTTTTATAACTTCATCTTGTTTTGGAGTATACCCTGATGGATTGTTTGGAAAGTTCATCAGAACTATTTTTTTCCCAATTTTTCCTGAATTCAGTACATTCTCAAAATTTTCCAGGTCAAGGTTCCCCTCCCTGAATAAATTATATTTTTTAAATTGGGCACCATATGCATTGCTCAGGATTAAATTGTAGTTACCCCAGTAAAGATCTGGTATTATTACTTCGTCATTAGGGTCAACAAAGAGATAACCAGCCATACTTATGCCGTGAGTGAGAGCACATGTTACTACAGGGAGGCTGATCTCCTTGTCTTTAAGTGAAGGATTCTTTGCATAGATCATATTTTTCCATTTCAAGCGTAAATCAGGACGCCCGAAACTTGGGGCATAAGGAAATACAAGCGAAGGATCAAGACTTATGTTTGATGAAATAGAATCCAGTCTCATGGGGGAACCGTCATCTTCAACTGCAGCCCCAATAGTGGCATTTATCTTTGTGCCCTTTGCCTCGGCAGTTTGGCCGAGAATTCCTTTTCTTGGAAAAAAAATGTTTTTACCCTTTTCTGAAAGTAGTTCAAATACATTGGGGTTAGCAGTTTGTATCTGCCTGTTTAATTCCTCAGCTTGTGGATTCATAAATATAATTTTAGAATGTTTAATATATATGTTTATGTTGCAAAAACCGGATGCAATATATACAATGGGAAGATATAAACAATATTTATTGACAAAATGAAGATTATTTTCATAAATTTCTAACATATTTATTACTCAACATCGATTATTGGTAATTTTTCCCTGGTATTTGCTTAAGAGGATCAATCTCCTGATCAGACCTTTACTATATTGATTTTAATGCACCTACTATAAGAAAGAAACCTGTCAGGGCAATGAAAGCAGTTAATATCATTAACAGATTTTTTCCTTTAAGTCCTTTCCATTCAAAGATGAATGCAGGAATTGCCAGTAAACCTGAGAATATAAAGAGAATATAAGCCGGGAATATCCTGGCCTGCAGAGGCAGTTCTTCGGTGGGGTCCTCACCCATCTCTTCATTAATAATTTCCTCAGGAGTAAGTAAACTCTGTGCTGTAAATTGGCCGTTATATATTGTATATGCAGCATAGATGGCCAAAAGAATAAATAAAATAAGGCTTATAAACCTGAAAATTTGTTTCTGTTCCACCCAACCATAAACGCCTGCAATGATCCCAATAAATATAAACCATTGAGGCAGGGTATAAAGAATAATGTCCGGATTCATATATAAAAATTTAAACAAAATTGATAATTTTTCTCAAATAATAAAAGTTTTGTCAGGGTAAGCCATTTATTTTAATTTTGGGGCAAATTAATATTTCTGTTTGTGAAAAAATTAGATGTAAACCCAAAAGCTAAAGGGTTGATTTTTGATCTCGATGGTACTCTGGCTGATTCTATGCCTGTACATTTTATGGCATATAAAAATATTTTAATTGGTTATGGGATAGATTTTTGTCCGGATCTGTTTGCTACTCTGGCAGGTATACCGGCTTTGGATACCATTAGAAAACTGAATGAAATGTATGGGACTGACATGAACCCGGTGGAGGTGGGAGCTCAAAAAGAGAAAGAGTATGAAAAGATAATGTATAAGATGAAGCCAATTGAACCGGTAGTTGAACTGGTAAAAAAGTACTACGGTAAATTGCCCATTTCGGTTGGAACGGGTGGAAATAAAAGATTAGCCTGGAAAACACTTGAAATTTTGGATTTGGATAAATATTTTAATATATTGGTGTCGGCTGAAGATGTTACCCTGCCAAAACCTGATCCTGAAACATTTCTGAAATGTGCTGAAAAAATGGGCGTGAAACCATCAGACTGCCAGGTGTTTGAAGATGGTGAACCGGGAATTAAGGCAGCAACTTCTGCCGGAATGATGTTTACACTGGTGACTGATTTTTATGAAGTTACAATAGGCAAAGAAGTTTAACTGGTATTTTCCCGGGGAATGATAATATGCTAATTTATAAAATAAACCTGATGAATTGTTTTTTTATATCATTGATAATATTGCCTCTGATGATAATGACTGTGTCATGCTCGGATAGTGAAAATATTATTGACCGTGACATGACAGTAGTTTTTTATAATGTTGAAAATTTATTCGATCTTATCGATGAACCCGGTAAGCAGGATGATGATTTTACGCCGGACGGAATTAACAAATGGAGTAGGGAAAGATACGAAAAAAAAATATCCGATATTGCTAAAGTAATATCCTCAATAAATCCCCGGGACCTTCCGGAAATTGTGGGTTTGTGTGAAGTGGAGAATGAAAATGTTTTGGAAGACCTCATTGCTGCCCGTGGCCTTTCATCAGGTAATTACCGGGCGATACATTATGAAAGCCCGGATGTCAGGGGAATAGATTGTGCCCTTCTATATCGCCAGGAAGAGTTTAAGGTTACAAACCATTCATTTTTCAAGGTTAAGTTTAAAAGTGATCCGGGATACAGAACACGCCATATTTTATATGTTTCCGGCTCGACTGTTTCCGGCGGGGAGCTGCATATTTTTGTTAATCACTGGCCGTCACGAAACGGAGGAATTGAACTTAATAAAGCAAAGCGAAAGGAAGTTGCCGGGGTTTTAAAGGAAATATCAGACTCCGTTAAAAGCAAATATCCTGATGGACATATAATTATTATGGGCGATCTGAATGATGAACCTGAAGATGAAAGTATTTCAGATATTTTGGGGGCAATGCCTTATATATGTGAAAGTGAAGGTTTGATAAACTTAATGGCACCTGAATATAAAGCCGGCAGAGGATCTTACAATTATCAGGGAGATTGGGCGATGCTTGATCATTTAATTGTTTCAGGAAACATGCTGGACGAGGAAGGACTTTACTGCAAAGAGAGTCAGGGTTATATTTTCAGGAAGAACTGGATGGAATATACAAAAGAAAACGGAGAAAAAATTCCTGACAGGACATATGGGGGCAGAAACTATTATGGTGGTATCAGTGACCATTTCCCGGTTTTTTTTAGAATGCAATGGAAAAATTAATTGCAGGGTTTGTTTTTTTAATCCATAACGTTTTTTATATTTTTAGTTAATGATTACGTTATTAATTGGTTTATAAACAGTTAGCCTTTATTAAATAAGTGATCGGAAAAGTAATGGAATTTAAAGTTTTTTCAGATTATAAGCCTACCGGCGATCAGCCTGAGGCTATCAGGCAGCTTACCGGATCGGTTCTTCAGGGTGAAAAATATCAAACCCTGTTAGGAGTTACAGGATCAGGTAAAACTTTCACTATGGCCAATGTAATTGAAAATGTTCAGAGACCAACCTTGATACTTAGCCATAATAAAACACTTGCAGCACAGTTGTACGGTGAAATGAAACAATTCTTTCCTAATAATCTGGTCGAATATTTTGTCTCATATTATGATTATTACCAACCGGAAGCATATTTGCCATCTACTGATACTTACATTGAAAAGGATCTTTCTATTAATCAGGATATTGAAAAATTAAGACTGAGCACCACTTCTGCACTGCTTTCCGGAAGAAAGGATGTGGTAGTTGTATCCTCGGTTTCATGCTTATATGGAATTGGTAATCCGGAGGATTTTCATGCAAATGTAACAACTGTTGAAACAGGCCGGTCAGTTAGCCGGAATTATCTGCTTAGAAGTTTCGTTGATGCGCTCTATTCGAGAAGCGAAATTGATTTTCAACGTGGAAATTTTAGGGTCAAGGGTGATACCGTAGATATCTTTCCGGCATATTCTGATACAGCTTTGCGGATAATATTTTGGGGTGACGAAGTAGAGAAAATTTCCTCATTTGATCCTGTCACAGGATATGAGTTGGAACAATTAAAGGAGGCAGTTATTTATCCTGCCAATATTTTTGTCACTACAAAAGCGAGGATGAATTCTGCTATCAGGCAAATCCAGGATGATTTGGTAGCCCAGACAGATTATTTTAAAGATATAGGTAAACATCAGGAGGCCATACGTATTAAAGAGAGAGTTGAGTACGATCTTGAGATGATGCGTGAATTAGGATATTGCCCGGGTATAGAGAATTATTCAAGATACTTTGATGGCCGAATGCCCGGTACGAGACCATTTTGCCTGCTGGATTATTTTCCTGATGATTTTTTATGTATTATTGATGAGAGCCATGCAACAATTCCGCAGATCAGGGCAATGTATGGAGGTGATAACTCAAGAAAGGTCACTCTTGTTGAATATGGATTCAGGCTGCCTGCAGCCATTGATAATCGTCCGTTAAAGTTTGAGGAGTTCGAAAACCTGGTTCATCAGGTTGTATTTGTCAGTGCAACACCCGCGGATTATGAACTTGCTAAATGTGAAGGTGTCGTTGTGGAGCAGATAATTCGTCCGACCGGACTTCCTGATCCTGTGATTGATGTTCGACCTGCAACTAATCAGATAGATGACCTTATGCATGAAATTCATTTGCGTGTTGAAAAAAATGAACGTGTCCTGGTTACAACTCTCACTAAAAGAATGGCTGAGGAACTATCCAAATATCTTCTTAACCTTGATGTAAGGGCCCGTTATATTCATTCTGATGTTGATACTCTTGAAAGAGTTGAATTAATGGAACAGTTAAGAAAAGGAGAATTTGATGTAATGGTTGGCATTAATTTATTACGTGAAGGCCTTGATCTACCAGAAGTTTCCCTGGTAGCTATACTAGATGCTGATAAAGAGGGATTTTTAAGGTCAGAGAGGTCTCTTACACAAACTGCCGGAAGGGCAGCCAGAAATCTAAACGGGATGGTGATCATGTATGCCGACAAAATTACTCAATCTATGCAACGCACAATCGATGCAACAAACTACAGAAGAGAGAAACAACTAAAATATAATGCTGAAAATAATATAATTCCTACAGCCATAATAAAACCAACCAGGGAGATAATCGGATATGAATTTCGTAGTGGTAAAAAACCTCAGGAATACGGCAAAGATGAATTTACAGATATAGCAGCAGATCCGGTTGTAAAATACATGAGTATTGACGGGCTCATAAAGACAATAGAAAACACCAAAAAGAAGATGAAAGCTGCGGCAAAAGAACTTGATTTCATTGAAGCTGCAAGACTTAGGGATGAAATGTTCGCACTGGAAAAACTCCTTAAGGAAAAAGAGGGGACAAGCAGCGTTAAATAATAAAGTGTATTTTTGTGTACTGATTTAGGATATAAATGATAAGTTACATCAGAAATATTTATTATAGGGTAAAGGAAGTAATCATTGATCCTTCACAATTCTGGAAGGGACAAAATGAAGCTTCCAGGGATTTTCTTCAGATTGCTGCAGGATATTTGTTACCGTTAATTATATTGACAGCACTTTGTATTTTTACCGGTGAACTAATCAGAGGTTCCAGGTTTTATCTTTTTTTTCCTGCTATGAAAGCCATTAGGAAAATAATACTGTATGTTCTCTACTATGTAATTGCAGTTTTTTTTGCAAATGAGTTGATGCCCGTCTTTGGAAGTCCAAAAAATCTTCCTGTTGCACGAAGCCTGGTCGCATTCTCACTTACACCCTCAATGTTAATATCAATTATTACCGGATTATTCCCCTTTCTTTATGTATTGAATATTTTAGGAGTATATGGTTTTTATATTTTTAGCTCCGGAGTGAAGGAATTGCTTCAATTTGATGAAAAAATGGAACTCAGGTACATTGTATCAGTAATATTGGTGAATATTATTGTATTTATTGTCTTAAGTATATTATTGTCTAAAGCTTTAACAGCAATATTGTAGTGGCACATTCAAAGGGAAATATTAATATCAAAAACAGGAAAGCATCGTTTGAATACGAGCTTATTGAAAAATTTATAGCAGGGATCCGGCTTCTGGGCACAGAGATAAAATCAATCAGAAATGGGAAAGTAAGTATGAATGATGCTTATTGTCAGTTTTATAATAATGAGCTTTATGCAAAGAATATTCATATTTCAGAGTATGAGTTAGGGACTTGTAATAATCATACTGCAAAAAGAGACCGGAAATTGCTTCTGAACAAAAAAGAGTTGCACAAACTTGACCGAAAAGTTAAAGAGTCAGGTTTTACAATTATACCTACCAGGCTTTTTATAAATGACCGGGGTTTGGCAAAGGTTGAGATAGCCCTGGCCCGGGGGAAAAAGGTATATGATAAACGTGAATCCATAAAGCAAAAAGATACAAAGAGAGAAATTGACAGGCTGGTGAGGTATTGATGTCAATTTATACCACCTCCATATTTTCTGCCGGAATAATTTTATCCCCCTTATATTTTAACAGCAGGTTAGCTACTGCAAGAGTGTCTTTTTCGCAATATCTTATTATTCGGTCAATATCATGATCTTCCCAATATATTTTTGCTACCTGACTTCCGTCAATGTCATCCTTCGGTGATGGTATATTAAAAAGTTCACAAAGTAATGACAGGGAAGTATAATGTTTATAATCACCAAATTTCCACAATTGAAGTGTATCAATAAGCTGATCTTTTATTTCCCATGGTTTTGCTCCGGCAATGTCGAATATTTTAGGAAGGTACAGATCATTAACGAGTGCCCTGCGTGCAATATAAGGAAAATCAAATTCCTGGCCATTGTGAGCACATAATTTGCGTTTACCTGCACGTGAAAAGGCAGCCAGGTTATTGAAAAAGCTCTGAATAAGAAATTTTTCATCATCATTGTGAAAAGATTTAACCCTGAAATATAATTCATTATGTTTCTGGAACACATATCCGGCCGAAATACATATGATCCTGCCAAATTCTGCATAAATGCCTGCTTTACTATATAATATCTCTGCCGGTTCACCTTCCTCTATCAATGCACGCATCTTGCGCTCCCACAATTGCTGCCACTTCTCATTCAGATCACTGTATTCAGGTTTTATGGGTACTGTTTCAATATCAATAAACAGAACTTCCTCAATATTTAAATCATGCAACATAATTCCTTATATTTTTTGTTAAAAATCTGCAGGTTATTAAGGATTTAAAAATAGTATTTTTTAGAAATATATTATTTTCCTTCTGATTAAAACTAAAATACAAAAAATCACTTACTGAATAAACTAAATTGTTATTTTTTTGTATTAATTAGTAAAATATGCAATATGATTAGTTTGTATCCCTTAAAATTTAAGCCTCTTTATCAGGAAAAAATCTGGGGAGGAGGTGAAATGTTGAAAAATGTTTTAAATAAAGAATGTAAAGATGTAAAAAAATGTGGTGAGATATGGGAGTTGTCAGCGATAGACGGTTATTCTTCTGTTGTTAGTAACGGCTTCTTGAAAGGAAATAACATTACTGAATTAGTTGAAATATATATGGGAGACCTGGTAGGGGAGAGTGTTTATGAAAAGTTCGGAATTGAATTTCCTCTTCTTTTTAAATATATTGAAGCTCAGGATAATCTATCCATCCAGGTGCATCCTGGCGATGAGATTGCCAGGAAAAGACACCATGCATACGGAAAAACAGAAATGTGGTATGTTGTAGATGCAGATAAAGGGGCATCGATTTTTGCAGGATTTAATCAACGTGTCACAAGGGATATGTTCACAGAGTACCTCGATAATGGAAAATTGATGAATATTGTTGACAAGAAGGAGGTACTTCCCGGCGATGTTTTTTTTATTCCCGCCGGCAAGATTCATGCAATCGGCAAGGGAGTTTTATTGGCAGAGATTCAGCAGAATTCGGACATTACTTACCGGATATTCGATTTTAACCGTGAAGATCAATTCGGTAATTCAAGAGAGTTACACCATGATTTAGCAATTGATGTTATTGATTTCAATGACACTTCTTCGTTTAAAAATGAATACAGTCTTAAATTAAATGAACCTGTAGAAATAGTTAAGTGTGATTATTTTGTTTCCAATATCTTGTTATTCAATAATGATTTAGAAAGAGATTATCACCGGATTGATTCTTTTATTGTCCTGATGTGCATTGAAGGCCGTTATCTGATAGATTACGGACATGGCAGGGAGGTAGTAGAAAAAGGTGAAACGGTACTTATACCAGCTAGTCTGGAATTGATAAAAATGCATCCTCTGACAAGTGAGGTTAAGTTGATTGAAGTTTATGTTTCAGGATAGATTATTAATTCCCTTTTCAGGCCACATTTAACACTAAATAATTTTTAAATGATGGTATTTAGTATTATAATTACTGCCGGGAGAAATAAATTATTATGGAAATAAAGGATGCCCGTTTTCTTGTTAGTAATACAGATATTAATAAATGCCCTGTTCCGGATAAGCCGGAATATGCATTTACAGGCAGATCAAATGTTGGCAAGTCTTCATTGATCAATATGCTGACAAATCGCAAATCACTCGCTAAAACCTCAGGCAAGCCCGGAAAAACAAGGTTAATAAATCATTTTATCGTTAATGATGAATGGTATCTGGTTGATTTACCAGGTTACGGTTATGCATCTCTTCCTTTGAAAGAACGGAAAAATTGGGAAAAATTTGTCACAGGTTATATCCTTAAACGTGCTAATCTGCATTGTCTGTTTGTATTGATAGATATCAGGCACGAGCCTTTGAAAATTGATCTGGATTTTATGGAATGGCTCGGAATAAGTAATATTCCTTTTTCAATCATTTTCACTAAAACAGATAAACTTAATTCAGCGGAACTGGAAAAGAACATAAAGCATTATGAAAAAATAATGTTGGAAAAGTGGGAGGTTATGCCAGAGTACTTTACAGCCTCTGTATTAACGGGACATGGAAGGGAGGAGATTTTGAAATTTATTGAAAAGATAAACAAAGGTGACATATAATTGTATTTTTCCTTAAAATATAATAAATTGGGGAACTATTCAGATAGTACAATGAAGAAAGTATTAATTTTGCAGATGAAAGCCTAATTAATAATAATATTATCAATGATTCAAAATAATTCTCCTTTAAAAATCTTTTCAGGCAGGGCTACCCAATATTTAGCAGAAAAAATTTGTGAAGGTCTGTCAATTAATCCTGGATTGTCCTCGTGCGCTGTTTTTTCGGATGGTGAATTTGAACCCTGTTATGAGGAGACCATCAGAGGGGCTCATGTGTTTATAGTTCAATCTACTATGCCTCCTGCTGAAAATCTACTGGAGTTATTGCTAATGGTTGATGCTGCCAAACGCGCAAGTGCGGCCCATGTTATAGCCGTGATACCCTACTTTGGATTTGCCCGTCAGGACAGGAAGGACAAACCGAGGGTATCTATTGGCGCTAAGCTAATGGCTAACCTGGTGTCTGCCGCCGGAGTTGACAGAGTGATAACTATGGATTTACACGCCGACCAGATACAGGGATTTTTTGATGTCCCCGTTGATCATTTTTTTGCCTCTTCTTTATTCATTCCCTTCATTAGTAATATGAAACTGAAGAACATAACAATAGCATCTCCGGATGTAGGGGGTACAAAAAGAGCAAATACATACGCCAGAATGTTGGGATCAGATATGGTTATATGTCATAAAACAAGGGCCAGGGCTAATGAAGTTAACAGTATGACAGTTATTGGCGATGTAAAGGGCAGGGATGTAATAATAGTTGACGATATGATAGATACAGCAGGTACGATCACTAAAGCAGCCAATTTGATGAAAAAGGAAGGGGCAACCAGCGTTCATGCATTTGCCGCCCATGGAGTGCTATCAGGCCCGGCAGTGGAACGTATTGAAAATTCAGCTTTGGAAAATGTTTATTTTACTGACTCAATATTACCAAAAACAAATAGCTGCAAAATAAAATATATATCAGTTGCCAGAGCTTTGGGGGAAGTCATACTAAGAGTTTATAATAATCAATCAATAAGTTCGTTATATTACCGCTAATTTTTATCTTTGCACCGTTTTAAGCAGGAGCATTCAGAGTGTGTTTTAGACTAATCTGTTCATTATCATTAAAATAGTGAGGAACAGGTTATTTAGCGTGTGTTCTCATTTTGCTGATTTTAAAGCACCTTTAATTATGCATGCTGTTTGTCCCGTTACTCCGGGAAAGACTGAGTACCATAATTATTAACGTAAATTTTAAAAATGAAATCTTTAGAAATTAAAGCCCAGAAAAGAGAGAGTTTAGGCAAAAAAAATGCCGGTCAGCTTCGGGAAAAGGAGATGATTCCCGGTGTGTTATATGGTAAAGATGAAGTCGTACATCTGTTTGTGCCATTCAGTGAACTGAGACATTTGATTTATACTCCAAATGTTTTTCTCGTTGACCTGAATATTGACGGTGTTGTTGAGAAAGCTATGATCCAGGATTTGCAGTGGCATCCTGTTGAAGAAAAGTTGTTACATGTTGATTTTCTGAAGATCAAGAAGGATAAACCTGTGAAAATTTATCTGCCTGTTAAAATCTCCGGAATGGCAAAGGGTATTAAAGCAGGTGGTAAATTAAAGGTTAATATGCGCCAAGTGAGAGTGAAAGCTTTTTTTGAAGATCTTCCTGACGTGATTGAGATTGATGTGACAAAATTAGGTATCGGAAACAGTATAAAAGTTGGAGACCTCAAAAGAGATAATATAGAATTTTTGGATAACAAATCCAATTTGATTGTGGCAGTGGTTTCTACCAGGGCAGCTCAGTCAGCTTCAATGCTTCCTGAAGAAACAGAAGCAGAACAGCAGCCGGAAGGTGAGCAGCCGGAAGGCGATTCAGGAGCTGCAGAATAAATATAAATTATTAAAGTTGTGAAGTATTTAATTGCAGGACTTGGCAATATAGGTTCAGAATATAGGAATACACGTCACAACATCGGCTTTCAAATATTGGACACCCTGGCAGGGATGTCCAATATTACTTTTGATGATAAACGTTATGGATTTATTGCCGGGCATAAATATAAAGCGCGGACTTTTTACCTTTTAAAACCTACTACTTATGTCAATCTGAGTGGCCGTGCGGTAAACTACTGGCTTAAAATGGAAAAAATTGATCTAAGTAATTTGCTGGTGATTGTTGATGATATTGCTTTACCTTTTGGACAACTCAGAATAAAGGCAAAAGGAAGCCCCGGTGGTCATAACGGTTTGAGAAATATTTCAGAAGTTTTAGGTACGAATGACTATGCTCGTTTAAGATTTGGAATTGGAGATAATTTTCACAAGGGATTTCAGGTGGATTATGTATTAAGCGAATGGTCAGACGACGAAACAAAACAGCTGCCTGAAAGAGTTGAAATGGCAATTGCCATAATACAAAGTTTTGGGACTGCCGGAATTGAACATACTATGAATATATTTAATAAAAAGAAGTATGATTCAAAAGGTGAGAATAGATAAATGGCTTTTTGCAGTGAGGATTTATAAAACACGAAGCAAAGCAACTGAAGCATGTAATAAAGGTCATATACTTATTCATGATCTTCCTGTTAAAGCCTCACGGGAAATCCACAAGGGTGATATAATAAAAGTAAAACAGGATGCAATTTACAGATCTTATAAAGTGCTTGAACCCATACATAAACGCTTGTCTGCAAGCATGGTCACTGAATTCCTTGAGGATATTACTCCGGCTGAAGAGCTTGAAGTCCTTGAAATACAGAAACAAATGAAATGGATTTATCGTAAACCGGGTTCAGGAAGGCCAACCAAAAAAGAACGGCGTGACATCGATGATTTTTTTGATTTCTGAATGTAACCTGTTGGGAAGAGTTAGTATTGAAAATTGTGTACTCCCAATTTTAATCGATTAAAAATATGCTTGTAGCGCTTAAAAAACGAAAGGAAAATATAGTAGAATATATTTTATATCTGTATCAGATTGAAGACCTGATTAGAGCTTTTAGTATGGATATTGACCTTATAAATGAAAAATTAATTCCTGAATACAAATCTGACAGGGAAACTTCTTTAAAGATTTCTGAGTGGTACAGTAATCTTATCGTCATGATGGGAAAGGAGGGTAAAAAAGAAAAAGGGCATTTACAGTTTTTGTTAAATTTAATTTCAGATCTGAATGAATTTCACCTTAAGTTAAGGGTAACAGAAGCCGATGAAATTTATAACTCCACATACCGTGAAGTTATGAATTTAATTTTTGAATTGAAGGAAAAAAATCCTTTGGCAGGAAATGACATTGAGATTGCCCTGGACGGAGTTTATGGCTATCTTATTTTAAAAATTCAGAAAAAGAATATAAGTACGCCTACCGAAGAGGCTGTCAGAAGATTGAGTCACTGGCTTGGATATCTTGCCCAATTATACAGGGATTTTGAAGCAGGAAACTTTGAATTTTATTCGGGATAAAATGGGAAAAGGGCAGCTCAATAGCCGCCCTTTATTAATGTTAACCCCCAAACACACAAGCAATACAGGACGTATTGCATTACAAATGTAAGACTAAATTAGAAAAATACCAAAGTTTACTAAAAAAAAATTACACATCAGAAAAATATTATCAGAAGTGATTATTTTATTAATATGTATCTGTAATTTCCTATTTATTTGTTTTAAAATCGGTAATAAGACCATCAAGAAGCCAGTTTGCCAAAGCCTGCCTGTTATTAGCTAAGATAAATCTTTGCTGGTCCCTTTGGTGATTAATATTGCCTAATTCAATATAAATTGCAACGGGGTGAGTATTTCTGACTACATAAAGATTACGTGAAGAAACTGTCCCGTGGTATCCCCTCCCGGGCTGGTGGGTATCATATTTTTCCTGAAAAGTGTTTTGGAGAATGCGGGCTGCTTTTTTACCTGTTTTACTACGTTCATCATGATAATAAAAAACATCTATATTTTCACCCCTGCTTCTTGAATCGAGATGTATTGCGATCATCCTTTGGAATTGTCCGCGGTGTTTTTGATAAAGCATATTAACAGCATGTGTACGCTGTTTAAGCCGTCTTAACTGATTTATGGGAATTGTCCTGTTAGGATAGCATTTTTCATCTTTATCCTGCTTAAGATAATTGTCATCGCGGATGCCATCATTCGGATCGATGGTTATCATGTACACTGTTGCTCCATTCTGGATTAGATTTCTTGCAAGCCTCAGAGTCACGTCATATGCATATTCATCTTCGCATAACAACCGGTTCTCATATGTGCCGACAGCTCCCGGATCAGGGCCTCCATGACCTGCCATAAGATAATATACAGCGTCATTTAACTGGGTGCTTATTATCTCAACTTCCCTGTATTTTTCACCGAAAATGTCGAAGTGGATAATGTTTTTGGATGTTTTTTTATTTGTTATTGCAGACTCATCAGGTAAAATGTATTCTTTGCCTGCATATAACATATTGCCGGGCCCTAAGCGCTTTCGGTTAAGTTCAATAAAAGTGTTTAAATATTTCTCATAAGGCAGTCCGTTACGGTTTAATAGCCTGTAAACTCCTTCACCTTGTTCTGCAATTACAACTTTTGACTGGGAAAAACCGGATAATGGGAAGATGATAATAACCAAAAATAATAACAAAATAATTTTTGAATCTTTAATTATATGTAAGTTTAAAGCTGACATATTTTTGATATTCATCTCACTCAATTGTTTATTTATATAGTATGCGCTGAAATCTGCATTAGTTTTAATTAACATTATTTTTCCGTTTTTTGCCGGAATTTCTGTTTCTTTTATAAACTCTATGCTAAAATAACAGTTAGTTTTAATATTTTATTTCATAAAGAGAATGATCTATCACCTGACAATTGTTAATAACTCATATCTTCATAAAATATTTAATCGTAGTTTTGTGTACCTATTATGATTTATTAGTATGTTATCGTTAAATTAAATTGTTGATTAACAGATTTATATAATTAATTGCTTATAATGGATGTTGAAGCGGTCAGGATAATATGTTGTTTCAGGAAAATTTTTTAAAGATGTCACGAATTTTTCAGTTTTTTCTTTCAGTTTTATCAGGTATATTTTTAAGTCTGCCCTGGTTAGGATTCCCGGGATGGATTCTTTTTGTTGCTTTAGTGCCATTATTTTTATTGCAGCAATTTTTTCTTGACCATGAATCAGAATATGGTAGCCTGGCATATTGGGGTTATAGCCTGCTCAGTTTTTTGATTTGGAATGGACTATGTACATGGTGGATTACCTATGCAACATTGGCCGGGGCATTGATGGCAATTATCGTTAATTCATTTTTGATGTCAATTGTATGGTGGCTGGGGCATTTGGCAAGACTAAAGCTTAGATCGGTTTCCGGGTATCTGGCTGTTATTGTCTTTTGGATTTCATTCGAATTTTTTCATTTTCACTGGGATATTGAATGGCCATGGCTAACAATGGGTAACGGATTTGCCAATAATGTTAAAATTATTCAGTGGTATGAATATACAGGTGTACTGGGTGGAACCTTGTGGGTGCTCATTATAAATGTTTTGATCCATAAATTACTTACTTTTTATTCCGGTAGTATCCCTTTGTTCATTTTGTTAAAAAGGGGGATTGTACTTATAATATTTTTAGTTATTCCCTTAATGGTCTCTTTTGTAATATATTACAATTATTACGAAAAGGAAGATACGTTAAATGTAGTAATTGTTCAACCAAATATTAATCCTTATTCAGAAGCGTGGGACAGTCGTGCGGAGATGGATAAGCTTAAAAAATTTCTAATTCAGGCAGATAAGAAGACGGATCACAATACTGATTTGGTTGTTGGGCCTGAATCTGTTTTTGAAAGGTATGATGAATGGGAGCATCGGAGGTTACCTGTAAATTTTTTTTATATTCAGATGAAGGACTGGATGATGAATTATCAGGAAACTGAGTTGATTTTTGGGGCTTCCACGAGCAAAATTTATTCAGGCAAAGAAGATGCAAGCCCTACAGCCAGGAAAACGCAGGGATTTTTTTATGATGTTTTTAACTCTGCTGTATTCATAGGAAGGGATGGCAGTGAACAGTTATATCATAAATCAATACTTGTTCCCGGAGTTGAAAAGATGCCTTTTAAGAGATATTTAGGTTTTTTGAACGATATTGTATTTAATTTGGGAGGAACAACCGGTAGCCTAGGTATTCAGGATGAACCATCCAATTTTATTTTAAAAGACGGACGCAAGGTCGCCCCCGCAGTTTGTTACGAATCTGTTTTTGGGGAGTATATGGCAAAGTCAGTGAAAAAAGGGGCAGGTGCGATTGTAATTATCACTAATGACGGCTGGTGGAGAAACACACCGGGTTACAAACAACACATGTCATTTGCCAGGCTTAGGGCTGTTGAAACACGACGGAGCATAATACGCTCGGCTAATACCGGAATATCATGTCTTATTAATCAGAGAGGAGATGTTGTTCAACAAACAGGTTGGTGGGAAGAAACTGCACTTAAAGGTATTATTAATTATAATCAGCGGATTACATTTTATGTAGAACATGGGGATTATATAGCCCGGATAGCCCTTTTTATTTCTGCTTTGCTTATTTTATTGATTATTGTTGATAGATTTAAGATTCGCCAACCTTGAAAAATAATATAAAGACCAGTCAGATTAAAAAAAATCCGCACCAATTCCGTTTGCGTAAAACCCCGGTTTGACAGGATTTGAGTGCCTGATCGTTCAAACGTCCACCGGTCTTTCGACTCATCCCGGCTAAAACCGGGACTACAAGGCCTGTTTTTACGATCGATGAGCTTGCTCAGTTTAATAAGATCTGTTGAGTTTACCAACTGCTGAATCGATGCGGATAATATTTTTAAAGAACTAAACTTCATTCCAAATATAATCCTAATTGTTGTATTTTACAAATTTTTTGACAATTTTGAATCATTCGAAAAATAACATATTATAAGATAATGAGTTATAAGTTATGTTTTATGAAACATCAATTTTTTTTTCACAAAACTGTATTTTGACATGTCTGCATTTAAACAAAACACTAAATTTGTAAACTTTAAATAGCAAAAAAACACCTGTTTTACGGATACAATTATCAAACATAAAGCTATGATTAAAAGGGTTACAGATAATTCTCTCGTTGTGACCGTTTTAAGTGAATCAGCATGTTCAGGATGCCATGCCAAAGGAGCTTGTTCTGTTGCTGACCAAAAGGAAAAAGATATTGATATTAAGGTAAATGGCGGGGGGTATAAACCAGGGCAATACGTGAATGTGATACTGAAAGAATCTCATGGTATTAAAGCTTTGATATTTGGTTATTTAATTCCGTTTTTTCTTGTCCTTCTTGTGTTGATAATTGCTTTTGAGATGACATCAAATGAGGTTACCTCTGCATGTTTATCGCTGGGTATTTTAATTCCCTATTATGCAGGATTGTTCTTATTTAAGAATTCTTTTAATAAAATATTCAGATTTGAAATAGAGAAAATAGAATAGGTTATGAGTATCACTATTATATATACAATTGCTGCACTCAGCATTCTGGGTGGTTCTGCTGCTGTTGTTTTGTATCTGGTAGCTCAGAAATTCAAGGTTTATGAAGATCCAAGAATAGATGAAGTCGAAAGAGCATTACCAGGTGCCAATTGCGGGGGGTGTGGTTTTGCAGGGTGTCGGGCATTTGCTGAAGCTTGTGTCAGGGCTCCTGACCTGGCAGATATATATTGTCCGGTTGGCGGAGATGCAGTAATGGAGCGCGTAGCTGCTATATTAGGGTTAACAGCAGTTAAAAAAGATCCCCGGGTTGCATTCATACGTTGCAACGGCATATGTGAATACAGGCCTAAAACCAGCAATTATGACGGTGTGAAAACCTGTGCTATTGAGTCGTTGATTTATAGTGGAGAAACTGATTGCCAGTGGGGATGTCTTGGTTATGGAGATTGCTATGAGTCTTGTAAGTTCAATGCAATTGAGCTTAGGCCTGAATTGGGTATCCCGTTGATAATAGACGATAATTGTGTTGCTTGCGGGGCTTGCGTTGAAGCGTGTCCAAGAGACCTGATTGAATTGAGAAGGAAATATCCGAAAAACCGTAAGGTTGTTGTTGCGTGCAGGAATAAAGATAAAGCAAATGTAGCCATTAAAGCATGTAAGGTTGCATGTATCGGTTGCGGTAAATGCGTCAGGGAGTGTAAGTTCGATGCTATTACAATTGAAAATAATTTAGCCTTTATCGATTCTGACAAGTGTAAGTTATGCCGTAAATGCGTTTCCGTATGCCCAACCGGCGCAATTTTGGAGTTCAATTTTCCACCTAGAAAAATTGATGATACAAAGTCGGCTTAATTGTATTTACAGAACGTCAAAATCAATTGGTGGTTATGAAATACTAAAATTGATAAAGAATGAAGTTTTCAGATTTTTATATGCAAAACAAATGGGTTAAGGTATTTTTACCTAATTCAGTGATTAAGTAAATTACCCTAAATGAAATCAGAATGTTAAAGACGTTCAAAATTGGAGGGGTTCATCCACCCGGGTATAAGATGTCTGCAGATAAGCCTATTCAGGTTTTACCTCTGCCGTCATCGGTTTTTATACCCCTGGCACAACACATCGGTTCTCCGGCAATTCCTGTTGTTGCAAAGGGGGATATAGTAAAAACCGGACAGTTAATTGCCAAAAGTAATGGTTTTGTTTCCTCTAATATCCATTCATCTGTATCAGGCAAAGTCAGGAAAATAGATCTTTTAGCTGACAGTTCTGGTTATCCCCGGCAGGGTATTTATATAGATGTAGAAGGAGACGAATGGCTTGAAGAGATTGACAGGTCAGAAACACTGGTTAAGGATTTTGATCTTGACAAACAAAAAATAATACAAAAAATCCAACAAGCCGGAATTGTCGGATTGGGAGGAGCAACGTTCCCTACCCATGTCAAGCTAGTTCCCCCAAAGGGCATGAAGGCTGAGATACTGTTGATAAACGGCGTGGAGTGTGAGCCCTATCTCACCTCAGATCACAGGCTTATGCTTGAAAAACCTGATGAAATTCTTACGGGGACCCAATTATTGATGAAAGCCCTGGATGTAAAAAAAGCTGTTATTGGAATTGAAATAAATAAGTCGGATGCTGTAAGTCTGTTTACCGAAAGGTCAAAACTTTACAAAGACATTAAAGTAGTATCTCTCAGGGTAAAATATCCTCAGGGAGGTGAGAAACAGCTTATTAAAGCTGTCACAGGTAAAGAGGTACCATCAGGTGCTCTTCCTGTGGCCATTGGAGCTATAGTCTCAAATGTTGGGACTGCATTTGCAGTTTACGAAGCTGTGATAAAAAATAAGCCTCTGTTTGAAAGAATCGTTACCATTACAGGCAAAGAATTAACAAATCCTTCTAATTTTAAAGTGAGGATTGGAACTGCTACCTCTGCTTTAATTGAAGCAGCAGGAGGTTTGCCGGAAGATACCGGTAAAATCATCAGTGGAGGGCCTATGATGGGAAGGGCAATTACACATCCTGAGGTGCCTGTTACAAAAGGTACTTCCGGTATAATACTGATGAAAAAAGGTGAATCAGGGCGTGATGAAGTTATTGAATGCATTAGATGTGCAAGGTGTGTAGAGGCCTGTCCTATGGGTCTGGAACCCTATTATTTAATGACAGTATCAAAAAAGAATCTTTTCGAAGTTGCAGAAAATGACAATATTATGGATTGTATTGAGTGTGGTTCCTGCAGCTTTATTTGCCCTTCTAAAAGACCTTTGCTTGACTATATAAGATTGGGAAAAATAAAAGTTGGACAAATTATCAGAACCAGAAAAAAATAATATTACTAATGTCTGACCGGCTCAGAATTGTAACTTAAAGATTATGGATAAATTATTGATAGTTTCACCTTCACCACATATCTATTCCGATGATTCATCCGGGAAGATAATGTACAGGGTTGTTTTTGCCTTGCTGCCGGCATTAATATGGTCTGTTTTTATTTTTGGACCGGATGCTCTAAGAGTTACTGTTATTGCAGTGACAGCCTGTTTAGGAATTGAATACATTATTCAGAAATATATAATGAAGCAGAAACCATCAATAACTGACGGATCTGCACTGGTTACCGGCGTACTGCTTGCATTCAATGTCCCTTCCGGATTGCCCTGGTGGATCATTATTATTGGTGCGATAGCTGCAATAGGAATTGGGAAAATGTCGTTCGGAGGACTTGGATGTAATGTATTTAATCCGGCTCTTGTCGGAAGAGTATTCCTTCTTATCTCATTCCCTGTTCAAATGAATACATGGCCATCCATAACCTCTGACAAAGTTGACAGCCTTACCTCTGCAACTCCTTTGGCCTTAATTAAGGAAGGCCTGGAGAAAGGAGAACCTGTTTCTGAATTATTGCAGGGATTGCCTGCTGTATCCGATCTGATGCTTGGAAATTACGGTGGCTCATTGGGCGAGATGTCTGCCTTGCTGCTTATCTTCGGAGGTATTTATTTATTATGGCGTAAAATAATTACCTGGCATATTCCTGTTTCAATTATTGTGTCAGTTCTCTTAATTTCAGGAATATTTTGGTTCGTTGATCCTGTAACACATATTAATCCTTTATACCACATATTTACGGGTGGACTTATGCTTGGGGCTTTATTTATGGCCACAGATATGGTTACTTCTCCTATGACACCCAAAGGACAGCTGATTTATGGTACAGGAATAGGTGTTCTTACAATATGTATACGTCTTTTTGGAGCTTATCCTGAAGGTATATCTTTTGCTATTTTAATAATGAATGCGTTTACACCACTTCTGAATATGTATTCTAAACCTAAACGTTTTGGAGGAAATTAATATGGCAAAGCGAGAGTCTACATTTATGAATATGTTTCTGGCACTTTTTGTTGTTACACTTATATCTGCTTCTGCTTTGGGATTTGTATATGAAATGACCAAAGAAGCTATTGAAACATCAAAGATAAAGGCCCAGGGTGATGCTATTAAAAATATATTACCCGAATTTGACCGTTTGGGTGATCCGTTCAAGGTGATTGCGGGAGCACCGGGTGATACCCTCGAGTGTTTCCCGGCTTATCGAAATAATGAATTTGTGGGTGTTGCTGTTAAAACATATTCTAAAAAAGGTTTCAGCGGATTAATTTCTATTATGGCAGGGATTGATTTATCAGGCAATTTTTCGGGTTATCAGGTTTTAGAACACTCTGAAACCCCGGGACTCGGATCAAAAATGAGCGACTGGTTCAGTAATACGGAAAAACCAGGACAGTGTATTATAGGTAAAAATCCTGAATCTTATAGTTTTCAGGTAACAAAAGATGGAGGTGACATAGATGCAATCACAGCTTCTACAATATCCTCACGGGCTTTTCTTGATGCCCTTGTTCGGGCTTATAATGCATATAAAGAGAGTGCAAATGAAATATCCGGCAATGCCGGGAAATAATATACTGATTATGGATCATTGGAAAAATTTTTCGAAAGGATTTATAAAGGAGAACCCCGTTTTTGTGCTGCTACTCGGGATGTGTCCAACTCTGGGTGTTACATCATCAGCTATCAACGGACTAGGAATGGGACTGGCTACAACATTTGTGTTATTTATGTCAAATATTGTAGTTTCTGCCGTTAAGGACCTGATACCCGATAAGGTTAGGATCCCTTCATTCATAGTGATCATTGCTACTTTTGTGACTATTGTCCAGCTTATTATGGAGGCTTATGTGCCATCCCTCTATAAAAGCCTTGGGTTATTTATTCCACTAATTGTTGTTAACTGTATCGTCCTTGGGAGGGCTGAGGCTTTTGCCTCTAAAAATAATATATTAAGTTCTGCTCTCGATGGCCTTGGAATAGGGCTGGGATTCAGTTTTGCACTAGTCCTTCTGGGAGGAATACGTGAATTTCTTGGTAGCGGAAAACTTTTTAATATTTCAGTGTACTCTGAAAACTATGTCGTACTGTTGTTTGTCCTTGCACCCGGAGCTTTTATAGTACTGGGATATCTTATAGCATTAATTAACCGGATCAGGAAAAATTAGGAGGAACAGATATGAATTACTTTATAATAATTTTAGGGGCAATACTGGTTAACAATATTGTTTTGATGCAGTTCCTGGGAATATGTCCGTTCCTGGGTGTTTCCAAACGTCTGTCTACAGCTTTTGGAATGGCAGGTGCAGTAGCATTTGTAATGGTTTTGGCTACTATTTCAACTTACCTTCTTCAGGTTTTTGTTCTTAATCCTTTTGGTTTGCAGTTTCTGCAAACAATAGCTTTTATTTTAGTTATTGCTGCACTGGTGCAACTGGTGGAAATAATCCTCAAAAAGGTGAGCCCGGCACTTTATAAAGCTCTCGGTATTTTTTTACCCCTTATAACAACAAACTGTACTATTTTAGGTGTTGCAATACTGACTGTCCAAAAAGAGTTTAACCTAGTGGAAGGTGTGGTTTTTGCAGCTTCAAATGCTGTGGGTTTCGGTCTCGCATTAATAATCTTTGCAGGTATACGGGAACACCTCGACCTGATGAACGTGCCTGATGGATTAAAGGGCACACCCATAGCACTTATAACAGCAGGAATACTGGCAATGTCATTTATGGGTTTTTCAGGATTGGTGTAATTAGGATATCTGATCTTTTTTTTATATTTTAGGTCAATCTGCAATTAATACTTATTATGAAACTGGTTTGGACTTTTTTGTTATTTGTGTTGTTCCTTAGAGTCGACGTTTGTGCACAATCCTCATATGAAATACTTCGTGCAGGTGACTTTTTTAATTTCAATCAACTGGTTAAAGAAGAAAGGAAAATGTTCCTTACTGAAGACGATATTGAAGGATCTCCATATCTTAATGACCAATTTATTGAAGGATCAGTTTTTACAACCGCCAAAGCCAGATTTATCGGAATACCACTTCGTTATAATATTTATAATGATCAGGTGGAATTCCGTAAAGGTGACGGCATAGTGCAGGTGCTGGCGGCCCCTGCAATTATTGAAAAAATAGAAATGGGTGATATTTCTCTTGAATATTCTCCATATTCAATTCAAAAGAAAATCAAACATGGTTTTTTTGTTGTACTTGAAAAAGGTAATGCCTCTCTCTATTCCAGGCCAGGTATAATATTTAAGGAAGCTGAGAAGGCTGAAGCATATAAAGAACCTCAACCCCCACGTTTTATAAGAAAAGCAGATGAATACTTTATAAGAATTGGGGAAGACCCTGCTTTGCCGGTTACTAAAAGAAAAGACCTGGTTGAGATTCTTAATGACCACGAAAAGGATGTCAGTAAATTTATCAACGATAATCAAATTAATACCAACAAGCCTGAAACTTTAATTAAATTGGTGCAATATTATAATTCTCTTTGATTGGCCTGATAATATTTTTACAGATATTCCCGTTTTTATGCCGTCACCTTAAATCCGCAGCCAGGGATAAATCTTTGGTCTGAAAGATAAATTGACTTAATACTTTAGTCCTTGCCGTTCACATCACCGAACGTATAGATGGCCTGCCAAATTCTTTATTTTTCTATTTTTATCTAAAATTTTGATCAAATGAATATTTCATTTATTCTTGTGGAACCTGCAGTACCTGAAAATATAGGAGCAGCTGCCCGGGCTATGAAAACGATGGGATTTGACAGGTTATTACTTGTTAATCCGTGTAATTACCTTGATGGCCCCGCAAGATGGCTGGCTCATGCCTCAACTGAAATCCTCGATAATGCTACAGTATTTCATTCACTTAAAGAGGCAGTTGAAGATTTTGATTTTGTGATTGGTACAACTGCAAAAAAGCGAAGTGTTAAAAATGATTATTATCCATTAAATAAACTACACAATATTTTAAAAGCAAAAGGCAGTTCCGTTAAAAAGGCTGCCCTCGTTTTCGGGCGTGAAGAATCAGGATTGCGAAATGACGAATTAAAATTGTGTAATATTGTTTCTACAGTTCCCTTAAAGACAATAACTCCTTCTCTTAATCTGGCACAGGCAGTTATGCTGTACGCATGGGAATTATCCCGTCAGGCTGAACAGGACATATCAACCGATATGCCTCAAAATGATGACAGTCTGAAAGTATTGCTGGGGAAAGTTAAATTAGTTTTGATTAATGTCGGCTTTAGTGAGAATTCACTTATATATTCGCGTTTCCTTGAGCGAATATCAGTCCTTGGAAAAAATGACATTCACTTAATACATTCTTTTTGCAATAAACTTCTTTAAAATGACAATTCCGATCAAAAATCATCTTATATGTCTTTTCTCAATGAGCAGTCTGTTTTTGAGTAGTACCCGAGTTTATACAGGTCAAATAAAAATAATGATGGATTTTTCCCTGTCAGTTGTTTTTCCAATAATTCCCGGGTTTGATTAAAGAGACATTTTATAATTGAAGGAGGAACTACTGATGTTATTTTTTCATATTGTTTAAAAAAATTCATCCTGTTCTTAAGCAGAGCTGAATTGACTGTTTTGTCATTCGATATACATGATAAGTTTTCAATAGCACTTCTGGACTTTTCAAGAAAGACATTTGCATCTTCGAGTCCTGTGTGTTCAACAGGATTATCAATATGAACAGGTTCCATACCGTAAGTAAAAAGATCTAATCCCAGCAAAGTATCTTCATGTCCGTATGATCTGATCTGCTCTCTGAAATGAACTTTTCTAAACAGCTCCCTGTCTGCAAGGAAATTATTCGAAGTGATGATGAATCCTCTCCTTTTTGATCGTACTTCTGCTGAAACAGCCTCCCTTGTCAATCCATATTTCCATCTTAATACTTTTTTTTCGTCAGTTGGCTTTTGCGATGAATAACAAGTGCCACCACATATAACGCATCCTTTTTTAGCCCGATTTAAATAATTTTGCAGGTAATTTCCTGATACCAGCCTTGAATCAGCATCAATAAATAACAGATAGCGTTTGTCTGCCTCAAATCCCATTTTATTCCTAATGGCAGACCTTCCAATATTCTTGTCCAGTTCTTTATAGACAAGATGGGGGATACCTTTCATTTTCCTGTTTTTTATTTTTATGTTTTCCTCCGAACAGTCATCGTAAACCCTGATTTCATAATCAATTGATAAAGCCTCTGCCTGCTCTGCTAACTGAACTATCAGGCTCTTTATTTCTACATTGAATACAGGGATATTTATTGAAAGCATTGCCTGTGGATTATTTTATTAATTAAGATAAAAATAAGTATAACAATCTTATATTGTAATAATAAACTTTATTTTTGGTAACATATTTTAGTTTTACATTCTTATTCCTTACTCGATCTGTTAAATAAATATATGATTAGAATTATCTTATTGATAATGATATTGTCTCCATTTCAAGGTTTAAGTGAAGGATACCGTATCGAATTAAACCTGAAGCAGGCTGCAGGCAAAGATGTGTATCTTACACAGTATTATCTGGGCAATGTCTATTCCAGGGATACAGCAAGGCTTGATAATAACGGATATGGAGTTTTTGATGCTGATTCATTACTGCCCCAGGGATTATATAAAATTTATCTTGACCAGCATAATCATTTTGATATTTTAGTGGGTGAACAACAAAGGTTCCTGGTTTATAATGAAACCTTCAGCATAGATAATATCCGGATTGATGGGTCAGACGAGGTGAGGGCTTTTGTGGAATATGCCCTGTTCTTAAAGAACCTTCAAAAGGAAAGTTCTGAATTGAAAAGTAATTTAGAATCGGTTGATGAGAATAACAAGGCTGCCCTCCACGATCACCTTGAAGAATTAAATACAAAGCTTTATGATTATTGGGAAAGGTTGGAAAAGGAAATGCCCGGTTCATTTCTTGCAAAGTTTGTTAAAGCAACATATGTCCCGACTTTGGATGAATTCACCCTGGCGCCTCAAATTCAACAAAATGATTCGATTGTAAAAAGCATGAAGTATTATTATCAGAGAGAGCATTTTTGGGATAATTTTGATTATACAGATGAGCGGTTTCTCTATACACCTTTTTTTAAACCTAAACTTGAAACCTGGTTTAATAAGGTACTTTTCCAATATTATGATTCGGTAAAACCTTATGTTATAGATTTTATTGAAGAGGTAAAACCAAATAAAAGAATATTTCAATTTGTAACCTCCTTCTTTCTTAACAGTAGTATCAATAGTAATATTATGGGCATGGATGCCTTATTCGTTGATATTGCACGCAGATATTATGTTACAGGGGAAGCATTCTGGTCTACTATAGAATCGATGGAAAAGATAAAAGAAAATTTAATGTTTTTTGAAAATAATCTGATTGGGATGACAGCACCGGACATTATACTTGAAAGTTTTGAAGGTGAATTTGTTAATCTTCATCAGCTGGTAGCTCCATACACAATCATAGTAATATATGAACCTGACTGTTCACATTGTAATGTGTTCGTCCCTGAACTTTATTCAAAAGTGTTTATACCGTTTAAAGATAAAGGATTGAAGGTATTTGCCATTTATTCCATGGATAATAAAAAAGATTGGGAAGATTTTATAACAGAACATAGCCTTGACGGCTGGATAAATGTTTGGGATGAAAATCATTCCTCAAGATTTAAGATTCTTTATGATGCCAGGTATACCCCGGGTGTTTATATTTTGGATGAAAATAAAACAATAATAGGTAAAAAAATGAGCGTTGACCAAATTAGAAACTTTTTAGAGCAGCATTTAAAATGATTACAATAAATGAATCGGAAATAGTAAAAGCTCAGGAAATGCTGGCCGAACAAATTGTAAGTATCGGAAAAGCATATCTGAAAAATGATAATTATCGTAAGATAGCAGAAAAAATGATCGATGACCTATACGGATACCAGGAGGGGCCGGTACTTTTTAAACCTACAAAAGCATGTGAAAAGCAGTTTCGGATGACAAGGGAAGGAGCACTATCATACTTTATAGGCGGCAATGTGCAATTCCCTGAAGACCACGGATTTGCTCTGAAACCGTGGAAGAAATTAAGATTTGAAAATGAAGGTTATATTATTGATAAAACCCATGCATTGACTATGGGAAATTATTATTTTACAGATTTGAATAATAATGAAATAAAAGTCGAATTTACTATTGGCTATTTCATCTCCTGTGGAGGTAATTTAAAAATTAATCTTCATCACTCCTCATTACCATATAAATCTTGATTTTTTATTCAGATATTTAAAAAATTTTCAGCAAATGAAAAAATTTGTCAAAATCATTAAAAAGGATGTCCCTGTGGTTTTATTTATTGTTCTGTTATCACTTATCACAGGTTGTGCCAGGTCTGTAACAGAAGAGGATACTAAAAGTAACGATTATTATGTTGCAGCATATATATGGCCATCATGTCACGACGAAGAAATGAGCCGGGAGGTTTTATGGAGCGAAGGTATAGGGGAATGGGAGATGATAAAAAAAGGTAATCCGCGGTTTGAAGGCCATTATCAGCCTCGCATCCCTTTATGGGGTTACAAAATGGATGACGACCCCCGTGCTTGGGAACAAAAAATTGATGCAGCATTGGATCACGGAGTGAATACCTTCATTTTCGATTGGTACTGGTACGATGGCAAACCATTTTTGGAATCAACGCTAAACAACGGATTCTTAAAAGCTGCAAATAATGATAAAGCAAAATTTTATATCATGTGGGCAAATCATGATGTTCCGGGGAATATGTGGAACCATTTCA
>CAZJGI010000010.1:57845-74168 GCA_964545315.1 uncultured Prolixibacteraceae bacterium
ATAAGTCGGACTCATTGATCTGGACAGGTGAAGTAGACTGGGACAATTTTAAAATTGTGGTAGACAGGGTTATTGATCAATACTTTAAAAAGGATAATTACTTCAGGATTGACAATAAACCGGTTTTTTCGATATACAGCCTTGCAGACCTGGTGCAAAGTTTTAAAAGTATTGAGGAGACAAGAAAAGCCCTGGATTATTTCCGTGAGAAGGTTCAAGAAGCAGGTTTTGACGGGATTCATTTTCAAGGTATAGGACGCGATTACGGAGGTACTCCTGTATTATTGACAGGTGAATATGGTAAAGGACAGGAAGTAAATGATATTATTGGGCAGCTGGGGCTTAACAGTATAACGCTTTATAATATGGCCGGAAGGAGGCCGGAAGATTACATAAGGTATGGAGCAGCCTCATTATCATTGAGAGATAATTGGGATTCACTCCTGGAAATACCATTTTTCCCCTGTGTGTCTGTAGGATGGGACAATACTCCCAGATATCCGGATATGGGTAAGGAGTCAGTTGTTCATTATAACAGTACCCCGGATAGCTTTGAAACACTATTGATAAAAGCAAAAGAATATGCAGACAAACATCAGGATCAACCTAAGTTAATAGTTATAAATGCCTGGAATGAATGGGTTGAAGGCAGTTATCTGGAACCTGATATGATGTGGGGATATGGATACCTGGAGGCAGTAAAAAATGTAATGGGCGGCAAATATGATAAGTATACAAAGAATTGATGAAATATTACTGTAGATTATTTGGAATTTATTTTTATAAACCAGAATAATCTTTTGTAAGCATGCACCGGATTGATAGATAAGCCGGTTTATAGCAATACTTTATGGATAAACACAAAGCTGTTAAAATATTCAGAAAACTGCACAAGTGGCCTGGTATTATAATTGCCTTCATTGCTATTTTATTTGCCGCATCCGGCATTGTATTAAACCACAGGCAAATATTTTCTTCTATAGATATTTCCCGAAATTTCTTACCCCCAAATTACCTTTATGATAACTGGAATCTTGCGGCAGTCAGAGGCTCTTTACCTGTTGCATACGACACATTACTGATATATGGTAATATAGGAGTTTGGAAAACAGGGAAAAATTTTGATAATTTAACTGATTTTAACCAGGGATTTCCCAAAGGTATTGATAACCGGAAAATTTATTCAGTAGTTGAATATAACAATACTCTTTATGCCGGAACTCACTTCGGATTATACAAACGTTTTTCAGAAGAATCCGGATGGCAAAAAGTTGCATTGCCGTTAAAGCAGGAACGGATCTCTGATGTGAATTTGAAAGAGGACACTTTACTGGTACTCACCCGCCATTACCTCCTTAAAACAGTGAACGGGAGGGATTTTGAAACTGTTCAGTTACCGGAACCGGTTGGTTACGGGCGAAAAACCGGACTATTTAATACACTTTGGGAATTGCATAGTGGTGAATTGCTGGGATTACCCGGTAAGCTGATTGTCGATTTGCTTGGCCTGGTTACTATTTTGCTGGCGGTAACCGGATTGCTCCATTTCGTTTTTCCGAAAATATTAAAACGCCGGAAGAGAAAAGCGAGGCAGGTGAAAACAATGGTGCACACGATCAAACGTAATTTACGCTGGCATAATGTCGCGGGTTATATATTTGTGGTATTTCTGATATTTAACACCCTGGCAGGAATCCATTTGAGACCACCTTTGCTGATTCCAATTGCCAATAAAAAAGTAGGTATTATTCCGGGAACGCATCTGGATAACCCAAATCCGTGGTTCGACAAACTGCGCCGTGTTATATGGGACGAAGACCTGAACCGATATATTTTTTCCACATCAGAAGGATTTTTTGTCGCAGAAGAAAATCTTGCCGGCAAGTTGACAAAATTAGTGCCACAGCCACCGGTAAGTGTAATGGGCCTGAATATTTTTAAAAGTCTTGGAGAGCAAAGATATCTCCTGGGATCATTCACTGGAATATATGTGTGGAATTTGAATACAGGAGGTATTTATGATTTTTTTTCAGGCAAACCATATTATCCAACGCAAAGAATGAGTAGTCCTGTAGGGACAAATATGGCAGCGGGATTTGTTGAGGCAGGGGATAATGCATGGTGGTTTGATTATAGCCGCGGAGCGCTTCCTTTATCAGGAATATCTTTTCCGGAAATGCCTGAGGAGATTCTGGAAAGATCACCCGTCTCATTGTGGAATGCTTGTCTGGAAATCCATACCGGCCGTATTTTCGAGCATATTGCAGGCCCGTTTTATATCCTTTATGTTCCTTTATCAGGCCTCTGTCTGATAATGGTTCTGGTGAGCGGCTTTTTTATCTGGTGGAAAGTTTATCGCCGGAAGACCTAATCATTACAAAGATTTTAATGTATAGCAGACAACTTTATAATTTAGTTTTACCAAATAATTGATAGGTTGTCAAATTGGGAATGGAATAATTTTTTTGTATATTCGGATCAATATAAAACCACATCCTCATGAAAACTGTCATTCGGGAAATTTATATCATTACTTTTCTTTTTGTTATAACATCGTTTTTTAGTTTAAGATTGAACGCTCATCCTGATGGCCCGGCATTGTATAAGAAGTTTTGTGCTCAATGCCACGGTTCTGATCTTATGGGTGGTAATGCATCAAGTGTTATTGACGGGATTTGGCAGTTTGGCGCTGAAGACGGTTACGTTATTCGTAACATTAAGCATGGTATTCCACATTTGGGAATGCCTTCATACGAGAGGTCAATGACAGATGAAGAGATAAGAGCTGTTGTGAATTACATTCGCGCTGCAGAAGCCGAAAAAGGAGCAGTTAAACCGCCGACTCCTGAAATGTATGAAACCATGGACTATTTTATGGATGTGGAAATATTTGCAGACAATCTTGAAGTTCCATGGGCTATTGATTTTATTGATTTGACAATGGCGTTAATTACTGAACGGCCCGGTCGTTTGCGAATTGTAAAAAACGGGGTGCTACAACCGAAACCAGTAGAAAATACGCCACAGGTGTTGAATGAAGGCCAGGGCGGTTTGCTGGATGTTGCAGTAGATCCTGATTACGAACAGAACGGATGGATTTATCTTGCATACAGTCATGCCCTTAAAAAATTTGAAGGTGAACGCCCACCGGCAATGACACGTATCGTCAGGGGGAAAATTGAAAATAATACATGGATTAGTGAAGAACTAATCTTTGAAGCTCCTTCTGAAACCTATAACACTATGCGCCACCATTATGGATGCCGTATAGTTTTCGATCCCTGGGGATATCTATATTTTGCTGTAGGTGACCGTGGAAGGGGATTCCAGGCACAGGATTTCACCTTGCCAAACGGAAAGGTACATCGCATCCAAAAAGATGGTCGTGTTCCTGAGAATAATCCCTATTTATATGATGAAACAGCTATGAAATCTTTATTTACTTTAGGAAACAGGAACATCCAGGGAATGGCTGTTCATCCGGAGACAGGACAATTATGGGTAACTGAACACGGGCCGATGGGGGGTGATGAGCTAAACCTGATCATGGCCGGTAAAAATTACGGTTGGGAAACTATTACTTATGGCAGGAATTATAACGGAACCATTATTACTGAGCTGACACATCTACCCGGTATGGAGCAACCTGTTTTTTACTGGAAACCTTCGATAGCTGTCTGTGGGCTTGATTTTTATACGGGAGATTTATTTGGCAAATGGAAAAACCGCCTGCTGGTGGGTGCGCTTAAATACGAGGAAGTTCGCCTGTTGCAAATTGAGGATGAACGGGTAGTTCACGAACAGGTAATTTTTAAGGGAGCCGGACGAGTACGCGATGTCTCCACCGGACCTGACGGTGCAATTTATGTGGTACTGAACAATCCCGGGAAAGTGATTCGGCTTATTCCTGAGAAATAATCCCTGAGACCATAATAGCTGAGAGGATAAAGAAAATATCTACGAAAAATCTGCGGCATACAATCTGACAGAAAGTCATTCCACTTACAGATAAATTTCCGGAAAGGAAAATAAGTCTGAGTAGTGAAATCATTATACACGACCATATCAGCAGCAAAAAAAGATTTACAAGACTGTTATCCCGCCTGCTAAAATATACTGTTAATATTGCAACCACTGCTGTCATTAGAAATACCCAAAAGAAGTGCATTGTAAATGGGTTCCAGGGATTCAGACCAGGATAGAAATCGCGAAACAGATCAATGGCTGCGTGACAAAAAGTGAGTGCAATACCTATTTGCCAGGCCATCTTTGGGAATCTTATAATTACCAGTACAAAGACAAATCCATAGAATGCATAGTTCACAAGAACACGGGCAACACCACGCATAATGGAAAGCATAAAGCTGTCGGCAGCACTGCGTGCTTCAACAAAAGGTTCCAGCAAATTTGGGAACAACCAATGTGTAAAAACGGCAATTGCAAATAAAATGCTTAGTTCGCGTGCTACTGACAGGTAGGGCATTTCAGGTATATTGTGCCATTGATTATTGGCTTTAATTTCTTTTCTGCTTTTCCAGGCTGCCAGTGCCAGAGAGCCTCCCAGCAAAAGGCCGAAGGTAAATTCCATGGCTTTCCACCAGTCACTGTAAACTACATCGGGCAGTCTGCTTCCCAGGACCATCCAGAGACCTCCCAGTCCAAATCCCAGTCCGCCACCAATTAATCCGTGAAAAGCAAACCGGTGAACCAGTTTAAAATCTTCTCCATTTATTTTGAAACGGAGGAAAACTAAAAGAGCTATTGCCCCGAATAACAAAGCAGCCCACGATTCAGCACGCGGATTTTCAGGGCCCGAGAAGTATAATATCTTTGGGTCGTTAATCAGTTTAAATCCAAGGAAAAAGCCTGCAAGCATCAGCAACAGACTGTAAAGTATAATTTTTTTGGGAATGCGGTGATATATAAAACCCAGGGATAATACGGCGCCACCAAGTAATCCCCATACAGCACCTTTCAGGGTGGTTCCGGCTGTTCCCCACCAAACAGTTTCAGGATTACGAAGGAAGCCCAGGGTTTGTCCATAGGTCATTTCGCCACCCAAACCAATTCCGTACACCCCGAAAAGCACTACCAGAGAAGCTACGGGCGCAGGAAGTTTTAACATAAGGGAGATACTTAATGCCACCATCGCACCGGGGATCATCGCGCCAAAGGGTCCGCCGCCAATATGACCGCGCAGTCCCCAGCCAAGCATCATGGCAATAGCGGGGAGGGCAAGAAAAAGATGTTTGGAATAATTTTCTTTCATTTTAATACTTTGATTTTTATTGCATTAATCATAAGTAGGTTTTAAGTGCCCACTACTGCCATGGTCTTTTATTTTTTACCAAAGCGTTTTACCCTTAAATCGGCCTGTGCCTTGTGGCCGTCAAAGTTTTCGATGGCACAGAGACGGGAACAATATTCTCCAATTAAGGCGCTTGCTTCTTCGGTTCGTATTTCCTGGTAGGTACAGGTTTTGATAAATTTACCGACCCATAATCCACCAGTATAACGTGCAGCTTCTTTTGTAGGAAGGGTATGGTTTGTACCGATTACTTTATCGCCATAGGCCACATTGGTTTTACCTCCCAGGAACAAGCTCCCGTAATTGGTCATTTTGCCCAGGAAATATCTTGGATTTTCGGTTATTACTTCAACGTGTTCACTTGCTATACGGTCAGCTTCTTCAACCATTTCATCGACTGTATCGACAACGATTACCTGTCCGTAATTTTTCCATGAATAACCTGCAATATCAGCAGTAGGCAATGTCAATAGCTGACGGTCTACTTCCTGAATGGTCTCATAGGCCAGTTTCTCATCGGTTGTCAGCAAAATGGCAGGACTTGTTGGACCATGTTCAGCCTGACCCAATAAATCGGTGGCGCACATTTCGGCGTCTGCTGTATGGTCGGCTATGACCAAAATTTCTGTAGGGCCTGCAAATAAATCGATCCCAACTTTACCAAACAATTGTCGCTTTGCTTCTGCTACGTAGGCATTACCCGGACCAACGAGCATATCCACCGCGTCCACTGTTTCGGTGCCAATCGCCATCATGGCAATGGCCTGTACCCCGCCAAGAACATAAATTTCATCGGCTCCGGCCATGTACATGGCAGCTACAGTAGCTGCAGGAATTTCCCCGTTTATGGGTGGGGTACATGCAACCACCCGTTTTACCCCTGCAACCTTTGCCGTCAGAACGCTCATGTGAGCAGAAGCCACCATCGGGTAACGTCCGCCGGGAATATAACAGCCAACACTGTTGACCGGAATGTTTTTATGTCCGAGAATAACTCCCGGAAGTGTTTCTACTTCTATCTCACGAAGCGCTTCTTTTTGTTTTTCGGCAAAATTCCGGATTTGTGTTTGGGCAAATTTTATATCATCGATCACCTGTTTGGGCAAATCTTTAATTATTTCCTGAATTTGCCCTGCCGGTAATTTAAACGATCCGGGCGACCAGTTATCAAATTTCAGTGAAAGTTCTCGTATTACCTTGTCTCCTCCTTTTGTTACATCGTTGATGATAGATTCAACTATTGCCCTGACTTTGGTATCTGCTTCTTTGCTTTCAGCGTAAGTAATACCTTTTTTGATTATCCTCTTCATAACTTTTTTATTTATGATAATTTTGCAACTTTCATCAAATATAAGTTTAGATTATTATGTAACTTATTCGTTCAGCGAGAGTTGGATATCCCTTCCATAGATATATCTGCCCTGTTTCCACCCCCAACAGCCAAAATCATACACAACAAACAGGTGATTATCTTTGGGCAATTCCTCAACAGCCATGTAATGTGTTGTGGAGATTCCTGTAGTCAGGCGTGTTACATGGCTCCATGTTTCCCCCTGGTCAAAACTGAAGGCCAAATAATTCCCGTTCCAGGGATGTTTTGGATTGGCAAAATTGGCACGGGCCGGAACCTGAAAGGCTGTTATTGCAGCCTTTTTTTCAACCGATAATAATGAAAGACCTCCTGTCAATAGTGATGAATTTCGTATAAAATGGCGCCTTGACTGTGTTGATTTTCTATTCATGAAATGTTGTATTTTATGGTTTCCAAAAAGTACCACCCAGAAAATACTTTCCGAAGAGGTTATAATAATAAACTGTAAACACGTTACCGTCAGGCAATTCAATTGATTCCGGGTACCCTATATCCCAATTCAAAAAATCATTTCGTAATTGAGTTTCAGTGCTGATATCCCATGTCTTTCCCTCATCGCTGCTAAAGCAAGCCCGTATACCTCCCGGCTTGGCGTGTACTTCACGCATCCCATATGAAGCCATTATCCTGCCATCCGAAAGTTGTATCAAATCGACGGGATGCCCGATCATTTCTGTTTTCCAAACAGGAACCCATGTCTTCCCATCATCGTCAGAGTAAGTTGTCCAAATTGCATTCTCTGGCGCATGATTACGAAGGCATGCGATAAGACGTCCGGTATTTGTACGGACGATACCCGGTTCCACAAATCCTCCTGATTTTCCACCCGGATCGCTTGCAATAGTAGAAATATACCTCCATGTTTTTCCTGTGTCCGTTGAACGTAACAGGATTGACCCGGTATTTTTTGGATCGCCATGCAATGTATAGCCGATAACGCCCATTATCAAAGAACCATCTGGCATTTCAACAGGCGCATCGGTTGGCCCTTCCAGGCCGGTTACCGGCATATCCTTGATATCAATGTACTTGGGTTGTGACCATGTGTTGCCATTATCTTTAGAAGTAGTTATGTAAGTTCCTAAACGGGGTTTATCCGGATCATCCTCCAATTTTTCTCCACGTTTCCAGCTAAAATAACTTCCATCGGGAAAATACAGGTTATTATAATATACAGCAAGGACAATGGTGCCGTCTTTCATCTGAATGCCACAGCCCTCGCGTTCATCCAAATCCTTAATTGCAGCTACCCACTGTTTATTTCCCCAGGTTTTTCCACCATCTTTTGACCTAAGGGAAAATACATCCCCATCATTAGAAATATGTTCCGTGGCTTCTCTTGAAAATAAGAGGATATCTCCATTTTTTAGTTTTATGATGTCGGCTGGATGAAGATGTCTGAATCCATTTGTATAAACCACATTATGCTCAAACTTGTCTGTTCCTAAAAGTTTGTTATATAACTGAGTTGCCAGAATATGGGTTTGTTCATTTAATACAGCTACATCTTTTCGTAAGGCCTCAATTTCATCCTCTAAAGTTTCAATTGTTTTTTCTTTTAAAACATTCTTATATCCTTTTACCATAAACCATCCGTTGTTCCATCTGTCAAATGGCAACATTTCAACCTGAATTTCAACAGGTTTACCAGCTTCAATTATTAAGGAAGGAACGGTCAACTGATAGATGCCGCTGTTCCCGTCCAAATTAAACTCACGCATGGTACCGAAGTACGGATATTCAACTCTTTTGGGAACATATTTCAGTTCATATTCTCCTTCTTTCCAGGTATAATCTCTTAACATTCCTATTGAAAATGTTAATGCGTATTGCCCGTTTACTGATAATTTTGCTTTTGGCCCACGTGTGAACTCTGCGGGGAGCGGAGATGTAGCGCCAATAAACACGAAAGTGGTTGTTTTTACCTTAGGCACCGATGCAGTTTCCCAGGAAACAACATTATTTTTCATTTGTTCCGGCACCCACCAGGCTGCCGTCATATAGCCCACAGAGGAACCACGGTAATCCCGTGTTGACAAGCCCCTGTTACCATTGTAATGGAATACCACGGTGTCAAAACCTTCCAAAAACTGGCGTTCCTGTGCGAAAGATGTTGAAATACTTAAAACAAAAAGATAACCTAAGATTATTTTATATTTTTTCATAATTCAAAATGGTTTATTTTAAGTTAGTTAATTCAAAATTATTTTCCCTGAAGAAGAAAGGGTGTCAATTCGTTCAATAAAGGTCGTCCTTCCTGTAACCGTATTATATTCTGAAGGAAAATATTCCAAACCCGCTCCAAAAAAAGGGGACTTGAACTTGATCCCGATATGTGGGGCGTTATAATCACATTTGGCATGTGCCAAAGTGGGTGTCCGGTAGGCATCGGATAATAATAATGCGTATCGAGAGCAGCCCCGGCTATCCAGCCCTCACGCAATGCTTTCAGAAGCGCAGTTTCCTGAACCAGCGGCCCTCTGGCTGGATTTAACAGGAAAGCGCCCGGACGGAGCATTTTTAATTCCTCCTCTCCAACAATTCCTTCGTTACCAGATGTTTGAGGGATAGCCATGACCAGAAAATCAATACTTTTCAGGAATTTTTCTTTTTCAGTCATATAAAATACGCGATCAGGCAATATTCCATCCGAATCTCCGGTTCCCGGAACACAATAAATATTTTCACGTTCTTTTACGCCATTCCGGGTAAGTACATAAACTATCAGACCAATTGCTTTAGCAAGACGGGCTGTTTCACGTCCGATACCTCCATAGCCCCATATTCCTACCACTGAACCTCTTATTTCTTTTTGGAAACGTACTGAACGGTCCCAAATATGGGATTCCTGGTTGCGTATCAGGCTTCGTAAATCTCTGGCAAGGTTAACCATCATCGAAATATTCCATTCGGCTATGGGAATATCAGAAACACCCAGGGCATTGCAAACTTTTACGTTCCTTTCTTCAAAACCTTTGCCTACAACCTGGTTGAAACCAGAAGAACTAATTTGTAAGTATTTCAGGGTGAGCATATCGATGTAATTTTCAGGAGGAAAAGTACACAAGATGGCGTCACAATTTTTGATCAGTTCCTTTGGCAAAATTCTTGACCGTTCTTCCGGAAATTGAATAATTTCTATATTTACCCCAGACAAACTTTTTAATGTGTTTAACAAAGGATCAAAAACCGGTAGGTCAATTAAAATATTCATTATCCTGACTATTTGGTTAGTATTTTCCCGGGAACACTGTTAAATTCACCTGTTCCGGGAACAAATGGGAAACGCCGGATCGTTTCTTCTGATAACGTGATTCCCAGTCCTGGCTTTTCGGGTGGTAATACATATCCATCCTTAATCTGTAAACTATCACCTATCATTTCACTGTGCAAAGGGCCATAAGCCGGAGCCACTTCAAGAATAGCAGTATTTGGACATGCAAACCCGCAATGAATATTTTGCATTTGTGACGCTCCGGCACCCCAGGCATGAGGTGCAATTTTTCTCCCTCTTTGATGTAGCAATCCGGCAACTTTCATGAACTGGTCCATTCCTGACATGAATGAAGCATCGGGCTGACCGATATGGAAACTATCTTTTTCGATGAATGTCTGCCATTCGCAAACAGCGGTTAAACATTCTCCCCCGGCAATAGCCGTACTTGTACTGCGACACAGTTCACTGTAAAGATCGGGCCGGGTATAATGAAGTGGCTCTTCCAGGAAAAACAGATTAAATGATTCGAGTGCTTTTGCTACTGATAAGGCTGTTTCCAATCTCCAGGTTTCAGGACTGTTGCCCATATGCGCATCAAGCATCAGCCATATATCATTTCCAAACCGGGAGCGGAGAAATTCAATTTTTTCAGCTTCAAAGTTTGCTGCTTCATCAGGATCAGACGGAAGGTAAAATCCTTTCCCTTTAGTATATGCCCCAGCTCCAACCTTAACACCTTTAAATCCTGCCGACTGATAAAATTCTACTTTTTCAGCAAGTTTGTCAATTGGGTAATTGCTGGGCCCGCCGGTGGCATAACAGGGCAATTTTTGATGAGCATACCTTGCACTTTGTAAACTATTAGCCTGCTTAAATTCTTTCTTCCATTTATCATGAAGGATTTTATAAACAGGCACACCCAGTTCTTTCCCCCTTAAATCCCACAAAGCAGCTTCTATTCCGCATAATACAATGGCGCCAAGCCCAACCCGGCACCAGAAATTTGCGCAATGATACATTTTTTGCCATAACCCAGGTATATCTTCTACATCATGCCCGATCAGAATTGGTTTAAAAAAGTTTACAATTTCCGGAACCCCTTCCGGGAAAAAGTATCCGGCATACGTTTCACCGATCCCGGTTAAACCACTGTCGGTTTTTATTTTAATAAATGAAGCACTCCGTACCTGACGTGCTTCGGAAAGAAAGGGATCAAAAGTGCAGGGACCTGTAAGTAAAATTGTATCGACAGTTATTATTTTCATTTTTAAAATAATGCTATGCGTTGTTGAAATACGAAACTGCTTAATAACTAATTTTTTATAAGGTGAAGATATCCGTATTCTTTTTTAAAAACTGTTTTCCTCATTCCCAGGGTAAAGGTAGAAAAATATGTCTTTAAATATTTAGTTTTATACGTGGTGTTTGCTTTACACTAGTGCCAGACCAAAATCAAAAAGGGAAGGTACTCCCTAACGGATTCCCTTCAAATTTGTAAATTGATTTTGCTGCAAAACTTTTGACAACATGAGTAAAAATACAGAAATCAAATTTGTTGGACAGCCGTACATTTGGATTGACTTTCAAAGAGGTACTATTGATCGATTCAACAGCAATACGCTTATTTAACAATCTCATTTTCAGGTTTTAGATGGATTTGGCAGTGTTAACTAAAACCTTAAACCTTTACTTGAAGTTATCAAATAATGTTTTTTTATTTTATTGATTTTTGAATTTTTCCAGGGGATGCTTCCGGTCTGTCAGTGGAAAAAAGATCGGACTCTTCGCTAGATGAGACGCGTAAACACCATAGATCATTTCCAAAGCCGCCCGTGCATCGTAAATATTCGTTATCGGTTGCCGGTCCTCCTGAATCGCTTGCATCAGGTCCCAAACCGCAAAGCGGCCGGCTTCTATAAAGATTGGTCCCAGAGGAACATCCTGTGTGCCTGACAAGGAATAATCCAACGGCCGGGCACCCGGGATTACCCGATCTTCCTGCAATTCTATTGTTTCAGCTATGAATTCATTTGCCGGTGCACAGGGAGCGTTGTTGAACCGGAGTGGCTGTGGCTCACGATGAGCATCGGAAAACCTTAGTGACAGCATTCCTTTGCTCCCAATAACACATACTCCCATTCGATTATCGGTTGTATACAAATTACGACGGCTCTCAAAAATTCCCTGCACACTACCGGGGAACCGGAATGTAGCAAACAATTCGTCGCCCGCCACCAGTCCGATGGGTTCAGTCGGTTTAGTCAATTCCGGACCAGCAAAAGGCTTTCCGTTTACCCGTATATCAGCAGATACTGATTCCGGTTGACCAAAGAGATAGATCATCAGATCGAAGATGTGCGTTCCAAGTGTCATCATATCTTCACCGCCTCCGCGATGATCGCTTTTACCCCAACCATGAACAGTGAGCGGAATACCAATTTTTCCCGATCCAATAAGCCTTTTCATCGTAACAAAGCCCAGCCCGTTGCGACAAGGATGGGCCATAGCTATTTTTATTTTGTTTTTTTCTGTAATTTCAATAATCTCATCTGCTTCATCTAAAAAGGCGGTCAATGGTTTTTCACAGTAAATATGGCAACCATTTTCAGCAAAAAGACGAATCTGCTCCAAATGATCCCCTGGCCAACGTGATGTCAATACAACAATGTCGGGTTTTTCGTTTTTCAACAATGTTTCACAACTTAAGTAATGCCGCACTGCCTCTGTTTGAGCCAATTTTGCATCGATATTGTTTGTGCTCCCATCGACGAGGCCAACAACCTTGACATTAGGAATACCACGAAAGGCAACATGCATTCCGTGCAGGCCAAACATCTGTTTCGATTTGTCCCTGACGATTGCAACTTTCCATTGTTCAGTGTTGTCAGCATACGTTGGCCTATCATAAGAAAATGGGCCGATCAACGCGGTACCGGCGAAAATGCCGGAAGTCTTGAGAAATCCTCGTCGTGTAAATGAACTTGCTCGTTTCGTCATGATCTTTTGACATTAATTAACCGACTAAAGTAAGAATTACTGGACTTTCCCCATTTTTTTTATATGAGATCAAATTTAAGGAATAAAGATAGCTGAAAACTATCCAGTATAATACCAATTCTGGCATTAATGTTTTCTATTTCTTTCCTGGTGTGTTTCAACAGCTCGTAAATTCCACACAGGCTCTCCATTGCTTTTGCATATCTCCGGAATCAATCGAAATAACCATGTCATTGGTGATTTTTTCCTTGCCTATCCGTAAAATTTAATGGTTTATTTTTGGAAAAACTTCTTTTTATGCAAAAAATGAACTTTGAATTTTTAAAAATCATGAATTCCAACAAATTCAAGTCATTTAAACAATAATTGTTTTAGTTTTGGGGAAAGTCCAATAATAATAAACAAACAAGGGTAACTATTTTAAAGGCTATAAATATTACCGGAGGTACTGACGGTGAATTTAGGGCTTTGGAGATTATGAAAAAAAGGAAAAGGTACTATTATGAAAACAGAATTTAAAAGGAATATATTAATAGCAATCATTTTTGCTGTTTCATTTACTATCAATGGCCTTCAGGCAGGAGAGAAAAGCAATCCTAAAAGAATTTATTTTTCTTATACGTTACACGGGAATATGAATTATGATCGATATCCTAAATCTACTATCTGGGATAAATTTCCTGAAACGTATCAAAACATATTAGATTTTATGATTCAACACCCTGAATTTAAAGGGCAGATGCAATTATCGGGGCAGACATTTAAAACGGTTCAGATTGTTGCACCTGAATTTTTGAAGCAAGCTAAGAAGCTTCAACAAAATGGACAAATAGATTTCACAGGCACATTCTATTCAGAACCGGTAAATGTATGCATGGATGGGGAAACTAATTTTTTGAATGCAAAGCTTGGATGCTTGATTATAACTCAGGAATTGGCTTCTACAAGTGGATTTTTCGTCCAGGAACACGCGTGGAATCCTCAATTACCCTATATACTAAATAAGGCTGGCGTAGATTGGGTTCCGATAAGGACAGCAGAACAAAGGTATAAGCCTTATTATGCAATTGGTCTTGATGGGTCTAAAATTATTGCAGTTCCAACAGACAGGCATGTGAGTAATTATAAAGATGTGATTGATTTGATTCCGGATAATGGTATTATCTTAATGGGTGGAGATTTTGAAATGCCAGGCAGGTTTATTGATGCATATAATGAAGTCATTGAAATAAATAAAGAAAGGTCAGATATTCAGATTGAATGGATACGCGTAAGTGATTATTTAAAAAAATTTCCTGTTGAGATCGAAGAATTTATCAATAATACCGAACTTGCCGGCATTAGGGAATGGGATAGTTATTCTCGTTGGACAGCTGATCCCCTGGATATTAAAGTGCACACTTTAACAAAAGAAGCAATGGCGGGAGTTCGTGCTGCAAAAATTGCTGTTTTTGCAGGAACTGAATATGCCACACAAAGTGGGCTGACAATAACAAAAAATCCTGATACTCCTATTAAGTACCTCGAATCATATGAGCCTGATAAAGGTATAGATTGGGATATTGAGCAAGCTTCAGATTATCCTGATATCGAATACAGATACTTTTCCCGAAATGGAGAAGTCACTCTATTATCAAGAGCTGAACATTTATTAGCATGGGCAACAAACAGCGATGCCAGGGGATGGTGGCCACTTTTTGAGCGAAGACAGGAACGTATGGAATCTTTTAAACAAATTATTAATATATCCAGGGAACTTATTTTGAATGCTTTGTCGCCAATAGGTGCTTCTATTGATATCAAAAAGCAATATGACAAGGTGATGTTGGTGTATAATGCTGAGAAAGCAAGGGAGGTTACATTTGAAATTAAAACCAAACAATCTTTTCAAATGGAAAGCCTGCAAGGAAAGGAGCTTGATACAAAAATATTTCGTGAAGGGAAAGATTATTTTATACGCAGCAGGATAAATTTGCCTGATTATGGGTATAAAGCCATTGGCCTTATTTATGGAGGTCGGGTTGAAATACCGAAATGGGAAGAAGGTGTCTCAGTCCAAAATGATAAATTTTTATTGAAATATGAGGGAGATAAAGTGAATATTAATATTGATGGAAAATCGCTGGAAGTATCTGTCGACTCATTTCAATTAAGGGTATTGGCAGAAATGGTCAAAGATGCTGAATTGGAAGGGTGGCGTGATGGAATCCCTTATGGTGAAGCAAGAGTGTCGATATGTAAAAATGACCTATTCCCAAAGTTACGGATTGACTGGCAAATTGATTGGGCAGTGCATCTTCGACAGGAATATGAATTGGAACCTAATAACGTAAATTGCAAATGGTCTTTTTTTATTCCGCATCCTACTTTGATCAGGAAAAAAGGAAAATTGGAGCCTGGTCACTTATTTCCTCCGGAAGGACTGATGGCAAGGCTTAATAGCAATGAACCCGGAAAAATATTTTACGATGTGCCATTTGGAGTTACCGACCATGATTATCCCAGCCCAAGTTATGTTTGTATGCAAGACTTTTCCCTATTGCAACATAAAGAGGATGGAATAATGATTGCTGCTAAAACAGGCAGTCAGGCTGTTCAGGTTGATGAATTAACAGGAAGTATGGCTTTAGTATTGGGAGCTTCCACTGCTTCCGGGCCAAAAAGAAATCCTGAAATGAAAGTAGATCATTACAATATTTTTCATGAGCAACCTTTTTACTCAGAATTCTTTCAGGGAGAATATCTACATGAATTTTTCATTTATCCGTTTGAAGGTTCGTGGCAAGACGCTCAGGTTTCTGATCATGCCAAGCGACTGGTAAATGATATTTACTTAGTTGAAATACCGCGTATTGGCGCTGCTTCTGATATACATCTTCCTGACAAAGGTTCTTTTGTTACTATAGATAATCAAAATGTTGAGATTACCTGCATAGATAATCTTTCAGATAAATTGATTGTTCGCTTGAATGAAAGAAATAACAAGAGTTCCCGGGGAGAAGTAAAAATCGGCAAATACACAGAAAAATTTGATACAAGCCCCTTTGAAATCATTGAAGTCGAATTGAAATAAGAAATGATTATGATATCTCTTAATTGAACTGAAAAATACAATAATTATTTTTTGGAGTGACCATGGATTTCATCTGGAAGAAAAACTAAGATTAGGAAAGTATAGTCTTTGGGAAAGATCAACAAAAGTTCCAATGATACTTGCAGTAATTCTCATGGTAAACCTGGTTAAAGTTAATAACAGGTCTCGATTTAGACACCATTTTTATGATTTTTTATTGTGGATTTTAATTTTCGTTAAAATAAAAAAGCACTCAAAACCAACGTTATTAAGTGCTTTTTTGTTCTTTTGTTTTCTTGCAGAGTGACCCAGCTGGGATTCGAACCCAGGACCCCATCCTTAAAAGGGATGTGCTC
>CAZJGI010000011.1:0-69867 GCA_964545315.1 uncultured Prolixibacteraceae bacterium
AGGGTCGTTAGTTCAGTTGGTTTAGAACGCATGCTTGACAGGCATGAGGTCGGCAGTTCGAATCTGCCACGACCCACTTGAAAGAGAAGGAGTTGGATGAGAGTCTGGCTCTTTTTTGTTTTTATAGTGAAACATTTGGTTTGGAAATAGTTAATCCGTATTGAAATTATATACCTGTAAAAATAGATTAAAAAAATTATCGATATTAAATGTTTTTAAGATTTACAAATTTTATTGAAAAGGCCCCAATCCTTTTTAAAGACCGGGGCTTTAATGACTATAAATCTCATCCTGAAGAAAATAAAATCCAACCGTCAATAATACCATTCTATATTGTAATCATCCTCATTTAGTTCCCACTTTTTAAATAGCCATTTAGCTACTGCTAAATAAATCCAAAAGTTCTCTCTTGACATCTCTGTATTTTTAATCATATTCACAACACCTTCCACTAATTCCGGACTACTTTCCATTTCAAGATTATCTATGGTGTTCAATGCATTACCGCAGGCATACTTATTTTGACTTTTTAGAACATTAAGCAGGGCATTTTCAGCTTCATCTCTCATTCCTAAATTGTAAAGAGCTTCTGCAGCCAACGTAACTACACTGGCCGATTCATCTTTCAGAGCATTTTTTAAATCTTTTACCGCCGGCACAGCTCTATCTCCCAAAAATAATAAACCCATTGCGCCCCAGTAACGAATACCACTATGATCATTATTCAGGTAATTAACAAAAGTATTAAGGTCCTTTACATCCCCGAAAGCAGACAGATTCGATGCATTTATTAGTTCATCAAACGGGCATGCCGATGATCGCATATAGTCATACATGGATTGGTTGCCATAACTATATCACCAACACGGACAACATGAACCTCAACCGGCAACTTCGGCTGGATCTTTTGCAATTCATAACGGTCCTTAAAACTCTGTGCTCTATTCATCCTTACATAAGCTCCTGTAATATCTTTATACCATCTTGGTCCCTCCTTTATTTCGGGATTTTCCGTAATCTCAAGAAGCAGCTGTTCGTAACTCTTCCTATGATGCTCAGACTCTTGTATAGCCGTATTAGCATCCTCGTTTGAAATGAGCCGTCTTGAAAGCTCTATTACTTCCATTTTATGAGCAAATATTGGAGCCCATTCAATGTTGTCTTTCATATACGGCAATACAGAAGTTACAGCATCAGAAATACGCGTTGCAATCTGTTTCATGCGTCCGATACTACCTCTGCCACCTGTTTCGACCCCCGGGAACATAAGTTGCTGCATACGCTCTTCTGCTTTAAAATCAAATTTGAAGAAATCCTCTGGTCTCTGATCACCTGCCGCACTGCATTGCGGTAAAATAAAAATATCCCTGCCAAGCCGCTTACGAAGTTCAACCCTGACATAATGCCAATAATCAGCACTTATCATTATTGTCTTTTTAGAAGATGGCCCGCTGCCGGATTCCATTGCCAAAGCCGTTACCGTAACTGGATCCATAACACCTTTGGAAACATGACAAGTATATGGAGATCTGATATGTACCGGCTCGTCCGGGGTGATGTCAACATGCGCCCATCCAACATAAAAATCAATTGTTTTATCTTTTTTTACTCCATTAAAGGAACTTAAAAATGCCAGTAAGAATATACCCGCTAAATTCGAAATTAAAAACTTTTCATTATTCATATTTATGTTATAAATGATGAATGCATATTAAGTCTATTCATATGAGATGCAAGAATCAGCTTTATTTTTTCATTAATCAGAAAATTGGAATTCCCAACCTGTATACTAAATGATCAAATTACTCTGTACAATAAATAATTGAAATGGAATCTTTAATATACCTTCAGCAAAGGATCATATCAGTTCCCCGGAACTTCGATCCCGTGAATACGTGCCATTGTGAGGCCGTAACATTTAGCCCTGATAGAATCAGGTACATTATTGGCATCGAGAACTTTGTTGAATCTCCTGATATTCTCTTCAAACTGATCCGGTCCCTCATCTGAACCGAACACTATTTTCTCCCAGGCAGGTACCGCATCTTTTGGCATATGAGCTTTACCGATTGCATCAGTCCACCACAGCCATTGATCCCAGTATCCCGGATCATTCTCTTTTTTTACCAGAGATGAACCCGACAGATCGAAATATAGATTTTTATTCCTGCGTGCAGCCTCGGCAGCTTCCTCATACCAGGGATTTCCAAAGTGAGCAGCATGAATCATCAGGTTTGGATGCCTGGCACATATATCCCCCAGCGGAGCCGGACGCAGGTGGTGCATAAGGCCATTGCTCAGATTACCGGTATGAGGTGCAATGGGCATACCTAACTGTTCAACAAGAGTCCATAAAGGCTCATACTTAGGATCGCAGTAATCCCAGTCACCCCTTGCAAACAATTCTCCCAGTCCCTTGTAACCCATATCATAAACTTTCTGAACGTCTTCAAGTACTGTCGGACTGTCAATGTCAATCGCCGCATAAGGAATTACCCTGTCGGGATGGGCTTTGGCAAATTCAATGCCGCGCTCCAGACTTGACATAGACACAAGAAGACAAGCCATCGCATTCCATTTCGTGTAGACCTCAATAAAATCCTTTTCAAATTGATCCGTTGGACTGTAATGTACATGATCATCAATAATAAAGGGGGGAACTGTGTAGTTCGGTTTGTATGTCTTTTCACAACTAATTGAAATGACTGTCAAAACAAGGATAAATAAAACAGATAGTTTTTTCATAGACCATTATTTAAAAATTTATGCTTAATATTTCCCTTTCCGGAATAATAGGTTTTTTGGTTGTTTGATCGTAATTCCCGGCAGTTTTTTGATTAATTCCTGCCGGGATTTAAATGATTTTGATTAGTCTGACAATAGTATTTACAGATCAAATAGCATTCTGCAAAGCCAGGAATAACGCACGATAATTCTTCAGATACCTGACCCCCTCACAACTTGCCGGTGATACTTCTATATCACAATAGCCTTTATATTTCGACTGACTCATAAGGGCAAACAATTCGCGCCAGGGATAAGGAGTCGATAGTTCGCGCAAATGAACGCAGCCAATTCTGTCTTTGACAAGATTGAACTGTTGCCTGAGGTTCATGCCTTCATATCCTTTTGGAAGGCCTTCACCCGTATAATCACTATCCGAACAATTCCAGATCATATATAATGCCGGATTATCAGCAATATCCAATATTTGCCGTATGACAGGTATATTCGAAGTACCGCTACCATGTTCTTCGAGCCGGACCTGAACTCCCAGGTCACGCCCTGTATCAGCACATTCAGAGGCTGATTTTGCGATCCTTTCGAGAGTCTTTTGCCGGTTTGCATCTCCCTCCGGCGGCAAAGCATTGGGAAACACTCGTATACCTTCTGCGCCAATGTCTGCTGCCAACTGCAGATATTCTTTAGTGCCTTCAATGTTTTTTCTTAGCTCCACAGGATCGTCCGAATGATAAGAAAAGCCACTGGCCAGGCTAATAGCAAGTCCTTCATCGATAAACCGTTTTTTCACATCGTTACGTTGCTGTTTGTTCAGACTTACCTCAATACCATGTTTATGAGTGGTGCGTAATTCCACATGTTCGATTTGTGCCTCCTGCAAATTCTTAATCAAAGTATCCATATCCCATGAAGCACCTATCATATAAGTCATGAGTCCAAGTCTGATAGGATTTTTATTCAGTTTCACAGTAGCCATTCCCTGCTGCGATCCGGAACCTGAACTTATCCCGGGGACTAATGCTGCAGCAGTTGTGACAGCAGCGGCACCGATAAAGTTTCTTCTTGAATAGTTTGTCTTCATTTTAGTACACTTTTAATATTTTAAAGTATTATATAAGATGTTATAACAACAATGTCAGTCAACCTTGGTCCCACGAAGCCGGACAATAATAAGTCCCCACATTTTTGCTCTTGTGGAGTCAGGTACATTATTAGCATTTGTTTAACGTCAAAACTAATTGGATAAATTCTTCTTTAAAATTAAGAGATACTTTTTACATTTAAAATTATTGTTTAATAATATTTTTAATGAACTGTTGAAATGTTGTAAACTTGGTTAAAGTTTTCAATATTTCAATGGTTATTTAAGCAAATAAGTTTATAATCACCTATAAAGAATAGTATATTCCATTTTATTCAGACTTTGGCATATTATTCACTAAGAATATGTGTTGAACATTATAGATAAATGAATGTTTTAATTACAGGTTCAAATAAAGGATTGGGATTTGGATTGACAAATTATTATTTAGGAATAAAAAATAAAGTATATGGAATAAGCAGGGAAATGAATTCGGAATTAAACAATCATAGCAATCATAGCTCTTTGCTGCAGTACATATTTTAAAAGAATTAGAAACATTTTAAATTGATATTATATGAAAACAAGAAACGCACATGCATTATGGAAAGGTAACCTGACAAATGGTACAGGAACATTAAAATTGGATTCCATAGAAAGTGAATTTAAGTATAATTTTGCTTCAAGGTTTGAAGAAGGAGAATTTACTAATCCGGAAGAACTTATTGCTGCTGCCCACGCAGGTTGTTTTTCCCAGGCATTTTCATTGCTTTTAACAGAAAAAGGTTATGAACCGGTTTCTATTTCCACGACTGCAAAAGTAAAACTGGTTAAGGCAGACGGGGGTTTTCGTATCAGTGAAAGTTTTTTAGTTACAGAAGCTGATGTTCCCGGAATAGAAGAAAATCTTTTTCAGGAGATCGCTCAGGATGCAAAAACCAACTGTCCTGTTTCAAAAGCCTTATCTGCAATAGATATAAAAATGGAGGCAAGCCTGATTAAATAAAAAGGCTAAGCCCTTTACTTTCGGGGGAAGTAAAGGGCTTCCCCCAGGTAGCAATTGTTGAAGACAGAGAATAGATAAAGGAATATTCTATTCTGCAATATGGCATATTTTTTTCATGTAATCCAAGTTTTTCCAATTCAGTCGGGCCGTTTTTATCCGGTGACTCAATAATTCGAGAGATTTGTCGAGCTCTGTAAGCTTTTCAGCATCGATTTCCCCTTCCTTTAAGCTGGAAACCAGCTTGATGATCTGATTAAGATGTGTATGTAAGTAATTCTTCACAGAATTAAAGTTAATAAGAAAAAGGGAAAAGTCAAAAACCGGCTTTCCTCTGATGTCAGGTTGCCGGTTAAATTTTAAATAGAAGTGACATCATTAATCCCTAATAAAGTTTAGTATATTCAAAATCTTTAGATATCCCAAGATTTTTATATACTTTTTCAAGGTTCGCGCTAATCTTTTTATCTAATTTATCAAAATAGTTATTCCCCCTGGCATCAATATCCACTATAAACGGTCCAAGTTTGTTGAGGTATAAATGCCAGGCAGCCTCAATTGTTCCAAGTTCATCAAATAAATAAACATCTTGTATTTTTATTGAATCTAACCATAAATTTGGACTTACACACTGAGGTGATACATGAACGCATTTATTACGTTTCATGGCCTTCATGGTTTCTTTTCCCATAGTAGTCTTACCAATAATCATTTTAAGCCCCCATTCACTTACAGACTTTGCTCCCCATTTCTCAAATCTTATACTTGAAGTAGGCATGAATGAAACTAATCTCCATTTATCATTTTCCTTTATCACTACAGGTCCGACATGAATAAGAACATTTCTGTCATCTGTTTGAAACGGAAGCTCATTTTTCTCATCGAAAATATACTTTTGCAGTCTTGAACGGCAGGTAAAAACCTGACCAGATATATATACCAAATCACCTAATCTTAATTTTTCGACATCTTCATCTTTAACCGGAACATCTAAATAATATTCACTCATAAAATTTTTCTCCTTTATCTTCCATTAAACCAGTCAACTGTATCTTTTTGCTTTACTGTTCCATCGCTATAAATCTTAAAGGTTGCTCTTCTTGCAATCATACAATTGGTACTGGTAGCAACTGCAATACCTGCTAAATGAGTATATGCATACTCAACATTAACACCAAAAACTGAAGTATTACCACCAGCTCCCATAATGCCTGCTCCTAACATATTAAGTGACTCATACAGACTTTTCTCAAGATCAGCAAAAACAGTTTCAGGGTGACAAGACTTAACTGTTCTAAGGCAAGCAGCTTCTTTTGCAAGAGCGGCGGCTACATTAGCAGTGCCACCAATCCCAACTCCAAGTATGGAAGGGGGGCAAACTGCACCTGCTCTTACAGACGCAACAAAACAATCTGTAACAAATTTTTTAATTCCTTCCAGTCCGTCAGCAAAAGCAATTACCCGGTACCTTGTTCCTCCGAAACATTCAGAGCCACCACCCTTTGCAACATAAGTTATTTGTAGATCTTTACCTTCTACAAATTTATAGTTAAAGTCGGGCATATTTTCACCTACATTATTTCCCGGATCATATCCTGTTACAGGGTGTTTCATTGTGGATCTGAGGTATCCGTTTTTTGTAGCTTTTCCAACCATTTCCCTGCATAGTTCCTCAAGAGCCATTATTCCACCCTCAATATCAGCCTCATTTCCAACTTTAAAATAGAACAGGGGCCAACCCGTATCAGGACATAAAAGATTACCTCTTTCTTTTGATAGCTGCATACTTTTTAAAGTCTTTTCAAGTCCTTCTTTAGCATTCTCTTTGGTTTCTTTTTCTATTGCACAGCAAAAAGCTTCAGCAATATCCTCTGATATATGACAGGAAGCACTCTTTATGATATTGTATACCACTTCTGATATTTGTTTTTTTGTAATCATTGTAACCTTAGTAAAGTTTAAGGAATTAATATATCAGATAAAGGCACATGTTGCTGGCAACCATATACATCATTGTCCAATAATTCACCACTAATATATCTTCTGGGTATAGTAATTTTTATTGAGTTTACTATGTCATACTTAGTAATAAGCACATCGTTTTTATCCACTCCGTAGATACGGGCAATTTCATCCTCTGAAATTACACCTGAGTTAATAACCCTTTTATAACTCTCTTTATTTTCAAACATTATATCAAAGGTTACTTGTAAAGGACCTGCATTTTTGCTTCTCAATACCTTTGCTATATCAATAAGTCTATTCATTTTTGCCTCCCATATATATATACTCAATATTGACAGTTTCCATAAAATCCTCTACCTCAACCAGATGATAAGTACTAAAATTATAGACTTCACCAAGAGAAATATCTGAAGGAGAATAAGGGAATGATAAATTACCTGCCGTGGCTTTCCGGCCTGAATAATCAAAATGAAGAAATCTTGAACGAATTAAAGAACATAAATATTCAGCAATCTTCTGGGTTACCCCTACAACATCTATAACTATACCTATTTTTCCTGCAGTATATTTTCCTGAGTTTACATCTCCTGAACCACCATATATCTTAAAGCCTATTGTATAATCGTCCTTGGATACTTTATCCCCAAGTTCTGTAATTACACTCTCAGACACATCCTCAACTATTTCATCGATCCTGTCAATCGTCATTTTTTCATTGATTCCACAAATACTAATCGTTCTGTATCCAACAAGTTTAACGCCCTCTATCTTTAGGGTTTTAATGTCTGCAGGCAAAAACTTACTGTTAGAAACTTTTACAGTTCTATCATCTAATTGTGTATACTCAGAATTTCTAAGATCAGCTACTCCACCCGGCTCATATATATAATATGGATTAGCCTGCTCGTATAATGTATGGGCTGCCACTCTTTCTATCGTGCATTTTCTTGCAGCGTTAGCTGGTTCCAGAGTAAAATAATCCTTCTCCATAGTGGCAATCAGAACATCCGATGCACTTACCGGCTCGGCACACATGCACCCACATTCCATTATTTTTGCCATATGAAATGCCATACCAGGCTGATACCCTGCTTTTATTACTGGTGCTGCATATATAGCAGTGTCACAAGCTCTGCCTGCGAGGATAACATCAACACCCTCATCAAGGGCTTCAATAAATGGATCTATACCTATTTGACTAACAAACCGTACAGTTTCATCTATATCCTTTTCTGTAAGATTAAGGCTTGTATTAAACGGGATTATCTTATCTTCCTTAAATTTCTTCCTAACATATTCCCTTGATACTTCTGAATAAATTACTGCAACTTTTATAGCAAGATTATTTTCCTCTGCGACCTCTTTAAGTATCTCTTTTATTTTGTCTACATGGACATTTCCTCCGGCTCCTCCGGCTGAACCAATAATAAAAGGGATTTTTCTTTCTACAGCTGCAGGCAATGCCAGAGATATATCTCTTTTAACTGCTTGTCTGTCTGTAAATGAGAGTCCTGATCCTAAATAATAAGGACCAGGGTCAGTCGAACCTGCATCAACTCCTATATAATCTATATTTTGCTCAAAGGCTTTTCTAAGTCCTTCTTCAGAATAACCATACCCAAGCATACCGGTTAAAGCCAATATCTTCATAAATACCCTCCTGCTTTTAATTCATTATATTCGGCAAGAATGTTATAATGGCCGGAATATAAGTTAGTAATATTAAATCAATAAGCAATACAATCAAATACGGAACTATTCTTTTTACTATCTGTTCTACGGGTATCTTAGCTATGGCTCCTGCAACATATAAATCAACTCCAACAGGAGGTGTAATATATCCAATGGCAAGGTTAATTACCATAAGAACTCCTAAAAAAACAGGATCTATGCCATACTGCAATGCAGCCGGTAAGAATATTGGTGCCAGTATTGACACCGTAGCTGCTCCTGTTATAAGTGTGCCTGCAGCCAGGAATACCATATTTAGTATCATTAAAAATACTATTTTATTATCTGTAATACCTATACAAAATTCTCCAATCAGTTGGGGTACCCTGGCTGTTGTTAGAATCCAGCTAAAGGCTGAAGCTGACATAATTATAAAAAGTATAACTGCAGAATTGATACATGTTTTTTTTACTATATCTACATAACTGGTCAATGTCATCGATTTATCAATAAAGACAGTAACAAATAAACTGTATATAACAGCCACAACTGCAGCCTCAGTTGGAGTAAATATTCCTCCGTATATACCACCAATAATAATAACAGGCATTATTAATACCCAGACACTATCTTTTATAGTTGTAATAATGTTTTTTATACTAAACGATGTTATTTCTCCGTACCCATATTTTTTAGATATGAACCAACTTGTAATAATAAGGGTCATTCCAATAAATATCCCTGGCAATAATCCACCTATAAATAACTTTCCTACAGATGTCCCTGTTACAACACCATAGATCACAAGGGTAATGCTGGGAGGTATAATAATTCCCGTAATTGCAGATGCAGCTATCACAGCTGTTGCTCTATCTCTGGGGTATCCTTTTTGATTCATTTCTTTAATCATTATTGTACCGATAGAGGCACAAGTAGCAGCAGATGATCCTGATATAGCTGAAAAAAAAGTTGCAGCCAGTCCTGCAGCTATGGTAAGTCCACCTCTGATATGCCCTACAAATGTTTCGGCCACTGCAATAAGTTGTTTGGTCATTTTTCCCTGACACATTATTTCGCCCGAAAGCAAAAAGAAGATAATTGCCATTATTGGAAATGAGTTAATGCTAGCCATCATTCTTTGTGCTAACATCATTACAGGAATGTCCCCGTTAATAAGTGCTGCTGCAGATGCCAAACCAAGACTAACTGATATAGGTACGGCTATAATAAGCAGAACTATAAAAACTACAATTAATACTAATGACATTTAACTCTTTTTTGGTGTATATTTTTCTGTCAGTTTTTCTAATTCATTAAATACACATAAGATTGCACCTGCAGGTATTGCTGCATATATGAACCCCATAGAAATATCTAAAGTAGGGGAAACCTGCTTTATTGTAAGCGCAACCATTTTAAATCCCCCATATGCAAGAACCAGCAAGAAGACTATATTTATAAAACTAATTATTTTGCCTGCATAAAAGCTATTCCTGTCATTTAATCTTGATGTAATTGCTGTAACACCTAAGTGAGATCCTTCTCTAAACGCAAGACTTAATGTAATTGATGTTATCCATATAAACATAAATCTGCCAAGTTCATCAATAGCCGCAAAAGATGAACCAAATGCATATCGAAGTACCACCTGAACAAAAAGCATAACTACTAAAAATGTCAAAGATATAGTCAATAATACAAGTATGAACCTGGAAATATATTTATTCACTTTTTTAATCATATTTGTCCCTTATTCAGCAATTTCACTAATTTCTTTTAGCAATTCTTTGCTAGCATATTTCTTTCTGACAGGTTCTGTCAATTCCATTAACTCAGCAAGCATTTCATCAGAAATATTGCTCACAATAATACCACCATCAATCATCTCCTGAAGTGCTCTCTTATCATCTTCCCGGGATATTTTTCTCTGATAGTCCCTCGCTTCATTTGCTGCATCAATAATAATTTTTTGATTTTCCGGGGATAATTTATTCCAGGTTTTGAGGCTCATAATTACAGGTTCCGCACCATATTGTATCGTCAGGTTAGCAGAATAATAATCCTGGACTTCGTTTATTTTATTTTCCAACATTGTAGAGGGTGGGTTAAATTGCGCATCTGCAGTGCCCTGTTGGAGAGCTATATACGTTTCATCCCAGGCAATGGATATAGGGCTCGTTCCTATGGCCTCAAGTGTTTCTATTAATATCGGGCTTCCCGGAGTTCTGACTTTAAGCCCGGTCAAATCTTTCATAGATTTAATGTCCTTTTTATTATTACTCAGGTTTTTAAATCCTGTTTCCCAGTAAGCCAATAACTTGAGGCCCACTTCTTGTAACTTTGTATCCAGTTCCATGCCAATAGAATCAAAACTATCATAAGCATGTTTATAATCTTTAAACAAAAATGGAAGGTCAAATACGCCAATTTCAGGAACAAAACATGTTAATATAGAAGGAGAATTCAGTACAATATCAACAACACCCATTTGCGCTGCTTCAGTCATAGTTCTTTGATCTCCCAAAAGTGAACTTGGATAAATAGCAATTTGTATATTTCCATCAGTTCTCTTTTCAACTAATTCCTTAAATAACAATGAACCCTTATGCCAGGAATGGTTTTCACTGGACTTATGCCCTAGTTTTAATACTCTGGGTTTATTGTTATTTGTAGTATCAAGACTATTTTTTCTGCCACAACCTGCAGCTAACAAAGAAATACATATCAGCAATAAGAAAATATTGTTTTTGGTTCTCATAAAATTTTCAATATCATCTTAAAATCATCTATCTGTATCATCATTCTTAATAACTCTTTTAACTATCCGGTTAACGTCAAAACTAATTTGACAAATTTTTCTATAAAATTAAGAGATACTTTTTACAATTAAAATTAATGTTTATTAATATTTTGATGAACCGTTATAATGTTTATCAATCAGGTTACAAAATTCTTATTTTGCATACAATCTCTGCAAATAATATTAAATTTGTTTTTGACCAATTGTAATTTTATGGTTATGAAGCCAGTAATCATTTTTACCCTGATCAGTTTCTTATATTTACTTTCTGCATGTCAGTCAAACCGGGAATCGCTCGTAGTGAAATTCAGGGGGGAATTATCAGAACATAAATGGGCATTAAAGGACTTGGATGCTGATTTACCTTCTGACTGGTCGTCATACAATTATTTAACCCTGGAATTAAATGCATCATCAACGCAACGGTTTTTATTAAAGATATTCGATAGACAAGGGATAAGGCTTATACAGATTCATCCGTTTCAGAATACCTGGGTAAAAGCATCTGTTCCACTCATTCATTTTCAAAAAAGAAATGTTGTGGGGATGGATAGGGCAGCAATAGGCAAGAGACCTTTGCCAGGCCTATGTATTGGATTTACAGGGGCAGTGGGGACTTTTTTTGTCGGTAATGAACCTCCATGGCCAGGCAGGGAAATAGAATTAGTTGATGTTATTCTTAACGGGGAGGATACTCCAATGAAGGCGGAGTTAAAAAAGTACCTTTCTCAGGGAGATACTCCTGAAAGAGGCATTGCCTATCGTTATTACGTTGAGAATGCTGCAGTCCACCCTTCTCTGGTGGGTACACACTGGTTTCAATGGTGGGATCAACCTTCTACCGGACGGTTCGATGGGGAAAATTACAATATAGGATTTGTAGATGTTACAGATCAGCTATATGAAGAATTAATTGAAGAGGCAATCAAAACCCATAAAAGAATCAGGGATATCCATATAGGCAAAGTAAGTCCTGTTACACAAAAAGCCCTGGTTCAGTAGCCGGTTGTGATTTATGTGGATTTTGCTGAGACGTTTGGAAAATCCATGAATGTTCTTTCTGACCTAGTACCCTTTTGCATTAAGAATACGAAAAACAGTAATAAAAAATTTTATTTTTAATAAACTAAAAACAATTTAACATGAGACTTATAGAACTTTATGAAGGAACACTGTTTGAGTGTCAAATGATTAAAAATCTTTTAGAAAATGAGGGTATTGAGTCAAACCTAAAAGATGAAATTATTGGAACAAGAGGAGGAAGCATGTGGAGACCAGCTGGGGGGGTAAAAATAATAATTTCAGATGAGTATTATGATAAAGCAATAATAATTGTAAATGAATTTGAGAAATCTCGTAATTCCAAATAATTATTAAATATCAATTAGGGCGATTTACCGTTATTTGTTAATTTAGCTGATCAATAATTATTTATTGTTCATATATAAAAGTTTTTTAATACATAAAACCAATAAAATCATTCATAAATAATGCTTACCAGAAGATATTTTTTAAACAGTTTAACTGCAGGAGTAGCCGGGATTAATCTTTATCCTTCAGGAACAAGAAGAAAAGACCGGAATTCTTTTTTAAATATTATTGAAGCCGGAGCGAAAGGTGACGGAATTACAGATGATACAGAAGCCATCCAGGAAGCTATCGATTATATCTGCAAAAGAGGAGGAGGCAAGATCTTTTTTCCGTATCGCCCGGAAGGTTACAAAATTGCAAAGCCTGCTGTTGAAACAGTAGATGGCAAATTGTGCAGGGGACAGTTATACTTTAAATCAGACTCCTCTTCTTATCCAAATATTTATCTCGAAGGGGAACATCCCTGTTCAATGCTTTATACTTAATCCTCACTTACATCGTATGCAAAAAGCTTGTCTGCATGCCGGATATAAAGGATTTTGCCACAAACTACCGGATGTGCCCAGTACATTCCCATGCCACCTTCAGGCACCTTAAATTCTCCGGAAGGTTGATATGCCTCCGGATTAGCTTTAACAAGTTTCATGGTTCCCCTTTCATCCAGGGCGTAAAGCATCCCTTCAGCAAATGTAACAGAACCTTTACCATGCCCTTCAGCTTTCCACATTTGTTTTCCCGTCATAAAATCAAGGCAGAACCAGCCTCTTGCATTGCTTCCTGAGCCATACAGGTAACCTTCGTGAAGGATTATACCTCCATGATGGTTGTCCATAAGTTCAGCCTGCCAGATAGTTACCGGAATAATTTCTTTTCCTGAAGCCGTTAACTTAAATAGCATGCTACCTTTTCCGTAACCGCTTGAAATAAATACATGATCATCATGAACGATGGCATCCGGCACATTCAAGCCGTTGCGGTTTTTGTAATCCATTTTCCACAACAACTTTCCGGTTTGGGTGTCAACTCCGTAATAACAATCGGAGCTGGCATTAATTAGTTGTGAATAATTGCCAAACTTCATTAAAACCGGAGAAGAATATCCTTCCACACCCGGAATTTCCGTGTTAGCCCATATTAATTCCCCGTTGTGTTTGTTAAGGCAAACCTGAAATCCGGTTTTACCGGCAGGACGTACATATAAATTTTCACCATCAATCAATACCGATTCAGAATAGCCATATTCCAGTTCGGGAGTATTAAAACGTTCTGCAAGGTCACTGTACCATAACTCTTCGCCGGTTTTGGCATTAAAAGCAGCCAGGCGACCGGTTTCTCCCAGATGGTAAATAGTTCCTTTGTCGAAGGTAGGTGTACTTCGTGCACCGGTGTATGTCCTGGCATGAGACCTGTCGGTTGACCACGCCTTCCCGTTAGGCTTTTCCCAAATTATACTCCCTCCTGAATCGAGACAGTAAACAAAGGTTTCTCCGGATCTCGTTCCTGCAGTGTATATATTTCCACCGGCTATTGCAACAGTACTGTATCCTTCGCCAAGTCCCGAAGCAGACCATTTTAATGCAGGGCCACTTTGTGGCCATTCCTTTAGCAAGCCTGTTTCTGTTGATTTATTCGTTCGGTCCAAGCCATGAAAACAGTGCCATTCTCCATTTTTTTGACCATTAGAACTACAGCCGGGAGTGAACATCAACAGATAAATGATAAGAAGCGGATGTATGGAATTTTGGATTAATTCCTTTAAAAATAAGAGCCAGCGAGATGCATAATAAAATGGAAATCCGGAAGCAGTGAACATTGTTGAACTTTTTTTGATTTTTACAAATATAGAAAACAGTGGCAAACTTCAGGTTTCAAAAAATATTAATTCATTAAAACAGGCAGAAATCCTTTTTAGGTAAACAAACATTTGTCTTATTGATTTACAATCTTGTAATTGATAATCTCCTCAGGTGTTTTCCTTGGGGATGCTGCTGAAACGGCATCTACATTTTTATCAACATTTCCTATTCGTAATGCAACCACTGCTTTGTAGCCGGAAGGGATTTGAAAAAGATCTTTATTTGAATTGATAATTCCTGACGGGCCGCCATATATACGCGCACCAAGGCCAAGGCTATGTGCAGCTATAAACATGCTTTCCGTTGCCAATCCACAATCAAAATCGGGTGTGGTTCCACTTTCTGATTCAACACCTGATACAATAATAAGTACATTCCCGGGAACAATGTCACTTACAACCTCCTTCATCGTGGCTTCATCTTTTATAATTGTGAACTTCCATGGCTGTTTGTTCCTTGAACTTGGAGCTTTAATTCCGCTCTGCAATATCAAGCCCAGCTGCTGATCATTTACAGGTTCAGATGTGTATACTTTTTCGGAATACCCGGAAAGAATAACATTAACAGCGCAAGTATCAGGAACCTGTCCAAATAACTTTGTTACAAAAAGAAAAGAAATAATTTGTATTGATAATTTGATTTTCATGTGAAAAAATTTACAATTTATTATAAATGAGCAAATTAAAAACTTCAGAATCCCGATATAAATTGGAAGAACCATTCCTTCCTCAATTGCACAAGAAAATTTTAATCATCCTTTTTTGTCCCGGTTAAAATCGGAATGTTTGTTTAATCTCTAAAAGATTAAAATATTCTGTGGTTCAAAATTATACAATTTAATATTTTTTATAGAAATCTGAGCAGGTGAATTTATAAAAATCACTGAAAGTCGAAATCGAACTTCATTTTAAAAAATTTATATATTAAAGATGATGTATATTTTAAATATTTCATATTTTAGCAACTGTTAAATGGACGCTATTTTTTAAAATATTCTATGAATATTAATTGTATCAGACATAAGTATTTAATACTTTTCGCATTAATATTAAATGAAGTTGCAGCAGTAGCACAACCTTCATTTATTCCTGCTGCTCCTTACACTGTTACCGTAATACAACCTGACGGAACAGAACTTGACATACAAGGTGTAGGAGATGAAAACAGGCATTTCACTGTAACAGATGATGGCTATACAGTGCTGAAAAATTCTGCAGGTTTTTATGAATTTGCCCGTATGATACAAGACGGGAAACTTGATTTATCAGGAATCCGTGCAAAAAATACAGATGAACGCAGTGAAGATGAAAAAAATTATCTAAAGTCTTTGCAGAAGTTTTTAAAAGAACCATACGATCAGGTGGATAAGAGGTTGAAATCTGCCGAAGCAACATCTCAAAGCAGTTTTCCGTCTTCCGGTTCAAAAAAGGCACTGTTATTACTGATCGAATACCCTGATCTTACCCAGACATTTGACATAAATGATTTTGAAAATTTGATGAACCAGCAAAATTACAAAGGAACAGGTTCATTCAGAGATTATTTCTACCAGGTTTCCAACAAGAAATTGTCACTTTCAGTGGATGTTTTCGGATGGTACATGGCTAAGAATCCATATCGGTATTATGGAGATGACAATGGTAATGACCTTGCCAGAATGTTGGTTGCCGAGGCAGTTGATGCCGCCGAAAATGCAGGAGTGGACTTTTCAGACTATGATAATGACGGGGACGGTTATGTCGATAATTTGCTGATTGCGCATTCAGGGCCGGGTGCAGAAGAAGGCTCTCAAACAGAATATATTTGGTCGCATAGTTGGTATTTGGGAGGTTATGCCAGACGTTATGACGGAGTTACAATATCGAATTATATTATTAATCCTGAAACCAGAAGCTACGGGATGGTAGGTATTGGTGTTTTTTGTCATGAATTTGGACATGCCCTGGGATTACCTGATTTATATGATACAGATGATTCAAACGGTGATTCAGAAGGCCTTGGTAATTGGTGTCTGATGGCCGGAGGAGGATGGCTGAACCAGGAAAAAACTCCAGCAATGCTTTCCGCCTGGGCACGGGATCATCTGGGATGGATCAGTCCGGTTATTATCGACTCAGACGGAGAATTTTCATTATCTCCTGCCGCAACAGGCAGTGCCTGTTACAAAATGATAACACCGGTAAAAAATGAGTATTTTTTACTTGAGAACCGTTATCCTGCGGGATTTGATAAAGCATTGCCCGGATCAGGCCTGGCAATTTTTCATATAAATACGTTGCGGTCTGATAATGGCGATGAATTATTAAAACTGTCTGACCTCGAAGAAGCTGATGGCCGTGATGACCTTGATAAGTCCAACAACAGGGGTGATGGAGGTGATCTCTTCCCGGGAACCTCAGCAAATACAGTTTTCAATGATTATACCTATCCTGATTCTAAAAATTATAATGGCAATTCAACCGGAATAAAAATTTTTAATATCAGGAAAGAAGGAACTCTTATTAAATTTTCTGCTGGTGAAGAAACTGTCCAGGGAATTGATTTAACCTACTTATCGGCTTCAAACAGACTAACTGTTAACGGTACTTTAGCAGAGGTTGATCTGCAGGTTCAAAATACAGGTGATAGGGCATCGGATGATTTTATAGTGGCTTTCTACCTGTCAAAAGACCGGAATATATCACTTTCAGATATTTTTATTGGCAGTAAGACAATTTCACATTTAAGTGCCGGAGAGTCAAATAATATTGCTTTTTTAAAAGATGTTAAAGAGGTGGATCCTGAAATTGCAGAAGGCAATTATTATGTTGGATATATTATTGATTATCTGGACGAAATAGATGAAATCTCAGAAGCCAATAACTCTTATTTATTTTTAAATCCAGGTATCAATATAGATTATAAATCTGAGTTAACATTTGTTGAAACCAGAAACCGTTTAGGGATATCGCCAAGCCGGATAGATATATCCCTTGAAGTGACTAATCAGGGAGAGGCCGAATCACCGTCAGGTAAAACAGGATTTTATCTTTCAGATGATCTGTCTCTTTCCCGTTCCTCTTTTTTCCTGGGAGAAACAGAATTTCAGTCCCTGTTAGCAGGAGAACGTCGTGAATGTTCCTTTTCTCAACAAATATCATCTTTGGAAGGGCGGCTGACGGAAGGTACCTATTATGTTGGTTATATAATAGATCACGAAAATAAAATAACTGAGATCAATGAAAATAATAATACTTATCTGTTTTCTGACGATCCCTTCATTTATTGCTTACCGGATGTTCGATTTTTGAGTGAAACTTTTTGTTATGGTGACAGTATGATTTTTGATGATAAAGTAATAAAAGAAACCGGGGTGTATGAGTTTGAATATAATAACCAACATGGTTGTGATTCGGTAATTGTGCTTGAGGTGACGGTTAATCCCGTGAATGACACCATAGTATTGCATACTATTTGCCGCGGGGACAGTATTGTATTGGATAGTAAGTTTTTTAAAGATCCCGGGATCTACTATGCAAATCTCTCAAATATCCATGGATGCGATTCGACCGTAACCCTCTTCCTGGACGTCATTGAACCCATTGAACATTTTATTAACGCCACTATATGTTCAGGCGATTCAGCAGAAATCGCCGGTATATATTATAAAGATCCCGGTGTTTATTCTCATTTGCTTACAAGTAGCAGGGGATGCGACTCAACGATAATAATGCATTTAACTGTAAATATGCCATCTGATACTTTACTTACCAGGACTATTTGTGACGGCGACAGCATAATTTTTGGAGACTTGATATTAAAGAAGACAGGGACCTACAGCCATACACTTGTCAACAAATGGGGGTGTGACTCTTTGATAACTCTTGACCTCCTGGTAAATGATACTGATGAAACAGTTTTGAATAAAACGATATGCCCCTGGGATTCTGTTGTAACAGGCCCCTTTGTTTACAGGGAAAGCGGAATTTATATTAATAATTTTTCAAATCAATTGGGTTGTGACTCCACAGTTATCCTTGAGCTCACAGTGACATCACCTCCTGCAATTGACCTTGGCCCCGACAGGATTATCTATACGTCTGAAGAAATATTATTGGATCCCGGCCCGGGTTATGCAGATTATGAATGGAGTACCGGCCATAATGACCAAGTACTGGCAGTGAATAGAAATGAGGGCACAGGCAGCCATACATATGGAGTGACTGTTACCAATAACTATGGATGTTCGGCCTCTGATTTTATTACAGTTATAATTTACGATGATTCTCATTTGATATCTGACCCTGAAAGGAACCTTAAAGTATTTCCCAATCCAAGTCCGGGGATAATAAATCTTATAATTGAACAGGTCAATGGTAAATATAATGTGTCAATCTATTCAGAAAGTGGCAATATGGTTTACCGGAATGAGTTTACCTCTCCGGGGAAAAAATTTGTAAAACAAATTGATTTGTCCTTTCTTTCAAAAGGTATATATACAGTAAATGTTATTTCCGGAGATGTATATCTTTCCAAAAAAGTGATAATCTCAGGGTACAGGTAATTGGTACATGGCAATAGTACTGCAGCCTATCACTTCAGAGCTTTATCCTTTGCCGTTCACTTCAGTGAACGGAACAGGGTCAGTGCCATAAACCATTGTGTAATTGTGTATGGCTTCATACCCGTCGGTTAAAACCGACGGCAAAGGATAAAGCTACGATTAAGGCAGCCAATTTGTTCACTGCCTTATCCTTTGCCGTTCACTTCAGTGAACGGATTATTTCCGGATACCTTTTTCTTTTAGGTATGGTATATTCTGGCCTTCCCCTGTTTCATAACCTCCTGTTACATATATCTCGGCTCCTGTGATAAAACTTGCCCCTGAACTGGCTAAAAAAAGACATGTATTACCAACCTCTTCAATTGTACCTCCCCGTCCCATCCACTGTACATTATTCGACCATTTTTCAAATCCTTCAGGATCAGGGTCCCTGCTTTTATTCGTATAATACATTTCGGTAATAATATTTCCGGGTAAAACGGCATTTACTCTCACCCCATTTCTTGCTTCATCCATTGCAAGCGTTTTTGTCAGCGAGCTTATTGCTCCTTTTGTGGCAGTATATATGGATGCTCCCTCCTGGCCAACTGCACCAATAATGCTTCCCATGTTAATGATGCTTCCCTGAGTTGTTCTGAGATAGGGCAAAGCATATTTGCATCCGGCAAAATAGCCTACCAGGTTAGTATTGAGAATATACCTGAACTCCTCAACAGGAATGTCATCAATTAGTCTCTGCGGAGGGTAGTAACCGGCATTGTTTATCAGACAATCGAGTCTGCCATATATTTTTACAGCATATTCGATCAACTGTTTTACCTCATCTTCATTGGAAACATCACATTTAATGTATTCACATCTTCCGCTGCTTGTTTGCATTATTTCGCGGGCCGTTAATTCACAGTCACTTACATTTCTTGAGCAGATCACTACATCAGCACCTGCTTCACAAAAAACTTTAGCACATCCTTTGCCGATCCCTTTACTGGCACCAGTAATAATGACCTTCATGCCTTTTATACTATCAATGAAAGTAGCCATAATTATTTATCCTCCTATTTGTTAATTTTAAATTCAGGTAACGCGTAATAATCAGGTTTGCCTTTTATTCCCGTATTACATCTGTATAATTGTCCTCCTATATTACCTTTTTCATAATCATATCCGGGAGGCGCCACTGGTGATTTCCAGTTTTCTGAAGCTGTTGTGATATAAATATCAGTCATCTCATTTCCACCAAATGTCAGTGAAGCAACCTGTTTGGCAGGTATCTCTATTTTTCTGTTTACAACACCATCCGGGTCATATCTGATTATACAGCCTCCATACCACTGTGCGCTCCACACATAATCTTCGTCATCAACTGTGAGTCCGTCAGGAATACCTTCTGTATGCGGAACATTTATAAATTTGGATTTGTTACTTACAGTGCCCCTTTTCAAATCATACTGATAGCGATAAATGGACCGTGCAACAGAATCTGTATAATAGAGCAGGGAATTATCCCGGGAGAATCCCAGTCCGTTCGAAAGATGTATCCCCTCATCCAGAACTGATATCTCTCCGTTAATATCAATTATGAATAATTTTCCCGGTTTATAGTTGCTTCGGCAATCATAGTAATTAGTACCAAAAAGAAACCTTCCCCGGGCATCTGCAATTCCATCATTGATTGAAAGGATATCACCTTCATGGTTATCTGTTATTTTTATAAAACCCTCCTTTTGGTTCCATAAATAAAGGCCTTCCAGGCACCCGCATATCAACCCATAATTTTTAATGAATGCAAAACTGCTGACTGACAATCCTTTTACCCTTTCAGTAATACTATTATTAAGAGGATTGTAGCTATAGATGCATTTATTATAAACATCAGTCCACCAAAGGGTCTGTTCCTGCCGGTTCCACAAAGGATTTTCCCCCAGGAGATATTTTTTTTCGGAGATCGCTTGAATATTAGTCATCCCAGATCCTTTTTTGATTATTGAACAGTTATAATAAATTCTTTATAAATGCTACTGCTTCCCGTACTCCTTTCAATCCCCTGAAACTGGCTTCTTCAATACATATCCATTTATCATAATCTTTTCCTTTGAGATATTGCAATATCTCCGGATATGGAACAGCCCCTTTCCCGATAGCTGTGGGTTCAAATTTTCCCTTTTGCTTCATGTCTGATGCATGTATTGTTTCAATCATTGGATACATGATGTCCAGTACCTGAAGGGGGTCTCTGCCGCAAACAAGTAAATTGCCCAGATCGAGGTTTAGTTTTATCCCGGTTCCTTTAATCTTTTCAGCAATTTCGGAGAATATTTCAAAGGGCATACTAAAATCGGGCAAATTCCATGCCCCCGGCTTGGTATGGTTTTCGTATAAAAGTCTGATGTTATATTTACCTGCAATGCTATCCATTTCTTTAAAGGCCTCTGCAGCAAAGCTTATGCCTTTTTGTATTCCTGTTTCAGGATGAGCCTGACCGGCAGTTATCCTGAGGTATTTGGCTCCCAGATATGAAGCCAGGGCAATATCCCTGATGAAATAGTCTTTTTCCCTTTCCCGTTGAAGCTTATCAGGATGTGTGAAATCCGGGTATGCAGTGATCATGATCACTGGCATTTCCTCTTTTTCAAGGTCTTTTTTAATATTTTCCAGATAGGCAGGGGTATGGTTTTTAATAAGTGCAATGCCCAGGTCTATGCCGTCAAGTCCGGCTGATTTAGCTTCATATGCCCATTCTCTTATCGATAATTGTTCCTGTTGAATTGCGCTGAATAGCGAAACAGGCAGGCAGCTAAGTTTTATTTTTGGTAACATTTTAATATTGAATCAATTGAATTAAGCAGGATTATTTATAATTTTTTAATCTAATTTTCCAATAGATCCGTCCCATGTATCAATATCTGTATTTTTCTTTTCCTCTTCATCAAACCAGGTCGTTGTAACCACTTTCGGACGTGTATAAAATCTGATCCCATCCTTACCGAGCACGTGCAGATCACCAAAAAAGGACTGTTTATTCCCTGAGAATGCAAACATTGCAACTGGCACGGGGATGCCAACATTTATTCCGACCATGCCCCCGTTTGTTCTTCTGGCAAATTCACGGCTGTGATAACCGCTCTGTGTGAATATTATGGATCCGTTTGCATATTTGTTTGAATTCATAATTGTGATACCTTCTTCGAAATCCCTGACACGTTTAACAGAGAGTACAGGCCCGAATAATTCTTCATCTCCTGCAGTCATTCCGGGAGTTACATTATCAAAAATTGTCGGCCCCAGATAAAATCCTTTTTCATACCCTTCTACTCTTGTTTTCCTTCCGTCAAGTGCCAGTGTAGCCCCTTCCCTGATACCTTTTTCTATTCTCTCTAAAACAATCTGCCGGTGTGATTCGGTAACGAGAGGCCCCATTTCGGAACTTTTTTCATATGCAGGGCCGATTTTCAATTCACTTGCATATTTTTTAAGCAGTGATACAAGGCGGTCGGCTATGATCTCCTGTGCCACTACTACAGGAAGTGCCATACATCTTTCGCCAGCACACCCGAATGATGAATTGATAATTCCCCTTGCTGACCTCTCCAGGGCAGCATCCTCCAAAACCAACCCATGGTTTTTTGCAGAGCACAATATCTGAGACCTTTTTCCGTGTGATGATGCCACATTGTAAACATGAAGGCCCACAGCTGTTGAGCCTACAAAAGAAATTCCCCTGATATCGGGATGGCCCAATAATAATTCTGCTTCGTTGTTACCACATGTGATAATGTTCATTACACCATCCGGAAGGCCTGCCTCCTGCCATAACTCAGCGCACCGGAAAGAGGTCATCGGAGTGATGCATGATGCTTTTATGACTATTGTATTTCCTGTTGCTATGCATAAGGGGGCCATCCATCCCATCGGGATCATACCCGGGAAATTAAAGGGGGGAATACCTGCAAATACTCCCAAAGGTTCTCTGTAAAAAACTGTATCATAGCCAGTAGAGGTGTTCATCAATGACTCTCCCATCATAAGGGAAGGAATTCCGCAGGCAAACTCCACACATTCCCTAATTTTAAGGATTTCGCCATAGCTCTCTTTTATAATCTTTCCCTGTTCCCTGGAAACCATGTGAGTAAGTTCATCCATGTTTTTCTCAAGCAGCTCCCTGAACCGGTAAAATATTTGCACTCTTTTCAAAGCTGGTATTGCTGACCAGGCAGGGAAGGCGTCAGAAGCTGATTGTATTGCCATATTTATCTCCCTTTCGGTGCAATAAGGCGCTTCTGCGATTTTTTCGCCGGTGCTTGGATTCCATATATCCATGTATTTGTCCGTTTCAGATTCATGCCATACACCATTGGCCAGGAAACGGAGTCTTTTTATCTCATTCATATATAAATCATTAAATATAAAACAGGTTAATAAATTAATAAAGCATTTAAATCAGTCAACAAGCACCGGATCATTTTCTTTCAGCTCAATTGATAATAGTTCATCCATGTTATCCCACAATTTTTTAAATACTTCAATATATTTCTCCATCAGTTTGATACCGTTCGGAGGGTATATACAATCGTGCAAAACAATTGAATCATCAAGTATTCTTTGTGTCTGAATATAATCATAGGGAGTATATACGATTTTATTACCACCTTTTCCGGACTTGCAATTCCAGGGACAACCGTTGCCATAACCAATTTTATCTTTGAAAAGTGATTGTTTCTGTACAGGTTTCGTCTGCCATCTTTGTGCCTGTGCACCTTCAGCTATCATTGCCTTTTGTATTCTTGCCCTGAATTCTTTTGGGTGCATGTTAATACCCAGTGCAGAAGGAGAAAACCTTATCCTGTAATGATGATATACACTTTTATAACCTTCCGGGATATAGGGAGGAATTATGCCGTCGAATTGGGCGAGATTTTTGGTAAGATACTCTGCATTTTGAATCCTTATATCATTTTCACTTTCGAGATCAATAAGCCTGGATCTGGCATATGCAGCTGAAAACTCTGTTAGCCTGTACATACATCCGATAAGTCTGGAATTAAAGTCCCTTGGCGCTACTTCATTTACTATCTCGCCAAAAATTCTCATTTGCCCGGCTTTAATAAAGAAATTTTCATTATCGGTATTAAAAAGCCCTCCATCACCACATTGCAGGTTTTTAAGCCCATTAAGGCTGAATGTTGACATATCGGTCAGGGCGGCTGCTTTTTTACCTTTGTATAATGCCCCCGGCGACTGGCAAGCGTCGGCGATTACAATAAGGTTATGCTCTTTTGCTATCCTGTTTATTTCGTCCATATCAGCTACAAGGCCATGCAGATAAACAGGTATTATGGCTTTTGTCCTTTCTGTGATCTTTTCTTCAATCTTTGAAGGATCTATGTTGAATGTCCCTGGATCTACATCAGCAAATACAGGTACCGCATTCTGGTAAAGAACAGCCAGTTGGGTAGCTACAAATGTAAGCGACGGTGTTATTACCTCATCTCCCGGTCCTATCCCTGCAGCTCCGGTAGCCATATGAAGTGCTGCTGTACCACTATTGCATGAAAGAGAGTATTTTGTACCTGAATACTCTGCCCATTCGCTTTCAAGGTTTTTAACATGATGGGCAAAAATACCCCAAAACTCCTTCCTGTCAAATACATCCATAACGTATTCCTTGTCCCGGTCTGTAACGGAAGGCCATTTTACATGGCCGGTTTCGATAATTTTTTGTCCTCCATTTATTGCAAGCTTCATGTTATTTGATTATTGTGAATATTATTGTTTTTTGAAGTTACGTGCTTATATATTAAAGAAGTCAATTAAGGATTATTTCAACAGGTTCCATCCTGCCTCAATAAACTGTGTTAAAGTTCTTTGAACTACTCCGTAAGTAATAAAGTCTTCGGCCTTCATGCCATCGGGATCGTAAGCTTTTACAAATTCAGGAATACTCATTAACCTGTTAATCACATCTTTCTCAACGGGAATATTTATTCTCTCTTCAAGTTTGGGTGAAGCATCAGCTATCATTTTCTGTATTTTGGGATGTATTGAAAATATCATTTTTGCTCCGGAAAGCTCTGTTGAATGATATTCTCCCCTCATGCCAGCGGGCAGAAGCACTGCTTCATATTTTTCCTCTTCAAAAATATAATATGCCCTTTTTAATATGGCTAAACCGGCTTTTCTTATATCATTCTCACTTACTTTTGCTTTCATATCCAGCGCCACATCCCTTATATAATCGTCAATTCTTCCTATCATTACTACAGCGAAGCATTTCCCGGGTTTGATCCCTGAACTTCGGGCCCGTTCCACTCCTTTTTTATATCTTTTTGCAATGTGGATAACCTGGGGAACAGTAAAACTAACTGTCGCAGTAATTGTCATCCCCAGCGCTATACATTCTTCCAGTGCATCAAGTCCGGCTGCTGTAACCGGTAACTTTACGGCTATATTCGGGGCCCATTGATACAGCCTTTTTGCCATTTCAATCATTTCGGCAGTATATGCTGCTTTTCCGGGGTTCACCTGTGCACATACAAAGCCTTGTTCCCCGTTCGTTTGTTTGTAAACCGTTTCCAGCATGGATGCAATTACCACTGTGATCTTTTCCATCACCCTTTCTGCTTTTTCATCTTCCTTATAAATGACAGGTATAGTGGAAATCAATTCATTCCATATCTCAGGCCGGGTTTTTAATGATGTGCCAATAAGGCACGGATTTGTGGTTACTCCGGTAGCTCCGTTTGAAAGGCTTAGCTTTAGTTCATCAGGGTCGGCAGAATCATGCCACCAGAATGTTGATGTGCTTTTTGACAGCCATCGCAGGTATTTTATTTCATGCATGAATAGATTTGATGGTTATAGTTGTTAATTCAAAGAATTTTTTATCCCCGAACAATTTACTAATATTTTTTTTGCCAAACCTCCGGATTGAAAGATTTTTTTTAAGAGGTAAGTTGATAAGGCAACTTATATCCTTTAGCTACAATTAAAGTATTACCTGTCCTTTCCTCTGCAACTTGTTACATGAAAAATTAGCCAAAGTCAAGATATCTGATATCCATCAGATGATAATTTAAAATCAGGGTTATTGGTTAAGTATGATGACTTTCTACAATGTATGACTATCTTGAATTATTTATATTCTCATCAATTCGTAAGCTGAACTGTCAATTTATTATTAATTAATTTCCTTGTGGTAGTCCTGCAAGGATTTCACATGATATGCACCATTCCTGCGTTCTTTTATTCCCTGAGTAGCAGCAAATGCTGCTGAAGTAGTAGTAATGTAAGGGACGTTATACTTGATTGCATTTTTCCGGATATATGAATCATCATATTCGCTTAATTTTCCTGCAGGGGTGTTAACTACAAGGTCAATCTCGCGATTAACCAACGCATCAATAATATTAGGTCTGTTTTCATAAATTTTGTTTATGAATTGTGATTCAATACCATGGTTATTCAGAAATTCTTTTGTGCCTTTAGTGGCCATGATTTTGAATCCCATATCCCTGAAGTTTTGTGCAGTTTGAACAATTTTATCTTTATCGCGGTCACCAATAGTTATTAGCACTGTGCCTGACAATGGGAGTGGGGTTTTTGTAGCTTCCTGTGACTTGAAGAAAGCAAGTCCGAATGAATCGGCCATTCCCAGTACCTCGCCTGTGGATCTCATTTCAGGTCCTAAGACAGGATCAACGACAGGAAACATATTAAACGGGAAGATAGCCTCTTTTACACCGAAATGTTTCAGGTGGTTTCTTTTAAGGTTAAAGTCGGCAAGTTTTTTTCCCAGCATTATTTCTGTGGCTATTTTTGCCATGGGAATATTACATACCTTGGAAACAAGCGGTACGGTTCTGGAAGCTCTTGGATTTGCTTCCAGGATATATACTTCATCTTTATATATAGCATACTGAATATTCATTAACCCGATTACATTCATTTCAATTGCAATTTTCCGGGTATAGTCTTCAATCGTTCGTATTAGTTCATCTTTGATTATAACAGGAGGGATCACACAAGCAGAATCCCCTGAATGTATCCCTGCATATTCGATATGTTGCATTACCGCAGGTACGAAGGCGTCTACGCCATCAGAAATAGCATCAGATTCTGCTTCAATGGCATCTTCCAGGAACATATCGATCAGTAATGGCCTGTCAGGAGTAACATCAACAGCTGCAGTTACATACTGGCGAAGCATCTCCTCGTCAAGAACTATTTTCATTCCTCTGCCCCCTAAGACATAGGAAGGCCGGACCATCAGGGGATATCCTATCCGTTCAGCTATCTCAATAGCTTCTTCCAGGTTGCTTGCCATTCCTGATGCAGGCTGCGGAATATTAAGTTTTTGCATTATTTGCCGGAACCGGTCCCTGTCTTCTGCAAGGTCAATGGTTTCAGGACTGGTGCCAATAATTTTCACTCCGTTTGATTCCAGTTCATTTGCAATATTTAAAGGAGTCTGGCCTCCGAACTGAACAACAACACCCTCTGGTTTTTCCTTGTTGTATATACTTAATACATCCTCAACGGTGAGTGGTTCAAAATAGAGTTTATCAGATGTGTCATAATCTGTAGATACAGTTTCGGGGTTACAATTAACCATTATCGATTCATAGCCTGCATCACGTATGGCAAATGCAGCATGAACGCAACAATAGTCAAACTCGATGCCTTGTCCTATGCGGTTTGGCCCACCGCCCAGAACCATTATTTTTTTCTTATCTGTAGTGCTGTTTTTATCAGGTGCATTATAAGTAGAGTAATAATATGCTGCATCAGCCCCACTGACAGGCACAGGTTCCCAGGCTTCTTCCAGGTCTAATGCCAGACGGCGGTCGCGTATTTCTTTCTCAGGGAGATCAAGTAATTTGGAGAGGTATTTATCAGCAAAGCCATCTTTTTTGGCCTGTATGAATATTTCATCAGGTAGAGTTGAGTCTTTATATGATAAAATTTTTTCTTCAAGGTCAACCAGCTCCTTCATCTGGCTGATAAACCATGATTTAATATATGTTTTATCATTTAATTGCTCAATTGTAGCACCTTTACGCAGGGCCTCATACATTATGTACTGTCGTTCACTTGATGGTTCAGCAAGTAAAAGCATGAGCTCATCCAGCGATTTTTTATTGAAGTCTTTTGCAAAACCAAGCCCGTAACGGCCTGTTTCCAATGAGCGTATAGCTTTTTGGAATGCCTCTTTGTAATTTCTTCCAATACTCATAACCTCACCCACTGCCTGCATCTGGGTGCCAAGCTTATCTTTAAGTCCGTCAAATTTTTCAAATGCCCATTTTGCAAATTTGACTACTACATAGTCTCCCCATGGAGTATATTTATCCAACGTACCTTCTCTCCAGTAAGGTATTTCGTCGAGTGTCAGTCCGCCGGCCAGAAGTGCTGATATCAGCGCAATAGGGAACCCCGTCGCTTTAGATGCCAGCGCTGAGGAGCGGGATGTACGCGGATTGATCTCTATAACTACTACCCGGCCTGTTTTTGGATCATGTGCAAACTGCACATTAGTACCTCCGATAACTCCAATATCTTCAACAATACGATAAGAATATTCCTGAAGGCGTTTTTGCAGTTCTTCTGCAATTGTAAGCATTGGGGCAGTGCAGAAGGAGTCTCCTGTATGAACACCGATAGCATCCACATTTTCAATAAAACAGACTGTTATCATCTGATTTTTAGCATCGCGGACTACTTCCAGCTCAAGTTCTTCCCAGCCAAGTACCGACTCCTCTACCAATATTTGTCCAACCATACTTGCAGCAATTCCTCTTGCAGCAATAGTATGTAATTCTTCAACATTATAAACAAGTCCGCCACCTGTACCTCCCATAGTATAAGCAGGTCTTATAACTACCGGATACCCAAGTTCCTCGGCAATTTTTTCTGCATCATCAACTGTTGTAACTGCAGTGCTGCGGGGCATTTCAATTCCCAGCCGTGCCATGGAGTTTTTAAATTCAGTGCGGTCCTCACCCTTTTCTATTGCCAAAAGATTGACTCCTATAACCTCAACACCGTACTCATCAAGAATTCCTTTTTTAGCAAGTTGCAATGACAGGTTAAGTGCTGTCTGGCCTCCCAGGTTGGGTAAAAGCGCATCCGGCCGTTCCTTTTTAATGATCTCTGTCAGGGCATATTCGTTGAGCGGTTCAATATATGTAAAATCTGCCATCTCAGGATCGGTCATAATGGTGGCAGGATTAGAATTTACAAGAACTATCTTGTAACCTAGTGAACGTAACGCTTTACAGGCCTGGGTACCTGAATAGTCAAATTCACACGCCTGTCCGATAATTATGGGCCCGGATCCGATGATTAAAATTTTGTTGAGGTCTTCCCGCTTTGGCATAGAACTAATTTTTTAATGAATTTGTTACAAAAATGCCCTTTAATTTTTTAATTATGTCAACAGCAAACAAAAAAAATTATTGATTTCAAAAAAAATTATTCTTGAGATAGATTTTCTACCTCCCGAAATACCCTGAAGAAATTTCCACCCCATATTTTTTCAATTTCGTCCTGGGAATACCCTCGTTTCAATAATTCAGAGGTTATATTGGGGAACTGGCTCACATCAGCACAATCGGACAATCCTCCACCACCGTCAAAATCGCTTCCTATACCTACATAATCTATTCCCACCAGCTTTTTAACGTAGTCAATATGATCAACCAGATCAGCTACAGATGGAAGTTTTTTGGGATAAAGTTCATTGGTTCTTTCCCATTTACTGATAAATTCATTTTTTTCTTCCTGGCTCCATGAATCGTAGTGTTCATTATAAATTGCCCTTAATTCACTAATCTTTTTATAATGTTCAGTAGTTTTATCAGGAGTTTTAATGTAATCATCAAGAAGACAAATTTGAATTACTCCTCCTTTGGCAGCAAGAGCTAGAATCATTTCATCATTTAAGTTCCTCGGGTGTCCTGCAATTGACCTTACACTTGAATGAGAAGCAATTACCGGAGCTTTACTTAATCGGATAACATCAAAAAATGAGCTGTCTGAAATATGTGAAATATCAATTATGATTCCCAGCCTGTTCATCTCCTTTATTACTGCCTCCCCGAACTTGCTTACACCGTTATGCTCCGGGCCATTATTGTCGGTCGATGAATCACATATATCATTATTTGAGGAGTGACAAAGAGTAATATAACGTACTCCCCTGTCATAGAATTCTTTAATTCTCTTTATGTCAGTTCCGACAGGAAATCCATTTTCCAAACCCAGGTAAACAGCTCTTTTGCCTAATGCTTCCAATCGGGATGCATCATATGAGGTTGTGGCAATTTCAGCAAGATCGCTGTATTTTTTACACATAGCCTGAGTTGCATCTATCATCCGGTGGGCCAGCTTATAGGCTTGGTAAATATTTTCGGGTGTCCGCTCTTTTTGACCTGTAAATGCTGCAAAAAATATAGCATCTAAGCCACCTTCTTTCATCCTGACAAGATCAACTCTGCTTTTTGGTGATTCATTTCTTATGCCGGGATCAATACTTTCATTGACCAGTAACATGGGAGTATCGCAATGAGTATCCACGGTTAATGCTAAATTGTGTATTTCCATTACTTTTGTCCCCGGATCAGGCGGATTGAATGATTTTCCCGGTAACATTATTCCAATAAATAAAAATATACTGTTAATTTTATACATTTTCCGGGTATTTAAAAATACAATATTAGTAAAAAATGTGGATTTAGTTTTTTTATAAACTATTGCCGGCCAGGATATAAATAATACATTATAAAAGATGCAGAAAAAATGTACTATAACACTTTATCCCCTGGGAGAGTCAGTCAAAGTTAATGTCGGTACACCCCTGACAGATGTTCTTCATGAATTTGGAGTAGAGTTTCCATGCGGAGGTAAAGGGACGTGCGGAAGATGTCGTGTGAGACTGCTTAAGGGTGAACTCAAAGCAGATGGGATTCAAAGGGAAAAATTGAAAAAGCTTAACCTTGGCGGGGACTGGCGTCTTGCATGTTGCTGTGTTGCGGAATCGAATATTACCCTAGAGATATCAGAATTTGAAAATATTATCCTGGCCGACAACAGTATCTTTGAATACAGGCCTGAAACAGGATTTGGACTTGCCATTGATCTGGGTACAACAACTGTTGTTGTCCAACTGGTTGATCTTAGTAATAGTCAGATACTTGATTCAGTATCCTTTGTTAATCCCCAGTTAAAATATGGTTCGGACCTGATATCCCGCATTGAAAGATGCCTTGATGATAATCATGAAAATATGAAGATTCTTATCAGGAATAAGATAGGAGATATTATTAAGTTGATTCTAGGCCGGCATCATGTAGATATTTCTAAAGTAATTATAGTGGGCAATACAGTAATGCATCATATTTTTTCAGGTATTGATGTAAGGCCCCTTTCTTATTATCCGTTCGAGTCGGACAATTTAGGAAAACAGATTTTTTTACCTTCAGAAACAGGATGGGATTTGCCAGATAATGCACTGATCAGTTTTTTCCCTTCAGTGGGCAGCTTTGTCGGAAGTGATATACTTGCAGGTATTGCGGCTACGCATATGACTGACAATGAAGAGTATACTATTTTAATCGATCTTGGCACCAATGGTGAAATAGTTTTAGGGAACAGTAAAAAAATATTGTGTGCTTCAACTGCAGCAGGCCCTGCTTTTGAAGGTGCCAAAATAAGTTGCGGTATGCGTGCTGCCACCGGTGCTATTTCATCAGTAACATATGAAAATGACAGACTTCATTGTCATGTCATCGGGAATGTCAAAGCTAAAGGTTTATGCGGAAGCGGACTGATTGATATTGTTTCAGTTCTGTTGCAAAACGGTGAAATAGGAGTGTTTGGTGAGTTCGGATCAGGAGAAAATTTTTATGAACTTATTGACGGTATTGCAATTAATCAGCAGGATATCCGTGAATTCCAGCTTGCCAAGGCAGCTATCGCATCAGGATTGACTATCCTTTTAAAAAAAATGGATATTACTTATAATGACGTGTCTAAGGTGTTTATTGCCGGAGGTTTTGGCAATTTTTTGAATATTAAAAATGTAATCAGGACCGGAGTAATTGAAACAGAAGAAGATAAAATAATAAAATTTGGTAACACTGCGCTTTTAGGAGCAAAAATGCTACTTTTCGACGACGGTAATATTATGCATGACATACTCACGAAAGCCAAACATATAAATCTTGAAGGCGAACCTGGCTTTCAGGATATTTTCATTGATAAACTGATGTTTTTGTGAATTTTAATTAATTCAGTAAAAGATTTCAGGGTATTATTATTGTGCAGCAGGGTTGATCCGGCTTTCATTCAATTCTTTTGTTGAGAGCAATCCGCAGGCGGCGCTGATATCCTGTCCGCGGGAAGCTCTTATGGTCGTTAAGATACCCTTATTGTTCAGCTGATCTTTAAACCGCTGTAATGTTTCCTCTCCCGGACTTTTCAGCGGGGATCCCGGAATTGGGTGAAAACGTATAAGGTTAATGCGGCATTTTAGTCCGTTAAGAAGTTTAGTCAGTTCTTTTACATGGACAGATGAGTCATTAAGTCCTTCAAAGAGGATATATTCGAAAGAAATACGGCGTTGTCCTCCTATATTCCGGCTTTTGATTTCAGATATTATCTGTTCAATTGGATATTTGGCCTGTAGAGGCATCAATCTCTGTCTTTCTGTGTTGAAGGGTGAATGAAGGCTGACGGCGAGATGGGCTTCACTTTTTTCAAGAAAATTATGCATTGCCGGAACTATACCTATTGTTGATACTGTTATCCTTCGCGGGCTCATACCAAATCCCCAGTCAGATGTTAATATTTCCAGGCTTTTTAAAACCTCTGCCAAATTATCCAATGGTTCACCCATTCCCATATAGACAATATTTGAAACCTGCTCTGACTCTTCAATACTTTTTATCTGGTTTACAATTTCTCCGGCAGTGAGATTACCCTGGAATCCCTGCCTGGCGGTCATGCAAAATGTGCAGCCCATCTTACATCCTGCCTGGGAACTAACACAAACCGTTACCCTGCTCCTCTCAGGGATCATTGCTGTTTCAATATAATGACCTCCGGAAGTTTGAAAGAGATATTTTTTAGTTTTGTCCGCACTTCCCTCTACTTTCTGTGGCAGGGTTATTCCTGTATCATATTTATTACTAAGCAATTCCCTGGTTTTTACGGAAAGGTTTGTCATCTCATTAACTGAGATAATATTTTTTTTGTAAAGCCAGTCAGATATCTGCCTTGCATTGTATTTTGGCAGTCCAAGATTTTCAGTTATTTCCTGAAGTTCACTTAGAGTTTTGCCAAAGAGAGTGTCCTTCATTATCATTTATTATTTGCCACAAAGATAGATTAAAAGGGAAGAATTATTTTTTAATAATTCAGATAATTGAACCTTTTGAGTATATTGCGAAAAATAAAATTTATAAAAATGAGAACCGCATTATTTTTGAGCATTATTACAATAATTGGGATTTTCTTTTCACCGGGCAGGCCTGTTCCCGGAGCTGATGTTTACATTGAGCAGGAGGGTAGTGACCGCCCTGTCCTTTTTCAGCCAACAGGGGATAATGGTAAATTGACAATTTCAAATCTTTCCGCAGGTTTATACAGAATAAAGATAAATTTTCCTCAACAGTCCGGAAAATTTATGAGAGGATTCGACAGAATTGACTGCCGTTTGCAGGTTGGGTATCATAACAAAAAGAAAAAATATTTTATCAGGGAGAGAGAAGGTTGTTTTACAGTAGATTATTCTAAGTTTAATCGTATTGCCGGCAGGAACATTACACCTGTTTATAATGTTGACGTTTATGGAAGAGGTAAACGTGTGGAAATTGGAAAATTTGAGGTTAGCGGTGGAAATAACGGGGGGCTTACATTAGAGCTTAGGGCCCAGAAGCCTAAAAAATTCCAAAAATTGGTGAATAATCTGAGAGAGGATGTTGAAATGATTACCATAAGAAATAGTTATTAATATTTGTAAGTAAAGATGTTTGTAACCTGGTTGTGTGGTTTATTACATATGCAGGAGGTGCAATAAAAATATATTTTTATAAACTTACTCCCCCGGATATCTTATTATTGAAGTGTAAGAAAGTATCCGGCTGATATATATTCTGTTGTATTTGAAATTTAACAGTTATATGATATTAAGGTTTTTACCTGTTTTTATGAATGCGTCTACAGCACGGTCTATTTGTTTTTTTGTATGAGCGGCCGAAAGCTGCACCCTGATTCGTGCTTTTCCTTTCGGAACAACCGGGTAGCAGAATCCAATAACATATATTCCTTCTTTCAGGAGTTCATCTGCAAACTTAATTGCAAGAGGTTCATCATAAATCATCACAGGTACTATTGCTGTGTTTCCTTTTACCAGATCGAAACCGGCAGATTCCATCTTAGACCGGAAATAACGTGCATTTTCAATTGTTTTTGCAGGTAAATCATCAGATTCTGTAAGCAATTCAATTACTTTCAGCGTAGCTCCCACTGTTGCCGGTGCAAGTGTGTTTGAAAACAGATATGGACGTGAACGCTGCCTCAACATTTCGATTATTTCTCTTCGTCCTGATACACATCCACCGTTTCCGCCTCCCATTGCTTTTCCAAATGTGGTGGTAATAATATCCACCCTGCCCTCCAATCCATAATATTCAGTTGTTCCCCGGCCTCTTTCACCTATGTAACCGGTAGCATGTGAATCATCGACTAAAACCAGGGAATTGTATTTTTCAGCCAGTGTTGCAATGTCAGACAGCCTGGCCATATCACCATCCATTGAAAATATACCGTCAGTGACAATCATTCTGTATTTTGAGTCCCCGGCGTCTGAAAGACATTGCTCCAGGCTTTCCATGTCTGAATGTTTGTATCTGAAACGTTGTGCCTTACATAGCCTTATACCGTCAATAATAGAGGCGTGGTTCAATTCATCTGAGATAATAGCAGAATCAGGCCCCAGCAAAGGTTCAAATACCCCGCCGTTGGCATCAAAACAAGCGCAATATAAGATTGTATCTTCAGTTCCCAGAAATTCTGACATTTTTTGTTCCAACTTTTTATGTATCTCCTGGGTGCCGCAAATGAAACGAACGGATGATAATCCAAAGCCCCAGTTATTCATTATCTCCTGAGCGGCTTTAATTACTTCGGGATGATTGGAGAGACCTAAATAATTGTTGGAGCAAAAGTTTAATACAGTTTCCCCTGTCGATATCTGAATCTCCGAACCCTGAGCAGAAGTGATTATCCTTTCTGATTTATAGAGTCCCTGCTCCTTTAATTCCTTCAGGGTGTTTTTTAGTTCGTTTTTTATTTCCCGATACATAATTTTATTTTTTAGAATTGAAATTTTATTTCTTGTTTTAACACTTGATATACCAATTTATTTTTCCGGATAATTATATGTGTAATTGTAATGTTGTTTTATCCCATTTAGGATTGTTCCTTAAATTTAGGTAAATCTATCAATTATTTCTTAAATGAATATAAATTTATATTTACATGTAACGGGATGGAAATTGCATTTGAATTTATTCATTCATTTTTTTGTTCATATCTGCAAGCGATAGGCATATAAAAAGAAAAAGATATCTTTGCAGTGACCAAAAAAAGTGAATAATGAACAATAAACAAGTCAGGGTACGATTTGCTCCGAGTCCGACAGGTCCCCTTCATATCGGAGGTGTCAGGACAGCTTTATTCAACTACCTGTTTGCAAAAAAACATAACGGTGTTTTTATATTAAGGATAGAAGACACTGATCAAAAAAGACTTGTCCCCGGAGCAGAGGATTATATAGTTGAAAGTTTGAAATGGTGTGGTCTTAATCCCGATGAAGGCCCTGGTATAGGAGGAGAATGTGGCCCATACAGGCAAAGTGAACGGAAAGCGATTTACAGGGTATATGCTGAACATCTTATTGAGACAGGTGATGCTTACATAGCATTTGACACTCCGGACGAGATTGAAATGTTAAGAAAAGAGGCAGAAGCTGCAGGCGAAATTTTTTCTTACGGAATAAAAACCCGGAATAGTTTGTCAAATTCATTGAACTTGTCATCCTCTGAAGTAAAACGAAGAATTAAAGATGGAGAACCATATGTGGTGCGATTTAAAATGCCCGAAAATGAGGATGTGTCAGAAGATGATATTATCAGAGGGCAGGTAACATTCAATACAACAAAAAGCCTTGATGATAAGGTACTTTTTAAATCTGATGGAATGCCTACATACCATCTTGCAAATGTTGTCGATGACTATCTGATGGGTATAACTCATGTTATCCGGGGTGAGGAGTGGCTTTCTTCTTTACCGCTGCATGTCCTGCTTTACCGTGCATTCGGATGGGAATCAATACGGCCTGAATTTGCTCATCTGCCCCTGATACTGAAACCTCACGGAAAAGGAAAACTAAGTAAGCGTGACGGTGAAAAGATGGGTTTCCCGGTATTCCCTCTTGAATGGAAAGATCCTTTAACTGGTGAATTTTTTCATGGATACCGTGAAGACGGGTATTTTCCCGAGGCTTTTATTAACCTGCTTGCTTTATTAGGATGGAATCCGGGTACTGAACAGGAGTTTTTCACTTTGAATGAACTTGTTGAAATTTTCAGCCTGGAAAGAGTTGTTAAATCCGGTTCCCGGTTTGATCCTGACAAAGCCCGTTGGTTTAACAAACACTACTTTCAGGCCAAAAGTGAAAAGGAACTAAAAGTTCTTTTTAAACCGGTACTCGATAAAAAGGGTGTCGTAGAAACTGATGAAAAAATTGAGAAAGTGATCGCAGAGATAAAGGAAAGATGCGAGTTTGTTTCTGACCTGTGGACACATAGTAGTTACTTTTTTGTAGCTCCCGGTGATTATGACAGTAAAACAATTCAAAAGCACTGGAAAGATGATACCAATGAAAAGCTTCTTCTGATTGCTGATTTTCTGAAAGATACAGAACAATGGAACGCAGGATCACTAAAAGAGCAATTTTCAGATTTCGTGAGTAATAATCAATGGAGTTTTAGCACCGTAATGAGCCCTTTGAGATTATGCCTTGTTGGCGAAAATAAAGGACCTGATATCTTTAAAATTTTTGAATTACTTGGTCAAGATGAAACTGTCAGCAGAATAAATAAAGGAATTGAAGTGATAAGGAAAGAGAAGATTTCAAATGGCTAATGTCAATGTTTTTTATATAACAATAATCCATATGATACCTTTAAAATAATTAATTTTAATCCTATGAAATTTCTTCCCACATTTTCAGATGTTGAAAGAGCACATGGGCTCATCAGTGATTATGTCCATTATACTCCTGTTTTTCATTCAGGGAGTATAAATAGTATTGCCGGATGTGACATATCTTTTAAATGCGAAAATTTTCAAAAGGCAGGTGCTTTTAAATTCAGGGGTGCATGCAATGCTCTAATTTCTTTGTCGGGAGCAGGGATTGATTTAAAAAAGGGAGTTGCCACACATTCTTCAGGCAATCATGCAGCTGCGCTGGCACTTGCTGCTAAAATGCGGGGATTGAAGGCTTATATTGTGATGCCTGTCACTTCATCAGAAATCAAGAAGAAAGCAGTTGCCGGTTATGGCGCTGAGATAACTTTTTGTGAACCCACGCTGGAGTCTCGTGAATCAACGCTTGCAAAAGTTATTGCCCAAACAGGAGCTACAGAGGTGCATCCATACAACGATGTTAACATAATTGCCGGTCAGGGTACTGCTGCCCTTGAATTAATTGAGGAGGCCGGGCAGTTCGATATCATTATGACACCTGTAGGGGGAGGAGGACTTATAAGCGGAACTGCAATCACCGTAAAAGAGTTGCTTCCTGATTGCAGGGTGATAGCTGCTGAACCATCTGGCGCTGACGATGCCTTCCGTTCTTTTCAATCAAAGAAGCTGGTGCCGTCAGTAAATCCCAAAACAATAGCCGACGGTTTGCTTACCTCATTGGGAACCAGGAATTTCGCAATAATTCTCGATAAGGTTGATAGTATAGTTACTGTTTCAGAGGAAAAAATTGTTGAGGCTATGCGTCTGATCTGGGAAAGGATGAAAATAATAATTGAACCGTCATCTGCAGTTCCTTTGGCAGCTATCCTGGAAAGTAAAGTAGATGTTCATAACAAGAGGGTGGGAATAATTTTATCGGGGGGAAACCAGGATTTGGATAAACTGCCTTTCAAAAAGCAGTAAAAGCAATAATAATTTCATTACAGCATCGGGCTGACAATATGTGCCAGTGATTCTCTGAGTTTGACATGCCATGCGCGCTTTGTCCATACCGCCAATCTTATCTCGCGGCTGTTTTCTATATCTGTTTTAAAAATTTGAACCATCTTGTCCGTGAATTTTCTGTCATACATAAATGCGTTTACTTCGAAATTGGTCTCCAGGCTTCTGAAATCAAGGTTGGATGTTCCAACACTTGAAAATATATCATCAACAATTATATATTTACTGTGGATAAATCCTGTTTTATAAAAGTATATCCTTATTCCTGCCTCAAGAAGTTGCTCAATATATGAGAAAGAGCACCATCGGGAAATTAATCCATCCGATTTTTCCGGAATAATTATTCTGACATCCACATTACTTAAAGCTGCTGTTTTTAAAGCTTCATTAATATGGATTGGAGGCATAAGATAAGGGGTCACAATATAAACATTGTTTCTGGCGCCAGCTATTGCTGTAAAAAAAGCCTGACCGATAGATTCCCAGTCAGAATCAGGGCCGCTTGAAGATATCTGAACAGGTATGCCCGGATTTTGGGTTATGGGCGGAAAATAATTTTTTCCTGATAAATTTTCATTAATAATAAAAAACCAGTCAGCTGCAAATACAACCTGCATACTGGTTACTGCATCCCCTTCTATCCGGAGATGTATATCCCTCCATGGCCCTATACCTTCTATGCCGTCAAGATAGCGGTCTGCAATGTTAACGCCTCCTGTAAATCCAATCTCGCCGTCGATAATAATTAACTTACGGTGATTCCTGTAATTTACACGGGATGTTAACCTTGGAAATCTTACCTCCATAAAGGAATAGACTTCTATACCTGAATTTGTCAGTTCTTTAATGTAACTTTTACTGAGACCCCAGCTGCCTACATCATCTATTATTATTCGGACCTCAACCCCTTCATTACTTTTTTCTATAAGAAGATCCTTTAACTGATTGCCTATATTGTCATTGGAAATGATGTAGTATTCCAAATGAATGTGATGTTTCGCATTTTTAATTGCCGAAAAAATTTCTTTGAAGGTTACAGCTCCACCCTGTAAAATTTTTAACCGGTTACCAGTAGTTAACAGAGAATTTGAATTATTGAGTAAAAGCCTGATAATATTTTCTTTTTCACGGACTTCCTTTTCCAGTTTCAATATTGATTGTTCAAACTGTTTAAGTTGATTAGCAGATGATATGCGTATCCTGCTTAAACTTTTTATTCCTTTTCTGGAGAATAATTTTTGCTTTCGAAATTCCTGACCGAAAAAAAGATAGAAAATAACCCCGAAAACAGGTAACAGAAGCAAAGCCAATACCCAGGCGGTAGTCTTATAGGGCGACCTTTTTTCCCATATTATCATTATTGCTACCGGAATGGCCGTAAGCAAAAACACAAGGGTGAATATTTTCCAAAAATCAAATTCCGGCTGCATATTTCTTAAAATCAGATTACCGATATAAAATTCATCATTTTTTTAATGAAAAACAATTTTGGCATAAATTTCGTATTAACAAGAGATGAAATTTGTTGGATTAAAAGAAAACGGAGTTTATAAGCCATGAATAAATTATTAATAATTTCAGGTATTGCTGCCTTTATACTTGCATGTACTGCCCAAAAACAAGCTGTAAATATAAAGGCCGGGGAATCAGAAAGTTTAGAAGAAGATTCAGTGGAATATGTACTGGAAACATTTGATCCTAATTTTGAAACCTGGTATGCTTTGAATAATTCCCCTTCACAATATCATTCAGAAAGATATTATGAGGGGTGGAATCAGCGATATGTCTCAGCATGGAACTATAATGCTTCAACGTCACACAAAAACAGATTTTTTGAACATATAATTGGTTATGATCCGACAATAGATTATAATTTTGAATTGGACCATAAACTATTTTACTATTTTTTATATGTGGAGAATGTATTGAAAATAGAGATCATGACAGGAGGTCCCAAAGCTTTGCCGTTTTAATCAGGATTAATGAAAATTTTAAGCCGGTCAGCATCCAGTGTCTCTTCAGCTAAGAGCTTACCTTTGAACTGAGGTGCTTTTACACCATCAAAGAAAAATTTATCACCAATAAAAATATGAGTTTCATCCCACATTTTTTTATCTATAAAGCTTTCTAAAAGTTTTCTTCCCCCTTCCACTACCAGGGATAATATTTTTTGCCGGTAGAGGATGTTTAAAACCTGTGTAATAATTTCTCTTTCAAAATCTATTTTTACATATGATATTGAACCCTCCTCAGATTCTTTTTCTGAATTGAAAATAAGGGTCTTGCCCTCAGGTTTAAATAATTTTAGATTTTTGCTGAGCCGCAGGTTTTTATCGACAACCACACGAAGAGGATTTCTTCCATGCCAGTGGCGGACTGTCAGGGAGGGGTCATCTTTTTGAGCCGTGTTTGTTCCCACTAAAATTGCATCTTCAACAGACCTGATTTTATGTACAAGCCTTCGGGCTAATTCTCCTGTAATCCAGGTTGGCATTCCATAGTTTTCAGGGGTTCGGTTTATATCAATAAACCCATCTGTCGTTTGTGCCCATTTCAAAATTATGTAGGGCCTTTTTTTTTGGTGATAAGTAAAGAATCTTTTATTTAGTGTACTACATTCCTTTTCCAGTATACCTGTTGTTACTTCAATTCCTGCGTCAATCATTTTTTTAATTCCTTTACCGGCGACTATAATATTTGGATCGATGCTTCCTATTATTACCCGGGGTATTTTTTTTGCAATTATCAGATCGGCACATGGAGGTGTCAGGCCCTGATGAGAGCATGGCTCAAGATTGACATAAAGAGTACTATCTTTCAATATCTTATCATCTTCAAGAGAGTTAATGGCATTCACTTCTGCATGCGGGCCCCCGTATTGTCTGTGAAATCCCTCTGCTATTATTTTATCCCCGCATACAATAACGCATCCTACCATAGGATTAGGAGATGCACTTCCGGCGCCCAGCATTGCCAGGTCAAGGCACCTTAGCATGTATTTTTCGTTTACAGACATTTAACCGGAATAATTATCTTTATCATGCCAAATGTAACACAATGAATGCTACAATTCAATATATCGAAGAAGAATTAAAAGGTTTTTATCCTGCCGGGGAGGTTAAGGCAATCACCAGATTGATTTTTAAGCATGTATGTCAAAGGGATTATTACATGATAAGACTTGACAGGGATTACAGGCCGGATAATTGTGTTAAAAAAAATATATATGAGATCGTGAGGAGGCTGAAAACTAACGAGCCCATTCAATATATTCTTGGAGAGACAGAGTTTTACGATTTGCCAATTATTGTAAAACCAGGTGTTCTTATTCCACGCCCCGAGACGGAGGAACTTGTCCGGTGGATCATTGAGTCTGTAAATATTTCTTCCCCTTCAATTTTGGATATTGGTACCGGAAGCGGATGCATAGCTTTGTCTTTAAAGAAGATGATCAGTGATGCGCAAGTATCAGCATTTGATCATTCTGAATTGGCAGTTAATATTGCAAGGCAAAATTCAAAAAATAACAATCTGGATGTAAAATTTTTTCATGCTGATATTTTTAATTGGGAATCAGCTATTTGGGATATTTATGATGTTATCGTTAGTAATCCGCCATATGTTTTAGAAAAGGAAAAGAGAGAAATGTCAGACAATGTACTTAAATTTGAACCTGAAGATGCTTTGTTTGTCAGAAATGATGAACCATTATTATTTTATTTTGCAATTACCAGGTTTGCCCAAAGATATTTGTCAGAAGGAGGATGGCTGTATTTTGAGATTAATGAATCATTAGGAGGCGAAATGGTAAAGCTTTTGTCTGAAGAAAAATTTAAAAATGTTGAATTGAAGAAGGATATTAACGGAAAAGACAGAATGATAAGAGGCCGTAAATAAATGGCATTTATGATAATAATTATTTGAGAATATAATATCATACCACATCTAAATGAGCTATAATTTTGAAGAAAGTCGTTAAATACATACTTTTATTTTTAAATTTTTTGGCAGCAGGATGCCTGATAATATCCTATTCATCGGGCTATCTTTCACCTGAGAAGTGGTGGCTTCCATCTTTTTTTGGTCTGGCATATCCATTTATATTCCTCATTAACCTGTTTTTTGTATTTATGTGGCTGATAAATAAACCTTCATATATGTTTTTATCTCTGGGGGTAATTATTTTAGGATTTGGATTTATAAAGCGTTCCATTCAGATAAAAGGCAGATCGATTGAGAAGGGTGATATTGAGGTTCTTTCATACAATGTCAGAGCTTTTACAGGTCAGGGCACAGATGAAAATATTAACACAGCTCAGGCGATAACGGAGTTTCTCAGGGAACAGGAGCCTGATATTATTTGTCTTCAGGAAGTCAGATTAAGAAAAAACAGCATCTTTAACCTGGCTGAGACTGTAAAAGACCTGCAATTTATTAAGCATTATCAATATGCCAGGTCGAGTACAACTTTTGGATCTGTTACCATGACGCGATATCCTATTGTAAATATGGGAGAGATACGATTCAGAAACTCACGTAATATGTCCATATTTACTGATATGTTGATTGAAGGTGATACAGTGAGAGTATATAATATTCATCTTCAATCCTACAGGATGGATCCCGACTCATATTCAATTATCTATAAATGGCCTGAGGAAAAGAATGATCTTAAAAAAATCCGTGAAATGGGATCAAGGTTGAAAAATTCATTTTATATGAGGGCTCAACAGGTTGAGACTATAAGAGAGCATATTGAAAGCTGTCCGCATAAAATAATATTATGTGGTGATTTCAATGATACTCCTGTTTCTTATTCCTATATGCAATTGAATAGAAAGCTTAAAGATGCATTTGTCTGTTCAGGGAAAGGTATTATGCCAACTTACATAGGAAAACTTCCTTCATTACGTATAGACTATATATTTCATAGTAAAGAGTATGGTTCCTACAGTTTTCAAACACATGATTTCAGGTATTCTGATCATTTACCGGTATCCTGTTCACTTGTCAAGAAGTGATCTGACTTTGATAAAATCTGAAGAGCATGGATTTTATCTTTTTTCAGTTGTTGGGCTAACTCATCTATTCCGCTGAATTTTTGTTCATCCCTGATCTTACCCGTAAAGATCAGGGTAATCTGTTTATGATATAAATTTTGGGAGAAATCGAAAATATGGACTTCTATACTTCGCTTATCAGCATTATTATTGAATGTAGGCCTGGTGCCAATATTTAGCATACCTTTATACTTTACTCCTTCGGTAACTACCTCTACAGCATATACACCATAGCCGGGAATTAGTTTATGTTTACAGGAGGCTTCAATATTAGCTGTAGGGAAACCAATTTTTCTGCCAAGGCGTGTTCCTTTAATTACTGTACCATGGAGTGTATATCTGTATCCCAGCAAATTGTTTGCTTTTTCAACCTGTCCTTCTTCCAACGCGCTTCGAATTCTGGTAGAACTTACATGTGAACCATCAACTATAAGAGGGTCCTGCTTTTCTATAATGAACTGATACTCTTTTGCACACTCTTTCAAGTATTCAAAACTCCCTTCACGATTCCTTCCAAAACGGTGGTCATAACCAACAACCAGGCAATGAGTCCTGATTTTATCTATCAGGATAGTTTTTACAAATTCGGAATACCGGAGTTCTGAAAATGCCTTGGTAAAAGGGTAAATTATCAAGTGATCGATCCCGGCTGTTCTGAAAAGTTCTTTTTTTTCATTAAGAGTGGTCAGAAGCCTTAAATTAGCCTCATCAGGAGTTGTAACCAGACGGGGGTGCGGGTCAAATGTAAAAATTACACTTTCCCCACCCTGTTTTTGGGCGATATTTTTTAAGCGTTCAATAACTCTTTGATGCCCCATATGAACACCATCAAAAGTTCCAATAGTTACTACAGGTTTATTGCCCCTGAAACTGCTAATGTCATTATATATTTTCACTTTATTTGTCTGATTAACGGCGAACATAATATTTTTTGATGAAATTTAGGTTAACTGGTTCCTTAAATTTGAAAATGTTCTAAATTCATTTAATTATGAATAACCATAAAAGCGGAATTTGTTAATTTTACAAACTTTAATCATTGAAGTGGATATAAAAAATTTGAAATTTTGTGAGATGAATTTGAGAAGATTATTTGTTTTAACAGCTTTATCCGGATTTCTCTTATTTGCATGTAAGAAAGAAGCAAACTGGTTTTCCGTCAGTGGAAAGATCTCACATGCTGAAGGCCGTCTGTTATACCTGGAGGAATTACTAGTTTCATCATCGAAGGTGATAGATTCAGTCAGGGTTGACAGAGACGGAGAATTTAAATTTAAAGGACAGACCAACATGCCGACCTATTACTTGTTAAAGCTTAATGAAACAAAGTTTATTACTTTGCTTGTTGATTCTTTGGAGCAGGTGGTTGTTGAGGCTGATATAGCGAATTTTGAACGTGATTACAGAGTAAAGGGTTCACAGGGATCACTTTATGTAAAAGAATTGAACGATCAACTGTATAATACAAAGCATAAGTTAGATTCGCTTCAATCTCTGATTAATATGTATAAGGGGAATCCTGATTATGCTTCAATGAAAGTCCGCTGGGAGGAGGAATCAAAAAGGATAAAGGATAAGCAGGTCGAATATTCGAAGCAGTTTGTGATGGACAATCCATTTTCTATGGCTAGTGTGCTCGCACTATATCAAAAATTTGACAATGAGACTTTTGTACTAAATGATATACAAACCATGAGAGTGGCTGCTTCTGCCTTAAATTCCATTTATCCACAGTCTGGCCACGTTAAAGCATTATATCAAAACACAATACAACTTCTACAGGAAGAAAGAAACGCCCGGCTTCAGCAGTTTATACAGGAACAGGGGCAGAACATACCTGATATTACCCTGCCTGATGTAAAAGGAGAGGATATTGCATTGTCCTCCCTTTCAGGTAATATTATTCTTGTTCAGTTCTGGTCTGCGGTTGACCGTAATTCAAGAGTTATGAATCAGGCTCTTGTTGAAGCATATAAGAAATACAAAAATAAAGGATTTGAGATTTATCAGATAAGTGTTGATACTGACAGAACAGAATGGACAGATGCCATTGATGCAGATAAATTAATTTGGATAAATGTAGGAGATATGTCAGGAAGCAGACATGCAACAAGTGTATATAATATTAAATCAATACCATACAATTACCTTCTTAACCGGGAGGGAATAATTGTAGCTCAGAATTTGAAAGGCCCTGCACTGGATAAAGCCATTGCTCAATTACTGAAATAGTTTTTATTTATTAAAACTTGGCAAGCAACAAAAAAATATATTTTATTTCTGATATTCATCTCGGGGCACCTGCTTTGGATAACAACAGGGAGAGGGAAAAGCTTTTTGTGAATTGGCTTGACCTTATAAAAGATGATGTGTCTGAATTATATCTTATGGGTGATATTTTTGATTTTTGGTTTGAGTATCAAAAAGTTGTTCCCAGAGGATTTACCAGAGTGCTTGGCCGCCTGGCAGATATGTCAGATAATGGTGTCACGGTACATTTTTTTACAGGGAATCATGATCTCTGGATTTTTAATTATCTGCCCGGGGAGGTAGGATTAATTGTTCACAAAGAGGCATTAATTTGTGAAATACTAGGAAAAAAATTCTTTTTAGCTCATGGGGACGGCTTTGACAAAGAAGACAAAGCATACATTTTATTAAAAAAGATTTTTACGAATAAAACCCTGCAATGGATTTTTAGCCGCCTTCATCCGAATTTTGCTTTTTTTCTCGCTCACAAATGGTCAAAATCAAGCCGTTTATCAAAATTGGATGAGAAAGAAGAATTTAAAGTTAAGAATGAGGGGATGTTTAAGTTTGCTCAAAATTTTTTGGACAACGAGTGGATAGATTATTTTATCTTTGGGCACAGGCATAGAATAGCAGATGTTGAAATAAAAAAGGATTCGAGGTTTATTTTGCTTGGAGACTGGATAACAAATTTTTCTTATGGGGTTTTCGATGGAGAATCATTTAAGCTGCTTAATTTCAGGTAAAAAGTATTTTCCTTTTGAAAAATATAAGAACAAGCACAATAAACAAAAATTATAAGCCAACATTCAGTAAATTGATATAAGAAAGAGTTTCAAAAATTAGATGATTTACTTTAAGTCGAGAGTTATTGAAGATTATGACGAGAAAAATTTACACAAAAATTATAGGAACAGGAAGTTACCTGCCACCGATTGTTATAGATAACGACCATTTTTTGAATTATCAATTCTACGATCCTGGTAAAAAGGAGATAATTGATAAAAGTAATGAAGAAATTATAAGGAAGTTCAGGGAAATAACAAATATTGAAAAGCGACGCTATGTTTCAAAAAATCAGGTTACTTCTGATTTAGCGGCAAAGGCAATTGAAGATGCCTGTCATTCTGCAGGAGTGGATAAGGAGCAGCTTGAATTTATTATAATCGGTCATAATTTTGGAGATATTCCTGATGGTAACGTCAGAAGTGACATGTTGCCCGGATTGGCGAATAAAGTGAAAATGAAGCTTCATATAAAGAACCCTTCATGTATTTGCCACGATGTAGTCTCAGGATGCCCGGGTTGGACCCAGTCAATGGTAATAGCTGATGCATATATTAAATCAGGGTTTATGAAGCTGGGAGCAGTGGTGGGAGCAGATGTCCTTTCGAGAATTTCAGACCCCCATGACCGTGATTCCATGATCTATGCTGATGGTGCAGGCGCTACAATTGTTAAAGCCGTTGAAAGTGAAACTCCTACAGGAATTTTATCATATGCACTCAGGTCTGATTCAGTCAGCTATGCCAATCTTCTTACATTGGGATATTCCTCAAATCCCCAACTGGATGGAAACGAACTGTGGATTAAGATGTTTGGGCATAAGCTTTATATTTATGCAATCAAAAAAGTACCCGGCGTTGTAAAGGAGAGTATCGAGAAAGCCGGCCTGGGCCTGAATGATATTAAAAAGATACTGATACATCAGGCTAATGAAAAAATGGATGAAGCTATTCTGAGCGGTATTTTTAAACTTTACGGCGAAAAACATATTCCTAATGGAATAATGCCAATGAGTATAAGGGAATTAGGTAATTCCTCGACTGCTACCGTTCCTACACTTCTTGATTTGATTGTTAAAGGGAAAATTGAAGGACAACAGATAAATAAAGATGATTATGTAGTGCTCTGTTCAGTCGGGGCCGGAATGAATATAAACTCTATTGTTTATAAATGGTGAAACATTACCATGGGAAATTAGTTATAAATTATATGTTTTAGCTAATTTAGATCTTTATTTGACACTTAGTTTTCCTCATGGATGAAAAAATATTTCTTCTTCTATTGGCAGTTGCTGTTGTTGTTTTTATAGCATTCCTGTTTTATCTTCATTATAAACATCAGCAAAGAATTATTTCTCTGAACAGTGATTTTCGTAATATCGAGAAACATCTGGAATCTGAAAAAGGAGAAGCTGAGAAAAGGATGCTCGTATGGGCAGAAAAATTCAATGCACTGAGCACAGGGTATGAGATCATGAAATCTGAACTGGAGAAAATCAGAAAGGATAATTTATTTTTAACAGGTCAGATAGAAAAAGAAAAGACAGACAACCTAAATCTTCAGGATAAAATTAACAACCAAAAAGCAGAACTAGAGGATATTCAGAAAAAATTCACCGTTGAGTTTGAAAATATTGCAGGTAAGATACTCAAGAAAAACAGCGAAGAGTTCACACTGGTCAACCTTAAAAATTTAGGGGATGTCTTAAATCCCTTAAAAGATAAAATAAACATATTTGAGAAGAAGGTAGAGGATACATATCAGAAGGGTTTGAGGGACCAGACGGATCTGCGGGCAGAATTAAAAAAGCTTTATGAACTGAACCAGAGAATGAGTGAGGAGGCCGGAAATCTCACAAGGGCTCTTAAAGGTGATGTAAAGAAACAGGGAAACTGGGGGGAAGTTGTCCTTGAACGTATATTGGAAAGGTCTGGCCTCAATGAAGGTGAACAGGGATATCATATCCAGTATAGTGATAACTCAGCTGACGGGAAACGCATTCAGCCCGATGTTGTGGTTAACTTGCCCGATAATAAGCATATTATAATTGATTCAAAAGTTTCTCTGGTTGCATATGAAAGGGCAGTTAATGCACAAAAAGAGGAAGAATACTTAAAATATATCAAAGAGCATATATTAAGTCTTAGAGCTCATGTTAAAGGATTGAGCGACAAGCATTATCAGACAGCATCAAGATTAAACTCACCTGATTTCGTTTTACTTTTTATACCTGTAGAAGCATCCTTCAGCATTGCCGTCCGTGAAGACCAGGAGTTATTCTCTTTTGCCTGGGACCAAAAGGTTGTAATAGTGAGCCCTTCTACCTTACTCGCCACCCTTAGAACAATTGCCTCGATCTGGCAACAGGAAAACCAGACCAGGAATGCTATGGAAATAGCCAGGCAGGGTGGTGCCCTGTATGATAAATTTGTGAATTTTATTTCTGATATGGAAAAACTGGGAAATAATTTAAGGCTGGCTCATAATAGTTACAGGGACGCTATGAACAAATTATCTGAAGGGCAGGGTAATCTTGTACGTTCCTCTGAAAAGCTCAAAGAATTGGGGGCAAAAGCTTCAAAACAAATTCCTAAAAATATGCTGGAATGATACTAACTCTTACTTTTTAAAAAATTCAGCACATCAGCAGTATCCTCTTTAGCCTTCACCTGTTCATTTTTGTAAACTACTTTACCCTTTTTGTCGAGAATGAATGTCCACCGGCTTGTGGTTACCCCTCTTTCCAACTCAAATGCTTTTCCGTTGAATTCATTCTTGACAACACCGCCTTCCCGGGTTGGAACCCCGAATATGCCTGCAATTTTTCCTGACTCGTCTGAAAGCAGGGTGAAATTGAGGTTGTGGGCCTCCTTGAAAAATTTTAAGCCTTCAGGATTGTCACCGCTTACGCCTACAATCATTGCATTTAACTTTTTCAGGTCACTGCTCATATCACGGTAATTACATGCCTGGGCAGTGCAGCCACCTGTCATAGCTGCAGGGTAAAAATAGACAACAAGGTATTCCTTTCCCAGGTGATCGCTTAAGTTCCAGACAGAGCCATTATCTGCTGTTGCTTCAAATCCCGGGACTCTGTCCCCTATATTTAAACCGTTTTGTGCAAATGATCCCTGCGTAAGGGAAATAGCCAGAATTGTAATTATTATTGCCTTCATTTTAATGTAACTTAGTTAAAATTAATATTCTTATTTTATATAATGGTGTATACCTGTTTTCTCCTGAATCTTTTACTTACTTATTTCTCCGGACATCAGATTTTCTTGTTTCAAAATAAATAAACCATCTATAATACAATTAAAAAGCTAAAATGTTTTATTAAATTTATACCATAGTAAAAAATATGGGCAGGGCATATACATACCGTTGCGATAAATGTGGCTTTGAGGATCAATTCAACGAAGGACATGGCTTTTTAATTCATTCCATGACTTTAGGCTCATATTTAAATATCAATACAAGATTATTTCATCACAAGACAAACTCGGTTATAGAAAAACTTGCACAAGAGCATAAAGATTTGTTTATTGACGCCTGCTTTAAGATATATAAATGTCCCGATTGCAATCTGTTATATGATAAAATTGAAGTAATAGCTTCCAGTGACGGGAGGATTCTGCACAAGAGTGAATTCCGTTGTACCCAATGCCGTGCCAGGCTTAAGCTTACAAATATTCACAGGTTAAAAAAAGCAGTTTGTCCATCTTGTAAAAATTTCACTTTCCGATTAGACCAGAGGAGGATGGCCTTATGGGACTAAAAAAACAGACTTGCCAGCAGAGCCAAAATCAAACCGGTAACCGCAATTATTGATTCCATCACAGTCCAGCTTTGGAGTGTTTGTTTTTCATTCATTCCAAGGTATTTCCCTACAAGCCAGAATCCGCTGTCATTCACATGTGAGAGCAGGGTTGCCCCCGAGGCAATAGCAATCACTACTAAAGCCCGTTGAGGGTCATTAAGTCCAAATTCATTAATCACCGGGGCGATTATTCCCGCTGCTGTGATCATAGCTACTGTCGCTGATCCCTGGGTAACCCTGACAACAGCGGCAAGTAACCAGGCGAGGAGAATTGGAGGAAGAGGTGAATTGGCCATAGATTCTGCCATTATATTACCTATGCCACTGTCTATCAATACTTGTTTCAATACTCCGCCGGCTCCTGTGATAAGAATTATTATTCCGGCCGGGCCGAGTGCTTTAGTGCTGAGATCAAGAATTTTATTCTTTTCCATTCCCCGTTTAATGCATAAGAAATAGATAGCTATAAGGGTAGCTATTATAAGGGCCGAGAATGGGTGACCTATGAATTCAATAATGTCTGTAAACAAAGATTTTGAGATTACCTCTTTAGTAACTGCCAGCCCTGTAAAAGTATTCACCAGTATTAAAAAAAGAGGAATGGAGATAATAATGGCTATTAGTCCGAACGGTGGATAACTTTCTGTGCCATTTCCCTGAGGTTTTTTATCGAGATCAAACGGAGGTTCCAGGTAGATTTTTTTTGAAATGTATTTTCCCCAAAGAGGTCCGGCAATAACTGCTGTAGGGAAACCTAAAATTATTCCTAACAATATTACCCATCCAAGTTGTGCGTTTATTATATCGGCAACTGCCACAGGCCCCGGGGTAGGAGGTATAAAGCTGTGCGTTACTGCCAGGCCTGCAAGGAGAGGTATTGCATAGTAGAGCAGGGATCTCTTTGTATCCCGCGATAATGCATAAATTATGGGAACAAGAATAATAAAGCCCACATCCAGAAAAACCGGAATTGCCACAATAAAGCCAGTTATGACCATTGCCCATGAAGCCCGGTCTTTACCAAACTTTTTTACCAGGTAATGAGCCATTGATTCTGCTCCTCCCGAGCTCTCAAGCATTTGTCCGAAAATAGCGCCCAGCCCGACTACCGTAGCTACAAATCCAAGAGTGCCTGCCATACCTTCCTGAATAGCCTGAATAACTCCTTTAAGGGGCATTCCTGAAATTATACCAACATAGATGGCTGTTATTAAAAGAGAAATAAACGCGCTTATCTTCAGCTTCAATACCAATATAAGGAGTAAGGCAACCGCCGAAATAACAATGAATATTAAAAATAATGTTGACATCTTTATCAGATTAGTTTTGGGCCATAAAGTTAGAGTTTAACCGGAATTATGCAAATAGCAGCCGGTATGCCGTGAAGATCAAAATTATTTCTTAGTATTTTAAACGGTTACGATACTGACGAGGCGGCATGCCCATCTTTTTTTTGAAATCACGGGTAAAATAGTATGGGTCTGAATATCCTAACAGGAAGGATATTTCTTTTATTTTCATTTTTGTGTAATCAAGAAATTCACAAGCTTTTAGAATTTTTAAATGGGCAAAATAACTCATTGGGGGATAATTAGTCTCTTTCCTGAAAAGCGTTGTAAAATAGGTAGGTGAGAATCCTGCCTCTCTCGAAATCTGAAGGAGTGTAAGTTTTTTCTGAAGGTTTTTTTCCATAAAACTTACTGCTTTTCTCATTACCGGATTAATCTCATCGGCTATATCGTCACTGGTTCTGCTGGCATAGATAAATGTAGCCAGCAGGTGGCCGAAGCAAAGGTTAATATATTCAATATTCTGATCATGAAATCCTTTTGAAATGTTGTTGAATATTTCATAAAACAGCATTTCGCGGTTGGCTACCATATTGTTAACTGACGGTACGAGGTTACGGACAACAGAGAATTCACTTACAAGTTGCTTCACCCTTCTGCCCCCGAACCCTGCATAAAAAAAATGGCAGGCCACTCCCGGTGCCGGACAGAACCGAAAGCTGTCGCCCCGTCTCACAATAAAAAACTGATCCCCTGAAACAGGAACTTTCTCACCTTCAAGGTAAACAGCCCCCTTTCCTTTTGTGCAAAATACCAATAAGTTATTTTCTGTTTTTACTCCTGAATCCCATGAAGTTCCTTCTTCAATCTCCAGTTCGCCTGCTTCAACCAGATAAAGATCCCCTGAGCCGTAACTTTTATTGTCATCAGGGATGGTGGGGGGCAGGTTGTAATGTTTTATCTCTTTTAACATAGTATAAATTTTCTCCGGCAGGCATAAAAGTTATAAAATAAAGTAATATTATCCATCTTTTTCAAAGAAAATACTATTTTTTAACTTTTGTTGTTCTAATATATTTGTGGAAACCAAAAATTTACTTACAAGCATGAGTGAACTATTAGAAAGAATTGCAGAATGCATAGAATTTGGTAAGATCAATAAAGCAGCTCCGTATCCACCTCAGATGAAAGGCCAGGATGGTGCTGACGAGCTTACCAGTCAGGCTTTGAAAGAAGGCATTTCAGCCAGCAGGATATTAACTGAGGGGTTAATGGTTGGGATGGAAAAAGTCGGAATTAAATTCCGGGAGAACAAAGTATTTGTGCCACAGGTTCTTATGTCAGCCAAAGCAATGAATACAGCCATGGTACATTTAAAACCCTTTTTTCTGTCGGGAGAAGTAAAACAGAAAGGCACTTTTATAATAGGGACAGTAGAGGGTGACCTGCACGATATTGGGAAGAATCTGGTATGTATGATGGTAGAAGGTAATGGATGGAAAGTGATTGACCTGGGGACTGATGTAAAAGCAGAACAGTTTGTCAGTGCTGTAAGGGAGAATCCCGGTGCTTATGTTGGTTTGTCAGCTTTATTGACAACCACCATGGTGAATATGGATAAAATCACCAAAACTATAAAGCAGGAATTTCCCAATGTCAATGTAGCTGTTGGCGGTGCCCCGTTAAATGATGAATTCAGGAAAAAGATAGGTGCGGATATATATTCTCCTGATCCGCAGGGACTGGTTGAATATCTGAACTCTCAGCTAAGTTGAAATGTATGGATTGGAACTGATAAAAAAAGCTTTTTCCCTTCAGCCTGTCGAAAGAGTTCCCTGGGTTCCGTTTGTTGGTGTTCACGGAGGTTTTTTAACAGGTGTGGATGCCGGCACATATCTTAAATCATCCCTTGAAATTGTAAAAGGTGTCAGCAAAGCTATTGAAGAATACAATCCTGATGGCATACCGGTATTATTTGACTTGCAGGCGGAGGCTGAAGCTTTAGGTTGCAGGCTCCGTTGGTCAGAGTCTTCCCCTCCGGCTGTCGTTTCCCATCCCCTTTCTGAAGGCAGATCAGTTGATGACCTTTCTGTTCCGGGACCTGATGAGGGGAGAATACCTATAGCAGTTGATGCTGCTCTAAAACTACGTGAAAAGTATCCGGATATTGCCCTTTACGGCTTGATAACCGGGCCTTTTACCCTGGCTATGCATCTGATGGGAACTGATATTTTTACGAAGTTATATGAAGATCCTGATGAAATTTTTAAGCTAATGGATTTTTGCATGAGGGTTGGGAACAGGATGGCGGAATATTACATGGATGCAGGTTGTGATATAATTGCCCTGGTTGATCCTATGACAAGCCAGATTGATTCTTTTACTTTTGAAAAATTTGTTACACCTTATGCGTCGGAGATCTTTCGTTTTGTCAGAGAGAGGGGTAGGTTAAGTTCGTTTTTTGTTTGCGGCCATGCACAGCAAAATATTGAAGCTATGTGTGACTGCCGGCCGGATAATGTTTCTATAGATGAAAACATTCCATTGGATTATGTAAAGGATATTGCGCTCGGGAAAGGTATCAGTTTTGGTGGTAATTTGAAGCTTACCGTTGTCCTGTTAATGGGTAGTAAGGAGGATTGTCTGGAACATGCACTCGAATGTCTTGACATGGGAGGTAAAACAGGATTTATCCTTGCACCCGGCTGCGACCTGCCGCGCGAAACACCTGCGGATAACCTTAAGACTGTTACAGATTTGGTGCATGATCCTTACCGGCAGGAAGTGGTGCGTACCCTGGAAAAAAGGGACAGCTCCCTCGAAGTATTTAATATGAGGGATTATGGTCAGTCAGAAAAGGTGATTGTGGATATTATTACACTCGACTCCGAATCATGTGCTCCCTGTCAGTATATGGTTGAGGCGGTAAGAAGAGTATCCGGACATTTTGAGGGAGTAGTGGAGTGGCGTGAACATGCTATTAAAAAGATTGAAGGGGTTAGTTTTATGTCATCGCTTATGGTTAAAAATATACCCACCATATGTATAGACGGTAAGATAGCATTTGTTTCAAAGATACCACCAGCGTCCGAATTGATTGCAGCTATTCAAAAGAGGATCAATGAGAAGTTAAAGTTAAAGATAAGATCTAAGAAGGGTGAGCTGATCATTTTCGAAGATGAAGAAGGCAAGAGTGCAGAATTGCAGGAAAGAGTTGACAGGGCTATGACAGAGCTGGGAAGGGAACTCGATATCAGGGTAGTTTCCGGAAGGGATAATGAGGCACGTTACGGTATTGGTCAGTTACCCGCAGTAGTTGCAGTCAGGTACAACATTAAGTCTGAAGGTCTTGTTCCTTCAGTGGAGGTAATAAAAGAGTGGATAAAAGAGCTGTAAACATTTTTAAATATACATGAAAATGGGTAAGATCACAGATTTGATCAGGCAGGGGAAATTATTGGTTTCCGATGGCGCATGGGGAACAATGCTTCAGCAAAAAGGCCTTAAGCCGGGTGAATGTCCGGAGGAGTGGAATATTTCCCATGAGGCAGATGTATATGAAATAGCAAAAAAATACATTGAGGCTGGTTCTGATATGATCGAAACAAACAGTTTCGGGGGCACTCTATTCAAGCTTGAAAGATATAATCTGGGGAATAAAGTATATGACATCAACAGGGCTGCCGCTCAGATAAGCCGCCGGGCAGCGGGAAATAAATTTGTGCTTGGGTCGGTAGGGCCTACAGGTAAAATATTAATGATAGGTGATGTTAATGAGCAGGAATTATATGATGCATTTAAAATTCAGGTAACAGGCCTGGAAGCCGGTGGGGTTGATGCTATAATGATTGAAACAATGAGCGATATTGAAGAAGCCTGTATAGCTGTGAGGGCTGCAAAAGAGAATACCGGTTGCGAAGTTTTTTGTACAATGACTTTTGAAAAAACTGTTACGGGAGAATACCGGTCAATGATGGGTATATCGCCAACAGAAATGATCAGGCCCCTTATAGATGCAGGCGCAGATATGATAGGCGCTAACTGTGGTAATGGGATTAAAGGGATGGTTGATATCATTAAGGAGATCCGGCTGTCAAATGATGAAATACCACTTCTGGTACATGCTAATGCCGGTATGCCAATATATGCCGACGGGGAAACAGTTTTTCCCGAAACACCTGATGAAATGGCTGCGATTATACCTAAAATAATTGATGCAGGAATAAATGTGATAGGAGGCTGTTGCGGTACTACTCCTGAACATATTGTAAGAATAAGAGGGATAGTTGATAAATTATGTGGAAAGGACTCACGCGAATAACTTTAATTATTAAGACCGTATCCTTCAAAATTCAGCGTTAAGAAGCATGTCAAAAATCCCATTTCATATAATATCAGGATTCTTAGGAAGTGGAAAGACCACTTTGCTGAAGAAGTTAATTAATGATTATTCAGATAGATACCGGCTTGGAATTATTCAAAACGAATTTGCCCCATCCAATATTGATGGAGTTGAACTAAAAAAATGCGATGGTAAATTTGATCTCCTTGAGATAAATAACGGATCCGCTTTTTGTGTTTGTTTATTAGGTGAATTTGTCAATTCGCTCAATGATTTTATCATAAAATACCATCCGGAGGTAATAATTATTGAAGCTTCAGGTCTTTCCGATACAACTTCAGTTACTGAAGTGATCTCAGTAGGAATATTGGGAGAAAAGTTATACTTAGCCTCAAACTGGTGCATTATTGATGCACAAAATTTTGTCAGGTCCGGTTTAATGAGGCAGCGCATATATCAGCAGATACGTATGGCCGATATAGTGATAATTAACAAAACAGACCTGAATAGCAGTCAGGCCATAACCGGGGAGGTTAAAAAACTGAATCCTTTTGCCGAAATCAGGGAATCGGTCTGGTGTAATGTTGATTTGCCATTAGCTGACAGGGCTTTGAGTAAATATTACCCCGATCTGACGGGATCCATGACCAGGCCTGAAGTAAACTCCATGGTAATAAAGAGCGGACGCAAAATTGACAAAAAATCACTTGAAAGTTTTCTGCAACAGTGGGCACCCCTGGCTTATCGCATAAAAGGATTTGTAAATACAGCAGATGGCAAGACATTTTCTGTTCAGTGCGTTTTTGATAATATAGAATTAATTGAATCAGAGGTATTTTATGGACCTTCAGAGCTTATAGCTATTACAGGCAGTTTTACTTTACATGAATGGAATAAATCATTTAAAAGATACATCCTGTAATAATATATTCTTAAGAAACTTTATAAATTAGCTGTTTGATAAATTTGTTTTTGGCAATCAACGGGCGTTACTCTACTTTTGCCGCAATAATGATCCCAGCGATTTAGCAGATTGTTAATTTATTGATATGAATAAATTTTTTTCCACCTCGATAGGCCGGAAATTTTTAATGGGAGTTACCGGACTTTTTTTGGTTCTGTTCGTGGCTGTTCATCTGACAATTAATTTGATGCTTATTTTTGATGACAGCGGGGTTCTATTTAACAGTGCAGCTAATTTTATGCGTACCAACTTGATTGTAAAGTTAATAGAACCATTATTGGGATTAGGTTTTTTTATACACATCATGTGGTCATTTTTTTTAGAGTATCAAAATTACAAAGCCCGTCCTGTAAGATATAATAAGAAGATATCCGGCGAGTCAAGTACATGGGCATCCAGGAATATGTTAATTATTGGATTGTTAGTACTTATTTTTTTAGTGATCCATATAATGAATTTTTTCTGGGTCATAAAATTTCAACCTGAAGAGTTACAGAAGGTCAATATTGGAGGTGTTTTTATGGAGGATTCGTACACTTTGATAGCTGATTTGTTTAAGAGCAGTATTGTTTATGATTTATTATATATTCTGGCAGGCATTTTACTGGGGATACATCTTTCACATGGTTTCTGGTCTGCATTTCAGACTTTGGGATTAAGTAATAAGCACTGGCTTGGCAGGTTTCAGATGCTGAGTAAGATTTACGCAATAATTGTGGCTATTGGTTTTTCCATAATTCCAATTTATTTTCTTATAAAATTTTAAATGTCTACTATCACCCGGGATATGAGAATATTAGAATCAGGAGCTCCTGAAGTACCCTTAGCTGACAAATGGTCTACACATAAAGCAAATTTAAGAGTAGTAAGTCCGGCTAACAAAAGCAAGCTGGATATAATCATAGTAGGCACAGGACTAGCCGGGGCTTCGGCTGCTGCGTCCCTTGCAGAACTAGGTTATAATATAAAAGCTTTCTGTTATCAGGATAGTCCGCGAAGGGCCCATTCTATTTCAGCCCAGGGGGGAATTAATGCGGCTAAGAATTACCAGAATGATAATGATTCGGTTTTTCGTTTGTTTTATGACACTGTTAAAGGGGGTGATTTTCGTGCAAGAGAGGCCAGTGTATACAGGTTAGCTGAAATTTCTCCGAATATCATAGATCAATGTGTAGCTCAGGGAGTTCCCTTTGGGCGTGAGTATGGTGGCCTGTTGGCAAACCGCTCCTTTGGCGGGGTACAGGTAAGCCGTACTTTTTTTGCAAGGGGACAGACAGGACAACAACTTTTGCTGGGTGCATACCAGGCGCTTAATCGCCAGATCGCCCTTAAACAGGTTGAGATGTACTGCAGGTATGAGATGCTTGATCTGGTTGTTATTGACGGGAAGGCACGTGGTATCATTGCACGTGACCTGGTAACCGGTGAGATCAGGAGGTTTGGGGCACATGCAGTTGTTATAGCCACCGGCGGATACGGAAATGTATTTTATCTTTCCACCAATGCAATGGGCAGTAACGGGTCGGCTGTATGGCAGTGTTATAAAAGGGGAGCTTACTTTGCTAATCCCTGTTTTGTGCAGATACATCCGACTTGCATTCCCGTACATGGTGACCAACAATCAAAATTAACCCTTATGTCTGAATCTTTGCGTAATGACGGAAGGGTTTGGGTGCCTAAAGATAAAGCTGATGCCGGAAAACTCAGGAAAGGAGAACTTCATCCCAATGATATTCCTGATTCTGACAGGGATTTCTTCCTGGAGCGGAGGTACCCTGCATACGGGAATTTGGTACCACGGGATATCGCCTCACGGGCAGCAAAAGAGCGCTGTGATAAGGGATATGGCGTAAATCCTGAAGGTAAGGCTGTTTATCTGGATTTTAAATATTCCATAGAACGCCTGGGAAAGGATTATATAGTATCAAGATATGGTAACCTTTTCCAAATGTATGAAAAAATTACTGATGTTGATCCCTATAATGAGCCCATGATGATCTATCCTGCTATTCATTATACAATGGGAGGTACGTGGGTTGATTACAACCTTATGACTACCATTCCTGGATTATATGCAATAGGGGAGGCTAATTTTTCAGACCACGGTGCAAACAGGCTTGGAGCCTCTGCATTAATGCAGGGCCTTGCTGACGGATACTTTATTTTGCCCTATACAATAGGTGATTATCTTGCAGATGAAATACAAACGCCTCCGGTTGATGTTAATTCTCAGGCCTTTGAAGAGGCTGAGACAGTCATCAGGGAAAAGATCAATAAGCTTTTCAGTATTAAGGGAACCAGGCCTGTTGATTATTTTCATAAAAAGTTGGGACATGTTATGTGGGATTATGTTGGGATGTCAAGGAATGCTGCCGGTCTGAATGAAGCAATGAAAATAATACGAAATATCAGGGATGAGTTTTGGAAAGATGTCAGGATCACAGGAGATCAGGATAATTTGAATCCCGAACTGGAAAAGGCATTAAGAGTAGCTGACTTCCTGGAGATGGCTGAACTGATAGCAACAGATGCATTGGAACGCAATGAATCATGCGGGGGTCATTTCCGTGAAGAAGCAGTGACGGAAGAGGGTGAGGCGATGAGGGATGATGTGAATTATTCAGCTGTTTTTTGTTGGGAATACAAGGGGGAATCAAGTAACCCGGTACTTAACAAGGAAGATCTGGTCTACGAGAACATCACTCTCAGCCAAAGAAGTTATAAATAGAATAAGAGCTGTAACTAATAATGATAATTCTTGAGAGGAATTGCAAATAAAAACTTGCAGAGAAAGTTGTCAGGGTTAATAATTATATAATTAAGAATGGCTGATCAGGTTTTTAAGAAGATATATATAAAAGTATGGCGGCAAAAGAATGCTGTATCAAAAGGCAGGTTTGAGGTATATACTGTTGAGGATATATCGTCCGGTCTTTCTTTTCTTGAGATGCTGGATGTTTTAAATAATAAGTTGATTGAAGAGAACATAGATCCCATAGCTTTTGACCATGACTGCAGGGAGGGGATATGCGGTGCATGCAGCCTTTACATAAATGGAAGGCCTCACGGGCCGGATGATGAGGTCACAACCTGCCAGCTTCATATGCGTAAATTTAAAGATGGGGACACTATTACTGTAGAGCCATGGAGAGCGGGCGCTTTTCCTGTGATTAAAGACCTGATCGTTGACCGTAATGCTTTTGAAAAAATACTCCGGGCCGGCGGATTTATATCGGTAAATACAGGTGGCGTTCCTGATGCCAATGCTATTCCGGTAGCTCAAGAGGATGCAGAAGAAGCAATGGATGCCGCAGTGTGTATAGGATGTGGGGCATGTGTTGCTGCATGTAAGAACTCATCGGCTATGTTATTCGTCTCAGCCAAAGTATCACATCTCGCTAAATTGCCACAGGGAAAACCCGAAGCTAAAAGGCGGGTATTGGCTATGATTGCTAAAATGGATGAGCTGGGCTTCGGAAACTGCAGTAATACCGGTGCATGTGAGGCGGAATGTCCTAAAAAAATATCAATTACCAATATTGCACGGCTCAACAGGGAATTCTTTAAAGCTAAGTTCAGTGAATAATTCACAGTTACCTGTGCATAATTCTTATTGCGAACGCTTAGAATATTTATATTAAATATTTAACTTCGCAGTTATTTAAACCCGTGAATTATGCCATATCGCAGATTGCCAACAACAGATAAGGCCAGATTGCGTGCATTGGAAAGTGCAATGAAAGCAGCATCAGGTAAAAATTCAGATAAACTGGCTTTCTCAAAACATACTCTGTATAATTTACAGAATGTCAAAACTAATTTTGAGAACTGCCTTACCCATCATGAACTGGATTTGAAAATTGAAGCTGACAAGTATAACTCCTATAAAGAAGCCTTTAAAAAAGCAAGGCTTTATATTTCTCATTTTATTCAGACTTTATATATGAGTATCGAGAGAGAGGAACTGAAGGAAGAGGTGCTTAGTCATTATGGATTATCCGGTATGGATCATAAGATTCCACCGTTAAATACTGAAGAAGAGACACTTGAGTGGGGAAAGAAAGTTATCGACGGAGAGCAGAAACGCATATTGAAAGGAGGCAGCGCTATATATAATCCATCGATAGCGCTGGTTAAAGTTAAAGTGGAAGATTTTCGTGAGGCTGCAATATTTCAGTACAATCTGAGAAAGAATGTAGCCCGGTCATATGGTAAAATGCAGGAGATACGCAAAAAAACCAATGATTTTATCAGTAGTTTATGGACAGAAATAGAGGATAACCTGGGGAACCTTCCCTCACAGCATAAGCGACAAAAGGGGCAGGAATATGGTATTGTTTATATCTTCCGCAGAAATGAAAAGAAGAAACTTAAGGTACAGGGAATGCAGGTTGATCTTTTATTTGATTTTAACTGACATCATTTGTGATTGATCAGTTTGATGGTATACCTATAATCTTATCTCTGTTCAGGTTTTTTATTATCCACATCAAACTAACGGCAACAACAAAGCTTAACAGAGCAAAATAATGGCTTTCGGGTGTTGCCCCGATATCCTCAATTTCCGGGTTAAGAATATTGCTGTTGATAAGATGGATCATTATTACAGCAAATGCATTATTAATAAAATGTGCAAGTATTGGCAGCCAAACTGAGCCACTCCAGACCAGTAAATAACCAAACAGAACTCCCAGTATCATACGGGGGATAAAACCGTAAAACTGCATGTGAAGTGCACTGAAGAGGATCGCGGAAATCCAGATACCCCAGTTGTGATTTTTTGTCCATTTTGTAAAGATCCTTTGAATAACTCCCCTGAAAAGTAACTCCTCCCCAATTGCAGGAAGAAAGGCTATCATGAAAAGATTGAAAAGCAAACCTCCCAGTGTTTCAACTTCTAAAAATGCGTCTGTCAGGAGAGCTGCATTCTCTTCGGTGTTTTTCATCCATCTTTCAACTCCCGACAGCCAGTGAGGCAGTTGCATTTTGCTGTTGAGCTCACCTGTATAATTTATGAAAGGCAGCGAAAGGATGGTTACTGATATTGCCAGAATTACAGTTAGTGAGGTAATTGACCGGTTAAGGAAAAGATATTCTGATAATTTCTCGCTGAACAACCACCCAATAATAACCGGGGGGATGATAAACAGGCCTATCGATTGAACTACCTGAAAATATTTTAATATCCTGATGTTTTCAGGATTTCCGATATCGTTAATCCCGGGAATATTTATCAAAGAATCAAAGCCGAACAAAGGAATGGCAAGAGCCAGGGAGAGTAATGTGAACGATAAAAAGCTTATCAATACAATAAATCCTGTAAATACCAATTGTTGGAATGGTCTCATTCCGCGAAATGCAATAAAAGCCATATTGAAAATTTTTCAGGCAAATATAATATTATCAACAGTAAATAATTGAATATAGGGGGGAGATATTTGGCATATCCCTTGATGTGATCCGTTCACTGAAGTGAACGGCAAAGGATAAGGCATTTAACTAATTGAGTGCTCTGTAAAATGCATTTAACTAATTTGCTGCCATGATCAGCACCTTATCCTTTGCCGTCGGTTTTAACCGACGGAAATCGATTGGAACAATTAAAGCTCCCTGATTTTCATATTCCGGAACATTGTAAGGCCTCCATGGTCCTGCAATCCAATATTCCCTTTTTGAGCAGCACCATAATGGGGTTTATCTTTCCATTTACTGCTTTCTTTAAGTGCTTTCCACTCATCGGTCCACAGTTCATATTCAACAACTTTTCTGCCATTTAGCCAGTGTTCCACATGAGGGCCGTTAACGATTAACCGTGTTTTGTTCCACTTGTCCGGCGGCATAACTTTTCCATTCACCGGAGGATGCATATCATAATTAGCCCCTGAATACTGGCTGTCTTTCAGTTTAGTAGGCCAACCTTTGTCATCAATAAGCTGATATTCAGGGCCGGTTTCATAGATTGCATCTGCCAAACCTTCCTGGACATGGAAGAAAATTCCTGAATTACTTTCAGGGGCAACCATCCATTCCAGGTAAAGTTCAAAATTCTGATACTCTTTTTTTGTGATTATGTCACCACCGTGGTCGGAACCAACTCCTGAGTTATGCAATACTCCGTCAATAATCTTCCATCCGGTGACCTCACCTCCGTTGAACGTTTTCCAGTTATCGAGCGACTTGCCATCGAACAACAACTCCCAACCCTCCTTTATTTCCTTTTTGGAGAGGGTATTGACCTTTGAATCTTTTGAGGATGTACAACCTGTCATCCCGGTTATATTAATACACATAATTATATAAATCAGGGTTTTCATGAGATTAAAATTAATTATTTGAATGGTATGAGATTGAACTCGCATACCGATTTAAATTGGTATGCTCTTTTCATCGCTTATTATATTTTGTGATACATTATAAATCAAATACGAATTTAATGAATTAACTACAATTTTGGATTACTTATAATACATAAAAATTGTACTTATTATTTATTTATAGTTAAGGTTAACAGGAAGGAATTTTTCGATGTATTCAGTAGTTTTACCTTTTCTCCCGGCGTAATCGGCAACCTGGTCCCGTCCAATTTTCCCCAGGCTGAAGTATCCGGATTCAGGGTGTGCGAAATATTGACCGGAAACTGATGCATTTGGATACATGGAGAAATGTTCAGTAAGGGTTATTCCTACTTCTTCAGCCCTTATTAGTTTAAACAGGTTTTCTTTTTCCGAATGTTCAGGGCAGGCCGGATATCCAATTGCCGGCCTAATTCCCTGGTACTTAACTTTGATAAGTTCCTCATTAGTAAGGTTTTCGTCAGGCGCATATCCCCAGAATTCTTTTCTGACCTTCTCATGAAGAAGTTCGGCAAATGCTTCACTAAGGCGGTCGGCAAGTGCTTCCAGCATTATGGCCTTAAAATCGTTATGGTCTTTTATAAAGGCTTCTTTCCACTGTTCAATTCCAATGCCGGCAGTTGTGGCAAAGCCACCGCAGTAATCAATTTTACCTGACTCAGCCGGGGCAATAAAATCTGAGAGGCAAAGATTAGGGGATAGTTCCTTTTTCTTTTCCTGCTGACGAAGATGATAGAATCTACCTGCTTCTTCAGAAGCAGATTCATCTTTATACAAAATAATATCATCTTCGGCAGAGTTTGCAGGCCAGATTGCAAAAGCTGCATTAGCACGAAGCATCTTTTTTGCAATTATTTCATCCAGAAATTCTGAAGCTTCCGCATATAACCTGCGGGCTTCTTCTCCCTGATTTTTATCATCCAATATCTGGGGATAATGGCCTTTCATTTCCCAGGCAAGGAAGAAAAAGGTCCAATCGATATATTTTCTTATCTCCTCCAGGGGGTAGTCGATAAGATGCTTCACACCGAGGAAATTTGGTTTGTATACAGGACTGCCCTTCCAGTCGATATTCAGCTTGTTAGCCCTTGCCCTGTCAATTGTAAGGTATTCTTTCGGCTTCCTGTCATTCTGAAATTTGCGTATTTGTTCATATTCATCTTTTATCTGACCGGTAAATTTTTTATTATGGGAAACAAGATTTGAAACAACATTAACTGCCAGTGATGCATCTTTCACATGCACAACAGGGCCTGAGTAATGAGGTTCAATTTTCACTGCAGTATGTATCTTTGATGTGGTAGCGCCTCCGATTAGAAGAGGAACGTTCATTTTTCGGACTTCCATCTCTGTGGCTATATCCGCCATTATTTCCAGTGAAGGGGTAATAAGCCCGCTTAATCCAACAATATCGGCTTTTTCCTTAATTGCCGTTTCGAGAATTTTATCTGTAGGCACCATTACTCCCAGGTCAATAATTTCATAATTATTGCAGCCTAATACAACCCCTACAATATTTTTTCCTATGTCATGGACATCTCCTTTAACTGTAGCCAGAAGAATTTTCTTTTGTTTCGGGATATCTTTCATATTAGCTTTATCAGCCTCGATATAAGGGAGGAGAAAAGCCACGGCCTTTTTCATCACACGGGCTGATTTAATAACCTGGGGGAGAAACATTTTCCCTGAACCAAAAAGTTCACCTACCACATTCATCCCATCCATAAGCGGCCCTTCGATTATATTAAGGGCAGGGCTGTATTTAATCAGGCACTCTTTCATGTCTTCTTCCACAAAATCGGGTATACCTTTAACAAGAGAGTGTTCAATCCGTTTTTCAAGTGACAGCAGTCGCCAGTCATCTTTTTTCTCTTCTTTTATATTTTCCCGATTCAGGCTTGATGCAAATTCAAGTAATCTTTCAGTAGCGTCAGGACGGCGGTTAAGGACCAGGTCTTCAGTCTTCTCAAAAAGTTCCTTTGGTATTTCATCATATATCTGGAGCATTCCCGGATTTACTATTCCCATATCCAGTCCCGCATTTATAGCGTGATAAAGGAATACAGAATGTATCGCCTCCCTTACAATGTTATTTCCCCGGAATGAAAAGGAGACATTACTTATTCCTCCGCTGGTTTTGGCATAAGGCAGGTTTTTTTTGATCCATTTTACAGAATTAATGAAATCAACAGCATAGTTATTATGTTCTTCCATTCCCGTTCCTATGGTAAGCACGTTTGGGTCGAATATTATGTCCTGAGGAGGGAAGTTTACTTTTTCTGTCAGTATCTTATAAGCCCGTTCACATATTTCATTTCTTCGTTGATATGAATCCGCCTGTCCTTTTTCATCGAATGCCATAACCACCACAGCTGCGCCAAAGCGTTTTACGATACGGGCTTTTTCGATAAAAGCCACTTCTCCCTCTTTAAGGCTTATTGAATTGACAATAGCTTTTCCCTGCAAACATTTCAATCCGGCTTCAATAACATTCCATTTTGAGGAATCCGGCATTACGGGGAGTTTGGCTATCTCCGGTTCAGCCATCATCAGGTTCAGGAAAGTTACCATCTCCTTTTCGGCATCAAGCATAGCATCGTCCATGCTTACATCGATCACCTGGGCGCCGTTTTCAGCCTGGTCCCTGGCAATTGAGAGAGCCTCTTCATATTTTTTTTCTGCAATAAGCCGTGCAAATTTACGGGAACCTGAAACATTGCAGCGTTCACCAATATTGATGAAATTTGAATCACTTGAAATTACAACAGGTTCAAGTCCGCTAAGCCGGGTATTTTTATCTTCTTCCACAATGATATGTGGTTTTGCTTCAGCAGCAATTTGTGCAAACTCCCTGATATGTTCAGGAGTTGTTCCGCAGCAGCCACCGATAATATTCACATATCTGTTATCGAGATATTTTTTGATATACCCGGTCATGATCTCCGGTGTTTCGTCGTATTCTCCAAACTGGTTAGGTAACCCGGCATTAGGATGGGCGCTAATATAAAAGGGAGCTTTTTGAGATATTTCTTTAACGTAGGGGTGAAGTTCTTTTGCCCCAAGTGAGCAGTTCAATCCTATACTAAGCAGTTCAGTATGTGTTATTGAGGTCACAAATGCCTCAAGTGTTTGTCCTGAGAGTGTTCGTCCGCTGGCGTCAGTTATAGTACCGGAGATCATCAGCGGAAGCTTTCTTTTATTTGCCTCCATTGACTCTTCAATAGCGCAGATAGCAGCCTTGGCATTTAATGTATCGAAAATAGTTTCCAGGAGTAAAAGGTCGGCTCCCCCTTCAATAAGTCCGTCAACCTGTTCCCTGTATGCATTTTTCATTTCATCGAAAGTAACAGCCCGATAACCCGGATCGTTAACATCAGGAGAGAGAGACAGGGTTTTATTAGTAGGGCCCATTGTTCCTGCAACAAACCTCGGTTTTCGTGGATCCTGAAGAGTAAATTTATCTGCTGCATTCCTGGCAATCCCTGCCGATGCCTTATTCATCTCAAAAACCAGGCTTTGGGTATTATAATCAGACTGTGATATACGATTGGCATTAAAAGTATTGGTGAGGATGATATCGGCGCCTGCTTCCAGGTATTTACAGTGTATCTCACTTATAATATCAGGATTAGTAAGGGAGAGTATATCGTTGTTACCTTTTTGATCATGAATTTGATTTTTTAACAGTTCTCCCCTGTAATCCTCTTCACTTAATTTATAATCCTGTAAAAGAGAACCCATGGCGCCGTCCATAACCAAAACCCTTGATTCAAGCTCTTTCCTTATATCCTTATTTTTATTCATTGTTTGAAAAACTATTTAATCATTCTGATTTCAAATTCACCCTGAACGCCGATCTTATCTTTGCATATAATGACAACAGAAAGGATTTCAGGATTATCCTTTGATATCTCCAATACTTGTTCTATATCATCCGGGATTTTTACTTCGTTACACAGGGCTGTGGCAAAGGCATCTGCGAGCAATACATCCCGGCATGCCACAGCTACAGCATCAGCCTTGCCAAAACTGAGCGACGGGCCTACAGTTCCCGAGGAGGTACAGAATCCGATTTGTCCTGTTCCGGAGGGAATTGCCAGTCCTATCTTTCCTGACAAAGGTGAATCTCCTGCAAAGATAGAAAGAACCAGGTCATTTTTTATCCTTGCAAAAATATCTCCTCCATTTTCTATAACCAACTCCTCAATCGAAAAGTTTTGCAGAAGAGTATTGCCAACCTCCCTTGCGAACAGTCCTGCCACTGAAGCCATCGGGCCGATGCCTGCCCTGGCTGCTGCAACTGCCATATCAATAATTTCCCGAGGGGCTCCATTGTCAGGTTTAAAAGGTACCAGGCTTTTAGCAAACCGGGGCTCGGTATCTATATATTCGTCTAACTTTTTACGTAATTCTTTTATTTTCTCAAGAGAGATTATTTTCATCTGATCCAGGATATTATCCTTGCTGTTAAAGTCCGGTACATTAATATGCCCCAAATATGAGGCTTTCGGGTCAGTGCCTATCCACAGGTCAGTCTCCCGGTGAGTCACAGTGAATCCAATCAGCCTTTCTTTACTGAATTGTTCTCTGTAGTCCCTTATTTCGTATTTATTACCAGACATCTCTTTAATCCTGATTTTAATGACAGGGAGTTTTATGATAAATTCTCTGTTATGACGGGCATTTTGATACTATATCCGGCCTTTAATAAATGGCAAAATGTGCATCAGCTTTATAAATCCAAATATTGAAGACGCTATTTATTGGTGGCTTATCTGAAATCTATCTCAAACAGATGAAGCGGGCATGCTGTTATGCATAACTCACAGACCACACATTTATCCTTTTCGAATTCCAGCTTCCAGGTATCTTTATCCATTGTCAGGGCACCTGCGAAGCAGACAGCCGTACAGTTACCACAGTCAATACATTTATCCTCCTGAAAGTGAATTCTTTTTTCAAGAGGTTCGCAGATTACCTGCTGGTCAGTAAGGTATTTAACGCCTTTTTCTATATTTTCTTTTTTGCCCTGCAGTTCAAGCAGCAGGCTTCCTCTTTTCCCTGGGTACACTTCTGCTTTCAGTATGTTAATACGAATATCGTAATCCTTTACCAGGTGGTAGCTCAATGGTTTATCTCCACTTTGAGGAGGAAAATTTAAAACAAATCTTTTTTTAATCATTGTCGGCCTCCGTTTCCTTTAAGCTTTTCAATGTAGTGTTTTTTGGAAATAATTGCACCGGTTTTGTAACTTCAAATTGTCCGTTTATCAGCCAATGCTTCAGTTCATCTGCAATCTTACGGGCTTTTGCCAGGCTTGAGACCGGCGCTGTACGTACTTTTTTGCCCTTTACTTTAATATACCCCGACTGCAGTTCCTCGTATGTAACCTGGTCCAGTTTTGGTGTTCCCGGAGAACCGTAATCCAGTACCGATGTTTCTATCTGGCTGTTGTTGACAGAGACCCGTTTTGCCATGTCCTCATCCAGGATTGGTATTGGAATGCCAATACCTATGAACATACTTACTCCGTATTTTTCATAATAGACAGCCTTAAGGTATTCTGTGGACATCTCCTTTAGATTTCCGATTACGGCAATAGTTGCTGCATTGGTGACCGGCACGTCGAATTTATTTTTGGGGCGGGTTGTATGGAATTGTGTTCCGGGCCAGATCACGAAACCCTGTGCTCCGCCCAGAAAGATGCGGGTACCTATGCCTATTGTCCTGAATTCAGGATCATTGATCAAAGGGCTCAGCTCTCCGGCAGTAGAATAAGTTGCATTTCTCATACCGGGGAGAAGTGTGCCCATGTAGGTATTAATGATTTTATTTGTGGTGTTTACAGCAACGTTATAGTTCTGGTATGCATTCCGGGGGTTGAAAAGGGTAAATTCGTTTATTGTATCGATATTGATTTTTGTAAGGATATGCTTACGTGGGTAACAATCTGTACCTTTAGCCCAGGCTTCAAGTACTAAATCTTTCCCATCCAGGAGGTCTTCGATCACATGAGCCCCGCCATAGGTTGGGTTATCGGGATCGCAGGCAGTAGCCCCGATATAAGAATCAACGGCAGCCAGGCCTTCATAGCAGGGCACGCCATTAAGCTTTATTTTTTCCATACGAATAGGGGGGTCTGCATGGCCAAAGTTAATGATTGCCCCTGATGAGCACATTGCCCCGAAAGTGGCAGTAGTGACAACATCCACTTTTTCAGCTATTTCTTTTGGAGATGCATTTTTTGCCATTTCCGCCACCTCTTCAGCAGTAAGGACTACAGCCTTACCTTCTCTCAGCTTCCGGTTAATTTCTTCGTAAGATTTTTTATGTGTCATAAATCGATAAATTTTCGAATTTCATTCATGGTGAATGATTTGTTGATCTGCAAATTTAATTGAAAATTGTGTAAGTTGTGCGTAATAAGGCAAGTGATAAAAAATTGACTCAGATAATTTGTTTTAAGAAAATTTACTTGTGTATTTTCGGATAAAGTTGTAAACTTGCACTCCGATTTTCGTATATAATATTTGTTATAGAATATTTACAGGGCCCATAGCTCAGTTGGTTAGAGCACCTGACTCATAATCAGGGGGTCGCTGGTTCAAGCCCAGCTGGGCCCACAAAAAAAGAACCTAAAAATGAAGGAGTTACAGAAGTCAAATTTTGTAACTCTTTTCTTTTTTGGAAATCTTGCCAGAT
>CAZJGI010000012.1:0-42409 GCA_964545315.1 uncultured Prolixibacteraceae bacterium
ATACAAAAAGGCCGTCTTCATTAGTATGTACCTTCCTTTTAAGCCCCACAATTTCAACACTCACACCCTTTAACGGATTTTTATATATATCACTTACCCTGCCTCTGTAAACAACCTCAGGAATATCTTGTGCAACCTCTTCCACAACACGGTACTTTCGCTTTACCTTATCTCTTTTTTTTGGTTGAGCTGAAGAGGTAAAAACAACCGTAATGATTAAAAATATGAGTATTATGATTCTCATTGTAAATGTACTTTACAGCATCAAACGAAAAAAAATAAAATTTATTTGCATTTGACCTGCGTGTCATTTAAAAATGAATCCGTTAATAAAAACGGATATAGTCTCAAAAATCATTTTGAGAGACGTATTGGTGTCTTTATCTCTTATCAGAAAATACAGGCCTATCGTCTTACAGAATAAACAGGAAGATGCAGCCAAATGGAAAGTTCATCAATACTTCTTTGTGCTCCTTCTTTAGTATCACATCTCTTAATAAGCATATCCGGTTTTAAAGCTTTGTTAACCAAAAAGATACGGAAGTATGTCTCCTTATTTGAAGTTCTGCGGTTTGACCAACTGACTATGCTCTCTGTTTTAATAAAAGGAATAGATGTTAAACCCCTGAAATGAGAAAGTCTTATCCATTTTCCTGTCTTAAAAAAACCAAACAGTTTATCGTATTTTTTAATTTTCCTGTTATCGGTATCGATCATAACTCCCGAGTACGAAAAAATCACAAAAACAGAAATTATAATTACAATAACTCCGGTAATATAAGCTCCTAAGAATACAAAACCTATTCCTGAAAAGAGGAATATAACTCCTGCAAATAAAGCATTCCTCCCAAAAATATTTTCTACTTTATTATCAATGATCAAAGTTATTAACAGGTATTATTGTCAATCCCTGAATTTAATAATTTTTGAATTAACTGTTCCCTCCTCATCCTGAAAAAATAAAAAACCTATGCTTTTAAACCAATCCCTGTGAGATCATGGCATTTGCCACCTTAACGAATCCGGCAATATTTGCTCCCTTGACATAGTTGACAAATCCACCGGCTTCACTTCCGTGAGTAACGCACATATCATGGATATCGCGCATAATAGTTTTTAATTTGGCATCAACCTCATCACGAGTCCAGGACAATCTCATACTATTTTGGGTCATTTCAAGCCCTGATACAGCAACACCTCCGGCATTGGCAGCTTTTCCCGGGGCGTATAATATTTTTGCGTCTAAAAATTTATGTTCTGCTTCATATGTTGAAGGCATATTAGCACCCTCAGCAACAACAAAACAGCCATTTTTCAATAATGTACCTGCCTCATCACTACTTATTTCGTTTTGAGTTGCACAAGGCATTGCGACATCACAACTGATCCCCCAGGGCCGCTGATTTTCGAAATAAGGTACTCCAAACTTATCAGCATACTCATAAATTCTGCCACGGCAAACATTTTTAAGAAGTTTCACATACTCAAGCTTCTCCCTGTCAATTCCATCCTTATCATAAATTGTTCCGTTAGAATCAGAAAGGCTGACCGGTTTACCACCCAGGTCAAGTACCTTTTCGACTGCAAACTGTGCAACATTACCTGAGCCTGAAATAACCACTGTCTTGTCCTTTATGCTGTCCCCTTTTCTGTTAAGCATCTCTTCAGCTAAATAAACGGTTCCATAACCTGTTGATTCAGGTCTGATCAGGGAGCCTCCCCACCCGATACCTTTACCTGTCAACACCCCTGTAAATTCATTACGGAGTCTTTTATACTGCCCGAACATATATCCTATCTCACGTCCTCCGACACCTATATCACCTGCAGGTACATCGGTATACGGACCTATATGTCGTGAAAGTTCAGTCATAAAACTCTGACAAAAATTCATCACCTCATTGTCAGATTTATTCTTGGGATCAAAATCAGATCCTCCTTTGGCTCCACCCATCGGTAAAGATGTAAGACTATTCTTAAGTACCTGTTCGAAAGCAAGGAATTTATATACACTAAGATTAACGGAAGGATGGAAACGTAAACCGCCTTTATATGGACCAATGGCGCTATTCATTTCAACTCTGTAGCCCCTGTTAATATGAATATCCCCTCTGTCGTCAATCCATGGAACACGGAACATGATAATCCTTTCAGGTTCTGTCATCCGTTCAAGAATTTTTAACCTTATATAACGCGGATTCCTGATAAGAAATTCAGAGAGGGTTTCAACTACTTCAAGCACTGCCTGATGAAATTCAGCTTCACCCGGATTTCTTGATTGAACATATTCCATAAAATCTTTGGTGAACAGCTGTGGATCTTTAATATTCATTCTACGTTTGGTTTTTATTTTTGTACAAAAAAATTCATTATCATTCAGAAAATAGTGACGTTAAGTCAAATGAACTGCCCGGTAATTCGGGGAAATGATGCCGTATACAAATGTATAATAAATAAACTGCTGATGCTTAACGGAATAATAATGGCAGTAATAAATAATATTTTCTTAATTTTTTCGCTATATTTCAAGCAAAAATTAAAATACAATGAGATACAAAGGCAGAAGACAGAGCTCCAATATTGAAGACCGCAGACATCTTAGCAGCGGACAAAAAGTTGGCATAAGCGGTGGCATTTTATCCATCGTAATAGTTGTCATTGCAGTTCTTATGGGAGGCGATCCCCAAATGATACTGAACCTCATGCAGGCCAATCAGGGAAGCAGTACTTCAACCTCGGAATACCAACCTTCAGCGCATGAAGAGGAACTGGCTGAGTTTGTGGCCGTTGTTCTTGCAGATACAGAAGATGTATGGAATAAGCTTTTCAATGAAAAGGGACTTGTATACCGTGAACCCAGGCTGGTACTTTTCAGTGGTCAGGTAAATTCAGCATGTGGGTTCTCAAGCGCTGCAACAGGACCATTTTACTGCCCCGGTGACGACAGGATATACATCGATCTGCTTTTCCTTGAGCAGCTCCAAAAAAGATTGGGTGCAAACGGAGATTTTGCGATGGCTTATATCATTGCACACGAAGTGGGCCATCATGTTCAAAAACAGTTCGGGACAATGGATGAAATGAATTCACTCAGGTCAAGAATAAGCCAAAAACAATATAATGAACTCACAGTAAGACTTGAGTTACAAGCCGACTTTTTTGCAGGTGTATGGGCCAATCATGCACAAAAAATGAAAAATATCCTCGAGGCTGGTGATGTCGAAGAGGCCATGAACGCCGCCCAGGCAGTCGGTGATGACAGAATCCAGATGCAATCACAAGGCTATGTGGTACCCGATTCATTCACCCACGGCACTTCAGCACAAAGAATGAGTTGGTTTAAAAAGGGATTTACTACCGGGAGAATTGAAGATGGAAACACCTTCGACAGAGACGCAATCTGACCAGGCAATATCAGAGTAATAATTTTAAAGATAAAAAAAAGCTATTTTAATACATTAAATTCTATTTATCAAGATTTAGATATATGTAATTAGGAAAATATTATTATTTTTAGAATTATTAATAAAACATAACATTATGAGTAAAAAGATTTCAGAGATTGAAGGTATTGGACCTGTGTATGCTGAAAAACTTGCTGGTGCAGGCATTAATACCGTAGAAAAATTATTGGAAACAGGTGCAACAAAAGCAGGCAGAAAACAGCTTGCTGCAAACTCAGGTATTGATGAAGCAAAAATACTGGATTGGGTTAATATGGCGGATCTTTTTCGCATTAAAGGAATAGCATCTCAGTTTGCAGAACTTCTAAAAGCAGCCGGGGTTGATACAGTAAAGGAATTAAGAAACCGTAATGCTGAAAACCTATATTCAAAACTTGTTGAAGTTCAGGCTGAGAAAAAAATAACCAAAGCAGTTCCTGCCCAAAGCCAGGTTGCCGGCTTCATTGAACAGGCAAAAGCGCTCAATCCGATTGTTACCTATTAAGTTTAATATGAAACAAAAAAAGCGCTTTTCAAAGCGCTTTTTTTTTGACATAATTTTTGTCCTCTACCGAAAATCATTTTTTTATCTTTGCACACTTTAAGCGGATTATCAAGTAACAACAAAAAAATGGAATACAATTTCTCACAAATAGAACCCAGATGGCAAAAATACTGGGAAGAGTACAAAACATTTAAAACAACGGATGATTTTTCAAAACCAAAGTATTACATACTGGATATGTTTCCATACCCTTCAGGTGCAGGTTTACATGTCGGGCATCCTGAGGGATACACCGCTACGGATATCATAAGCCGTTATAAAAGGATGAAGGGCTACAATGTACTACATCCTATGGGATATGATGCTTTTGGCCTTCCTGCTGAGCAATATGCAATGCAAACCGGAACACACCCTGCTGTTACTACCAATAAGAACTGCGACACTTTCAGAAGACAAATAAAAGCAATCGGGTTAAGCTATGACTGGGACCGGGAAATAAATACAACGGATCCGCACTACTTTAAATGGACACAATGGATATTCAAAAAACTTTACAACACCTGGTTTGATACAACTGAAAACAGAGGCCGCCCGATAGAAGAACTGGAAATCCCCGATGAAGTTAAAGATAAAGGGAAAGAGACAGTAAGCCAATTCATTTCAGATAAAAGGCTTGCATATTATGACCATGCCCAGGTTTGGTGGTGTGACTCCTGCAAAACAGTATGCGCAAATGAAGAAGTTCTTACTGACGGATCACATGAAAAATGCGGCCATCCTGTTATCAGAAAAAACTTAAAACAGTGGTTGCTGAGAATACCACTCTACGCGGAAAGGTTACTTCAGGGATTAGAGCAACTGGACTGGCCTGCAGGGGTTATTGACATGCAAAAAAACTGGATAGGCAAGTCAACAGGCGCAGAAATCGATTTCAGTATCCAGGGCCTGAATAAAAAACTCAGAGTTTATACCACAAGGCCTGATACCCTATTTGGGGCAACTTATATGGTAATAGCCCCGGAGCATGAATTAGCCCATGAAATTACTATTGATGATAAAAAAGCTGAGGTTGATAATTATATAAGGAATGCTGCCCTTAAATCGGACCTCGACCGTACAGACCTTGCAAAAGAAAAAACCGGTGTATTTACCGGTCGTTATGCAATAAATCCTGTAAATAACCAACTCATCCCTATCTGGATTGCAGATTACGTTCTTTTGGGTTATGGTACAGGGGCAATAATGGCAGTTCCAGCGCATGACACACGTGACTTTGAATTTGCTGAAGAGTTTGGATTGCCAATTATTTGCATACTTGATCCCAAAGAGGCTGATGGCCGTGATGAAATTCTTAAGGGAAGGAAATGCTGGACAGAAGACGGTGAATATATAAACTCATCCGACAATGAAACCGGACTGGATATAAATGGTTTGAATAAAGAGGCAGGTATACGCAAAACCATTGAATGGCTGGAGTTTAATAATCTGGGTAAAGCAACCGTTAACTATAAAATGCGTGACTGGCTCTTCAGCCGTCAGCGTTACTGGGGTGAGCCTTTCCCGGTGATACACTGGGAGGATGGTGAGATATCCCTTATTGACGATGAGGAACTGCCACTTCAGCTTCCCGATCTGGAAAAATATTCCCCGGGAGAATCAGGGGAATCACCTCTGGCTAATGCAGAAGAATGGTTAAATGTAACTGATAAAAATGGCCGGAAAGGCAGAAGGGAAACAAATACCATGCCCCAGTGGGCCGGCTCATGCTGGTATTATCTGAGATATATAGACCCGCTTAACAATAAGGCAATATTCGATCCTGAAAAAGAAAAATACTGGATGCCTGTCGATCTCTATATCGGAGGAGCGGAACATGCTGTATTGCATCTTTTATACTCCAGGTTCTGGCATAAAGTGCTTTTTGACCTTGGAATTGTATCTACAGACGAACCTTTTGCAAAGTTATTTAACCAGGGAATGATCCTGGCATTTGCATATGAAACAAATGCCGGCGCAAAAGTATCCTCTGACCTTGTCGCGGAACGTGACGGTCGCTATTTCCATATCCAAACAGGGGAAGAGCTTAAGCAAATAGTTGCTAAAATGTCAAAATCACTAAAAAATGTCGTGAACCCCGATGATGTGATTGAACGCTATGGCGCTGATTCACTGCGCCTCTATGAAATGTTTATGGGACCGCTGGACGAAAGAAAGCCATGGTCTGAAACGGGTGTGAAGGGAGTGTTTAATTTCCTGAACCGCGTTTATCGCTTTTTTGGCGATATGGAAAATGTTAGCCTGGAGAAAGAAGGCAAGGAGATTGATAAACTTTTACAGCAAACTATCAAAAAAGTTGAATCTGATATTGAAAACCTGAAATTTAATACAGCAATTTCAGCACTGATGGTTTTCAATAATACTGCTATTAAACAGGGAAAAGTCACGAAAAGAACAGCTGAAACTTTTACACAAGTACTTTCTCCTTTTGCCCCACATCTCAGTGAGGAACTCTGGTCAATTTACGGGCATAGCCAAACACTGGCATATGAACCATGGCCGGAAGCAGATGAATCGTTGCTAAAAGAAGAGAGTTACGAATATCCTGTTTCTTTTAACGGGAAATTGCGTTTTAAGATAGAACTTCCACTGGATATGTCTGAAGAGGAAATAAAAAGCAAAGTACTTACCGATGTGAGAGCGGAAAAATGGCTGGCCGGAAAAACTGTGAGAAAATTTATATTTGTTCCAAAAAAGATTATTAATATTGCTGTAAGTTAAATTGTTAATATTAATGTTATGAAGAATACCTGGGCATTTATTCTGGGTTTATCTGTTATAATTGCAGGTGGCCTGCTGGGTTGGTTCCTCTATCAGTCAAGACAGGTACAGGAAACTGTAAGAGTAGTAGGTTACGGCACCAGGGAGTTTGACAGCAATATTGTAAAATGGTCAGTAAGTTTTTCTGAAAGGGTTTCTTTGGGAGGAACACAGGAAGGATATGTTACAATGGCAAGTAAACTGGATAAATTCCAGATACTTTGGAATGAAACAGGTATTCAATCTTCAGAATTTAAAGTATTCCCGGTAGAGGTTAACCGCGAATACGGACAAAACGGACATATCGGTTACACACTGAATCAACGTGTGTATATTATTTCAAATGAGATTGACAAAGTCGAACGATTGGCCATAGACCCTGGTTTATTTGTACAGGGCGGCTTAACATTCGACAACTCGACAATGGAATTTTTCAGCTCTGAAATTGAAGAGATCAAAAAACAGTTGCTTGGTGATGCCACACAGAATGCTTTTGAACGTGCTGAGGAGATAGTCTCGGCAACCAATATGAAAGTTGATAAGTTAATTTCAGCAAGAGCAGGGGTATTTCAAATAACCGAACCCTTCTCTACTGAAGTATCAGGTTATGGAATACATAACACCAGCTCACCCAAAAAAAATATTAAAGTCACTGTTTCTGCCGAATTCACACTTAAATAACTATCTGTAACTTATTGTTAAGTAGAATGTTTAGCCTTTATTTTCAGCTTTTGCCCTATTGAAAGACTTGAACGGTGAGTCAGGTTATTGAGTTTTAAAATATCATCAGGAGAAATACCCGGAAATCTTTTGGCTATTTCCCAGATAGTATCTCCGCTTTTAACTGTATAATATTCATAATCAGGATCAAGCCTTTCAGGTTCATATTGGCTGGCTGTTGTAGTTCCTGCAGATTTCCCTATCATAGCCTGCTTTTGTTCAAAAGTCATCGTATCTACTCTTGCATATTTATCCTTTTGATTATCAGCTACATATATTTCAAGTTTCTGACCAACCCTAATAAGGTTCCTGTGAATATTATTCCAATATCTCAGGTCAGAAGAGCGGACTTTAAACCATGAGGAGATGAACCCGATATTATCCCCTGATTTAACAGTATATAAAATTCTTGCCTTACCCTCCAGGTTAACGGGAACGAAATTCGAGGCAGAAAGGGTTGCCGGATTAGCAATGGTATTATCAGGAAAATACTTTTCTCTTTCAAAAGCATAAATGGTGGTATCTTTGGAAATAAATTCAAAAATCTTCTTATCAGGCAAAATAAGAGGGTAAGGTTTATCATTCCTGGCAGGAATAACATCACGTCGATACATCGGATTTAAAGACCTGAGTTGCTCCTTATCGATATTAAGGGAGCTGGCGATCTGATCAAAATGAAGATAATTGTTAACCATGACTGTGTCGGTATGAAGGGGCACATCCGGGAAAAGGGGTATGAGATTATGGTCTTTATAATAATTCATGACATATGCTGCCGCGATAAATGCAGGTACAAATTCGCGTGTTTCCCGGGGAAGAAAGTAATATACATCCCAATAATTAACTTTATTGCCAGCGCGACTCACTGCCCTGTTAACATTCCCAGGCCCGCAATTATAAGCTGCTATTGCCAGATGCCAGTCACCATAGCTTTCATATAACGTGTTAAGAAACTTTATTGCCGCATCCGTTGATTTTGAGGGATCGCTCCTTTCATCAACAAAACTTGTTACTTCAAGATTATATTGCCTGGCAGTCTGGTACATAAACTGCCATAACCCGTTTGCACCGGCCCGTGAACGTGCCCTGGGATTAAGTGCTGACTCTATCACCGGCAGGTATTTAAGCTCGAGCGGCATATTGTATTTATCAAGAGCTTCTTCGAACATAGGGAAATAATAAGCAGAAAGGCCGAGCATAATTTCAACCAGGTTACGTTTCTTTTCAGTGTACATCCTGATATAGTTTTTTACCAGGTTGTTAAATGAGAGAGGTATTACCTGCTGTATATCCTGCAATCTCGAAATATAAACTGAGTCAGGAAGATCAACAGGGTAATGATCAATTTCTATATGTCCGGAACCGTGATGAAATAAATTTTTTATATACCAGGTATTGGCAAGGCTGTCCATTTTCTCAAGGAAAATATGACCTGCATCCTCATCAGGAAGTAGAAAATCATCAACTCCGGCATCATCAATAATATCAACGGTATCTGCAAATATTAGCGAATCCGGAAAATGAATTGAAACAGTATCGCGACTATCAATTAAACTTTCATCTGTTTGAGCAGCGGTGAGATCAATCCCGATTGGCTCAATCTTCTGTGCATAAGTCACTAAAGATAAAAATATTAAAACTACTGATATAAAAAATCCGGTAGTAATTTTCCTCATATACTAAAACTTAAAAATAAAATTAACGCAATAAATATAATCATTGTTCAAATTTGTCACAACCGGTGTCCAGTTCAATGTAAGGTCCTCACTTATATCAAAGTCGAACAGATGTGCATCAACGCTTGCATCTATTATATTTAATCCATAAAAACCTATCATACTTATAAATAACAAGTCACGGTTTCTCCTGTAATAATCTTGTCTTTTCATCAACCCATCCTTAAAGTTCTCAAAATGAGTCGGATTATTAAGATCATAATATATGAAAGCTTCTATTTTTTCATATACTTTTGTATCAGGGTCCTGGTCAACAAGATGCTTATATGCAGTTTTATTAAATTGATAATTATCATTATTCCAGCTTATATAATATCCAATAACTCCGAATCCTATATAAATAAATGGTATTTTCCAGTATTTTCTATTATATGCCTGTCCCAATCCCGGCAATATAGCCGAATATAAAGTTGCTTTTTTTGGTGAATGGATTTCCTCAGCCAATGTATCAACATCCATTATTCTCAATGTATCTGCTTCTTGAGGCCGGGCTTGAAGGTTAAATCCTGTTACAACCAAAAAAATCAGCAAAATGCTATTTGATAACCATCCTCTTATACTCACACATTAAATTTTTGCTTAAAAATAAGAGTTTCGTTCTACAGAAAAACTGACCTGCATAAATCATTTCTTATTTTCAATAATTTTAACAATTCTTTCCAGATCATTACCGGATTTAAATGGTATAATAATTTTGCCTTTACCCTTATCGTTGACCATGATTTTGATCCCGGATCCCAACAGTTCACCTAAATGACCTTTATATAATTTAAACCGTTCCGGCAACTCCTTTTTTTTCTCATTCCGGGTATTATCCTGATTACCTGTAGCCAGGTTACGAACAATTTCTTCTACCTTTCTGACAGAGTAATCATTTTCGATTGTCTCTTTGCATATCATTTCCTGAATATCCTCGTCCTCAATATTAATTATCGCCCGGGCATGTCCCATAGAAATTTCCCTGTCTCTAAGAGATTTCTGAATTATTGCCGGCAATTTTAACAGGCGAAGATAATTTGTAATTGTTGGTCTGCTTTTCCCGACCCTACTGCTGATATTTTCCTGAGAATAATTACATTCATCAATTAACCGCTGATAAGAGAGTGCAATTTCAACAGGGTTAAGATCTTCGCGTTGAATATTTTCGACAAGGGCCATCTCGAGCATACCGTCATCCCTGGCATCCCTGATATATGCAGGAATTGAAACCAGGCCTGCTTTTTGGGCTGCTCTGCAACGTCTTTCACCAACTATGATCTGATAACGGTCTTCACCTACTTTTCTGAGTGTTACAGGTTGGATTAGTCCTATCTCCCTTATTGATGCAGCGAGTTCTTCAAGTGCCTCCTCATTAAAATTAGATCTTGGCTGAAACGGATTAGCTTCTATCTGATCCAGTCTGATCTCACTTATTCTGGCCTGTTTTATTTTTTCGGCATCATCAATAAGCGCCCCTAATCCTCGTCCAAGTGCATTCCTTTTTACCATTATCAAAGTGGTTAAATTATTACTTTTTTATCCTGAGATATCTTTGTCAGCTTATTACGCTGTAATATTTCACGTGCAAGGTTCATATGGTTAATAGTACCTTTAGAACTTGCATCGTAAAGTACAACAGGCTTACCGTAACTGGGAGACTCTCCCAGTTTAACATTCCTCTGTATTACAGTCTCAAAAACCATATCCTGAAAATGCCGTTTAACTTCTTCCAATACCTGGGTGGAAAGATTCAGCCGGGAATCAAACATTGTCAGCAAAAAACCCTCAATCTCAAGTGAAGGGTTTAATCTGTTCTGAATTATTTTTATTGTATTAAGCAATTTGCCCAATCCCTCCAGTGCAAAGTATTCACATTGTACAGGAATAATTACCGAATCAGAAGCAGTTAATGCATTAACAGTAATCAAACCAAGTGAAGGTGAACAATCAATAAAAATAAAATCATAGTCTTCTTTGAGATGAATAATAGTATGTCTCAACACTTTTTCCCGATTCGGAAGGTTTAACATTTCTATCTCAGCTCCTACTAAATCTATATGTGAAGGGATTATATCCAGGTTGTCAATTGCTGTTTTCAGAATTACTTTTTCAGGTTTGATTCCGTCGATTATACTTTCATAAATACTGGACTGAATATTTCTTACATCAAATCCAAAACCCGATGTTGCATTTGCCTGCGGATCAGCATCAATGACAAGTACCTTCTGCTCTAATACAGCAAGGCTGGCAGCGAGATTAATTGCTGTTGTTGTCTTTCCAACCCCACCCTTCTGGTTTGCAAGTGATATAATTTTTCCCATCTAAAAATATTTTAATTATAACAGGTTTCAAATTTAATAAATTAGACTTAACCTTTCCCTAATTTTTCCCATTTCAAATATTTAAATTGTATTTCTAAGCAGGATCAACATCTACATTTATTATACAACTGCTGTTTTCCTTTCTCTTTCTAACATCAGCAACAGATAATAAAATAATTTGCTTCGCCCGGCTCAAAGATTGTTTCAGACCTATTTTCAACCATATTTCCTTAATAAATTTTGATTGTACCCTTCCTACCAAAGGATATTCGGGTCCCAATACAATAAAAGGAAATCTCTCTTTAAGCAAAGAGGCCAGCTGTCCGGCTGTCCTGTTAACGGTCTCAGCCTTTTGATGCTTGACAGAAATTTTTATTAACCGGTAATAAGGAGGGTATTTAAACAGTTTCCTCTCTTCCATCTCCATATTAAAAGCAGATATATAATCCTGATTTACAATATTCCCGATCAAAGGATGATCAGGATGTGAGGTTTGTATAATTACTGTGCCACGGTTATGCTTTCTGCCCGCACGTCCGCTTACCTGGGAAATTAGCTGAAAAGCACGTTCATGCGCCCTGAAATCCGGAAAATTAATAAGAGTATCAGCATCGACTATTCCCACAACTCTTATATGCTCAAAATCCAATCCTTTAGTTATCATCCGGGTACCGACAAGAAGGTCTGTTTTCCTTCTTTTCATGTCACTTAAAATCTTTGTATATGAATCTTTCCGCCTGGTTGTGTCATAGTCGATACGTCGTATTTGAATATCCGGGAATAAGGGTTTTAGTTCTTCCTCAATTTTTTCGGTTCCTACTCCCCGTGTCTTAATATCTTCCGAACCACAAGAAGGACATAAAGGCGGCAGAAGTATGCTATAACCACAATAATGACAATTCAGCTGCCGGTTGAATTTATGAAAAGTCAGGCTTACATCACAATTTTTACATTTAGGTATCCATCCGCATTCGAAACACTGAACAAAGGGGGAATACCCTCTCCTGTTTTGAAAAAGAATAACCTGGTCTTTATTCCCGAAGGCAAATTTCATCATATGATAAAGTTCAGAAGAAAGAACCGATAACATTTGCTTCTTTACCCTCGCTTTTTTAATATCTACAACCTTAACCTCAGGCAATTCAATATTTGAATATCTTCTTTCCAGCAACACCAAATGATATTTACCATTCAAAGCATTGAAATATGATTCATATGATGGAGTGGCGGAACCAAGCAAAACATTGGCTCTATACTGGCGGGCAAGAACAATTGCCATATCACGGGCATTATATCTTGGAGCGGGATCGAATTGTTTATATGAGTTTTCATGCTCTTCATCAACTATGACCAGGCCCAGTTCTGAAAATGGCAGGAATAGCGAGGACCTGGTTCCTGTTATTATTTGAAAACTCTTCTCAGTGTCTGACTTGAACATCAGCACTTTCTTCCATATTTCAACCCGTTCATCGTTACTAAACCCTGAATGATATACACCCATTTTATTCCCAAACACCTGCCTCAAACGCTCAATTATCTGAGTTGTTAACATTATTTCAGGTACCAGGTACAGAACCTGCCTGCCTCTTTTTATTGTTTCCTCAATTAAGTGAATATATATTTCTGTCTTTCCGCTGGCCGTTATGCCATGTAATAAAACCACTTTATTCTTGTCAAATCCCTCTTTAATATCAGCAAGTGCATCAAACTGATATTGACTCAACGTATTAATATTTCTTAATTGAACTCCAGCAAAGCTTTCAATACGGGAGACTTCGCGATGAAATTCGATTAATGCCCCTTCTTTTATCAGACTCTTTAAAACTACCGCAGAGATGCCTGATATTCTTAATAACTCTTTCTTAAGGATAAATGCTCCTTCACCTTCATCAAATGGAAGTGTTTCCTCACAAAACCGAAGTAATAATGATAATTGTTTCTTTGAACGGGACAGTTTTTGAATAATCTCATTCAGTTGTTCTTCATTTTTTATCTCAGGATTTAACTTAATAAAGGAAGATTTCTTAGTTTTAAATTTAGGTTCTATATTCTCATCGACACCAATTAAACCCTTAACAAGCAATGAACTGAATGCTTTGTACGAAAATTGTTTTCCCAACTTTTGCTGAAGTTTATCAAGTGATACTGAACCGGGGCCTGCATGATCAATTATCAGATATTCTTTGTCAGTAAGAGAATATTCTTTGTCATGTCCCGTCAAAAATACTTTCGATTTACTTTCCAGTATAAGGCCAGGCGGAAATGCAGCCCTGTAAACATCCCCTAAAGAACAGCAATAATATTCAGCCATCCATTTCCACATATCAATATTGACCTGCAATACCACTGGTTCTTCATCAACAATTTGAAGTATCTCCTTGACTTTAATATTTAAAGGAGCGGAATCTTCAACTGAAAGCACAAGAGCAGAAAATAATTTCTTTCTGCCAAACTGTACAATAACCCTCTGCCCGGTATTAATTTTACCCTTATACTCTTCAGGTATCCTGTAAGTATATGTTTCATGCAGTGATAATGGCAATATTACCTGAACAAATTCCGAGGGCATTAAAATGATTTAATTTTCGTTTAGAAACTCACTCCCAAATTATGAATAAGATAGATAAAACCATTAGTTTAAGAAGAAATTTTATTAACATGGTCTGCCACTGCTTTCATCAGCCACTCGGGAGTTGAGGTTGCTCCTGAAATTCCCACTGATTTAACACCTTCAAACCAGGAGGTATCAATTTCTTCAAGGGCTGAGATATAATGAGAATTAGCATTTGCCTCTTTACAAATTGAAAAAAGATAATGGCCGTTTGAGCTTTTACGTCCGGCAACAAAAAGTATAATATCATAATTTTTCGCAAAAGCTCTTAACCAGAATACCCTGTTTGAAACCTGTCGGCAGATAGTGTCTTTTATCTCCACGGGCACTCCGGGTTTCATATTCGCCTTTATCAAACCGGCAATCTCATAAAAGTCTTCAACACGTCTGGTTGTTTGAGAGAATAGGCATACCGGGCGGGAATAATCAATTTTATGCAGATCTTCAGTACTTTCAATAATAATACCTCTGTTATTGATTTGGCCGTTAAGAGCAATAACTTCAGCATGTCCACTCTTACCAAATATCACCACCTGCCCGTTTCTTTCAGGATATTTTTTGCATGAAGATCTGATTTTCTTTTGGAGATTAAGCACAACAGGACAAGTAGCATCAATTAACCGGATATTATTTTTTTCTGCATATTGATAAGTTTCAGGAGGTTGGCCATGGGCCCTGATGAGCACCTTTATATTCTTCATTTTATAAAACTCCTCCTCAGTGATAGTTTTAAGTCCCAATTGTTCAAGACGGTGAATCTCCATGTTGTTATGCACAATATCCCCAAGGCAAAATAAATCGTCATTCTCTGCCAGTTCACTTTCTGCCAGTTTTATAGCTTTAATTACACCAAAACAAAAACCTGCTTTCTTGTCAATATCGACTTTCATCTCTTCCGGTTATCTTATTAACTTTATTCAGCGCCCATGCTAACTGTTGTTCCCTGGTTAAATAACTATTATCGAGTATTAGTGCATCATCAGCTTTTCTTAGCGGGCTTACTGCTCTTCCCGAATCTATCTTATCCCTTTCCAGAACATTATTCAATATCTCTTCATAATCCGGATCAGAGCCTTTTTCCTTCAGTTCGAGATAGCGCCTTTCCGCCCGAATTTCAGGGGATGCTGTCATGAAAATTTTCAACTCCGCATCCGGGAAAACAACTGTTCCAATATCTCTTCCATCCATAACGATCCCTTTATTCTTCCCGTTTTCACGCTGCTGCTTTACCATTTCATGCCGAACTTCCGCGATAGTACTAACAGGACTGACATTTTGAGAAACCTGGAGAAGCCGGATTTCATCTTCAACATTTTCACCGTTTAAAAAAGTAATATTCTTTTCCTTTTCTCCATCCCATTTAAAACTGATCTTCATTTCAGGTAATCCTGCAATAATCTTTTTTTTATCAGGTTCTCCACCGTTTATCCATCCTTTACGCAAGGAATATAATGTTACAGCTCTGTACATTGCTCCACTGTCAATGTAAATATAACCCAACTTTTTGGCCAGGGATTTAGCCAGGGTACTTTTACCGCATGAGGAGTGTCCGTCTATAGCAATTACAATTTTTTTTTGCTTCATTTTATTCAAGGATAAGACAAAGATACAGGATTTTTTATCGCACCCCCAATGGTCATATTAATATATATCATTTAAAATCACCGCAAATGAAAAAAGGTTAGAAGAGCCTGCAAGATGAAAACGTGAAGTTGCAAAATCAAATCTGAATCTGTTAAGTCTTAATCCAAAGCCCATAGAAAAGCCCACAGTTGAAAGCTTGTCTTCAAATTTCAGCTCCTGTCTTCTCTGGTAATTATAACCTGCACGCAAAATAAAATTTTCGGTGGGAAGTATTTCAACTCCTATTACGGCATGGCGCATGATCTGCTTAGCAAAATTTTCATCACGCTCATTAATACCATCAGGCGTAAATTCACTCTCTTTTTCTCTTCCAGCAAGCTTCCAGTGATTCAGGTGCTGCATAGTCAGGTAAAGTATAACCGGGGCATGTTTCAATCGGGTACTTATGCCTGCCTGTAAATCAAAAGGAATAGATTCACGGTTTCCATCCTGGTAGTAAGTTGTTAATTGACCTCCGATATTTCGTGCCGTCAGGCCAAATCTGGTCAGGCTGTCGCGAAAGGTATAACACATCCCCAGATCAGCAGCTATTCCAAACGACCGGTAACTCTCAAATACAGATAATACAGGTTTAACATTTGCTCCGTAACCAATACGTTTGTACTCATTACTGTAAATTATATTCAATGCATATTCAGCTGCAGTAAACGTTAAACCGGTAAGTTCTCCCGTACCTGTAGCTTCTTTAAACTGCCCATAATTAATATAATGCATCCCTGCTGCAAAATTTCCTATCCCATCATATGACCTCGCAAAGGAGGCATAACCATAATTAATATCTGTAAAATAGTTTATGTAGTTAACCAGAAGAGTGTTATGCATCCCTTTATGCAATAAAGACGGGTTATGGAAAGGAAGGTTCAGGTCTGTGGAATCAAGCAATGCCACCTGGTTCCCTCCCAGTGCAGCAATTCTTGCTGAGTTGGTTAACTCCAGGAACTGATAAGCAGACTCTCCTCCAATTTGTGACCATCCGCTGTAAACGGACAGAAAAAGAAGAATTAAGAGGTAAATTTTCCGGTTCATTCGCTTAACTATATCCACTAAAACGCTAAAGATATTGAAATATTACCCGGCACAAGGCAGATGAACGCCATGTTTTTTTAACATTTTTTCAATTCACTGAAAATCTCAAACACTACAGGGCAAATTTCACAATTTTTATGAGAAAGCTCTAAAATTTGAATAAATCGTTTTCTGTCAGTATGCGGGTAATCTCTGCAGGCCTTAGGACGGCTTTCATAAACAAGACAAATATTATCGTCTGCCAGAAAAGGGCATGGATGTTCATTAAAAACAAAATCTCTGTCTTCATCAGTAGTAACATATTTTTTTATAAACTCAGCATGTTTCATTTTCAAATGTAATGCCAGCCTTCTGATGTCAGTATTCGTAAGACGGGGACCAATTGTTTTACAGCAATTGGCGCAATCAAGGCATGAAAACTGTGCAAAAGCCTCATTATGTAACTTGTGTAACAAATCATCAAGAAATTTAGGACTTTTCCTTTTGATCTTTTTTATGACCTGGGATATTTCCTGCCGTCGATTATCTGTTAACTCACGGAGTCTGAGAGGGGTCATATATTTAATACTCTCCATTTCATAAAGTTTGAGCCTCAATGACGTTTTCCTTAATTGATTTTCGTACGCCAGTTTGTGCCAGGAATAATCCTGAAATCACGACAATAATACCCAGTATTTTTTGTATTCCAATACCTTCATTTAAAATAATAAATGACAACACTGCCACAAAAACCGGGATAAGGTTTACAAATGTATTGGAACGGTTTACCCCAATCCTTCTTATACTTTGGGTAAAGAACACAAATGCCACGGTAGATGCAAAAACAGCTAATAATATTATTGCCCTGAATGCACTGGGATGGAAGGGGGTCATAATAAAATCATCGAGATCGACAGCTATCCAAATGGGTAAAAAGAGAATTATCCCGATTACATTCTGATAGGCAATGATAGTCATAGTATTGTATCTTGATACCACCTTACGAAGCACAATTGAATAAGCGATTGCTCCAAAGACTGCAATAAATTCAAGTCCTACACCAAGAGGTGAGGCATCGAATCTGAATGAGCTGTCAAGTACTACCAATGCAACTCCCAGGAATGAAAAAAAGAATCCGAGAGCATTCTTCACCGTAACTTTTTCCCTGAAAAAATACCATGCTGCAATGGGAGATATAAGTGGAATTGTTGCCACAATAACAGAAGCAGTGGTTGGGGATACATATAACAACCCGTAACTTTCTCCCAGAAAATAGATAAAAGGTTCAAAAAAGGCCATTAAACAGAAGAGGGAAAAATCTTTCCCGGTTGGTTTTTGCAATCTCTTCAGCAATATCGCGATAACCAAAATTATAGAAGCTGAGATTATAAGCCTGAAAAGAACCACTGTGATAGGTTTATAAGCCAGGTAAGCGATCTTAAACCAAACAAAGGAAAAGCTCCAGAAGAATGCAGCTCCGAGGGCAGACCCATAAGCAAGAAAATCCTTATTTCTCATTATTAAAATAAAAGCCTGTAAAAATAGTTTTTTATATCATATTTCAGATATTATTTTTCAGGCTTGAGGAACAAGTTTTTTTCACCTGTGTGGTAAGTTTTACTAAGAACCAGTGTATTGACATTTTCCTCTAACCATATGGAGTCATTTCGTCAGGTACATTCTCTCCCCTTTCGTACATTAAAAACCGTTTGCAGTTATTCCATCCTTTAGGGCCCCGGTTGCAAAAAACATTTCGGATAAGGAAAATGGGCCTTCTAATATTGTTATTTTTATTATTATAGACAGTACAATCGCTTGCGTATTTACACAGTTTTCCTAAATGCATATTAAATTTTTTTATAAAAAATATTCATACTTTCAATGTTTCCCGATATGTTCGTATTATTGGCCAGAGTGCCGGTGTATTTATAGCCTGCATTTAAAAAAGTTTTATTTATTCCCGGTTCTTTAAGCCTGGCAATAGTGAAAAGTGTTTTAATTCCGGTTTTTTTCATATCTGCCTCCATCATTGACAATAACTGCGAGGCAAACTTTCTGCCCCTGTATTTTGGGAGAACTGCAAAATCAGTCATTTCGGCATTCTTTTCTTCCATATCAATCTCGGCTGTTGACACTGCTACCAGATTATTACCATCTTTTATACCAAAATACCGCACCCCTTTTTCGCGAATAGTCTCTAAAATATAATCAACTTCATGGACAGGAAAGGGATAGGTAGCAAAAACCTGTTTGAATATTTCTGTGATAGCAAAGGCATCTTCATGATCAAGATTAACTAAATCAAATTCATGATCAGTCTGGTCAATCCTTGTATCTAATAAATTGTTCATACCATCCTTAAACAATCCTGTGAAGCTCTTTAATTCTTTCTTATCCACAACAGCCCTGTCCTTTTCAAAAAATTTTGAAGCCAGGATACAATCAGCTTGTCCCTTAAAAAACCCGGGTATACATGCCTCTGATCTGTAACCATGTAAAACAAACAAAGGATAGTGTTCTGCCCTTACTTTACCAAAGATTTTGGTATATCCCATCTCCACTGCCATCTGGTCCAGTCTGTTGATGAGCCCGCGCAGGTCATTGTTCCCGGTTTTAAGAAGGTATATACGATTATTCAATTGTCCATGCTGAATTAATGAATCACCAACTTTCTCAATTATATCACTCATCATTTTCTCTTCTTTCGTGTCTTTCATTATTATTTGGAATCAAAGAAATGGTTTTATCTGAATCTGACAATAACTTTTCAATACCGATTGACTTTAATTCATCAGGCTCCTCCAGTTTCAAATCAAGATTACAATTTTCACAATCCCTGTCGCAAAATTTTGACTCATAGCTTTCAGGTTCAGTATAAGTTGTAATTATACCTTCATAGTTACGTAATATAACCTTATTTGTCGACCAGGAAATTATATAATTAGGCATCAAAGGAATTTTTCCTCCACCTCCCGGTGCATCCACAACGTAAGTAGGAACGGCAAATCCGGAGGTATGTCCTATGAGGCTTTCCATTATCTCTATTCCTTTTCCGATAGGTGTTCTGAAATGAGACAGGCCTTCTGACAGGTCACACTGATATAAATAATATGGACGAACACGATTTTTTACCAGTTTATGCACAAGGTTTTTCATTATCCGCGGGCAGTCATTTACATCGGCGAGAAGCACAGACTGATTTCCCAGCGGGAATCCTGCATCTGCCAGTTTAGCCAGTGCTTCCCTGGAGGAAGCGGTAATTTCACGCGGATGGTTAAAATGGGTGTTTATCCATAAGGGCTGATATTTTTTTAAAACTCCAATTAGTCCGTCTGTTATACGATACGGCAGAACTACCGGCATCCTGGTGCCGATCCTGATCACTTCAATATGGGATATTGCCCTTATCTCAGACAATATCCAATCCAGATAACTGTCAGATAACATGAAGGGATCGCCTCCTGAAAGCAATACGTCACGGATCCCGGGAGTATTTTTGATATAATTTATTCCTTTTTTAAGCTGTTCCTTATCAGGGATCGAATCCACATCCCCAACTTTTCTTTTCCGGGTACAATGCCTGCAGTACATGGAGCATATATTACTTACATGAAACAGTACCCTGTCAGGGTATCTGTGTGTTATCCCCTCCACCGGACTGTCTATATCCTCTGAAAGAGGATCCTTCATATCAGTCTTTAAAACAACTAATTCATTGACATTTGCAAACGACTGTTTAAAAACCGGGTCATTTTGGTAATTAGCAGTATCAATCAGCGACAAGTAATAAGGAGTTATTGATAAAGGAAATCTTTGTAATGTCTTTTCAAGATCAGCCTTCTCTTCAGGGGGAATCGTTATACCTGTGAGAAGCTCAAATGTCTCAATCGTTTTTATTGAATTCTTTAATTGCCATTTCCAATCTTTCCAATTCGATAAATTATTTTCAGGCCCTATCCTCCTGGCAATTTCTTTCTGAATGTCATTAAATATTTCCATAATATTAGTTTCTGTACGAACAAAAATAGTAAAAAATAATTACATGATTAGCCGTCCTGTCCTTTAAACGATCAATAAATAAAAGATAATTTATTTATAATCAATCGATTATTATTTTATGGTCTTCTGCTCAGAAACAGAGTTAACAGAGAATTAATTTAATTTAGTTTTTACAGAAAACATCATTACTCCGGATCAATGTTTTCAGTGTGCATATCGTCGGATGACAGGGGAGGAAAGGCTTCGACATCATTAATATCCAATAGGTTAACCAGCAATTCAAGGCTTTCAAAAATTTGAATTATTGTTTTTTTATCAAGTATATTTAGTTTCTGTGACAATTCATCCTGAAGAAGTGGAGGGATTTTCTCCAGCAGATAATCGCCTCTTGAAGTAAGAGAAATATTAACAACACGCTTATCACCTGTTTTAGGAAGTCTTGCGACTAATCCTTTAATTTCCAGCCTGTTTATAATTCCGCTTACAGTACTTGAATTAAGGTTAAGGAACTTTTTTATTTTTGACTGTGTTGCCTGATAATTTTCAGAATTTTTTAAGTAATTAAGACATAGTACCTGTGGAATACTTACTCCATGTTCCTTTTGTATTTTTTTTGATTCAATATTTATTGAACGGACTATTTTACGGATTTTTATTAAAATTTCAGTTGTGTCCATAAGATTGGGAAAAATCAAAACAGGTATTTAACAGTCAGGGCAAGGTCAAACACTGTAAAATCTAATCCCTCCCGGCCAAACACATCAAAAAAAGGTTTTATCTCAATGCCAGCTGAAACCGGTACCTTGTAAAAAACATACTCAAGGCCTGCTAAGCCATCAAGACCGGCCAGAACAGAAGACCTTGACTCATACCAGAGAACATTGTCACGATACTGCTCCTCATCCCAGCTTTCGAAGCCGACATGTGCTCCAAATCCATAATAAAATTGCAGTTGATGGGAAAAAGGGAAAAGGTCATACTTAAAGAACTCTGCAAATCCGTGAAGATGTATACCTCTGTCACGAAATGACACTAATGATTTAAATGCATTTACATCACTTGTATAATAACGGTATTCCAGGCCCGGTGAATGCCATGATGCCCTTATACCTGCAGCCTGGTTATATCCCTGCCCCAAAGCAACATTAAAGGATAACAATAACATCGATAATATTACTAAATATCTCATAACAGTAAATTTTACCGGGTGAAAGTTACTTATTTTTAACGAACTATCTTTTTATATTATTTCTCAGTTAAAAAAAAATCAAATCTTTTATTAACCATACATCACATCCTGTATTGAAATTTTAAATTTAAAACTATCATGTAATGCAGAAGTGATATTTTTTTTATTCCATAAAAAAATAAAATATTATATTTGCACCCGCAAATAAAATGGTGGATGTAGTTCAGTTGGTTAGAACGCTGGATTGTGGTTCCAGAAGTCGTGGGTTCAAGTCCCATCTTCCACCCTGAATTTTAAGGACTCGCATGAGTCCTTTTTTATTTCTTCATTTGGTACAATCTCCACCATGGCGTTGTGGGAGATTCATGATGCTCCCAATGATAGCCAAAAAAATAACATGAAAGCATGGCCAAAAAATGATTTTTCCTCAATGTTCTTGCAAAGTGGGGTTTCATATCCTCCGTGTATGGTCGTCTATGGGGAATCCAGGTACCGAAAAAGAATAATTGAAAAGTAGAAATTATCGCAGGCAATACCCAGAAAAAGATTAACTGTAACTCATTAAACCAAATTAATAAAATATTGAACGTAATTGCCATGAACAAAATTTGCCACCATGTAGTATAATTAATCATGAAATGATACCACCAGATAAAAAAGTTGTTACTTTTTGTCGAAAAATCCGGATCTTTTTCAGATGCAGGATAAAGATGATGACTGTAATGCTTTTTCGAAAGTACCCGAAATGATAAAAAAGCAAAAAGTGTAGTTGCTATATGACCTATTATATTATTTAATTTACGGTTTTTTGCTACAGAACCATGCATAGCATCATGCCCGGTAATGAATAAGCCTCTATACAAAAAAGCCTGAATTAGAATATGCAAATAGAACAATATTGACGAAAAATTTACTTCTGCAAATAACAGGCTGTATACTAAATGGCAAAACCAAAAAATTATTATTAATAATGCGATAAATACACCCATAATATCTTTAAAACTTATATCAAAAACTAAATTTATTTATAAATAATGAGGTTGGTCTTTAACATACGCCGTGCACCTGTCAGGGAATATTTTTCCCCGGTACTTTCTGGCCTCATTTACCTCTTTTAATATATTTATTTAAAAATTCAATATCTCCTTCAATTTTTTGTATCCTGATTTACTGACTTTCAATTTAGTTTTATTGGAAAGTATTACAATATGTGACTCCTTTTCATATTGTTGTATCTCTTTAATTTCATTTACTTTCACTATACTGGAACGGTGTATGCGTATGAACTCCTGCGGATCGAGCGAATCTTCGAGATCCTTCATTCTTTTTTGCTTTATATACCTCCCCTCTTGTGTATAGATCATTACGTAATCGTCCATTGCCTCGATATATATTATCCGGTTAACCGGGATAATATGAATTTTACTGCGGTCCTTTACCACTATTCTGTCGAGAAAGCCTTCCCTCAATTCTTCACTTAATATACCCGCCGGTTCTGAGTTGAAATCCCCTCTCACTATTCTTTCTGAAACTTTTTTTATCGCTTCCAAAAAACGTTCTTTGGAAAAAGGTTTTAACAGATAATCTATAGCATTGTGTTCAAAAGCCTTTATTGCATACTGGTCATAAGCAGTAGAAAAAATCACTTCAGGTTTATGATCGAGCAGTTCCAGCATTTCTATGCCTGTAATTTTCGGCATTTGGATATCCAGGATAACCAAATCAGGTTTTAGTTCATTGATCATCTTAACACCTTCAAATCCATTTTCACATTCCCCCACCAAATGCACAGACTCAACATCTTGAAGGTAAGACTTAATAAGGTTTCTGGCTAACAACTCATCATCGACAATTACAGTTTTTATTTTACCCTCCATAATATATCAGGTTTGTGGAATAAACAAAGTTACAATAAATTTATCTTTTTCATCTTCAACTTTCATAAGCATAGGACTTCCATAAATAATCTGAAGGCGGTCCCTGATATTTCGAAGGCCTATTCCCTCACCTTTTTTCGCTATCAGCTCCGGATCATAATTATTGGTTATGCTTATTTCAAGCAGATCATCCCTGCAGGTTCCCTTCGTGATGATGTCGACAGGTTCAGTTGCTTCATAAACCCCATATTTGATGGCATTCTCATATAAAGGTTGTAAAATCATATTGGGTATTGTCATTTTAAGGCAGCTTTCTTCTATCCGGAATACGGCGTTAAGTTTTTCTCCAAACCTGACTTTTTCTATCTGCAGGTAGAACTTATTATTCTTAATCTCCTCCTTTAAAGTAACCTTATCTGTCTGGAAATGCTTAAATGAATAGCGCATCAGTGATGACAAATTGATGACCATCTCATGAGCTTTCGCCGGATCGCTCAAAGTTAATGAGGATATGCTGTTAAGACTATTGAACAAAAAATGCGGATTAATCTGCGATTTAAGGGCATGCAGTTCAGCCTCTTTTACAAGGGACTTAAGCCGGGATTCATTAATAACTTTCTCGCGAAAACCCTGATAATAATTGACAGCATAAAAGAAGAGCGCATAAACAATGTAAAGCATATATCCAAAAAAAACATTTGCCGGGATACCGTTTTCGGACCATTTATCAAAATCAGGATGAAGCAGTTTCATGATCACCAGGCCAAGATATAACCACATTAAAATAATTATTGTTGCGGCTACAAGATGTGCAGTCAGTATCCTGCCAACACTGTTATTTTCAATTGTAGAATATTTGATTACATACCAAACAGGAATACCTATGATTGAGAACATGAAAGGAAAGGCAAAAAACTCAAGTGCTGCAACTCCGGGATCCACTTCATAGGCAAGCCATCTGAGAAGCACATTACCAGTCATAATAACAAGCCATACAAAAATATAAAAAAAGGCTAGCCTTGGCCTGGATATGAACGGGTGATTAAGATACATGTGGCACTAATTATATTTAATTTCAATGCCTCCGAAAGCGGTAAATCCTTTTATAACAACTTTTTTTGCAGGATTGGTAACAATCTCCGGTGCCGAATGGGTACGTTTATCACTAACACCGCCAAAAATTGAGTTGACTTCATTAACGACTGACCAATCAGGAGGTACTTTAAACCCGCAACCTCCAAATATGGCAACGCAGTCTATAACTGCCCCATTCTCGGCAAGGTGTACCTGTCTCATGTCATACTCTGCACCCCCAAAAATTGCTGTAATCTTACCTCCCAGAAAATTTTTGGAATTTACATAAGTCTCCCTTCCCCCGAATATCACTGCATCGTCGAATGTGTCATTACTGTCAGTGGAATTACTTTTTTGAAAGGCTAAAACAGTGTTTCGCTTTCTGCCTGTAAAAACCAGTACCAGGCCTATGGCAATTATCATAACAGGCCAGCCTATTCTTTTTAAATATAATGGAAGGATAAATATTTCATGTATCATAAAAAATCCTCCTATAACGATTAAAATTGTACCTGTCGTACTGTTCCCGGTCATAACCAAAAAAATACCAATACCAATCATTAGCATCTGCCATGAAACAAAGACATCAGCCCAAACCGGAGGAATTATATCCAGCCTGAACAGTACCCATATTACTCCGGCTATTATTAAAAACAGGCCTAATAAAACTCTCTTGTCAGAATCCCTTTCTTTTTCCATTTTTATAATTTTTAACGTTATCCAAATATATAATTAAGAATAAATTAATACTCTTAACATTCGGTTAACATACGATATGAATCGGTAAATTAAGAAAAATGAAAAATTAACAGGCATTCAAATACCGGCATCCATAAAAATTATTGTGGACCAATTGTATGTGTTAGCTGTCATTCTGAACCTTAGCCCAAGAATCACGTAGAGGAACCGTACGGTTGAACAGCAAATTACCTGGTGTTGAACCGTAATCCAGGCTGAAGTATCCCAGCCTTTCAAACTGAAAATGGCCTAATGGTTTAGCATCTTTTACAGATGGTTCTATAAAACAATCTTTCAGTACCTTTAAAGAATCAGGATTTAAAAATTGCTTAAAATCAACATCCTTATGGCCGCACGGATCTTCATCATTAAATAACCTGTCGTACAATCTAACCTCAGCGTTAACGGCATGCATTGCAGACACCCAGTGAAGTGTTGCCTTCACTTTCCTGCCGTCAGGCGAATTACCTCCTTTGGAGTCAGGGTCATAAGTACAGTGAAGTTCAATAATTTCGCCATTTTCATTCTTTACAGCATCATTACAGGTTATAAAATATGCATAGCGCAATCTTACCTCCCTGCCAGGCGCCAGGCGGAAAAATTTGCGTGGAGGATCTTCCATGAAATCATCCCTTTCTATATAGAGCTCACGGGAGAAAGGCACTTTCCGGGTCCCCATAGCAGGGTCCTCAGGATTATTGATAGCTTCGAGTTCTTCCGACTCCCCTTCAGGGTAATTTGTTATTATCACTTTTAAAGGATTTAATACTCCCATCACACGTTGGGCAATTTTATTCAGATGCTCACGTACGCTGTATTCAAGAAGTGACACATCTATCATCCCGTCAACTTTTGTGACCCCTATCCTGTCAGAAAAATTTCTGATAGATTCAGGAGTATATCCTCTTCTCCTTAAGCCTGAAATAGTAGGCATCCTTGGATCATCCCAGCCACTCACATAACCCTCTTTTACAAGTTCCAGCAAACGACGCTTACTCATAACTGTATATGTAAGGTTAAGCCGTGCAAATTCAATTTGCCTGGGACGATAATCTGAATCCATTAACTGATCAATAAACCAGTCGTACAAAGGACGGTGCACTTCGAATTCAAGTGTACATATTGAGTGGGTGATCCCTTCCCAGTAGTCGCATTGCCCGTGTGCAAAATCATACATTGGATAAATACACCATTTATCTCCTGTCCGGTGGTGGCTTGCTTTAATTATGCGGTAAATAATCGGGTCTCTCATATGCATATTGGGTGATGCCATATCAATTTTTGCCCTTAGCACATGTGAGCCTTCAGGAAATTCTCCTGTTGTCATCTTCTCGAACAGTTGAAGGTTCTCCTCTATTGTCCTCTTTCTGCATGGACTTTCAAATCCGGGTCGCGTGGGGGTGCCCTTTTGCTGGCTTATTGTATCTGCATCCTGGTCATCAACATAAGCTTTACCATCTTTAATAAGTTGAATGGCAAACTGATGTAGTTTATCAAAGTAATCTGAAGCATAATAAAGACGTCCTTCCCAGTCAAAACCAAGCCAGTGAACATCCTCCTTTATGGATTCAACATATTCAGTTTCCTCTTTGGTGGGATTTGTATCATCGAATCTGAGGTTGCATTTTCCTCCATATTTTTCTGCAATTCCAAAATTCAGGCAAATGGATTTAGCATGTCCAATATGAAGATATCCATTGGGTTCCGGCGGGAAGCGTGTATGCACCCTTCCACTGTTTTTCCCCTCCTTAATATCCTGTTCAATCTGCAAATGAATAAAATTCGGCCTTTTTGCCGTCTCTTTATTTTCAGAATTATTTGTCATATACTCCTAAATTACTTACTGATAATTGAAGTATGCAAAATTATAAAAGGTTTGGCCAGAACAAAATGTTAAGCCTATTTTATGGCGATGATTACATTTTTTATTAAGTTTGCAACTCGAAATGAAAGAACGGTCTCTTGGCCGAGTGGCTAGGCGGCGGTCTGCAAAACCGTATACGGCGGTTCGAATCCGCCAGAGACCTCAACGTACCATTAAATGCCTTGTTTGTCAATGACTTACAAGGCATTTTTTTACAAGTCAGGTTAGAAAAAAATTCCGGGCACCCTCCTTTAGAATGAATTATAAACATACCAACTACAAACAATTAAACATTCTGCTTAATCAGGTAGAAATCAAGCTCAAAAGTAAAGCTTTGGAACTGGCAGGCACTCAAAAAGGAGAAATACATCACAAGCATCTTCAATTACAACTTAATCAACTTCTAACGGATAGATAACTGATTACTCTATTTAAACAACCTTCAAAATCTTTTTTTAATTCATGTTCCCAAAAACGGATGACATACCAACCAGAATCTGCAAGAAGTTGATTATTTTGTAAATCCCTTTGAATATTCCTTTCAATTTTAGGAATCCAGAATTCTCTGTTAGTTTTAATTTTAGGTTTCTTTTCAGCCCAATTATAACCATGCCAAAATTCCCCATCAACAAATATTGCCAATTTATGTTTAGAGTAAACAATGTCAGGACTTCCAGGAAGTTTTTTTTTTAAATTCTTCCTGTATCGAAACCCAAGTTTCCATAATGCTTTTTTCAGTTTAAGTTCTTGCTTTGTGTTTTGAGATTTAATTTTTGCCATCAGTTCAGACCTTTGTTTGGTTGTATAAAAACCATTGGCTTCATTAAATCGTGGCACAATAATTTGATTTTCAGTATATTTTTTCAAGTCTGAAATTGTTAATAAATTATCTGCAAATTAAAACATTTTAGCTCAAAAATAAAACTATATTTGTAACCATGTGTAATGTTGATTAACATGGTTACAAAATATGGAAAAGTATTATTCAATTGCTGAAGTAGCAGATTTACTTTCGGTTAGTAAAGAAACCTTACGTCGTTGGGATAAAAACGGGAAGCTTTCGGCAGTTCGTGAACCAATGAGTAATTACAGGGTTTACCGCAAAGACCAGTTGAAAATATTTGATAGTCTTGACTTTTTGTTTAGCCCTACTGAAAATGAAGATGAAATTAATCCTAACCGGAATTATAATTCAATTGAATTATTCGCAGGTGCAGGTGGTTTGGCAATTGGTTTGGAAGAAGCAGGAATAAAATGCTTGGCCCTAAATGAATTTGACCATTGGGCTTGTGAAACATTGAGAAAAAACCGTCCTGATTGGAATGTTATTGAAGATGATGTGAAAAATGTTTCATTCTCAAACCTTAAAGGAGAAGTAGATATTGTGACAGGCGGATTTCCGTGTCAGGTATTTAGTTATGCCGGGAAAAAACTTGGGCTAAATGATGCAAGAGGAACATTATTTTACGAATTTGCAAGAGTCGTACAAGAAACAATGCCGGCAATCTGCGTTGGAGAAAATGTGAGGGGGTTATTAACACATGAAAATGGCAGGACAATCGAGGGCATGGTTTCCATTTTAGATGAAATTGGTTACAATGTGATTACTCCAAGAATTTTTAAAACTATTTTTTATAAAGTACCTCAGAAAAGGGAAAGGGTTTTAATTGTTGGCATTAGAAAAGATTTCAACCATCACCTATTCGAATTTCCCAAACCATTTAAAAAAGTTTACACCATAAAAGATGCATTAAAGAAAGGTGAATTATACTGTTGCGATGTGCCTGACTCTGACGGTTCAAAATATCCTAAAAGCAAAAAAGAGGTTCTGGACCTAGTCCCGGAAGGTGGATATTGGAGAGATTTGCCAATTGAAATACAAAAACAATATATGGGTGGGAGTTTTTATTTGGGAGGCGGAAAAACCGGAATGGCAAGACGAATGAGTTGGTCAGAACCAAGCTTAACGTTAACTTGCAGTCCTGCTCAAAAGCAAACTGAACGTTGTCACCCCGAAGAAACAAGGCCTTTTACAGTTAGGGAATATGCCCGGATTCAAACATTCCCGGACGATTGGGCTTTTTCTGGTTCAGTTTCCCGGCAATACAAACAGATTGGAAATGCTGTACCTGTAAATTTTGCAAAAGAAGTTGGAAATTCTATTATAAGGTTTTTAAATAAAATTTATCCCAAAACATAGTGACCTTATCACATGTAATAAGAAATATTGTTTACTTTTATGTTGCAATTTTAACATAAAACCGAGACAATGCCTTTTTTATCATGGATTTCAGATTTAGACCTTAAAAATGAAGTAATGCAATTGCTTTTAATTGCAAAATGTGCCAAACAAGCTGCGGTCAAGAATTTTAGCAAAAATGTGATTGACCCGTTTGCCGCACTTTTTGAAATGTCAGGGTTTGAAATTGAATTCGATACCTGGATAAAAAGTGAAACCACCAGGCAGGCTCAAAAAACTCTACAAAACCATATTGGAGATTTTCATCAAAATATCTTAGGGTATTCAGAAGGCTGGACAAATATGAAGGTTGGTAATGTTATTGACCTTGTTTCTGAGAAAAATAAAATGATTGCTGAGGTCAAAAATAAATACAACACCATTTCAGGCGGTAAACTTTCTGACTTATACTACTCATTAGACAAGTTAATTAGTCCGAAATCCAGTATTTACAGAGGTTATACTGCATGTTACGTAGCGGTAATCCCTAAAAATGGAATCCGTTTTAACAAGCCATTTACCCCCTCGGACAAAGATAAAGGGGCGAAATGCCCACAAAATGAAAATATCAGGGAGATTGACGGGTCAAATTTTTATAGTCTTGTAACTGGTTCAGAAAGTGCATTAGAGGATTTATTTGATGCCTTACCTGTGGTCATAAAAGATTGCACAGATGGAGAATATCTGATTAAGGACACACAAAAACTTAAAGAATTTTTCAATTAGCTTATAAATAACCAACGCAAGCCAAGCACATTGGCTGGTAGCACAAGCCAACCCATTTTATCCGCCGGAATGTCATGCTTTTGACATTATAAATGCACAAATCATCAAAATAATTGATAAGAATTCAAAAATATTAAATGACAATTTTTATTTCAATCCAATCTTAAAAGAATTATGCATTCCCTGAAATGATTTCATACCGACTTTACTCACATTATATAAATATCTCATAATACACTTCTTTTTACCGGTAAAATTTGTATTTTCAGCCTTTTTACGGGCTGTGAACAAAATATATGTTTTAACCTTTATAATACAATGCAATATATGAATGGCCCGTTTAGTATGCAGAAGTGTTTTTATAACGCATGACTGTAATAACAAAGTTCATTGGATTTGTAAGAAGACGAAAGCTGCAGAAAATTAACCGGGGGAGTCAGATTTGACCCTAAACCGTCGGCTTCAGCCGACGGCAAAGGATAATGTGCTGATCATAGCAGCAAACTGGTTCAGAGCCTGATCATAGCAGGTAGGTGGCTCCATGATATATCTCTTGACACATAAATGGCCGAAAGGTTATGATTTTAAATAAAAATTTGATTGTAAATTGTTTAACCAAGTTGTTTTTTATATGAAAAATTTAACAAAGATAATATTCATACTAATAATTTTATTTGCCGGCACAGATGCCAGTGGACAGTTGGCTAAAGAATATTTTACGAGAGGTTTTGGTAAGTATAAACTCCAGAATTATACAGGGGCCATAGAAGATTACACTAAAGCGATAGGTGTTGATCCTGATTATTATGAGGCATATCTCGTAAGGGGTTTTACCAAGGAAATCATCCAGGACTACACAGGGGCTCTTGAGGACTACTCCAAAGCATTGCAGCTTAAGCCTGACTATTCTGAGGCTTATCTGGGAAGAAGCCTAGTAAGGGACCAGGTCAGTGATTTTAAGGGAGCTTTAAGTGACCTGAATAAAGCTCTGGAAATTGACCCTGTTTATTATGAAGCCTATTATAACAGAGGACTTATTAAAATAAAATTACACGATTATAAGCAGGCCATTGAAGACTTTGATAAAGCTCTCGAAATTAATCCGTCTGATGATGAGGTATATCTTATAAGGGGGTTTGCCAAGGATAAGCTTAAGGATTACGATGGCGCGATTGAAGATTACAATAAGGCGGCAGAGATTACCCCAAGAAATTCCAAATCCTACCTGGGCAGAGGCCTGGCAAAAATAAGGCTGGGACAGAAAGAGAGCGGTTATAAAGATTTGGGAAAAAGCGGGTACTTCGATCCCCGTAATGCAGGAGAGTTAGGGTTGGTACTACCTGCAATCGATTTTAAAGAACAAAACTTTGAAGATGTTGTATATCTGGAAAGTGACAGTATTATACACGGACTTATTGTTGCACAGGTTCCTAATAAAGTGATGAAAATTGAAACCAGCGCCGGGGAAATTGTCCATAAATCTACAAAAGAGGCTGTCAATGGTTCATATTTAACTCCCGGATTTTTCAGAATATACTTTGAACCCGGCTATCATTTTGGAATTGGCACATATGGATTAGACCGGATAATACTGAATATTATTTTTGCAAAACAGGTAAATCAATACATGTCACTTGGACTTGGCTCAGGATTAAGGGTCAGGCCAAAAGATGAAAGAGTCAATACAACTATCTTTGCAGCCAATGAATTCGGGGCTATACCCGTTTTTGCAAATTTCACATTAAGTAATGCCGGTAAAAATATTTCCCCTTTCTTTTCTTTAGATGCCGGTTACTGCTTTAGCTGGGGTATGTTTATTAACCCGAAAGTGGGATTCAGAAAAAAAATCTCACATAGAGGTTCAATAGATATTGGCATAGGTTATGAAATGCAAAAGATGGATATAATTGTTAAATCACCGGAATCAGAATGGTTCGACATGAATTCAACCAGATTGAACGCACAAAATTCAGGAGCAGTAACCATAAGTGTCAAAATTTTACCCTGATAAGAATAACTATTACTGGTTAATACAATAACGAAACATTATTAACAGACAGGATGATATAATATAAGCCCCGGTTTAAAAAAACCGGGGCTTATATTATTAACTGTTTATTTTTGAAATTCCTGTAGCGTCTTTGTCATCTGTAAACAGTGACAATTCTTTCTTTAAAAGAGTTCTTAGGGTTCATTCTTCTGACCCCAAAACTCAAGTTCCCCTATTTGGAAGGATTTGGAGCCAACGCCCCATGGTTCGAGCAAAACAAATCTTATGTAGCGGTATGGCTTACTGGTAAATTCAGGATAGATATCAGTTTCAAATCCGTATGCTTTGGCCATTGCAACATCATCCTCTGTAATCAGATTAACATCTGTTGTTCCTGATGGAGGAATTGCTTCCATAACAGCAATCTTATCCCAGTCATTTTTCCAGGCATCCGTACCTCCGGCCTCAGGCCAGCCTGTCCAGTAAGCAAGGCTTTCCATGATATCATCGGTATCAATGGGTTTGGTTTGCCTGGTAGCCCATATCTCATATCTTTTGGGTGCATATCCTGTTAATACCCTGGTTGTCCAGTGCCATAATTTATGACGGCTCAATAAATATTCAGCACTAAAATCCATTGTAATATATGTCGGATAAACTGGGATACTTAATTCTTCACTCTTATTAGTGTAAATTCCCAAATAATTACCTCCGTGGATTACCGCAATGGCAGCCATTGTACCGACATTAGCATCAACTGCATTCTTCCAAAAATTACTATTATGGTTTGCCCTCTGGGGAATATCCCCACGCCAGACGTTGGTTCCGTCATCTTCACCATATTGCACCCACTTTAACTCTCCAAATTCATTTTTCGGTGAGAGCTTTTCTTCATATAAAGGTTTCAAAACAATATCAAGAGGTTCCGACTCTCCTCCCCACCTGTCAACCACTTTTAAGTTAAATCTTCTCTCCACATCATCAAATCCCCTGAAGGTATATTCACCATCTGCAGCATTTGAATAGTATGTGTAATTATGTACCATTGTTCCTGTCGAATCATCAGCAGATAATGCAATGCCAACATTTGCCCGGGACTCATTTACCCATGAAACATAAAGACCTCCAAAAGTTGCATTGGCAGATAAAGTTTCCCCTATCGTTATTACAGGGGGTGTTAATGGTTTAATGGTAACCTCAACCGGCTGTGACTCATTTTTACTTCTGTCTAAGGTAATTAACCTTACTATTTGTTCATTTGTATCTTGAAATCCCTGCAAATCAATGGTATCTCTGAAAGCAGAGGAAAAGACTTCAGAATCCGTATTTATCCGGGTATTGAAATAAACTGCTTTTACACCCATAAGATCATTATCCGATGGCAAGGTATAAGTAATTCTTGCAGCTCCGGGAAGATTTTCTACATTAATATTTGAAACAATACCCGGAGGAATATCATCTACCGGATAACTATATTCTTTAAGTTCATCGCATCCGGCAAACAGAATCATCAACGACACGAGAAAATATATTATTTTTTTCATCTTTATTATTATTTAATTTTTATTACATATAAATTACCAACCCGGATTCTGCACAAGGTTTGCATTCTTAGACAGAACTGCCACCCTGATTGGCCATAAATAATCCTTTTTCTCAAAAGTTATATTGTCAATAACTTTAACATCATAGAAATCTTCGTACTCCGTTGCGTACACATTCAATCCTCTTATTGGAGTATTCATCAGTTCCTCAGCCATTTTCCAACGTCTTATATCCCAGAACCTGATACCTTCAAAGGCAAGCTCATTCATTCTTTCTCTTCTGATTATTTCTCTCAATCCCTCTTTTGTAAGGGGTTTGTCAGGATCAGTTGCATGATCCGCCCAACTTTGAACTACTCCATTCAGGCCGGACCTGTTCCTCACCAGGTCGATATATTCATAAACTTCCTGATCTGGTGTTTCTTTATATTCATTCAATGCTTCAGCATACATAAGATACAGATCAGCAAGACGGATAACCGGGAAGGTATACCTGTAATAGCTTACAGAACGTCCTTCAGCAGGGAAAGCACTCAATCTGTGAACATGTTTTTTTATAAGGTATCCGGTAATAGGGCCTGACATTGTCCCGGCATATAAAACTCCTGATTCAAAGTGAAACCCTGTGACTCCCATCTTGGCATCACTCATTTTTCCATCTCCGTAAAAAGTTCCCCCATCAAACATTATTGAACCGTAGAATCTTGGTTCACGGTTAAAATGCAAATTTATTGTTCTAAAATCTTTCCCAATCAGGAATTCATGCTCTGAATCCCAGTCGCGCAGTTCATACGGATCAACTCCTGTCCAGTCTTTATCCTCCTCTATAGGTACTCCGTTTTTAGTATAAAATTGTTCAACAATTCTCAAAGGAGGTGCTGAAGACATTGACACAAGCGCTCCGCCTCTGCTCCATATACTCCATGGCGGAAGGCTGTAACGCTGTAATTGCTGGGGATTACTGCTTGATATACTCCAAATTAATTCATTGTTCCATCTTTCAGTTACAGCTCCCCTAACCTGCTGGGCAGCTACGGTTTTAGGATTTAAAGGTAAATTCAAAGATGCAAAATCGAACAATCCATGACCGGCCTCATGACAAACATCTATTGCTTCCCGGAGGGCTGTTGCTGCTCTTTCCCATTTACCAGGATCATATGTTCCCGGGAACAGATTAACTCCCTCTTTATCGACAAAATCTGCATAATCAGGATTACCGTTAAAAAGAGGACTTGCTGCGTAAGTTAACACCTGTGCTTTTAATGCAAGCGCAATTGGTTTTGTGATCCGGCCCAGGTCATCTACAGGATTTAAATGTGTCAACTGCAACAAATCACTTGCTTCATCCAATATTCTGACAATATGGTTTACAACAGTATCAACCGGTTCTCTGTATACACTAACATCTGTACCGGGAGCGCCTATTGGAATGTTTTCTTTCATCAGAGGTATTGGCCCGTACATTCTGAACAACCAAAAATAAAAGTAAGCCTGTAGTGTCATTGCTTCACCTATCCATTGTCTCCTTTCCCATTCCTCAAGGTCGACAGGTTTGTGAATATTCTCAAGGAAGATATTACAATCACGGATTGCAGTAAAGAGTGGGCTTCCCCCCTGCAAGCTATAACCATCCTGTACACTGGACCAGTAATCGGCAATAGGATTTTCCGTACCCTGTTCTCCCAATGCTATTGTCCACATATGATAACTGCCGTATCTTGACTCTTCAAAACCCCTCATCAGCCACATTTCATCAGATCCTAAAAATGCGGGATTACTCTGAGGATTAGCATAATTGGGCAAAAATCCATATATCCCGAATAAATATCCTTCCGCTTCATATCTTCTGTTAAATGCATGATCAACAGTCGGGATATTATCAGGTACCACATCCAAAAAATTGTTACAGGAAACTCCCAAAAAACAAATAATGATCCCTGTTATAATTATTTTATTATATATTTTATTTTTCATGATCTTAATAATTAAAATGAAATATTAACTCCCAGGCTGACTGTTTTCTGAATAGGATATCCTAATCCATTACCACCCATTTCCACATCCCACAATTTAAATTTGTTAAACAGCAACAGCCAGTTAGTTCCGCTCATATAAAACCTGCACAAGTCAAGTTTTAAATAATTAGTTATCCTGTCGGGCAGAGTATATCCAACCTCAACACTTTTAAGTCTAAGGTATGAGCCATCCTGCATGAACCAGGTGCTTCGTTGTATATTGTTGTCTACACGGTAATTTGCAAGCCTTGGCCAGCCGGCATAAGGGTTCTGTGAGTCCTCTGACCAGTAGTCATCGGCAATGAATTTTGCCAATCCTGTTTCCAACTTACCTGATCTGACAAATGGGGACATTGCCGCGGCGTCAATCCAGAATGTCGATCTTGCTGAACCATGAAAGAAGAAGCTGGCATCTAATTTCTTATACCCAAAAGAGAGGCCGAAGCCGTAGTTCAGCTCAGGTGTGCCGGGATTACCAATAGGTACCATATCCAGGTTATTAATAACACCGTCTTCATTAATATCCATGTACTTAAGGTCACCCGGGCCATAAACCCCAAAATCCTGACGGGCAGAATTCAATACATCAGCTTCATCGATGAAAAGTCTGTCTGCCACATAACCCCACCGTTGTCCTAAACGCATACCTATCCTCGATTTCCATGGAGTGCCTAGAGTTTCATAATCAGGTTCTTCATAATATAAAAATGTCGATCGTGCATAAGTAAATGTTGCCCGTCCGACAAACCACATATTATTTATTATTTTATTGTAATCTATTGAAGCATCTACACCTCTGCCCCTGGCCTCACCCACATTAGCCTGGGGAGTCGACCATAAACCCATTTCGGTAGGTATATCTGCCCTGGACTGTAAAATATGAGTCCTCCTTTCCTGGAACAGATCTGCAATCAGATTAAGGTCACCGTCAAACATGCCCATCTCTATTCCTAAATTTGATTTGTATGAAACTTCCCATCCTATATCAGGATTAGGGTAATTCTGTATACTAACACCATTTCTGGAGTATCCAAAATTATACCCGGCAGTATAGCCTCTGCCGCCGTTAATATTGACCTCTGACAGATAGAAAAAGCGCTCTGCACCAATGTCATCATTCCCTACTAATCCGTAAGTTCCTTTAATTTTCAAATTGTTAATAACATTATTAATTCCTTGTTGCCAAAAGTTTTCTTTTGACACTACCCAGCCTAAGCCAAAAGACGGGAAAAATCCCCACCGGCTTCCCTTGGCAAATTTTTCAGTTCCGTTATATCCAAAATTAAATTCTGACAGATACTTATCATCAAATGAGTAAGTAAAACGGCCTGAAAGTCCAAGGTTCCTCATATTCAAAGATTCAGAGAGAGTCCCTGCATTAGCATTTAATGCATTTCTGGCAATAAACACAAGCATTCCGCTAACTCCGTGCCTGTCAAATGTTTGATCATATGTTGCTGATGATTCCCCGTAAAATGAACTGGAAATATCTTTACCTCCCGGTGAAAATGACAGGTATTCAGTGCCTTCATCAGTATTAAGCTCCTGAAGCATATATTTATCCTCAATTCTGTCATACATCAGAACATCGTAATAAAACGGACTGTATGACCTGGAAAGATCAAAGTCTGCATTTCGAATCGTATTACCCAGCACACGCAAATTCAGGCCATCAATCCACTGGCTGAAATCCTGTTCAAGTTCAAACTGTGCCAACATTACAGTTTTACTTGTTTGCCTGTATCCCTTTACCATTTCAGCATAAGGATTCATATAATTGGCACCCTCCGAGTTTCCGAAAAGTATATGGTCAAACATTGCGTGCTTTTCATCCGGTTCATAAAAAGGGGGAAATCGCACAGGACTTACATTAAGTGCATCACGATAAAGCTGGCTCCCACCTGGTACAGGGCCGACATAATCGTCAAACGTACCATGTACCCTTATTTTAGCTTTTGTTGTGTTAGTTAGGTTCATAGTAATATTAGACCGTACGAGGTATTTCTTAAGATCAATATTATTATTGAAATTATTGCGGTTATCCACCTTTAAAATTCCGTTGTCCTGGGCAAATGACCCGGAGATATAATACTGGGCCAATTTTCCTCCACCTGTTATATTTAAATGTGCCTTTTGATTCATTGTAACATCCTTGAACAGGACATTCATCCAGTCTGTTGAAGGATATGCATATGGATTGGTTCCCCTTTGTGTATTGTCAATTTTTTCTTCCATATACATATTAGGAGCCAAAGGATCACGAGTTTTTGAAGCCTCGTTTGCCAACTTCATATATGTTATCGGATCGGCCAGTTCGATCTCCCTTGTTGGTGCAGAAAAGGCATTTTCCAACCTTACTGACACTTTCATTGAACCTTCCCTGCCTTCCTTGGTGGTAATCAGGATTACACCGTTTGCCCCACGTGCACCATACACCGCTGTTCCGGTTGCATCTTTTAATATGGAAAAACTTGCAATATCATCAGGATGTAACCGCGACAGGTCATTAGTAGTCATTTCAATATTGTCTATTAAAATGAGAGGATCAACCTTACCTGTTCCAAAAGATGTGACACCACGAATAAAGAATTGTGCATTATCCTGGCCAGGCTCACCTGTCGTCTGATAGGATATCATACCTGCCATCCGCCCGGCAAAGGCAGTAGTGAGGTTACTTGACGGAACTCGCAAATCATCAGATTTTATCGTTTCAATTGAAGAAATAACACTCTCCTTCTTCTGTTTACCGAAGGCAACTACCGTAACCTCCTCCAGTTCATCAATTTTTTCACCTAAGGTGATGTTAATCGTTGACTGGTTGCCGACGTCAACAATCTGACTCTCCTTCCCAATGAAAGAAAAAACAAGCTTATCTGCAGGTTTAGCTTCAATAGAGTAGGTACCATCTACATCAGTTATTACTCCCCTCGTCGTCCCAACTATAGTAATTGTAACTCCCGGAAGTGGCGCCCCCTCCTCATCAATGACTTTCCCTTTTACTACATTTTGTTGCTGAACAGACTGATATTCCCTGGAAAGACCAGTATTGCCTGACGGCAAATCAACACTCTTGTTTTCCGTACCAGATCCGTAATATATGTCCTCAGCGGAAACAAACAATACTGAAAAGATCAATAATGCCGGAAGTTTAATTTTTAGAAGAATCTTAGCTCTATTCCCTCGCAGGAAACAAAGCGATTTAAAAAGTTGTTTCATAATTTTGAATCGTTTAGATTAAACACAGTTATATTAAATTAAAACCACAGGCGGGCAAAACCGTGGTTCTCTATTATTTATTTCAATTTTTATTTCATAAGCAAACTCCAAAAAAAATAGTAATATATCTATAATAATCAATATCAAGCAGATACTTAAGTTCAAATTTTGCTAATATAACAATATTTGAAAAAATGACCTCAAACCCTATATTTTTTACATATAGCCCATGTTAAAGATTAAAATCATTCAACAGCCTGAATTTCAAAATTATATTGGATAAGTATTACCTGAATAAAAACATTAAAATAATTAGCTTGATAAATTATAAACCATTATTTATCAAGCTATTAGATAATCTATTCTATTTCGGATCAAAAAAAATGAAGTCTGCGGAAAATTTTGCGATCATTTTAAAAAAATCGAACTGAATATATTAAAAATACAATACGAATGATCGATTTTTAAAGTGTTGTATCTTGATAATCATATATATAATTGTTGGAATAAAGGTCTGCTCAGCAATATTCCCACTAAAACTTATAAAAATCTCTGTTTACAACTTTTCCGTAAGTACAGAAAGCATTATTTTAATGCCATCCCGATAATTTCCAAGCCTGAGATTTTCATTTGGGCCATGCTGGTTATTATCGGGATTTACAGTTGGAACAATAATGGCAGGAATATCAAGAGCATTAACAAAAGGAGTAACCGGCAGTGAGCCACCAAGAATCCTCAGCTTCACCGGTTCGTATCCAAAAGCTCTTATCATAGCGCTGTTCAACCACATGGAGGGTTTCGATTCCATTGAAGTCCGGAAGCCCTGATACCACGAAGGCCTCTCAAACTTAATAATCCGGCTGTATTTTAGGCGGTCTTCATCTGAAGGATCTTCATCTGTAATAAAAAATCCTTTACCCCGGATATGTTGTTCCACAAGCGCTGCTAATCTTTCAGGGTCACTTTCAGGTACTGTCCTTATATCAATTTCTGCAACACATCTGTCAGGGACAATGTTTGTAACATTTTCTCCAACCTGTCCGGCCTGCAAGCCTCTGATATTCAAGGAAGGATACTGCATAGACTCCTGGTATGTCTTACCTACCCTGTCAGACGAGGCAATACCCAATTTCCTCTTAATCTCCACTTCATCATCCGGAACTCTTTCCAGGATACTTATTTCTTCAGCAGTTAATTTAATACCGTCATAAAATCCGGGGATCAGCACCTTACCTTCATCATCTTTCATAGAGGAGAGTAATCCTGCCATTATAAACGCCGGATTTGGGGAATAATTCCCGTAATGCCCGCTATGTAACGCGGATCTGGCTCCGTATGTAGTAAGGGTTATACGTGTAATACCCCTGGCACCAAAACATAAAGTTGGCCTGTTGGAATTATGATTGGGGCCGTCAAAAACAATCAGGATATCTGAACTCAACTCATTTTTATGTGCTTCTACAAGGTCAGCTAAATAGGGAGATCCTATTTCTTCTTCGAAATCAAGGAATATTTTTATATTGAAATCCGGCTTAATCCCTGCTTCATCTAAGGCATCAACAGCCGCCAGAAACATTGCCACTGGACCTTTATCATCTGAAGAAGACCTCCCAAATATCCGGGTTTCATGATTAAAATCATTTTTAACATCTTCCGTGGATATAATAATCCATTTACCATCTGTATCAATTTTTTTAAATACGGGTTTCCACGGACTGGGCTGATCCCAGTCAGCTTCATGCACCGGCTGTCCGTCAGCGTGCACATAAAATAGTATTGTTTTGGAGGAATGCGTTACTTTTCGCTCAATAAGTAAAGCAGGAACAGAAGGAGTCTCCAGCCTTTTAATACTGAATCCCCTGTCCCTGAATGCTTTATTAAACCATTCTATGTTGTTGGCCAACATCTCCCGGTCATGGGAATCATTAGGTAAAGAAAGCATATCAACGAACATATCAAGAGATGAAACTGAATATTTATCAGCCATCGCATTAAGTTTTTCCTGGTTCCACATTTGTTGTGATATTGTTGGAGACGATATTAACATCATTAATAAAGATGTCAACACAAACAATTTCATATGATTAAAATCAATTATTTAAAATGTATCATATGGAACTCGCACATGTTTTAATCATATTCTTATGTGATTTCACAATCATGCTCGTTTCATATTAAACGACCTAAAAAATTTTTATCTGATCAGACAATTTTGATGATGGCTTATTTATTATCCGAAGCACATCTGCATAATAATTTAACCGGGGATTTCATAAGGCATTCCGTCATATTTATGAACAAACTTAACCTCACCTGCCTGAATAAAACTATGGTTCATATGGTCTCTTTCATCAAGTCCTATGCGCCTGAATACATCAGCCCATGTTGCAACATCTGCATAGCTTTTTACAAATTCATTGGTGACTTTCTTTTCCTCCCATTCAGGATTATCTTTTACCATATTTGCATATACGAGTTCGGCATGGTTCTCAAACTCTGCATTGAACATGAATGCTCTTTTAGGATTAAACCAGACAACTAATTTTGCAAATAGAATATAGAATAATACGATAAAAAAGGTAATTGCAGATGACAAATACCATTTATCCTTCAATCCGTCTTCAGCCATTTTCTGATCAATAACAAGTAAATGTGTGTACTCATTATCCTGAGCTTCACGTGACCATTCTATAATTTGGTTATACTTCCTGACCCTGGCCAATTTTTTATATTTACGGGTCTGCTTCATATAATTTCGCATTTCCCATGCCCGGTATGGGATACTGGCGAGTATTTCCAGTAGTTTAGCTTTAGGAAGATCGTTTTTTTTGCCGGCCGTGATATCCATGAGCAAAAAAAACACTCGTGCAGAAAAACTATAATTATACCTGGGTGTATTAATAGTATTCTGCTGCTCAAGTTTTAAATCGATTTTTGAATTTGCCATAGCTTCCAAAAAATATATTTTTTCTTAGATTGATGGTGCAATCTAAATAAAATTTCTATAATGTTGAGCAGATAAATATAAAAAGTCAATTACAAATAAAATATTTCAATAAAATATGCAACATCATAAAAAAAACAATAAAAAAGAATATAAAAATTTAACTATTGTCAAAGTAAAGGCCAATAAATAATATATTTGAAACATTTGAAT
>CAZJGI010000012.1:42509-49166 GCA_964545315.1 uncultured Prolixibacteraceae bacterium
ATTTAACTATTGTCAAAGTAAAGGCCAATAAATAATATATTTGAAACATTTGAATGAACCGAAGCATTCTTTAAATCACAAAGCTTAAAGTTAGCTGAGTGGGTGTGGGATTAGCATTCTAAACCGTCGGTTGAAACCGACGGCAAAGGATATAGCTTTGATAAATTGAACCTGTCTGTCAGCGACGGCAAAGGATATAGTTCTCAGAAATGGAACCTGTCTGTCAGCGACGGTAAAGGATAAAATCTTGATAAATGTAACCAGTATGTCGGTTAAAGCAAAGGATATAGTTATAAAAAATATAGTCTATCAGTCGGCCGACGGAAAAGGATATAGTTCTGAGAAATGCAGTCAGGAGGTTCAAGGCCTTATCCTTTGCCGTTCACTTCAGTGAACGGATGACATAAGGAATAAAAAATATAATGGGCATCACCCCTTTAATAATTACAAAATTTTAAACAAATGAAAATTGCAAAAGTTGAAGTTTATTTGATGTCTTTTCCAATGCCGGAACCGGTTATACTGCCATTTTGGGGAGGGGTCAGGACAATTTTAAAAAGAGATGCAATGCTCATCAAGGTAAAAACCGATTCTGGGTTAGCCGGGTATGCACCCGGTCCTGCTCATGAGAGGGCAGCCGGGGAGATTAAAAATATCATTGGCCCTTTTCTTGAAGGGAAAGACCCCCGTGACTGGAGATCATTTAATTTCAAAGGTGACCACGATAGTTTAAAAACTTATCATGCAGCAGAGATAGCCCTTATTGATCTTGTTGCCAGGTATGAAGGCTGCCCGATGTCGGAGCTACTGGGGGGACGCAAACGTTCATCAATAAAGCTTTATGGAAGTGCAGGAATGTATATGTCTCCGGAAAAATATGCAGAAGAAGCTGCTGCTATTGCCGGGATGGGATTTCCCGGTTATAAAATGCGACCAGCCTCGGGTCCGGAAGATGATCTGAAAACAATTGAACTTATGCGCAAAGCAGCAGGCAATAATACTGCACTGATGGTTGATGCCCATACATGGTGGAGGATGGGGGATAGAAGCTATACACCTGAAATAATCAGCAGGCTTGCGAAAGAAATGGCTGCATATGGTCCAGAGTGGCTTGAAGAACCCCTGCCTCCGGAAGACCATAACGCTTATCGCCAGCTAAAATCAAAAGGATATATAAAAATAGCATCGGGAGAACATGAACAGGAACTTAGTGGATTTAAGAGCCTGGTTGAAAATAATGCAGTTGATTATCTGCAAATGGATGTCTGTTGCCAGGGGGGATTTGAAATGGGCATCAACATTTTTAAAATGGCTGAAAAAGCAGGACTCAGGTTTGCATTCCACAGTTGGGGAAACCTGCTCGAAGTACTTGCTGCAGCGCAGCTTGGAATTTGCTGGCCTGAGAATGTAGTTGAATGGCTTGAATATCCGTGTTATTCGGCTAAGGATCGTCCCGGAATGTATCCATTTCCGTTATCTGATGAAATACTAAAGGATAAACCTGAAATCATCGGCGGTTATCTGAAAGTGCCGGAAACACCAGGGCTGGGAATTGAGATAAATGAAAAGGTCATAACCAGATACCCCTTTATTAAAGGCCCGTGGTCTTTTTTTAAACTGGAATCACCTGCTGAAACAATTGCCGTGACCGGTGATCACAGTGTAAAATGGATTGAAGGTTAAATTGCATAAACATTAATATAAATATAATGAAGAAACTACCAATCATCAGGGAGATGCATATTACTCCGATTGCTATCTCCGATCCTCCGTTACTTAATGCTGCAGGATTGCATGCACCATATGCCTTAAGGACTGTAATTGAGCTTGTTACTGAGGATAATATTTGCGGTATCAGTGAAATTCCGGGTAGTAAAGCAGTAATTGATGCACTTGGGACAATACGCGATATAATTATCGGGACTGACCCATTTCAGTTAAACAGGATATTAGAAACTTTAAAAAGCCGTTTTTCGGATGAAGGAGACCAAAGAGGTGACCAACCCTGGGATAAAAGAAAACTGGTACATATTTTCAGTGCAATTGAGGTAGCCTGTCTTGACATTATCGGGAAATTATGCAACAGGCCGATTGTTGATCTTCTGGGAGGAAAGTGCCGCGATCAAGTACCTTTTGCAGCCTACCTGTTTTACAAACAAGAGGGAGCCGGCGGCCCATTTGGATTTAATAAAGATCCGGATACCGAAGGATGGGCTAAGATCAGACAGGAACAAGCCCTCAATCCTGATGAAATAGTCATACAGGCTAAAGCTATGTGTAAAGAGTACGGTTTTAAATCAATAAAATTGAAGGGTGGTGTTTTTCATCCTGAAGAAGAGGCTAATGCAGTCATAGCCCTCAGAAAAGTATTCGGCCCTGAAATACCATTACGTCTTGATCCAAATGCTTTATGGCAAGTTGATACTGCAATAAAATATGGCAAAAAACTTGAAGGCATACTTGAATATCTTGAAGATCCGGTTCGGGGGCAGGGCAACATGGCAGTTGTCCGTAAAAATTTAAAAACCCCTCTGGCAACGAATATGTGTACAACGTCGTTTGAAGATCTGCCGGGAAGTATTGAGGCAGGATCTGAGGATATAATTTTATGTGACCATCATTTCTGGGGGGGCTTAAGGTCTTGCCTTCAATTATCCAGGCTTGCAAATACTTTTCAAAGAAGTTTGTCTATGCATTCCAATTCCCATTTAGGCATATCACTTGCTGCAATGGTTCACCTGGGAGCTGCAATACCGCAATTGGATTACGCTCTCGATACACATTATCCCTGGCAATCGGAGGAGATAATTGAGGAGGGGCCGTTCAAATTTGAAGGAGGTTCCTTGTCGGTGCCTCCGGGGCCGGGACTGGGAGTTACGCTTGACAGGAAATCAGTTGCATTACTGCATGAAAGGTATCTGAAATGCGGACTCACTGAGCGTAATGATGAAATTGAAATGCAAAAAATACAACCCGGTTGGAAATTTAAACCAACCAGATGGTAGAATCAGGGGATTAACAAATTATTGCTTTCTAAGTAAGAGAAAGCAATAAAAATATTTTTACAGATCAACTTTCCAATCCTGAAAGTTTTTCTTCAAGCAGTGCAAGTGCGCTATGGTCGAGTTCATCCATGCCCTGAGCAATCATTGCATCCATATTCACTGCCACCTGCGAAGTCCCGGGAAGAGCTACCGAGTATTCCTTTCCTGCCTGTAAAGCGATATTAAGGTCCTTTCTGTGCAGTTTAATTTTAAAACCAGGTTTAAAATTCCTGTCAAGTATCCTTTGTCCGTACCGGTTTAATATTTCACTTTGTGCCAGTCCGCCTAACAGGGCAGTTCTCACCTTGGCCACATCAACACCCGCCTTCCTGGCAAGGGTAAGTGCTTCAGCCACTGCCTGAATTGTCACTCCGACCACAATCTGATTACATGCTTTTGTCATTTGACCCGCACCTGCATCGCCTATGAGCACCGTACTCTTGCCCATTACATCAAATAATGGCTTTGCCCGGTTAAAGGCCTCTTCACTACCTCCTGCCATTACAGAAAGAGTACCTTGTTCTGCACCTGTTTGGCCACCCGAAACCGGGGCATCCAGGGCTTCAACACCTTTCAATTGCATAGCTTTGTATATCTTGATGGCCGTGGAAGGTGAGATAGTGGACATATCAATAAAAAGGGATCCACTTCTAATACCTTGCAAAATCCCGTTATTCCCAAAAACTACTTCTTCTACCTCAGGTGAGTCAGGCAACATAGTTATAACAATATCACTTTTTTGTGCAATCTCTTCAGCAGTTTTACATAAAACAGCGCCGGCTGTATATAATTCACCCGATGCCTTGCTGCTTTCAAGAACTGCAAGTGAAAAACCTGCCTTAATTAAATTTAAAGACATAGGCCTGCCCATTATCCCTAATCCTATAAATCCAATTTTTTCGTTATTCATATTGATTCTGTTTTAAACTTAATTAATAAAAAATTATTTAATATACATCCATCAATTAACTTGCTAATGGATATTTACTTTTATACCAATGGAAAAAAGAGGGCACCCAGATATGTGATTATCAATCCTGTAATCCCCATTATAGTAAGCATAGCGGAAAATGACTTCAACGTTTCGCCCGGAGTAAAATTACTCATCTTGCTTATGATCCAGAAGCCACTGTCATTCATCCACGGAAAAGGCTTTGATCCGCAGGCAATAGCCAATCCAAGATATAACACATGGTATCCCAATTCTTCATCTCCGGCCATACCTGCAAGAATTCCCGCAGCAGTTATCATGGATACTGTTGCTGAGCCCTGGGCAGTCCTTACAACCGCAGTTATCAGAAATGCCAATGGTATAAGTGCCATCTGGAATTCCCTTGTCAACTCTGCAATTTTAAGGCTTATGCCGGTTTGTTGAAGCATTCCTCCAAACGCTCCGCCTGCAGATGTAATAAGAATAATAACTCCCCCGCTCATTAAAGCATTCTGTACTGAAGATGACATCTGACCACTGTCTCCGCTCTTCTGCCTGGCCAGTAAAAACAATGCTATGAGGCCCCCGGTTACAAGTGCTGTATTTTTATTTCCTAAAAATCCAACTAAGGCCATTATTATATTATTAATATCTGATCCTGTATTTGTCCTGAATGCGTCAATTATACCATCAAGACTTATTAATACCAGGGGAACTAATATTGGCAACGATGACAACCATAATGGGGGCAATTGACCGGATTGGGTCTTTGAAAGTGCTTCAATTTTATCCAAAGGTGCATCAGCGGTATCTCTTAATGGAATGGATAATTTATTATTGATCCATACTGCATAAATATAACCGGAAGTGACCGCAAAGACACCAACAATAAATCCTCCAATCATCATCATATGAATAGGTATTTTCATTACCGCTGCTAAAAACAGCGGTCCCGGTGTGGGAGGAAGCAACGAATGGGCCATAGTTCCACCGGCAGCGATTGATAATATCAATAATAAATATTTTTTTTTCAATCTTACAGCCATGGCCTTGGCCAGAGGCACCATAAGATAAAAAACTGTATCAAAAAATACAGGTATTGCAAGGAAGAAGCTGCTTATCGTAAAAGCAACAGGAGCCCTTTGTACCCCTGTAATTTTTATAACTGACCTTACAATTCGCTCAGCCCCGCCACTTTCAAGAAGACACTTCCCGATTACTGCAGCCATTGCTATCAGAATGCCGATTTGTGCAGTAGTGTTGCCAAAAGCTTGTGCTACTCTTTCGCCGGCACTTTTCCCTGCCAGTGCAACAGCTTCATCCGCAGACATGCCACCGGCAAGAGCAAACTGCTCAATACTTGAACCGGGCGTCAATACAGCAACAATAAAAGCAGCGAGTAAAAGAGCTATAAAAGCATTCACTTTTAGCCAAATAATAGCTGTAAACATGACAACCACAGAAATCAATAAAATAACAAAGGGATCAGCTAAAATGGAGGGTACTGTCATAACAATCTATTTTGTTTTCTCTGATCTTAAACTACTTATTTTCTTATACATATTCATGGCGCCGTCAGCCACGAACGCAGCATCTGAACCACTGCCGAAAAATCTCATACCCATACTGTGATAATCATTGAAATAGCTTGGATCAGGAAGAAGTATTCCTGATGCTTTGCCATACTTATTTGCAGTGTCACAGGTTTTTTTTACTGCCTCGACAAAAAGAGGATGATCAAAACGCCCGAAAATGCCAAGTTCCATTGAAAGGTCAGCTGGTCCTATGAAGAGTACATCAATACCGTCAAGAGCCGCTATCTCATCTAAATGATTGAGGGCACCCTGTGATTCAATCTGTACAATTCCAACAATGTCATTACTGCCGGATTTAAGGTAATCATTGAATTTTATTCCAAATTCAGCAGCTCTCACCATCTTTGCTACACCCCTTATACCTGATGGAGGATATTTAAGTCCTTGAGCTGCCCTTTCTGCTTCTTGTAAATTACTTATCCTGGGACACATGACTCCTTCTGCACCCATATCCAGAACTCTGTGGATTCTTTGTCTTTCAAAACCCTCAACCCTCACTAAAGGAGCAGCAGAAGTGTGCTCAATTGCCTGTAGCTGATAAAGAAGGTCTCTCTCAGTTCCTGATCCATGTTCCAGATCAATCAAAACCCAGTCAAATCCCATTAAGGCAACGATCTCAGCTGTTAAAGAATTTCCAAGATTTAACCAGCAACCTATTAGCGTTTCATTATTATATAGCCTATTTCTAAGATTTTTCATTATTGATTAATTTATTCCTTACTAATTTTTTAAAAAAATTCTTGCATCTGCAGGTATTCTTCTGAAATAATCCCGGAACATGATATATCCAATAAGTATCCCTGCCAGACAAGGATACAAAAAATATATAAGCACTGCAAGTTACATATTAAGGCTTTAAAAATAAACAATTTTATGAGATTGATTTAAACAAAAAAATCGGGTAAAAAGGCAGATCCACATATAAAACTATGAATTAACGGAAAACCTTGTATTGATTCTTCGTTCTGTTTCACTGCTTCTATTGTCATCCTGAACGAAGTGAAGGATCTCCCCCTTAAAGGCACTGCCCCATATTGTCATCCTGAACGAAGTGAAGGATCTCCCCCTTAAAGGCACTGCCCCATAT
>CAZJGI010000012.1:49266-69701 GCA_964545315.1 uncultured Prolixibacteraceae bacterium
CCTTAAAGGCACTGCCCCATATTGTCATCCTGAACGAAGTGAAGGATCTCCCCCTCAAAGGCACTGCCCCATTTGTCATCCTGAACGAAGTGAAGGATCTCCCCCTTAAAGGCACTGCCCCATATTGTCATCCTGAACGAAGTGAAGGATCTCCCCCTTAAGGAGTAACTACCCATGTTCAGGAGATTCTTCATTCCGCTTCGCTCCATTCAGAATGACAGGGTGGCCTCGCTCTATTCAGAATGACAGGGTGGCTTCGCTCCATTCAGAATGTCATTACACTTTCAGATTATGAGACAGGTGAATTTGGAAAGAACTATGGCCTTGAGATAGCAGACGGACCTTTTACAGGCTTACTCTCAAGGGTAGTGATAATCCTTGATGAAAATGGAGTTGTCACGTATACCCAACAGGTGCCGGAAATTGCAAACGAACCCGATTATAAAGATGTTCCTGACGCTCTCAGTTAAACCACAAGGAGTTATCAAAGACCCGTGTAATACCTTGATTTATTACACGGGCTTTTTATTTATACAGAAAATTAAAAAAATATAATTATTTTTGTTTTCATTCAAAAATTAAGGGAGATAATTATGAAAAGAAGAGAGTTTATTGTTAAAAGTGCCGGAGTAGGCCTTGCAGGCGCCTTAATCACAAATTTCGGAGGGCTGAATGCAATAGGATTGCCTGCAGAACAAGGCAGTTACGACCTTGTTGCCGTTAGAGGTGGTGAGGCAGTGGATATGTTTGACAAAGCCATTGAGGCATTGGGGGGTATGGGCAAATTTGTAAAATCAGGCCAAAAAGTTTTAGTAAAGCCGAATATTGGCTGGGATGCACCGCCGGAGAGGGCAGCCAATACAAATCCACAACTAATTGCCAGAATAGTAAAAAGCTGCATGGATGCAGGCGCATCACAAGTTGTTGTATTTGACCACACATGTGACCAGTGGAACCGATGTTACAGTAACAGCAAAATTGAAGAATTTGCACGAAATGCCGGTGCAAAGGTGGCACAGGCCGATAATGAATCTTTTTACAGCGAAGTAACCGTTCCACAAGGGAAAAGCCTTAAAAAGGTTAAAGTGCACAAGGAATTGCTAGATGCAGATGTTTTAATAAATGTACCGATTCTAAAAAACCATAATTCCACAACAGTTTCCCTTGCCATGAAGAATCTCATGGGAGTGGTATGGGACCGACGATATTATCATAGTAATGACTTAAGCCAGTGTATAGCTGACTTCCTGACCTTCAGAAAACCTGACCTTAATATAATTGACGGTTACCGTATGCTCGCCCGTAACGGCCCACGCGGGGTTTCTGTCGCCGATGTAACTGATCTTAAAGCTCTTATTGCAGGAAAAGATATTGTTGCTGTTGATGCAGCAGCTACTCTTATGTTCGGAAGGGAACCAAAAGAAATTAATCATATACGAATAGCTGATGAGATGAAACTGGGCATTATGGACCTTAATAAAGTCTCAATCAGTCGTATAAAAATGAGCTAAATTTTATATTATGACTTTTTACAGATTCCTGAGAAAAACCAGAATAATTATTGCAGCCGCAATATTTATTTTGGTTTTTCTCATATTTAATGATATTTATGAGTGGATATCTACGGATATGGTCAGCTCTGTGTTATGGTTACAGTTCGTACCCTCGTTGCTTAATTTTCTGGCCACATTTTCTATAATAACCGCTGGTGGTTTTATTGTGGTGCTGTTGGCAACTTTAATTACAGGAAGGATATATTGTTCAGTAATCTGTCCCCTCGGAATCTTTCAGGATATAATTAATTGGATTTCAAAACGTTTTTCGAAAAAAAAGAGGTTTTTCAGATTTAAAAAAGCATATCCGGTATTACGATACTCCTTTCTGGGGATTATGGCAATAGCTATAATTTTCGGAATGGGGTGGATATCTGCCTGGCTTGATCCATACAGCATTGCAGGGCGTACATTTACCTACTTGTCAAAACCTCTTATTGTATGGACTAACAATTTAACTGTCCCTGTATTCCAAAAGATGAATATCTATTCAGTTTTTCATCATACACTTTTACAACCTTATATTGTTCCGGTAATTCTAACTCTAGCTCTTACCGGAGCGATTGCTTATTTTGCCTGGAAAAGAGGCAGATTATTCTGTAACACCATTTGTCCGGTAGGTACATTACTTGGAGAAGTCTCACGTTTTTCTTTGTTTAAGGTAAATTTCGACAAGAACAAATGTACACGTTGCGGACTATGCGCAGGTGTTTGTAAGAGTGAATGTATAAGCGTTAAAAATTATTCTGTTGATCATACACGTTGCGTAGTGTGTTTCAACTGTTTAAATATTTGTCCGGAGGCAGCTTTGTCAATGAAGCCTAAATTTGTCCACATGGAGAAAAAAGCAAGTTTACATACTTCAGTTAATATTCATGAGGTTCGATCTACAGGTCGTTCTCACGACAAAAACCGTAGAAAACTGTTACTTACATTCCTTGCATTAATTGCCGGCAAAAAGATTTATGCACTCAAAAAGAACAGAATGCCGGATAATAACAAAGGATTAATTATCAACAAAAAAGAACATCCTGTTGCCCCACCGGGCGCCGGTAGCATTGAACGGTTTAATGAAATCTGCACAGCTTGTTCATTATGCATAACAGCCTGCCCCACCGGCGTATTACAACCGGCATTAACAGAATACGGACTCTCCGGGTTCATGCAACCCCACATGGATTATCTGGTCAATTACTGCAACTTCGATTGTACTAAATGCGGCGATGTCTGCCCAACAAAAGCCATACTTCCACTTTCTTTGGAAGATAAGCATATAACACAAATGGGAATAGTGTTTTTTGTTAAGCAAAACTGTGTAGTATATACTGATGAAACTGACTGTGGAGCATGTTCGGAACATTGCCCCACAAAAGCCGTTAAAATGATCCCTTATAAAAACGGTTTGCTTATTCCTGAGGTAGATCAGACAATTTGTGTAGGTTGCGGGGCTTGTGAGCATGCCTGCCCTGTGGAAGAGCCTTTTAAAGCTATTTATGTGGATGGAAATGCAGTACAGAAATTTGCCGAGAAACCTGATATTAAAGAGTTACAACAACAGGGTCCGGAAGAAGATTTCCCATTTTAATTTTTTTGTCAGGCAAAAAAGTTTGTATTAGTTGTCTTCTTCAGCAACTTTCAATGAATATGTTTTTATGAGAAGGTATATTCGTGTTAATTTGTATGAATGATATTTTATTATAACCTGTTATTTCTGATGCAATCTAAATTATCCTCTAATATTTATTTATTTAATCCAACCTGTGAGTATGCAACAGCAAACGGTAATGCATCATGGCAACCAAACAGATTGCTGACAACAATGGAGGAGGACCTGGCAACCCTGCCTCTCTTCTTTGCCGATCCGCAGGATATAGTAATTGTAAAAAAGATACCGGAAAATGAATATAGTGATTCCCTAAAATCAATTGGCATTGATCCTCCCCATTTTGCCCTGTTAAACAATATAACAGAAAATCCCGGCATCACCGGTAAACCATTTGGATGGTTATTACCCTGGGGCTGGAGTCCTGCAGCCCACCGTACACTGGCATCGTTAAAACCTTATTGTTCCGAAGAATTTCTCCATTCGCCGGTATCAGGATGGAGAGAGGATAGCCGGGAATTATATTCAAAAAAATTTGCCATCGAATTACAAAAAAAAATTATTCCCAGGCTTAATCCGGCAACTATGCCCCCTCCTGAAATGACCCCACATATATGCAACAATACAGTGGAGATTGATGCATTAATTAATAAATGGGGAAAGGTTATGTTGAAATCACCCTGGAGTACTTCAGGGCGAGGTATACAACCTGTCACTAAAACTCCCGTTGTACAAAAGGTGTGGGAAAAAATTTCCGGAATGATAAAACAGCAGGGTTATGTAATTGTAGAACCACTGTTAAATAAACAACTGGATTTGGCACTCCAGTTTGAGATCAGGAAAGGGAAAATTACCTTTTTGGGGATAAGTCGTTTTTTTACAGATTATAAAGGCCAATACCAGGGAAATTTTCTTAACGGATGGAGTGATGATACAGATACCGAAATTGTCAAATTTGCAGATACCGTTCCATCATTTTTAACAGGCCCTATAATTGAAACCATTTCAGCGAGTAAGATGAAAAAATTGTATGAAGGAAATTTTGGAGTTGATACATTGATTTTCCGTCTCGATGATAACAGTATCAGAATTAATCCGCTTCTTGAAATCAACCTGAGGCAAAACATGGGACAGCTGTCAATTCACCTTGAAAAGTTAATAGCTCCCGGGAAGACAGGCATTTTCAAAATTTTCTATGATCCCAAAACGACTTTTTATAATTTCAAACAAGAAATGGAGGCCCGGTATCCCGTTAAAATCCACAAAAACAAAATTGAATACGGCTTTTTTCCTTTAACCCCGGCCAGGGAAAGAACAAAATTCGGGGCATATATTTCTGTTATTTAAGCATATTTTGTATTTTTATTTGAGGTAATTCAGCCTTTACAAAATTAAATTATATGGAAAATTCTAATAATCAGGATTCAAAGCCAAAAAAAATTTCCAATAAAACATACAAGCACGAATTAAACAAGCTTCAGATTGAGTTGGTAAAACTCCAGGAGTGGATAAAAATAAAGGGACTCAGAGTAGTGGTTATTTTTGAAGGTCGTGATGCTGCAGGTAAGGGAGGCACTATCAAGAGAATCACTAAGGTTTTAAATCCCCGCATCTGCCGAGTAGTAGCTTTAGCCACTCCAACAGAACGGGAAAAAACACAATGGTATTTTCAAAGGTATGCCGCACATCTTCCTGCTGCCGGAGAGATTGTCTTGTTTGACCGGAGCTGGTATAACCGGGCAGGGATTGAAAAGGTTATGGAATTTTGCACGAATGAAGAGTACTGGGATTTTTTGAGAGCATGCCCTAATTTTGAAAGAATGTTGATACGTTCCGGAATTACTCTCATAAAATATTGGTTTTCAGTGAGTGAAGAAGAACAGGAAAAAAGATTCGTTGCTCGTAATGAAGATCCTGTCAAACGTTGGAAGTTAAGTCCGATTGACTTAAAATCCAGAGAGCTATATGTAGAGTTTTCAAAAGCTAAAGACGAAATGTTCTCTTACACCGATACTAAACTCAGTCCCTGGTTTATGGTTAATGCTGATAATAAGAAGAGAGCCCGGCTGAATTGTATTCATCACTTATTGTCTATGATACCTTATGAGGATCTCACACCCGAACCTATTGTATTTCCGCCAAGAAAAGACAGTAAAGGGTATGTAAGGCCTCCTATAAGTGAAATGACTTTTATCCCTGATGTTTTTTAAGGATTATAAAACTGTAAGATGGATCACAGAAAAATATATTTATCTGTATTTTTCATAAAATCCAATACATCCTGAATTCCAAAAAATGAGGTGGCTCCCGGTTTTGTTGCATTCAAAGCGCCGGCAGCATTTCCAAATTTCAATGCCTCTTCAAGTGATTTGCCATTAAGATAATAATGGAGAAAGCCTGCAGAAAAAGCCATTCCTGACCCTATATTATCCACTTTATCCACAAGATATCCTGAATCACTGCAAAGGCCATTGTTTTTATGATATGCTATTACACCTTTTTCTCCACGTGTTACCAGCACTAATGTCGTCTTATATCTATAGATCAACTCCTCGCAAAATCTCACAATATCCTTGCATTTAAAATTGAGCTTTTCGGCTAAGAAACCAATCTCTTTCTCTTTTACCCTTACTATATCCGAACAATTTAATAAACCTTCTACTACCTCAGAATTAAAAAAGTGTTGAAATAATTTAAGATCAAAAAACTTTAGCGAACCTGCCGACTCCCTGATAAGTTCCCTAATAGTATTTTTTGATATCCCGAAGCGCTGGGGTAATAATCCAAAAAAAAGACAATCAGCACCTCTGGCCAACTTCAAGGCTTCACCCGAAAATTCTATATGATCGAATGCAACATCAGTAGGTACTTTGTAAACAGGTTCATTATTCTCATCAAATGTAATATTGACAATTCCTGTAGGAAATGCAGAATCGATCTGTATATTCTCTGTCTCTATCCCCAGTTCTTTCAGACGTTTAAGGGCGATATTACCGAGTTCGTCATCACCAACTCTGGATAAAAGGGATCCATTTTCTCCGAATGAATTACACCTGAAAACCATATTTGAGGGGGTTCCTCCCAATATTCTGCCAGTTGGCAGTATATCCCAGACCACCTCTCCAAATGCAACAATCTTTTTCCTCATCGGTTTTATTTCAAAAACACAAAAATAACTATAAATCAAAAATGAACCAATTTGAATTATATGAATTCCAAATCAGAAAATTAAATCTCATAATGCAGCCTTTAGCCCGAGAACTGATCAAGCCTGCTTGCATCCAATCGCAAAAAGATAAAGAGAAGAAGTGTAAACGACCATAAGGATGATCCACCGTAACTAAAAAAGGGTAATGGTATGCCAATAACAGGCATAATTCCTATTGTCATTCCTACATTCACCGCGAAATGAAAAAATATTATTGATGCAACAGAATAACCATAAATCCTGGAAAAGGATGACCTTTGCCTTTCAGCCAGCCATACCAACCTGGACAACAATCCCATGAAAATTATTATAACTGTTAATGTACCGGCAAATCCCCACTCCTCTCCAACTGTACAAAAAATAAAATCAGTACTTTGCTCAGGGACAAAATTAAATTTGGTTTGCGTGCCATTTAAAAATCCCTTTCCCCAGGCCCCGCCTGATCCTATCGCAATTTTGCTTTGATTCACATTATATCCCGAGCCTAAAGGATCCGATTCTATTCCCAGCAATTCATTTAACCGGGTTTGATGATGTGACCCAAGCAAATTATTAAAGGTATAATCAACTGAAATGGAAAATAAAAATGATAAAATCAATATTTCCGTAATTATGATATAATTTCTTAACTTGTTTCGGATGCTGTATATTAAAACTGTAATTCCTCCAGTTATTAAACATATCCCCATTATCTGATCTGTTCTCAAATTAAAACCTGCCAGTTCATTGATGCCAGCTATAACTAAAAAGAAAGCGGGGAATATCAATATAACTCTAACGAAGTATTTTAATCCCGGATTAAATGCCAAAAAAGCTAAAAAAGCAATTCCAAACAATATAATCACCATTGTTAATCCTGAAAAAAGCAGGGATAAGATGAATAACGCCGCAGTGAGAGTAATGAAAAACATTACAATCCCTGACAGTCCTTCTCTGTATAAAACCAGTATCAATGATAAATAAACAATTGCAGAGCCGGCATCATTCTGAAGAAATATCAATAATACAGGTAATAAAATAATAGCAGCAAGAGCAGCAAGAGACTTACCTCTTTTGAGTTGAAATTTGAATGAACTCATATATTTTGCCAGAGCCAGACCAGTTGCAAATTTACCAAATTCTGATGGTTGAAATCCAAAACTTCCGATAGTAAACCATGATCTTGAATTATTGATCTCGGTACCTGCAAAAAGCACTGCTATTAGCATAATTACCATCAAAACATATATTATATAAGCAAAAAATACATAGAAATTTGACTCAATTAAAAGAACCAAAAATGCAATTAACAAGGCTGCAGATATCCATAAAAGTTGTTTACCATATCGTTGAGAGATATCAAAAATTGATTCATGACCAGGATCATAAACTGCAGCATATATATTTATCCATCCTATTAATACCAGGATCAGGAATAAGGATACACTTAACCAATCAATATTTGTCCATAAACTGTTTCTCTTTGGCACTCTATTTTGGTTGATTTGGATTTAACAAATTAGCTTCAATCATACGTTCTTCCAGCCATTTACGATTAGCAGAAATTGAATCATTCAAATACTTTTCTATTATCAGGCTTGCAACAGGAGCGGCATACCTTGCACCCCAAACGCCATTCTCTATATATACTGATATAGCGATACGCGGGTCATCCTTTGGTGCAAATGCCATAAATACGGAATGATCTGAGCCGTGAGGATTCTCGGCAGTACCGGTTTTCCCGCATACAGAAATTCCGGGTATATAAGCTAAAGATGCCGAACTAAAAACCCCAACTGCCTCCTCCATGCCTTTTATTGCAGGCTCAAAATACTCTCCGGAAATCCCAACATAATTTCTGTCTTGAAATTTATTGTCAATCTCTCCTTTCTCAACTGTTTTAACCACATGTGGCATATAATAATAACCCCTGTTAGCTATTGCTGCCGTATAGTTGGCAAGTTGCAAGGGAGTAAGTCCCAGTTCACCCTGTCCAATTGCAAGTGACCTGACAGTCATGGCATTCCAGTGCCCCTTGCCGTAAATTTTATTATAGTATGACTCATCCGGTAAGCTCCCTGATGACTCAGCATTAAGATCGATACCCAATTTTTTTCCTATACCAAAATTCAGTAAATGATCTCTCCATACGTTATATCCCTCTGCTGATGTTTCAAATTTATATAATATTGATCTAAAGGTATTCCACATAAAGGGATTACAGGATTCCCTGATAGCCTGGACTGCATTCAATGGTGAGACATGGTCGTGTGTACAGCGAATAGGGTATGATGCACGTCCTGAACATGAAAAATAGGTATTTATTCCAATCGCCTCCTCCTGTAATCCGATCAAAACATTTAACACTTTAAATGTTGATCCGGGAGGATATTCAGCTTGTAAGGCTCTGTTAAACAATGGAGTTAATGTATCTGCAAGTAAAACAGAATAGTTTTCCCCTCTTATCCTTCCAACAAGAAGGCGCGGATGATAGGAAGGTGCGCTCACTAACGTCAGTATCTCTCCAGTTGATGGTTCAATTGCAACCACACTGCCCTTTTTATTCTGCAATAACTTCTCAGAATAAAGCTGAAGGTCAATATCAATTGTTGTTTTTATGTTACTTCCAATCTCAGGAAGAATATCCTCATCACCGTTAAGATAAGTAGTTTTTATACGGTTATGTACGTCGACCAGATATTTATTCACACCTTTATTCCCTCTTAACCATTTCTCATAAGTTTTCTCAATCCCACTCTGCCCGATATAATCACCCATACCGTAATAATTATCGCTGTTCATATCCTCCCTGTTAACTTCCCCGACATACCCAAGTAAATGAGCTGCGCCGGGATAAACATACTCGCGCAAAGTCCTGGATTGAGTATGAAACCCGTTAAACTTATATATAATCTCCTGCAAAACAGCATAGGTCTCAGGTGGAATTTGTTTTACCAGGACTGAGGGCTTGTAATATGAATACTCCCTGGCTTCCTTTATTTTAGTAAGAATATATTCTTTGGAAACATCAAGCAAATTACATAAATAAAGTGTATCAAAATCAGACATCTCCTGTGGAGTTATCATCAAATCATAAGCAGGTTTGTTAAATACGAGTAATTTATCATTGCGGTCATAAATCAATCCTCTTGCCGGATATTGAGTAACTTCCCGCAAAACATTATTTGTGGCATATACTTTATAAACCGGATCGACAATTTGTAAAATAAAAAGTCTAACTGCAAAAATCAATCCGGCAGTAATAAAAATGCCAATTATCACATATTTCCTGTTAGAAAATGTATCCACACTGATTTATTTCCTAAAAATTATAAATTGGCTCAAAACTATAATAAATATAGAAAATATTGAACTAATTAATACACGTAAAAAAGTATTAAAAAAACCTGAAAATGTAAAGACTTCAAGATAAAAAAGAATAATATGATGAATAGTGACAATAATCGCCGTATACGTTAAAAACCAGGAAAACTTGTTTTGTAAAAGCCCCGGATAGTTATGTAATTCTTCGTCCCTTACCGAAATTGACCTGATAACATACGGCCTGATATACGCAATGAATACGGATGCAAAGGCATGAATTCCCATACTATTTGAAAACATGTCAATTGTCAGGCCTATAAGAAAAGCCAGTAACAGTAAAACATATGCCGGTGAATTGACTGGCAGTAAAAGAATAAATAAAATATACATATAAGGATTGATATATCCGCTTAACTGTACCTGGTTTAAAAGAAGTATCTGAATTAATACCAGTACAATAAACATTACAGTATATTTGAGATATGCGTTAATCATTTTCGGTTATTTCTTCCAGTTTCAGGATTTCATAACTGTTGAAGTTTTCAATTACTTCAACATACGCCAAAGATTTAAAATCCGCAGCAAGTGATAAATCAATTGTATAGTAATTATCACCTTCTTTTCGCGAAAAATTTTCTATTATGCCGATCATTATACCTTCAGGAAAAATGGATGAGAAACCACTTGTAACAACTGTATCACCTTTTGAAATATTAACATGAATAGGAATTTCCCTTAAACTTGCAGTTCGATAATCCCCACCCTGCCATACAAGGGACCCGAAATAGTTGTTTTTTTTGATTTTTGCAGAAATACTCCAACGGTTATTAAGAACAGACATAGCGAGAGTGAATGAGTCTGACACTTTAAAGGTAACACCAACAATACCGTTGACTGAAATGATCCCCTGGTCAGGTTTTATCCCATGTCTGGTTCCCTTATTCAAAGTGATATAATTATAAGGTTTATTAATTGAGTTATTAATCACCAAAGCAGTGGTATACTTATAAGATGAGCTATCTCCATGAAGGTTGGTCACTAAATTATTAATATTAATAATTTCATTACCGTATTTAGGTGATGATTTTAACCGTGCATTTTCTTCGGCAAGTTGTTTATTCACATTTACCAGATAAAAATAATTTTTTATATTGGCGAATGTTTCATATATAGTTCCTGAAATCTTGTTTGATGTATTAATGAACAATGCTTTATGATATTTATTAAAATTAAAAACCATTGCAACAGAAATGATTTCCAGCATTAAGAAAAGTACAAATGCATAGTTTTTAATAAAATACCTGAGCAGGCTCCTCATATTTCAAAAAAATACCTGAAACTTATCTAATCAGGAATGAAAATTTATCAACGTTTTTCAAAGCTATTCCTGTGCCTCTGACCACAGCTCTCAGTGGGTCTTCGGCCACCTGGAATGTAATTCCGATCTTATCGGTTAATCTTTTATCAAGGCCTTTAAGGAGAGCGCCGCCACCTGCAAGCCATATTCCTTTAGCCACAATATCGGCATATAATTCGGGTGGTGTTTGTTCAAGTGTATTAAGGACCGCTGTTTCAATTTTAGAAATAGATTTTTCAAGGCAATGAGCTATTTCCTGATAAGAAACCGGCACTTCTACAGGCAGAGCTGTCATCTGGTTAGGTCCCTTGACGATATAATCTGCAGGAGGGTCCTTTAGTTGGGACAAAGCTGAGCCTACATGAATTTTTATCTCTTCTGCAGTACGTTCCCCTACTTTAATATTATGTTGATGCCTCATATATTCCATTATATCGGCAGTCAACTCATCGCCGGCAATACGAATCGATTTGTTGGCAACGATTCCGCCCAGAGAAATAACGGCGATTTCTGTTGTTCCGCCACCTATATCAACAACCATATTACCCTCAGGCGCCTCAACATCTATTCCTATACCAAGAGCAGCAGCCAAAGGCTCATAGATTAAATATATCTCCCTGCCACCCGCATGTTCTGCAGAATCCCTGACCGCCCTGACCTCGACCTCGGTACTGCCTGAAGGTATACAAACAACCATTTTAAGAGCCGGAGAAAAAAGCCTGGGTTTAGGGTTGATCATTTTGATCATCCCCCTTATCATCTGTTCTGCAGAGTTGAAGTCCGCAATTACACCATCATTTAAAGGCCTTATTGTTTTCAGGTTGGCATGCGTCTTGCCCTGCATCTGCCTGGCCTTTTCGCCTAAAGCGACCATCTTCTCAGTTTTGAGGTCGATAGCCACTATAGATGGTTCATCAACAACTATTTTATCATTATGTATAATTATGGTATTGGCCGTTCCAAGGTCAATAGCTATTTCTTGCTGTAAAAATGAAAATAATCCCATGTTATTAAATAAATCAGTGTTTAAAATGCCTTCTTCCGGTAAAGACCATTGCTATTCCAAATTTGTCACATGCCTCTATCACCTCCATATCCCTGATACTTCCCCCGGGTTGTACAATATACTTAATACCGAACTTATCAGCTGCCTCTATACTGTCACTAAAGGGAAAGAATGCATCAGATATGAGCACTGAATTTTCAATAGATAATCCCTCCTTCATATTAAACCGTGGCATTGTAAGATGTATCAGGCTATCCAACCGGTTAGGCTGGCCCATTCCCGCACCTGTCAGCCAAAATGAACCATTTTCTCTTTCAGACACAAGAGCAATAGCATTGCTTTTTAAATGCTTACAGGCTACAACACCGAATTTGGCCAAATTAAGTTTATTCAGATCAAATTGCCTGGATGTTACATTTTCAAACTGCGTGTCCATACCTTCGTCCTCATCCTGCACCAGCATGCCACCGCTAATTGACCGGTACAATTTTTCCCCTGTAATCTCTTTTTTCAGGGGATTAACCAATAGCCTCAAATTTTTCTTCCTGCTAAATATATTCAGTGCTTCCGGTGTAAATCCGGGAGCAATAATAATCTCAACAAACTTTTTACCGAACCATTCAGCAACCTCTTCATTAACAACATCAGTAAGACAGATGATACTTCCATAAGCGCTGACAGGGTCACCTGCCCATGCAAGTTCCAGTGATTCAATGATATTACCTGATACAGCCAGGCCGCATGGATTAAGGTGTTTTATTACTGAAACAGACACTTTATTGTCAATATGTTTTATTGAATGATATGCATCGCAGGCTGATTTCCATGCTGCATCGGCATCAAGCATGTTATTATATGAAAGAGCTTTACCTTGTAACACTTCTGCATTTGCCAGAGATCCCCCTTCCTGCACATTGTTTAACTTATAAAAAGTGGCACTCTGGTGAGGATTCTCCCCATATCTTAATACAAATCCATGGTTAAGGCTTATCCTTTCTGATCCAATACCTTTAGCCTTGTTAAAGTAACTGAATATAGCAGAGTCATAATGTGAAGAAACCGCGAAAGCCCTGGCCGCAAACCATTTACGATCATCAATTGAAAAAGCTCCATTTTTTTCATTTAAGAGGTCCAGCAGATGTTGATATTCATTTTGTGAAGGCACAATTACTACATCATTAAAATTTTTTGCAGCAGCCCTGATCAGTGCAATTCCCCCAATATCAATTTTCTCAATAATCTCCTGCTCTGATGCTCCCTTTGAAACAGTATCCTCGAAGGGATAAAGATCAACGATAACAAGGTCAATCTCTGATATTTCAAAATCTTTCAGTTGGCTGACATCTCCTTCATAATCACGTCGTGACAATATACCACCAAAGATTTTGGGATGCAGGGTTTTTACTCTTCCGCCAAGAATGGAAGGATATCCTGTTAAGCTCTCCACTGAAGAAACCTCCACACCCATTTCCTCAATAAAAGATTTTGTTCCACCGGTGCTTATAATGTTAATATTTAATTCATTTAACTTGTTAATGATTGCCTGAAGATTTTCTTTGTGATATACAGAAACTAATGCAGTCTTGATTTTTTTATTATCAGCCATTTATTAAATTTTTCGATTTTGTCTACAAATATAAAACAATCAATTAAGAACTTATTATAAAAATTGGGTATTACTATTATATAATTTCAAAAAACATTTTACCAATCGAAAGATAGATAAACAATCCCAGAATATCATTCATAGTGGTAATAAATGGCCCCGTTGCAAGGGCAGGATCAATTTTTAATTTGAATAAAACCATCGGTATCACGGAACCAAAAACAGAGGCGAACATAATGACTATAAATAGTGAAAGTGAAACGGAATATGTGAGGTTCATATTGCCCTGAATGAAAAAATTATATAAAAAAATAAGGATTGCAAAGATTGAGGCTGTTGCAATTGCAACCATAACCTCTTTAAACAGCCTTTTCCCCGTAGATTCAATATCTTTCACGCCACTGGCAATACTCTGCACCACTATAGCTGATGATTGCACCCCGACATTACCTGCCATAGCGGCAATAAGGGGAATAAAAAAAGCTAATTCCGTTACTTTACTAAGTTGGCTTTCATGTGACCCTAACACCAGTGCACCCAGAATGCCACCAAGCAGACCAATTAACAACCACGGTATACGGGCATGTAACTGTTCCCAAACTCTGTCACCAGGCTCCACATCTCCGGTAATACCTGATAACATCTGATAATCTCTCTCTGCCTCCTCACGGACAAAATCAATTACGTCATCAAAAGTGATCCGTCCCTTAAGCCTGCCTTTTTCATCGATTACAGGTATTGCAATAAGGTCATATTTATCCATTATTTCCGCTATCTCTTCCTGACGGGTATCTGTACTTACTGTTACAACATCGTGGTTATAAATATTTGAGATTTTTGTATTAGTTGGATTTAATATAAGTTTTTTAAGCGAAAGCACACCCTTCAGAATATTATGGTCATCCACTACATAAACATAATATATTTCATCCACCTCCTGTGCCTGTCTGCTTATTTCTTTAAGGCATGTAGCTACGGTCCAGTTCTCATTTACTGATACCAATTCTTTAGCCATTATACCTCCGGCGGAATCTTCATCATACTCGAGCAGGTCTGCTATATCTTCAGCCTGTTCAACATCCTCAATCTCCTTTAGAACTTCCTGCTTTAAATCCTCATCAAGGTCTGCCACAATATCAGCAGCATCGTCTGAGTCCATATATTCAATGAACTTGCTGGCAATCAATTCAGGAGGAAGTACATTAAGGATTTTTCTTCTGTCGGATTCAGGTATTTCCACCAAAACATCTGAGGCTTTTTCATCCTCCAGAAGAAGGTATATATAGCGGGCCTCGTCCAATGTAAGCTCATCCATTATTTCAGCAATGTCGGCAGGATGAAGAGGCCCAATCATTGTTTTCAGTCCCTGTTCATTCCCAAATTCGATCAGTTCCTTGATTCTGTCGATATATTCCCGTGTAATTTCAAATTGCATGATCATTTGGTTTTTGATGTTCAAAAAACGCAGTTAACTCTTCAAAATCTTTCACAGAAAGTTGTTCAGGTCGTCTTTCTGCAAACTTCATGGGAAGCAATACACCGGGTTCATGTAATGAATTTCTCAGCATTTTTCTTCTTTGCCCAAAAGATTTCTTAACAACTGTAAAAAATAATTTTTCATCACAGGAAAGAGAATTTGTATTATTCCTCTTCATTCTTATAACAGCCGATTGCACCTTCGGGGGAGGATAAAAACTGTCTGGTTTAACAGTAAAAAGATATTCAACATTATAAAATGCACCGGTTAATACACTCAAGATACCATAAGTTTTACTCCCCGAAGAAGCTTTTATCCGCTCCGCGACCTCTTTCTGTACCATACATACAACCTCAGGAATCCGACTTCTCATTTTCAGTATTTTAAAAAATATCTGAGATGAAATATTATAAGGGAAATTACCAATTATGCTGAATGGCCCCGGAATTTGACTTGCATCCCAATTAAGAAAATCAGCATGATATAACTTGTCAGTTAACTCAGGAAAGAGGTTTTTCAGATACTCTACTGATTCATGATCTATTTCAACAGCGTGTAAATTAAAGTGGGATTTCTGAAGTAAAAAACGGGTTAATATTCCCATTCCCGGCCCTACTTCCAATACATCAGGAACAGGAGTGCCAAGGCTGTCAACAATTTTTCTTGCAAGATTTTGATCTTTTAAAAAATGCTGACCCAATTTCTTCTTTGGCCGGATAGCAATCATTATCTTCTTCCGTGTCGCTCATTTCCGCTAATTACTTAATCACTGTTTACATAAATAATCAAACAAATTTATATTTTTGTCGGTTATTAAATAGCAATTGCCGGCCCTAATTTTACTTCAGGAAAAGAAAAAAATCCAAAAGTTTAAAAATCAGGGTTTTATAAGTTAATTTATTACGGATTTGAAAACATTGATCTTTAAAATTCTAAAGTTTTTCCTATTTTTTGCCATAGGGGCATTTATCTTTTGGTTAATTTACAAAGACCAGGACATAGAACGAATTAAGTCTGTACTAAAAAATGAAGTAAATTACTTTTGGGTCATTATTGCACTGTTTATAGGTGTATTGAGCCATATAAGCAGAACTTTACGATGGGGCCTGATGATTGAACCTGTCAGTCACAAACCAAGATTTATTAACACATTCCTTGCGGTGATGGTAGGGTACCTTATGAACCTTGCCCTGCCAAGAATGGGAGAGATATCAAGATGTGGCGTACTTGCCAGAAATGAAAAGATATCTTTCACCAAACTGATTGGAACAGTAGTAGCGGAGAGGGCGGTAGATATGGTGTCGCTCCTCATTTTGCTTGCTGTGGTGATAATTGTGCAGTTCAAAGAGATGTTTAGATTTATGAGCAGTAATCCTGAAATTAAATCAAAGATATATTCAATAGCTGTTTCACCTGTGCTATTGGTTGGAATTTTTATAATAATAATTGCAATTATTATTTTCCGGAGAACGTTAAGCCACACTGTTTTTTATAAGAAAATCTCAGATGTTGTCAAAAATCTCAAAGAAGGATTTGTATCTATTGGATCTGTCAGGAAAAAAGGATGGTTCTTTTTTCATTCTGTTTTTATATGGTTCCTTTATTATCTGATGTTGTATGTTGTATTTTTCGCTTTCGATTTCACAAAGCATCTTAGTCCTGTTGCAGGGCTTACTACATTTGTCCTTTCCAGCTTTGGTATGGTAGCACCTGTACAGGGCGGGATAGGTGCATGGCATTTCATGGCAATAGAAGCTCTGTCGCTGTATGGCATAGCAAAACAAAATGGTTTAATTTTTGCTTTTGTGGCCCATACAACAATGACACTCATGATGATAATCCTGGGATTAGTTTCTCTAATTATTTTGCCTTTTATTAACCGGAACAACGGGCAAACTGTTAAGCCGACAATTTAACCAGGGGATACTGATAAATCAAAACATTTCTCCATGAATATTGAGATGTTTATTTCGCGCAGATTATTTTTTGAAAGTGATAACAAAAAATACTTATCTTACAGGATATTAAGAATTGCCCTGGCAGGGATTGCTCTTGGTCTTACAGTAATGATCGTGTCTGTATCAGTCATTACAGGTTTTAAAAAAGAGATAAGAGATAAGGTAATTGGATTTGGTTCACATATTCAAATCATAAATTTTGATTCGAACAACTCTTATGAGACCCAGCCTGTTTCAAAAAACCAATCTTTCCTTGAGGAACTTACAACCATAGAAGGAGTAAGATCAGTCCATCCCTTCGGTACTAAACCGGGTATGATAAAAACAGATGACTATATTCAGGGAATAGTTTTCAAAGGAGTAGACCAAAACTACAACTGGGATTTTTTCAGGAATAGCCTTATCGAAGGTACATTACCGGATATTAATGATACGACACGAAGTAATCAGATACTTATCTCAGAACAGGTTTCCAAATTACTGAGGGTAAAAAAAGGAGAGGCAGTCATTCTCTATTTTATTAATGAAAATGAAAGTACTCCCCGGATGCTTCAGTTAACTATATGCGGGCTTTACAGGACAAGCCTTGAAGAATTTGATAATCTTTTCATCATCGGCGATATTAAGCAAATTCAAAGGTTGAATGGCTGGAGACCGGATCAAATAAGCGGTTTTGAAATATTTATTACCGATTTTGAACGGATATCCGAAACAGAACAACTACTACGAAATATCGCGGTGGATTACAGTAATGATAGTGATGCCATTCTACGCACCACTAATATTACGAGAGAATTTCCTCAGATTTTTGACTGGCTTTCAATTCTTGATATGAATGTTTGGGTTATTTTAATACTTATGGCAATTGTTACAGGATTTAATATGATATCAGGATTACTGGTGCTAATCCTTGAAAGAAGTAAAATGATAGGAATCCTGAAAGCACTGGGAAGCCCAAACAAAAGCATTCGTAAAGTATTCCTGTATCTCTCTGTATTTTTAACAACCCGCGGAATGATCCGGGGAAATTTAGCAGGTATTATTATCGTACTTATCCAGGATACTTTCCAGGTTATTAAACTCAATCCAACCACATATTATGTAGACTTTGTTCCAGTTAATTTTTCAATAGTTCATTTATTATTACTGAATTTGGGAACTGTTACAGTAACAACCTTAATGTTAGTCCTTCCAAGTTATTTTGTAAGTAAAATATCGCCGGATAGAATTATCAGGTTTGATTGATTTACAAGGTCAATCATAAAAAACCCATGCAAAACCCATTCTAAAAGTCATCCGGTTCATTGGATAATGCGGGGTAGTAAAATACTCTTTATTAATAAATCCGGAACCCAAATTTATTGCTTTAAAAAATATCCTTGTTCTTTTCAGTCGTAAATTTACGTAGGCATCGATATATGGAAATTCACCAATTTTTTTATAACTCTGATTGTAAAAAAGGCCTGTTGAGGGATCATATTTATCAGCATAATATTCAGTAAAATATCTCAAATCAACTCCTAATTGAGTAAAAAGAACTTTAGAAATTACAAATTTATAGTAAGAAGATATAAATGTTGAGAATGCTGGCAGATGGAGTATTTCTTCATTTGATGCCTTTTGCCACAGCAGGCGGGTACGGAAATGCAAATTGCGGTAATTAAAATCTTTATCTGCCAAAGCAGATAAAACCAGGAGCTGGCCATTATCTTGTGACGGTACGCCTGTAGTATCATTATAAATAAAATTATTTATAACAGCATAATTTCCATTCAGATAGAATTTTCTGCGGGGTAATGAGAGATTTGCCCTTACAGTCATTATCTGTTCCATCTTTAAATTCTGTTTCCACCAGATATGATTTGAATAATACTCTTCCTGGAAATAGTCAGGAATAAAATTTTCAATATTTCCCCTGACATTAAATGACGATAAAGAATCTCCCAAAAGAGAAAGAGGTTTGGATATTGTACCTGACAATTCTGTCTGTCCTGTGTTACGGCCTAAAACAAATATCCTTCCTTCGGCATTCCATCTCCAAAAACGTCCTGATTGTCTGAAAATTCCCCCTCCTGCATAAACATTTGAATATCCTTTAGACCGGTGATATTTTAATCCGGTGGATGGGCCGGGTGACGCCAGTCTGACAAATTCCTGTCCGAGGAAAGCTCTTTTTCCAAAACTGGTATTTCTTTCAGGATTCTCGTATTGTTTGAGTTGAACAATATTTCTGATCATTCGAAACCTGATTGAATCTTTAGTATAATCATGCCCATAATAATTGTTTGGGAAATAGGTATTTGTAGTATCCTCTTCATCTATAAATTCTTTTAAATGATTTTGATATTCAAAAGAGTATAAAATACCTGCTAAAGGTTTAAAAAATTTTAAAGTGTCACCCTCTTCAATTGAATCAGTTTTTGCAGGTATATAATTTCCTATTTTGTATTCACCTGTTGCAAAGAAATAGGTGCTCCCGAAATTAGATTGTGATGAAGTAAGGTTTACATTTAGAAAGTCGGTATCTCCTTCATCAAAAATAAGGTTATCTTCAGTGAGACCACCATTTTCATTATTTTTCAGGGAAGAACTTATAAATCCACCGTGAATACTGAGTTTATCTTTATTATAATTTGAATAGAGGGTAACAGAATTATTCTTAGTTGCCTGATTTTTATATTGCCCCATTGACTTTGCCTGGTCAAAGCGAAAGGCAAAATTGAGGTAAGGATTAATATTTTGAGTATGCAAGATATTAAACCTCGTTTCATTTTTCCTTGACCGGTTTTCGCTTTGTGTAAAGTCAAGAACTGTATAAGGTGTTCTGGTATTATAATATTTAATACTGTCTGGTGTAAGGAAATAAGCTTCTCTGGACTTTAGAAAGATAAAATCCATATTTGATTCTCTGCCGAAGAAGTCATTATTTTGATATGCATTTGCATAATTACCGACATAAGCATATGAAACAACATTTTTAAATACCGGATGATAAACATGAAAATAATCGATTATAGTGTCCAGATTTGCAGAATCTTTGAATGCACCAAATCCATCAAGGTACCAGAGTTTTATAACGGGGTCGATTTTTTTTTCGGATACAGCGGGGCTTTCATCATCCTGTCTTTTCACCATTCCTCTCTGAGGTTGTGAATAGGCAACATAATTCACTGTCAAAAAAACATTCAGCAATACTATTATGAATTTCTCAAAGTGCATAAATTATGGGCAATACATCAGCAAAGCTAAAAAAAGGAAAGTAATAGCATATAAAAGTATTTAACTTTTCACGATAATTAACATGAATTTTCAAAAAAAAGGCCCATGCTCGGTTGAACATGGGCCGGAATAAGGTCGGCAGCGG
>CAZJGI010000013.1:0-5110 GCA_964545315.1 uncultured Prolixibacteraceae bacterium
AGAGCCCGGATTATCAATCCCGCTTAAAAGATGCTCCTTTTCTGCAGACGATCATTTGAAAGAAGCAGAAAGTTTTGAGGTAGTTATTGCCGGAGGGGGAACAGCGGGAATAACAGCTGCATTTGGTGCAACAGAAAAGGGCGCCGGTACCGTTGTTGTTGAATATTTCAATGATCCGGGTGGAACAAAAACTATAGGTGGGGTAATGGGTTATTACCATGGTATTAAAGATACTCCTTTTATAGAACAGATTGAAGATCAGGCATTCCGGTTAACAGAACAGACAGGGTTAGCCAAAAGGGCAGGCAGAAAAATCTATCTGGCACAGCGGTTTGAAAAAGCAGGAGGCAAGTTCATTTCAGGTGCAATTATTTGTGGTTCACTGGTCAGGAATAAAAAAGTAGAAGGTATCCTGTGTTGTAAGGATGGGAAGCTTTTTAGAATTACAGGAAATGTTACAATTGATGCTACGGGAGATGCTGATATAGCCGCATTTGCAGGAGCAGTTTGTTACCATGGCGAAAAGCGTGCAGGCATAACCCAGAATTACAGCCAGTGGAACATCGTCGGTGGCAGCAGGCCCCCTTCATATCCCAGCTCTGATTATGATCTCATTGATATATCCCGGATATCTGAATTTCAACGGGGGCTCTTTTTGTCTCATTATGAAGCGCATTTTTACAATTTTTATCCCTACCTGACTGTCAGGGAATCACGGCGGATAAAAGGCCTTTATGAATTGAACCTGATTGATGCTGTTGAAAGAACCCATTTTGAAGATATAATTTCTGCTGCAAGCAGTGATTATGATCCTCATTATGTTGGTAACTCCGAATTTACAAGGTGTGGTTTCCTACTGCCGCACTCTAATGTTGTCAGGGTGGAAATACCATACAGGTCTGTTGTTCCTGAAAGTCTGTCGGGATTGCTGGTCACAGGTAAAGCTTTCAGTCAGTCTCATAATGCAATGCAGTTTACAAGAATGTCAGGTGACCTGTCTGTTCTTGGTTATCATACAGGACAAATAGCTGCTGACATATCGTCCAAAGGTATTAGTGCTGATAAATATGATGTGTCGGAATTACAAAAGAAATGGTTTGCAGCAGGTAATATTCCTGCAGAATTTATTTCAAAAAAACCGGGGAATAAACTAAACGACCAGGCTGAAGTTAAAAGGCGTTTGGAAAATCTGGCAAAGGGGAAAGTAGAGTTTCTCTATGATTGCTGCAGGCTTCCAAAAGAGAAAGCACTTCCCGGATTACAGGAAATATTCGAAAGAACAACCGGGGAAAAGGGGGAGCTGTTAATTGCAAAAGCTATGGCCTGGTTTGGTGAATCCAGGGGTAACGGGCTAATTACAAACGAATTGGAAAATTTATTTGAACAGGAACAGCTTGTCGGTTACCCGGATGGATATGTTGAAAATTATGATTTGATCAGGGGAAGGGAGAAGAATTTTCTGGAAGGACTTTTCTGGAAGATAAATCAGGATATTGCGTTGCTGGCCCTGGCACCTGATGATAACAGCAAGAAAATAATACAATATATTCTGGAAAGAACCCGTTCAGGGGGAAAAATGATAGAATGGACGGGTAGCAGGGGGGATTATTTTAACAGCAGGATCGACTTAAGGATTATCCCGTTCTATAACAGAATATTTAATTTGTGCTTCTATGCAGAACGTAATCCGGACCATTCCCTCATTAAGGGTTTTGAAAAATTACTTGAAGATGATAATATCAGTGGCTTTAAAACTGATGAATATAATAGTGTAAGATGGAAAGTATATGGTGGTAACCTTGAAATGAATATTGGCTCTGCATTGGCCAGATGCGGATCAAAAAGCGGATTCGATCTTTTGACTGACTATTTAGATGATATTCACTATAATTTTAAGCTTTTTGCAGCAAACGAACTGAAGAGTATTACCGGTGAAAATTTCGGATTTGCATTGGAAGCCTGGAGGCAATATCTTTCAGGATTGAACTATCCTCAACCTTGCAGAAATTTGATAAAAGAGAAAGAGTATTAACAAATGCCGGATCATATTTTTGAGATTAATTGAATTATAATATTTACGTCTGTTATGAAGTCAAAAAGAAGGGAATTTATTCAATCAGCAACTGCTTTATCGGGAGGGCTTCTTTTAGGAGGAGGAAGGTTTCATTCCGGTAATGCAGCGGGAAGTATAACAAATCTTATAAAAATAGAAGAGCCTTTTAATGGTGCAGTTTTAAACCGGAGGCATGGTATTGAGGTCGACGGCGGCCTTAAAATTGAAGTTCAGGGAGAGGCGCCTCTTGATAGCAATGTGAAGGTAAACGGACAGCTTGCAAGGCGTTCAGGAACAAGATTTATTGCAGATGTTATACTGAAAGGGAGAGAGACTGTTATTACCGCCGATTCGAAAGGCTGGTTCGGAGAGAACAGCCATAGAGTTAAGGTTGTTTGGGATAAAAATTCATTTCCCAGATATGGCTTTGAAGTTGATGATAACATATTTTTTTACAGGGACATTGCAAGAAAAAAATATAAGTCAATTTTCGATTGCCATTATTTGCAGGGGCTTCGTGACCTGAACCGTAAGTACGGGACCAGGTTTGTGTTGAACACCTATTTTACTGACGGATTGGAGTATACCGATAAGCCTGAATTTAACCTTACCCAGTTTCCTGATCGTTATAAGAGTGAATGGCAGGATAATTCTGATTGGCTGAGGCTGACATTTCATGCTTATTCAAATAAGCCTGACAGGCCTTATCAATACGCCTCACCGGAGAAACTCATAAGTGATATGGATAAAGTATCTGCCGAAATACGCAGATTTGCAGGAGATGAAACATATACTCCCCCAACAATTATCCATTGGGGAATGGTTCAGCCTTCTGCTTATAAGCCTCTGGCAGACAAAGGGGTGAAGGTTTTAAGGGGATACTTCTCCAAAACTGCCTCAGGGGGGTATGATGTTAACCATAATGTGGATGAAATACGTTCTGAATATCTTTCCAGACATGATGCCCTTAAAGACTTTGACAGCGGGATTGTTTTTGGAAAAGTTGATATGGTATGTAATAGTACACCATTAGACCAGATAGAGCCGGTACTTGAGGCAGTTTATGGAGATGACAACAGGGCTGAGATAATGGACCTGATGACTCACGAGCAATATTTCTGGCCATTTTATACAAGTTATATTCCGGAACATTTTGAGCGACTTGACAAAACTTTGCGATGGGTTACTGAACACGATTATAAACCAGTCTTCCTCCATGAAGGATTTTTGGGTGCTGCGGAATAAAAATTACAATGTGATTAATGCAAAGAATTTTCTGAAAAGGTGCTTTGCACCTTTTTCAGGGCAGGTTTAAACTTAAAACAGAAAAAAATTGGGAAATGAGTATCCCGGTTGAAATCGGGTAAAGCTATATGAAACCTTTGAAAACATTTAATTTTAAAATATATGAAAAAAGAAGATCAGGAAAAGAAATCTGATTTCCGGTATGATACCGGGGAGGCCAGGGTTCCGTGGGCTGCCGTTGGCGAGAGCATGAATATAGAAGATATAACCGCTATGATCAGGTTTTTGATCCCGGGGGAGGATAATGATCCCTTATATGCAGGACAACTGAAAAAAGTATCCTCAGCTCTTGAAGAGCTTCGTAAAAAAGGCAGTTATGCCTCCAAACTGTCACTGGGATCTTATGTTAAAAAACTTGAGACTGCTATTCAGGAGTTTTTAAGTGTAAAATATGCCTGCTTTATTACTAATGCCACCGCAGGCTTTGAGATAGGACTTAAATTTGCAGGAATTAAGCCGGGTGATGAAGTGATTGCACCCGCCATTACTTTTCTGTCGACAATAAACTATCCCTTGCTGATAGGTGCTAAGGTAGTCCTGGCAGATATTGATCCGGTTACCCTGAATATCAGTCCTGAGGATATAAGGCGTAAGATCACATCGCGGACCAGGGCTATCATACCGGTACATATAGGTGGTTATCCATGTGATATGGATGCAATTATGGAGATAGCCCGGGAGCATGACCTTATGGTAGTTGAGGATGCCGCCCACGGATTTGGTGGTTATTACAAAGGAAAGGCTCTGGGTACAATTGGTGACTTTGGGTCTTTCAGTTTTCATGAGGTAAAAAATATTACCTCATGTGGTGAAGGTGGTGTGGTAGTGACAAACAGTTCTTACGGAGAGGACTTCCCCAAGAGCCGTTTCGGTGGATTTGACATTGCTCATCCGATTGATAAATGGTTGTATGATGTAGTTGCCCTGGAAGGTAAGGGTGGCCATTTTACGGTTGGTGGTAACCACTCTTCAACGGAAATACAGGCAGTGGCACTTCTGAACCAGCTCAAGCGGCTTCCGGGAATTATTGAGACAAGGAAAAAGTATGCAGAATACCTTAACAGCAGATTCAGTGACCTGGAAGAGATACTTGCTTGTCCCCTTGATAATGAGGATATAAAGAGCACTTATCATTTATTTTTGTTTCAGCTTGACCACAATAAACTTAAGGGGGATATACAGGATTTCAAAAGGAAGATGACTGAAAGAGGTATTGTTCAGATACCCCATTTTGCCCCGTTGTACAGGTTTACCTTTTTAAAACAGCTGGGGTATGATACAACAGCTATGCAGAAAAGTTGTCCGAATGCAGAGGAAGCTTTTTTATACAAGTTCACCCATTTGCCGCTTTATCCTTTGACAGATGACCAGGTTGAATATATGGCTGATAATATTATTGAAACTGTAAGGGAGATGAAATGAGGTAAAAACAAATTGTGACCTGAGCGGATTGTCATCCTGATCCGTCGGTTGAAACCGACGGCAAAGGATAAAGCCTTGATAAATGCAGCCAGGGGGTTAAAGGCCTTATCCTTTGCCGTTCGCTTTAGCGAACGGATTAAGGTCAGTGCAAGTAAGTTTTGGGGGAGTGGAGAATGTTGCCTGCAGTCCGTCGGTTGAAACCGACGGCAAAGGATATTTCTCCGATTAAAGAAGCCAATTGGTTCAGGGTCTTATCCTTTGCCGTTCACTTCAGTGAACGGATTAAGGTCAGTGCAAGTAAGTTTTGGGGGAGTGGAGAATGTTGCCTGC
>CAZJGI010000013.1:5210-63866 GCA_964545315.1 uncultured Prolixibacteraceae bacterium
GAACGGATTAAGGTCAGTGCAAGTAAGTTTTGGGGGAGTGGAGAATGTTGCCTGCAGTCCGTTGGCTGAAACCGACGGCAAAGGATATGTCTCCGATTAAAGAAGCCAATTGGTTCAGGGCCTTATCCTTTGCCGTTCGCTTTAGCGAACGGATTGAATTTTAAATTATTTGTTGATTTTATGAAAACCAATAAAGATAAGAACCTGTATCACAGGACAAATTTTATTAAAGGTTCAGGTTCCGGAATTCTCGAGCTGATAGGAAATACTCCGCTGGTCAGGCTTGATAAACTTTCAGGCCAGGGAATAAACCTTTTTGGGAAACTTGAATATATTAATCCGGGAGGTAGTGTCAAAGACAGGGCAGGACTTCAGATAATCATTGATGCATATGAGTCAGGGCGACTTGTAAAAGGACAAATGGTGGTAGAGATGACCAGCGGGAATATGGGCTCGGGACTGGCAGTTGTGTGCGGGCAATTTGGAAATCCTTTTACTGCCGTTATGCCTGCCGGTAACAGTCATGAAAGGGTTAAACTATTAAAAGCCCTTGGTGCTGAGGTTGTACTGACTGATCAGGTTGATGGGGGACAAGGTATGGTCACAGGAAAGGATATCGATTATGCATCACAGGTTGCCCGTAAAATAGCTCAGGAGACCAAGGGCTTTTATGTCGATCAGTTTAATAATATTTCAGGAATAAAAGCTCATTATCAAAATACCGGGCCCGAGATTTGGAAAGATATCCCTGAAATCGACGCATTTGTTACCTCGATAGGAACAGGGGGAACATTTATGGGTATTTCAAGATATCTAAAGGAAAAAAACAGAAATATTAAATGCGTTGCAGTGGAACCTGAAAATGCTGCAATCCTTAAAAGCGGAAATGTTTCTAATCCGAAACATATTATCCAGGGTACCGGTTACGGAATGGTTCCCCCTCATTGGGATGGTTCAATTGCTGACGATATCATTACTGTTACTGACGATGAAGTCATGATTATGACCCGGCGATTAAGCAGGGAGCAGGGACTTTTTGCCGGGTATTCATCAGGGGCCAATATTGCTGCATCTCTTAAGTTTGCCGGAAAAAACAGATTTGTAAAAAATATTGTAACTATTTTATGTGATACAGGCTATAAATATTCAGAACTGTAATTATTTATTCTTATATTTTATTCAGCGGTGTTATTTAACCGGTTATAAAATGAGAAACAGAATATTTCAAAAGATAACAAAAATTCATATTTTCAACTAAATCAAATAAAGATGAAAAAACTTGTCATTCTGATTCTCTCCCTGGCACTATTTATTGGTACTCTTTCTGCACAAAGCAGAAATACTAAAGTATTTACAATTTTTACTTCCTCCGGCTGCGGATGTACGGGTTCCGGCGGTCCACCGGAGACGTTTACAACTAATGAAGATGTTCTTGCTGACCTGAAAAAGGAGTGTGATGGAGTTGAATTCATACTTTTTGAGGGAAATGTTACTGAAGCCTGGAATGAAGTGCAAGGTAACAAAGATAAATTTGACGGGATACTTATTGTTGGGAGGATGGACAGGGATTACCGGTTGGCATTTACCGGGCTTCCAACTATAATTGTATATAACCTTTTTGAATTTCAGAGCGGCCATCATTATCATATTTATGCCACAGGAAAGGTTATAGGCGATGAGGTTAATATTTTGCAGGGGGGCACGAACTATAAGGAAGTCAAAATTCTTAATGCACAGCTGGACAGGAGAAACCTGTGTGATCCTGAATTAACAAAATCTATGTTTAACGATCTTGTTTATAAAATTAAACTTATCAGGGCAATTAAAGAGATGAAGGAGACCAGGATACTGATGGTTAAAGGAGGTAAGGATGAGATCATTGCGAGTGTCAACTATAAGTTTGGCGACCATGATCAGTCTTATCCTGAGGATCATAATGAACTATACCTGAAAAATTTTAAGGAATTACTTGATGTTGATATCGTTTCTGTAGAGGCTGAAGAATTTTATGAAACTTATAAGAAAACAGTAATAGGCGAGGCTGAGAAATTAGCTGACCTGTGGATCCAAAATGCCCGTAAAGTAGAAGCATCGCGCCGGGAGATAATCAAATCAGTACGCGGATACCTGGCTCTTGAGGCCTTAAGGGAAAAATATAACTGTAATGCTGTTTCCACCCACATCAGGTCGGTAACCGGAAGCGGAAATCTTGAAGACCGGTTCAATCCCGGCCTGGGTATTGAACTTGGTTTCAAAACCCGGGGAATACAGGCTGTTTGCCAGAATTATCCGGATATTCTTATAAGTCAGGTTTTGGCATATCATCTTACAGGAAGGCCAAGTATGCTGGGCGACCAGATGTATGATATTGATAATTCGGTGCAGATTGCCTTGCATTGTGGCATACCGGTCAATCCTTACGGAGATGACTGGAGAGTGCCCTATACTATCAGAACTCACGCAGAGAGTCCGGTAAGGGATAAGCCTGATGAGCCGGGATCTTCCACCGGGTTGACAGCTGAGTGGCCTGTCAATGAAAATGTTACATTTTGGGAATTTCACAGCCTTCTTAAGGAAATAAGATTACATACAGGAGTGTTGGTGGATGGGCATGAAATATACATCGGAGGAGAAAATATTGATAATGTTATGTGTACAGCAAAAGTTATAGCTAAAGTTAATAATATTGAGAAGGTGAGAGACCAGCATTTTCCCTCTCTGTACGGAATACATAATTGTATTACCCTTGGTGACTTAAGAAAACAGATAAAAGATGTTGGTGTATTACTGGGAATGAAAGTTACAGAAAGAGATAAATAGAAGATTATGGCAAAATGGAATTTCGGGATAGTAGGTGCCGGGAGCATCGCAGATTTTCATGCAAAAGCTGTTCAAAGCCTGCCAAACGCGGGTCTGACAGGAATATGCGGAACCAATCCCGTTAAAGTAAAAACATTGGCAGAGAAATATAATTGTAAAATTTTTGAGAGTACATCTGCAATGCTCAGTGATCCGGGGATTGACATCATAACTATTGCCACTCCGAGCGGAGCACATATGGAGCCTGCAATTGAGGCTGCGAAGTACGGTAAACATGTTATCTGTGAAAAACCTCTTGAGATAAACCTGGAGAGGATTGACAAAATGATAGAAGCTCACAAAATTACCGGCACAAGGTTAGGTGGTATCTTTAATTACCGGTTTAATGACGTTGTCAGGTTACTAAAAAAGAGTGTTGACTCAGGCAGATTCGGAAGGATCACAAATGCCTCTGTTTATGTGCCCTGGTGGCGGTCTGATCAGTATTATGACAGCAGTTGGAGAGGAACATGGCATCTCGACGGGGGAGGTGCTTTGATGAATCAGTCGATACATATGGTGGATATGCTTCAGTATATTGCAGGACCGGTCAGTTCATTAAAGGCATATACTGCAACCCTTGCACATCCTCAAATTGAAGTTGAAGACAGTGCGACGGCTGTGCTAAGGTTCAGAAACGGAGCACTGGGCATTATCTATGGCACTACGGCTTCTTATCCGGGACAGTTCAGGAGAATTGAAATTACCGGCACAAAAGGAACTGCAATCATTGAAGAGAACAGCATTAAAGTGTGGCAGTTTGCCCGGGAGTTGGATGAGGATCAGGAAATATTACAAAAATTCAGCAACATAGAAGGGGGTGGGGGCGTATCTGATCCCATGGCTATTCCTTTTGAACCGCATGCAAGAAATATTGCTGCTTTTATCGAGTCATTAGAAAAAGGATTGCCTTTTGAGATTGATGGTTATGAAGCCAGAAAATCTGTGGAGATCATACTTGGTATATACCAGTCTGCAAAGGAAGGCACAGAGGTTAACTTTGAAAGATATGATCCTTGAGTCCTAATCGAAGGGATTTCATAAAAAAGCAGCCGCAGGGCTTGCGGAGGCAGCTGCAATCCCTGTATTTGCTATTGTAATGATTGATTCCGCAGAACAAAATATGAATACAATTACAGGGGTTCGTCCGTTGTTATTTTATCCGTTCAAACCTGAATGAATAGAGGTCGGCGTCTTTAATAAAGAATCGTACACGCACAGGCTTGCCTGACAGTCCTGAAAGATCACTGCCTTTTTTCCATGTGACTGTTCGCTCCAATGAATCACCAAATACCGGTGCACATTCATTAAGCGAATAATTTTCGAGAGGATTGCCGTTTAAATCCTGTATTTCAACCAGTATCTCCCCGGCTGCTGAAGAGGAAAAATTGAGGTTAAGCCTTTCCCCGTCGAAAATAATAGGTTTGGTTATTAACTCTCCTCCATTCATTGATGCTGAGACAGATACGAAGCCATCTATACGCAGGGTATATCTGCGCAAAGCGCTTGCATGTCCTTTCCAGTATGATTCTGTGACGTAAAAAGACAATTCATTTGGAGCGCCGGGCAGGTCAGAGGGGGTTTCCACAAAGTGCCATCCCATATAGCTGTCACCATATGTCCAGGTACCGGGTCTCTCTATTCCCGGCCTTATGAATGCTTCATTCCATCTTTTAAATGTTGTGCCGTCGCGACTTACCATTAAAATAGTTTCTGTCAATGCAGTACCGTATCTCTGACTTTTTGACGCTCTTGCTTTTCTTTCCTCCGGTTCAGGCAATGCCTCCATTGACGGTGACCAGCCCCTGTCAGTATACCTGGCCGGGAAACCTATTAAAATATGCGGCGCCCGGTAATAGGGTTTTATCTGGTTAGTATATAACTGCTGCTTTAAAGTATCGGTGAAAGTGATATTAGTTTGATTTTCCCAGTGGATAAAGTCTTTTGATGTTGCTGTCCTTACCGATCTCAATCCTTTATATCGTGAGTTTTCGTTCTCTTCAGTAAAATATCTCCAGTAAGCCCTGTACTGGTTATTGTAACCATCCCGGAAAGCCAGGTTTTGAGAATCAAAAGCGCCATCTGTAATTATGGGTTCATTACATATCAGGGACCAGTTAATTCCGTCAGCAGATTTGAAAGCAGCCAGGCCCCTTTTGGGAGAGCCGGAGATGAGGATAGCTTTATAAAGTGCATCCGGGCTGACATCAGGATTGTTATCCATGAAAACCGCCGGATGGCCTGCATCTATATTAAATCCTTCATATTCACCGCTTACGAATACTATATTGTTCCTGTTGGAGCCATTGAAATAATGAAGTCCCAGTTCCGGCTTGTTCCAGTGTATTCCATCTAAGCTCTCGGCATATGCACAGAACAGAGGATGAACTCCGGAAGTATCACTGCTTGCAGTATGCTGCCATGCTTTATAATACATCCGGTATTTTTCCCCGTCATGAAAGATGCTGTGATAACCGCTTCCGCTACCTTCCCATGGTTGGTCATGTATTATTACTAACTCCCTGGAGACCGGGTGATGAAGCCTGAAGCAGGCTTCTCCCCTGACAGAGTCAACAAGATAGTCATCGGTAAATAGTTCCAGCCGTGACCCGATATTAATGATTTTTGGGGACCCGGTATTATAGTTATTAGCCATACTGGCATAATACAGACAACATGAGAGAAAAGCTACAAGTACAAAAGAGTAATATGAAAATTTCATTTTAAAAATTTTATTAGATAAAATTACCATTTTAATTGGAACTTTATCCATAATCAGATAGATTGCTATGTAACCTGGCTTCTGTTTTTCTTAATAGTTTGTGGAAATAGATAAAAGCTGAAATACCGGTTATCACATTTGCTAAATTAGCCGACCGTAAAATACCGTTAAGTCCTAAGGTAATACTTCCCAGCCATGCAAAAAATTTCTTAACTTCTCTTTAATATATTTATAATTTTATAATTATATTTTCACATCACAATTTTGGCACACTCTATGTTAAATTGTTAAAGGACCATACTTTTTTTAGTATTTTGCAGACATGAGTAGTAAAAATTATTAATTTCAGCCAAAAATTAGTGTTATGGACAAATCGATATTTAACAGAGTTTTACAGTCTTTTATTTTTTTTGCTGTATTTTTAGGTATTAATACCATTTCAATTGAAGCAAAATCAGCTCAAGCGGAAAAGCAGGACTCAATTATTTTTAGTCAGATGGAGTACGATTTTGGTACAATTGCGAGAGGTTCAGATGGAACCTGTGAGTTTGAATTTATCAATAAAGGAGATAATCCTTTGATATTAAGTAATGTGCGTGCAACATGCGGATGTACAGTACCCCAGTGGCCAAAAGAACCTATACCTCCCGGGGGAAAAGGTGTGGTAAAAGTTAAATACAATACTAATATTCTGGGTGTCTTTAATAAATCTGTTACAGTACATTCCAATGCAGTTAATAAAATGGTTATTCTGAGAATTAAAGGAAAGGTAGAAAATCCCAAAAGTGGTGAATGAAAATAAAACTCCTAATCATTAAAGTGATAAAGGATTTGTAAAATATTTTAAAGGGTAACCTGATTTTTTCGAATTTACGCAAATATGGTTTTTCCCCTTTTTGATTGTATTTTCTTTTAGATGTCCATTGAATCATTTGTCTTATAGGCAGCTGTTTTATCTGGTAATAATCTTAGTTTTTCTTTATTGCGTTTAAGTGTTCTGCGGATCTTTTCAGATTTGTTCCCTGATTCTTTTTGTTGATTTTTCTGATTATCAGGATTGATTTTATTTTTTGAGTTAACATTTTCAATTTTTTGACGGTTTTTATCTTTGGATCCGGGAGTTTGTTGGGCTGCCACCGGTGTTAATATGATGACTACAGCCAGACCCATCAGGGTAGCGATCAATTTAAATTTTATTGTCCCCATATTAATAAGCTTGTTATTATTTCTACTTTGTTATTAACTGATTCTCTTTATCAGTCCCAGAGTAAAAAATCAAAGTCTGTGCCAAAACATCGTAATTTTTGACCTTTAAGACATATATTGTTGAATTTTAACAGTTTATATCTTTTTTTAATATTCGGTTATTCTGATTAATTTTGCATTCGAAAAATTCATTTCAGTGGGTAGAATATTAGGCATCGATTACGGGAAAAAAAGGGTGGGATTGGCTGTTACAGACACTCTGCAGATTATAGCCAATCAGCTTGCTGTAGTACCAACTCACAAAATATGGGATTTTTTGGAGGATTATTTTATGAAAGAACAGGTTGATGAGGTGGTTTTAGGTTATCCCAGGCAAATGAACAATCAACCTTCTGATGCTGTTATTTACATTGAAATGTTTATCAGAAAATTTAAGAAAGTTTACCCTGCAATGAGACTTGAGCTTATTGATGAGAGATACACCTCAAAATTAGCATTTCAGGCCATGATAGACGGTGGACTAAAAAAGAAAGCAAGACAAAACAAAGGGAAAATTGATGAAATAAGTGCGACAATTATTTTACAAAGTTACATGGAACAAAAAAGATTTCAGAAATTATGAGAACTGAGAATTTCAAGCGTCCAAAACTGATATTTTCAGGTTTTTTAATTATTATAATTTTCAACAAATGAAGTACCCAATAACAATATACGGCGATCCGGGTCTAAGAAAAAAAGCCATACCTGTAGAAAAAGATCATGAGGGATTAAATGAGATTATTGAAAATATGTGGGAGACCATGTATTATTCTGATGGCGCCGGTCTTGCAGCCCCTCAGGTAGGTTTGTCATTACGTATTTTTGTTGCCGATGCTTCTGCTGCTGCTGATGAAAATCCTGAATATAAAAATTTCAAGAAAGTGTTTATCAATCCGGAGATAATAGAAACCTTTGGCGAGGAATGGATCATGAATGAAGGTTGCCTTAGTCTTCCCGAAATAAGAGAAGATATTAAAAGACCCGATAAAGTCAGGATCAGATATGTGGATGAGAACTTTGAGGCTCATGATGACGTTTTTGACGGATATCCGGGAAGGATCATTCAGCACGAATATGACCATCTGGAGGGTATATTGTTCATAGATCGTTTATCTCCTTTGAAAAAGCGGTTGCTTAAAAGTAAACTTAGAAATATTGCACTTGGTAAAGTTGTACCTCATTATCAAATTAAAGTACCTGTGAAAAAAATGTAACCTGTTTAGCGCATTATACGTTAACAATGTAAACAATATCCCTAAACACGTTGAATAAAGAAGTTCAAAAAATACCTTTTTTGCGTATTGTTATTGCTTTGGTTTCAGGTATCCTGGCAGGTCTGAGGTTAAACCTTCCTCTTATTTATACCGGATTACTACCTTTTATTCTTTTGACAAGTCTCGTATTAATACATTTGAATTACAGGTATCATTTTACAGCTTTATTTGGCTTAATAACATTTCTGTTTTATATGTCAATCGGCTTGTTTATTGTTAAGGTGTATAAGAAAGAGCCTGTAATTAATGAAAATGGCATTTATTCTGCCATTGTGCTTGAGATACCCTGTGAAAAGGAAAAATCAGTACAAACTGTATTAAAATTAAGCTATGTTATAAAAAATGATTCAGTTTTAAGGAGTGAAGAGAAGATTATGGCCTGGTTTCATAAGAGTGAACCGGCCTTAAGTCTTAAACCGGGTGATAATGTGCTTTTCAGCCATATATTCAGTGAAATAAAAAATTATAATAATCCCTTTGAATTTGATTATAAAAAATATCTGGCAGGACGCAGAATATTCAGGCAGGTATTTTTAAATGATGATAAATGGATACTTTACAGTGGCAAGCCCCATCCCGTTCCTGCCATATATGCAGAAAATATTCGTCTTAAGCTTCTTTCTGTCTATCGTGACTGTAATTTGAAAGAACAACATATAAATATTCTTTCCGCACTGACCCTTGGTTATAAAAGGGACCTTGATCCCGAAACAAAGCAAATGTTCAGCTCTGCGGGAGTAATTCATGTACTTGCTGTCTCAGGCCTTCATGTCGGCCTTGTTTTTATGATATTTTCTATTTGCTTCGGATTTCTAAGAAAAAACAGGTTTGGCAGGATTATATTTCCAATTGTCTCGGTGGCAGGTTTATGGTTTTTTGCATTACTTACCGGTCTTTCTCCCTCTGTGTCAAGGGCTTCACTTATGTTTTCATTAGTAGTTACCGGCAATAATATTAAGCGAAAAGCAAATATCTGTAACACATTGGCTGTCTCTGCATTTTTTCTTTTGATCGTTAATCCGTTTAATCTTTTTGATATAGGGTTCCTTTTGTCATATTCGGCTGTATTTGGAATAGTATTTTTACAGCCACATATGGAGAAACTGATCGATTTTAAATACAGGCTATTAAAATATTTCTGGGTGATTTTCACAGTATCAGTATCAGCTCAGATTATAACTTTTCCTCTAACGGTATTTTTTTTTAATCAGGTTCCTGTCTATTTTTGGGTTACCAACATGGTTATCATTCCAATTATAACCCTATTGATACCTTTGGGATTTATTTTATTACTGTCTGGTTTAGTACCTGCTGTTTTTTCTTTAATATTACCCGGAATTGACAAAATAATTGATTTACTGCTGAGCTTTTTGGAATTTATTGAACAACTACCTTTTTCGGTAATAAATATATCATTGGCCGGTCCGGAAGTTTTCTTTTTTTATTTAATTCTTTTGTCATTCTTTCTTCTCATAAAAACTGGTAACTGTTTTTATTTTAAATCATTTTTGGTTTCTGTTCTGATAATTCTTTGTCTTAATTTTGCAATGAATGCATCAGGATTAAACCGTAGGGAGGTAATTATTTACAACTGTCCCGGCAAAATTATTGTCCATCTTATTAAAGGGGATCATAATTATATTATTTCGAATAAGGAAATAATCCCGGGAGATTTTTCTCATAATATAATAAACAGGACAGTTATAAAACAAAGGTTGGAAACGCCGGTTTTTTTAAAGACGAATCAAAATTTTAAAGATGGCCACCTGTGTTTTATCAATAATTGGGTGAGTTTTGAAGACAAGGTTATACTCATCTGTGAACCACATCAGTGTATGCCTGATAATATAATTCCGGATATAATGACAGGTAAAATAACACAATGCACATTTCAGGATAAGTCATTAGCAAACAAGATATTAATATCTTCTACCAGAACGAGTAATGAACATTTTCCTGAAGATATGAAGGTTCATTATTTAGAGGAAAGTGGGGCATATAAGGAAAAATGGTAAAAACAGATAATGACAATATTAAATGAATTAACTTTACATTGAAAAACAGATGTTAATGGTTATAAATCGGATTGTAATATATTAATTTGCATTAAAATTATTAAAGCTTGTTTTAGAGATGAAAGTAGTAATTGCGGGTGCCGGGGAGGTTGGCACCCACCTGGCTCGAATGCTGAGTAATGAAGATCATGATATTGTCTTAATGGATGATTCTCCGGAGAAGCTTGCTGCAATTAGCAGTGAAGTTGATTTAATGACAATAACAGGTTCTGCACATTCTTTTCAGGACTTAAAACAGACTGGTCTTGCATCTGCAAATCTTTTTATTGCAGTAACTCCTTTTGAGGAGAGGAACGTCCTTGCATGTGCTATGGCATCCTATCTGGGAGTTTCGCGTACAATTGCCCGTATAAATAATTCTGAATATCTTATGCCCAGATATAAGGAGAAGCTTAATAATATGGGCATTAATGAATTGATTTATCCTGAAAGCCTGGCAGCCAAAGAAATTGTGGCCTCTGTAAAGCAAACAGGAACCCGTCAGATGATTGAGTTTTCAAACGGAAAATTACTTCTACTCGGTATTAAAGTCAGGGAAAATGCCCCAATTCTTGAAAAGAAATTTGAACAACTGGCAAAAGAAAACGAACATCTTTTAGTTGTTGCAATTAACAGGGAAGGCGCCACAATCATACCGAACGGTTCCGATTATATTAAGAATGGTGATATTGTGTTCTTTATAACCACCCGTACTGAGCAGCAGCATGTATTTGAATTAACAGCAAAACAGACTTTCGAAGTAAGAAATATTATGTTTTTGGGTGGTAGCCGGATAGCCCAGAGAGCCATTGAAAAAATGGGTGATCAATTTAATATTAAGGTGATTGAGGAAAAGTTAGAAAAGTGTGAACAGGTAGCTGAAAAATTCAAGGATGTATTGGTTATAAACGGGGATTGTCGCAACTTTAAGTTATTGAAGGATGAGGGATTGGAAAAAATGGATGCAATAGTTGCCACTACCGGTAGTTCGGAAACAAATATCCTTGGCTGTCACCTTGCTAAAACTTCAGGAGTAAGAAGAACTGTTGCAGAGGTTGAAAATCTTGCATTTATGGGCTTGGCAGAAAATATGAATATTGGCAGTATCGTAAATAAAAAATTGATTGCCGCCAGCTATATTTACAGGTTTACGCTGAATGCAGCTATCTCGAAGGTTAAATGCCTTACTGCCTCAGATGCCGAAGTCTTTGAGTTTATTGCTAAAGCTGATGCAAAAATAACCCAAAAACCGGTCAGGGAACTGGGTTTCCCGGAAGAAGCAAAAATTGGGGGCATTATAAGGGGAAATGACGGATATATTGTCAATGGCGATACCTGGATCAAGGAAGGGGATAAGGTTGTTGTATTTACCCTTCCCTCGGGTATTAAAAAATTAGAGAAATTTTTTAAATAAGCTGCCGGGTAATCTAATATATAATGAATGTAAAAATTATTTTCAGGGTATTAGGGTTTTTGCTGTTTGTTGAGGGGATCGCCATGATTTTGGCACTTATTGTCTCTCTGATATACGGAGGTTATGACCAAAAAACTTTTCTCATTTCATCGGGTATTAATATCATTACCGGATCATTAATCGTCTATTTAACTTCACATGCAAATAAAGAAATGGGTAGAAGGGAAGGGTATATTATTGTATCTTCAGTATGGATTTTATTCTCTTTTTCAGGAAGCCTTCCTTATATAATCAGCGGTGCAATCCCCAATTTCACTAATGCTTTTTTTGAAACTATGTCGGGATTTACAACAACTGGTTCATCAATCCTGACAGATATAGAAGCTTTGCCCCATGGTATACTGTTTTGGAGAAGTATTACCCAATGGTTGGGAGGTATGGGGATAATTGTGTTATCGCTGGCAATACTACCGGTTTTTGGAATTGGAGGAATGCAATTGTTCATGGCTGAAGTCCCGGGGCCGACTCCATATAAGTTGAGCCCAAGGATCAGGCAGACCGCACGTGCACTCTGGATAATCTACTTTGGATTTACCTTAACAGAAACATTGTTGTTATGGCTGGGGGGAATGACATTGTTCGATGCAATATGCCATTCATTTACAACTATGGCTACAGGTGGTTTTTCTACGAAACAGGCAAGTATAGCTCACTGGCCTTCTCCATTTATTCAATATGTCGTTATTATTTTTATGTTTCTTGCAGGAACAAATTTTACTCTTCCTTATCTCGCTTTTACAGGCAAAATAAAAGAGGTCATTAAAGATGAAGAGTTTAAATATTATTTTTCATTTGTATCAGGATTTTCACTGATCATATTTGCCGGGCTTCTTTTATCTTCAGAAAGAAATTTTGAACAGGCATTCAGAGATTCTTTGTTTCAGGTAGTTTCAATCATTACTACTACCGGTTTTGCAACAGATGATTATTTAACATGGATTCCTATATTGACGATACTCATTTTTATGCTTTTCTTTTTTGGTGGATCAGCAGGATCTACAGGGGGTGGAATAAAAATAATGCGTATAGTTTTATTACTTAAGAACAGTTATTACGAATTACGCAGGATAATTCATCCCCAGGCAATAATTCCGGTTAAGTTCAACCAACGTTCTGTGGATTATAAGATAATTACAAATGTATTGGCATTTTTTATGTTTTATATACTTCTCTTTTGTTTCAGTGTAGTCATAATGACAATAATAGAACCTGATCTCGAATCAGCGATGGGATCGGTAGCCACCTGTCTTGGTAATATTGGCCCGGGACTGGGGAATGTTGGGCCCTCAGGGAATTTTCTTCATATCAATGATTTTGGTAAATGGTTTCTTTCCTTTTTAATGTTGCTCGGAAGGTTGGAATTATTTACAGTATTAGTTCTTCTCTCCCCTTCATTCTGGAGAAGATAATCACTGTTCTGTCAGTTTATCAGTTTACTCCGCCAGTATCCCTTTCCCCTGCCTTACAATTTCAACAGAAGTGCCGGTACAATCCACTACTGTGGAAGGTACGAGTTCACCATATCCGCCATCTATAACTATATCGGCAATATCCTGGTACTTTTCGTAAATTAATTCCGGATCGGTGGTATATTCCAATATTTCATCCTCGTCACGAATTGATGTGGAAAGTATCGGATTGCCAAGTTCACGGACTATTTCACGAATGATATTATTATCAGGAATACGAATACCTACAGTCTTTTTTTTACCTTTAAAATATTTAGGAACATTGTTATTAGCTTCAAGTATAAAAGTAAAAGGCCCGGGAAGATTTTTTTTCATCAGTTTGAAAATAGTGTTTGAGATAGGTTTGGTATAGTCTGACAGATGGCTGAGATCACTGCAAATAAATGAAAAATTAGCTTTTTCAATCTTTATTCCTTTAAATCGGGCGACTTTTTCAACTGCTTTTGAATTTGTAATATCACAACCCAGCCCGTAAACAGTATCGGTTGGATAGATTATAATTCCACCTTCCTGCAAAAGATCCACAACTCGTCTTATATCCCGCGGGTTTGGATTTTCATTATAAATCCTTAACAACATAAACTAAATATTTTGTTGCGTAAAAATATAATTTTACATTTATTTTAAAGTATATCAATGGATTTTTATGATGGATTGTAAATTAATCACAACAGCTGACGGATCGCATACTTTGTATGTTCAACAGATAGATGAGCCTTTTCATTCAGTCAATGGGGCTATTACCGAATCTAATCATGTATTTGTAAATAATGGATACTTATTTAGTGATATATCCTCTCCTGTGGTTCTCGAAATTGGATTTGGAACAGGATTAAATTGCCTGCTGACAGCTCTTCAGGCTGAAAAATTAAGAAGGCCTACCACTTATTTTGCAATAGAGAAAAATCCTCTGAAAACAGAACTTGTTCAACAACTTAACTATTGTGATTTACTGCGGGGGGATTCGGAAGATATTTTTTCAAATATACATAAAGGTGAATGGAGTAAAATGGTGAATATATCTTCTTTTTTTAGATTGCAAAAGCTTCAAATGGATATTACCAATCCCGGATGGAGACTGAGCAAAAGCAGCGATGTTATCTATTTTGATGCTTTTGGCCCTGATAAACAGGCAGAATTATGGACCAGTCAGATTTTTTCGGACATTTATAAGATGACAAGGGATAATGGGATCTTTGTAACCTATAGTGCTAAAGGTGAGGTAAGAAGGCGGTTATCAGCGGTTGGTTTCAAAATGGAACGCCTTCCGGGGCCTCCGGGCAAAAAAGAGATGCTTAGGGGAATAAAAATATAATCAATAAATTAATTGCCAAAAAATTAAGTTATCTTCGCCATCCATATTTAGAAATATTATTTAATACAATTATCATGAGAAATTATTTTTATTTATTATTTGCCGGCCTGTTTTTAATTGTTACCATGAGTTGTCAACAGAATAAAAAAGGGGCAGCCATTAAGCTTGAAACCGCTTCTGATTCAGTAGGATATGCGATTGGGCTTTTAGTAGGGAATAACAATAAAGAACAGATTAAGAATGCGCCTGGTGGAGAAGGTATCAATCTTGATGCCATGGCTGAAGGATTTCGTATTTCTTCTAACGATGAAACAGGAGCTATCACAGTTGAGGAGGCCGATAAAATTATAAGGTCATTCTTTGAACAAGCCAGTGCAAAAGAGGGACAGACAAATCTTGAAGCAGGCAATGCCTTTTTGGAACAGAATAAATCCCGTAACGGTGTATCCGTTACTGAAAGCGGCTTGCAATATGAAGTTCTTAAGCAGGGAGATGGCGGGAAGCCGGGTGCTGCCGACAAGGTTCGGGTTCATTATCATGGAACTCTGATTGACGGAACTGTTTTTGACAGCTCTGTTGATAGGGGAGAACCGGTAGTTTTTGCTGTGAATCAGGTTATTCCGGGATGGACTGAGGCACTGCAATTGATGGAGGTTGGTTCAAAATGGAAAATTTATATTCCCTCAAACCTGGCTTATGGTGAACGTGGAGCTGGTAATGATATAGGTCCAAATTCAATGTTGATATTTGACGTTGAACTGCTGGAGATTGTTAAAAACTAAAATTATTTGTCAAGTGAATTTTTCCAGACGACAATTTTTTGTCAGGTCGGCCGCCGGCGCAGCAGCGATGGCGTTTATCCCACAGATTGTTTCTTCTTGCATAGCCACGGATAAGAAAATCGACAAAAGTAAATATTCGCTTATTCAAAAAGACGATATTATCCTTTTTCAGGGTGATTCAATTACTGATGCGGGAAGAGAAAAAGAAAAACAGTTACCAAACAATCCGAGGTCATTTGGATCAGGATATGCATTTCTTGCTGCTTCCAAATTGTTAAATGCCCTGGCAGAAAAAAATATAACTATTTATAACCGTGGAATTAGCGGTAATAAGGTATATCAGCTTGCGGAGCGCTGGCAGACTGATTGTATTGAGTTGAAACCTGCCTTATTAAGCATATTGATAGGAGTGAATGATTACTGGCATAAACGAAATAATAAGTATCAGGGAACTGTAGAAATTTATGAGAATGACTATCGTGCTCTTTTGCAACGGACTAAAGGTCATTTGCCGGAATTAAAACTGATAATATGCCAACCTTTTGCAGTACAGAATACATCGGCTGTAGACCAAAGTTGGATTGAGCCAATGAAGGAGTATCAGTCAGTAGCAAAGAGGCTTGCTGATGAGTTCAATGCTGTTTGGGTACCTTTTCAGGAAGTTTTTGATGAGGCTGTTAAATATGCCCCGGGCACTTACTGGACCCATGACGGTGTGCATCCCTCAATGGCAGGAGCTCAGCTGATGGCGGAAGCCTGGTTGAGATCTATTGAGTAAGAAAGAAAAAAACAGAAGTAAAAATGATGCTGTTAAAGCATCATTTTTACTTGATTATATACATTTTCAGCATTAAATCCCAGCTTTTCATCCAGGACTTTATATGGAGCTGAATAACCAAAGGTTTCCATTCCCCATGTTTTTCCGTTTTCACCAACAAGCCCGGCCAGCGTGACAGGCAATCCTGCTGTTAGTCCAAATCTTGGAATACCTGCCGGTAAAACGCTTTGCTGGTATTCTTCAGTCTGGTTTCTGAATACTCCTTCTGAAGGTGCTGAAACCACCTGGACTTTAAGATTATCCCTTTCAGCCAGCAGTCCGGCACTTTCAACAAGGGTTGATACTTCTGATCCGCTTGCCACAAGTACAACATCTGGTTTGCCTTCAGGTTTAATAACCACATATGCTCCTTTCTCTGACTGAAGTGCGGAATGATAAGCGTTTCCCTTAACAGGAAGGCTTGTAACATTTTGACGGGAAAGGATCAGTGCAGTGGGAGTTAAACTATTTTCGATTGCCATCTTCCATGCTACAGTTGTTTCCTGTGCATCGGCCGGCCGAATTACCAGCATACTGTTTTTGCCATTATGATTTTTTAATTTCTCCATCAGCCTGATCTGTGCTTCCTGTTCAACAGGCTGGTGTGTGGGGCCGTCTTCTCCCACACGGAATGCATCATGTGTCCATACATACTTCACAGGAAGCTCCATTAGGGCAGCCAGACGCACAGCAGGTTTCATGTAATCAGAGAAAACAAAGAACGTTCCACACACAGGAATAACTCCGCCATGGGCAGCCATACCATTAGCCATACAAGCCATTGTTAACTCGCTTACTCCAACCTGTAAAAACGATCCGCTGAAATCACCTTTTTTAAATGCTTTTGTCTTTTTCAGGAATGAGTCTGTTTTATCTGAATTTGAAAGGTCTGCAGAAGCTACTATTAAATTTTCAATATTTGAGGCCATAGCAGCCAATACAGTTCCGGAGGCACCTCTGGTGGCTGAATTAGCTTTTTGCTCAACAGTTGAAAAATCAAAACCAATAACTCCGTTTGAGAAAAATTGACGAAGTTTTACTGCTAATTCAGGATTTTCAGATTCCCATATTTTTTGTAGTTCTTTTTTCTCCCTTGCTGTTATAATTAATTCTTCTCTTCTTTTTGCATAAAGTTCATGCACATCACTGAAAATTTTGAATGGATCTTCAGGGTTACCTCCCAGGTTTTCTATTGTTTTTGAGAATGAAGCACCTGCACCTGACAGAGGCATACCATGTGTGGATGTCTGGCGTTCAAATGAATTACCTGTCTCATTGAGGGCACCTTTGCCCATAATAGTTTTACCAATAATAAGAGTTGGCCTTTCATTTTCTGCAGTGGCCTTTTTTAATGCATCTCTTATCTGACCAGGGTCATTCCCGTTAATTTCCATAACGTTCCATCCCCAGGCACTGTATTTTTTTGCTGTATCTTCTGCAGTTACTTCATCCGTTTCAGTGGATAACTGAATATCATTGGAATCGTAAAACATTATCAGATTGCTCAATCCGAGAAAACCAGCTATACGCCCTGCACCCTGTGATACCTCTTCCTGGATACCCCCGTCCGAAATGAATGTATAAATTTTATGTGACATCCATTCTCCGAAGCGTGCTGTAAGGAACCTTTCTGCGATAGCAGCTCCTACAGCCATTGTATGTCCCTGTCCCAGAGGCCCTGAAGTATTTTCAATTCCTCTCTTAACATCTATTTCCGGATGGCCTGGAGTTACGCTTCCCCATTGCCTGAAATTTTTCAGGTCCTCAATGGTATAAAAACCTGCTAAAGCGAGAACTGAGTACATCATAGGTGACATATGACCCGGATCGAGAAAGAATCTGTCACGGTTGATCCAGGTCATATCTGAAGGATCGTAATTTAAAAATTCAGAATAGAGAATGTTAATAAAATCAGCGCCTCCCATTGCTCCGCCGGGATGGCCGGATTTAGCCTTCTCTACCATTGACGCAGACAGAATTCTGATATTATCTGCTGCTCTGGTCTCAATTCGTTTGTTCATGCTAGTATATTTAGAATTTTTATTAATTTGCTGTTTCCAGATCACCCCAAAAATAATAAAAAAGAGGAAACAAACAGTTCCCCCTTTATGTCAGTTATGATTGTTTCATTCCTGAATGATCCTTACCATTAACACACCTTCGATTGCCTGAAGCTTAGCCTTAATATTTTCATCTATTTTACTCTGTGTAAGATCAATAATATTGTATGCAATATCTTCATGTTTTTTGTTGAGCATATTATCAATATTAAGGTTTTCTGATGCCAGTATTTTAGATATTTGGCTGACCATATTGGGAATATTTTTGTTAGCTATTAATATTCTGGTACCACCGTTTCTGTCCATAGATGCCTCGGGAAAATTAACCGAATTTTTAATTGTTCCCTCTTCGAGGAAGTCTCTCAACTGGTTAACTGCCATAATTGCACAATTGGTTTCTGATTCTTTTGTTGATGCTCCCAGGTGGGGAATCGAGATAACTTTATCCATCTTCAGGCTTTCTTCATCGGGAAAGTCTGTAACATAACGGGCAACTATTCCTCCATCAATAGCCTCTTTCAGGTCTGCATTATTGACTAATCCACCCCTGGCAAAATTAAGAAGCCGTACCCCTTTTTTCATCATACCGAATTTTTCTTTATTTATATAGCCTTTGGTGTCGGGATTCAGAGGTATATTAAGTGTGACATAATCAGCTTTACCCAGGATTGCCTGAATACCCTCAACCCACTTAACCTGGTTGCTGAGTTGGAGTGCCTGTTTAACCGACATGTAAGGGTCATATCCTATTACTTTCATTCCAAGGGCATTGGCTGCATTGGCAACGAGTACCCCAATAGCTCCCAGTCCTATTACTGCCAGCGTTTTTCCCTGTATTTCCTGTCCGGCAAAACTATTTTTTCCTGCCTCTACTAATGCCGGAATTTCATCTCCTTTACCAATCAGGCTTTTTGCCCATATTACAGACTCAGTAATATCCCTGGAGGATAAGAGAAGACCTGCTATAACCAGTTCCTTAACACCGTTGGCATTTGCACCAGGTGTGTTAAACACTACTATTCCCTTTTCTGTACACTTGCTGATTGGAATATTATTAACACCTGCTCCCGCACGGGCAACTGCTTTTAATGAGGTGGGAAGTTCCATGTCATGCATTTTGAAACTTCTTAAAACGATTGCATCCGGATTTGGTATTTCACTTGCAATTTCATAGTTGTCCAACGGGAAAAGGCTTAATCCGTCAGGATCAATTTTATTTAACGTCTGAATTTTAAACATTTGCTTTTTTTTAAGTTTGAAAAATTTTTGCATTAATTACAAATATCAGTAATTTATCTCATGATTATTATTGATGATCGTGGTAAGTTTTTAATATGAAATTAACATTAAGAGAATTAATATTAATTTAGCTGTATCTTAGCAAAAACCGGTAAGTGATCGGAAGGAAATCTCTTCTCTTTCATGTCAGTGAGAGTTGCGTGCTTTAAAACTTTAATATTTCCATGGACAAAAATATAATCAATTCTCCTGTCCAGCTCTGCATCAATTTTGAAGCCATTATATGTTCCCACAGGGCCGTATGGAGGTTCCTTTGCAATGTCCCTGCTGTCCGTTAAGGTTTTCCTGATAAGTGAAATTGGTTCCTGATCCGGAGTCAGGTTGAAATCTCCGGTTAATATCACTGGCAGGTTTTTATTATAGGTCATCTCTTCTATTCTGTTACGAATTAAAACAGCTGAATTTTTTCTTGCTTCCATTCCCCTGTGGTCAAAGTGAGTGTTCAGGAACAGGAACTGTTTGCCTGTTACTTTAGACTGAAACCTTCCCCAGGTAACCAGGCGGTTACATGCAGCATCCCATCCTAATCCGGGCTTTTCAGGTGTCTCTGATAACCAGAAGTTACCATTTTCGAGTAGTATGAATTTTGATGGGTTGTAGAAAATCGGACAAAATTCTCCTTTCTTAATGCCGTCATCCCGTCCTACACCAAACCATTTGTAATTACTCATATCTTTTTCTAAATCTGTCATTTGTTCGTAGAGGACTTCCTGCAGCCCGAAAATATCGGCATCATGAAACATTAATAATGCAGATACCATTTTCGACCTGTTTGGCCAGGCATTGATTCCGTCACTGGCTGTATTTAGCCTGATATTATAAGATACTACATTAAGCTGCTGCGAATACAGACAGACCGGAACAAAGAATAAAAGAATTAAAATGTATTTTTTCATTCGAATATAACTTAGTTAAACATTTATATAAAATCTCAATCCGTTCGCTTAAGCGAACGGCAAAGAATAAGAACTTAAACTGATGTTACAACCAGATCGAAGATTGATCCGATTCTGTTTGCTTTAGCAATTCACAAAACTGCAATGAAAGTAATAAATTTTAATCAAAAAAAAGGGATCCTGAAATGGAATCCCTTTTTATGACGCCCTTTTTTAAAACCAAATAGTAATATTACTTTTGAGTAATACGTTTATCTTCCCTAAATATTTTTTCAATAACTGACACTAATATTTAACAAAAAATAATCCAAAAATAACAAGTAGCTTATTTATAGAAAATTATGCTTTTCCAGATGGTTTTAATGTGTTTCATTTTGGGAATTTATTATAGTATTGGGATAAAAAGGCGACTATTAATATATAGTATCTTTTTGTTTAGTTTAACTTAAAAACTCACCGTTTTTAACGGTTGGCGCGGATTTGTAATCCGTGCCATTTCTGCCATTGGTAAATAACGATATGGTCCGGATTACAAATCCGAACCAGCGGGGATTAAAAATAAACAGCCCTGAAAAATTCAGGGCTGTTTATTTTCAAACTGTTTTATAAGTTCTATCAGAATCTTTCGCGTTTAGTATAAGTTGTATGTAACAGATGGTGAGAAATACTCCCGAGAGGTTCTTTAAGGAAATCTTTATACAGTTTTTGCACTTCCGGATTTTCGTGAGATTTTCTAATAGATAGTCCGGCATCTTCTGCATAAATAGCTTCCGCACGTTTCTGTCTTATTTCCGGGTTCGTAGGTATTGGTTGTCCGCCGCCACCCAGGCATCCTCCGGGGCATGCCATGATTTCCACGAAATGGAAATCTGCAGTACCGTTTTTAACAGAATCCATCACTTTTTTCGCATTAACGAGGCCGTGAGCGACTGCACATTTAAGTTCCACACCGTCCAGGAATGACCATTCAGGAAGAGGATTTTCGATTGTGATAGAAGCTTTTCTCACTCCTTCCATTCCCCTGACCGGGGTAATATTAAGATTTTCAAATGGCACTTCGCGACCGGTAACCACTTCGTAGGCAGTACGCAGGGCTGCTTCCATGACTCCGCCTGTTGCTCCGAAGATCACTCCGGCTCCGGTTGATTCACCCATCAGCCTGTCATATTTTGCAGGAATCAGTTTATCGAAATCAAGTCCGGCCTGTTTGATCATGATTGCCAGTTCACGGGTTGTCAGCACGTAATCTACATCACGGTATCCGCTATCGAACATTTCAGGGCGGTATGCTTCATATTTTTTGGCAGTGCATGGCATGATGGATACTGATATTATTTTTTCAGGATCTAATTTTCGTGCTTTAGCATAATATGTTTTTGCCAGTGCCCCAAACATCTGCTGTGGTGATTTACATGTTGACAGGTTTTCCAGGTATTCAGGATAGAGATGCTCTATATATTTTATCCAACCTGGAGAACATGATGTAGCCATAGGCAGCCTCACGTTTTCGTCTTTATCCACCAGTGCTTTTTTCAAACGTGTCAACAATTCTGTTCCCTCTTCTACTATTGTAAGGTCGGCTGTAAAATCGGTATCCAGGACTGAATCAAATCCCAATCTTTTCAGTGCGGCAACCATTCTGCCTGTAAGGGCTTCTCCCGGCTCATGGCCTAGTTCTTCTCCAATTCCCACACGAACAGCCGGTGCTGTTTGCACTACCACATGTTTTGAAGGATCGGCGATTGCTTCCCAAACCTCTTCAATATAATTTTTTTCAACCAGGGCTCCGGTAGGGCAATGGTTAACACATTGACCGCAATTTGTACATACCACATCATTCATGGATTTTTCCAGGAATGTGGATATTTTCATTTTATCACCTTTGTAGGCTACAGTCAATGCATTTACTCCCTGAAGTTCAGCACATGTTCTTACGCAACGCTGGCAGCGGATACATTTGCTGTCATCTTTCATGATGGAAGGCGAAAACATGTCAATTGTATAATTTTTCAGAGGAGACAGTTCAATGAAGTCCTGAGTCATGATCTTATATTCAGATGCCAGTACCTGTAATTCGCAGTTACCGTTCCTGTAACATTTTGTACAGTCGGCATTGTGCTCTGAAAGGAGCAATTCTATTATATGTTTTCTTGAATTTCTTACTTTCAAGCTGTTTGTAAGGATTTCCATACCTTCCTCGCATGGAGTTGCACATGATGCAGAAAGCCTTTTTTGTCCAACAACTTCAACAATACAAACACGACAGTTACCTGCTACGCAAAGGTCTTTATGATAACAGAGGGTAGGTATTTTTATACCCTCTAATTCGGCAGCTTCAAGGATGGTTTTGCCTGCTTCAACGCTTACAGGTATTCCGTTTATGGTAATATTTAATTTTTTTGCCATTGTCTTGATTTTATAATATTAATAGATCATTTCTTCACGGAAGTTTTCTACAATTGAAGAGAAGGAGTTTGCAACAGACTGACCCAGTCCGCACTTTGCAGTTAACTGCATAGTTTCCGTGAGCTTTAATAGTTTATCAAGATATGATGCAGGTTTTTTGCCTGCTTTCACAGCTTTGATACCCAGTAAAAGTTGCTGACAACCTACCCTGCAGGGAGTACATTGTCCACATGATTCTTCCCTAAAGAACTCGAGATAGTTATCCAATACATTAAACATCGACCTTGAGCTGTTGAAAAGCATCATTGATCCTCCTGTAGGTAAGGATATTCCAACGAGTTTTCCTTCATATCCAATGGCTGTATCGCTAAATTTTTTGCGTGGCACCAGAAACCCTGATGCACCGCCTACCTGAACAGCCTTCGTATCGCCGTCTCCGAACTCATAAACAAAATCCTGAAGGCTCATTCCCAGTTCAAGTTCGTATATTCCCGGTTTGGGAGTATCGCCTGAAACAGAGAATAATTTAGTGCCCCTTGAATACTGTACACCCAGATCATAAAACTTTTTGGCTCCGTACTTGAATATTGTAAATGTATGAACAAGGGTTTCTACATTATTAACAACAGTTGGCATTCCCATAAATCCTGCTTGTGTCGGGAATGGAGGCTTGTTCCTGGGTTCACCACGCCTTCCTTCCATTGATTCCATAAGAGCGGTTTCTTCACCACATATATAAGCACCACTTCCCATGAATATTTTAACTTTAAAATCAAGATTTATCTCCTTACAGTAATAATGAAATTCATTAATGGCTTTATTGAGTTCATCCTTCAGGAATGTATATTCACCTCTCAGGTAAATAAATCCTTCCTTGCTGCCTGTTACATAACCGCAAACAGCCATAGCTGTAAGCACTTTGTACGGTACTTTTGATAAAATTTCACGATCCTTAAAAGTTCCCGGCTCTCCCTCATCTGCATTACAGATAACATATTTTTGGGGAGCTTTAGATTCAGATGTTAATTTCCATTTAAGCCCTGTAGGAAATCCCGCACCTCCACGGCCTTTTAATTCAGAACTTATAAGTTCGTTAATGATCTCTTCCGGTTTCCTTTTTATGGTAGAGGAAAGCACTTGTTCCCATTCATTTTCATTTTTGAAAATGAAATCTACCCTTTTTAACTGATATGAGTATGCCATAGCTTCCTGGATTTATATGTTTTCTTTCATGTAACCTGTTAAAATCTCTCTTATCTTTTCAGGAGTTACTTCAGTATAAACCTGATCGTTTATGAGTATTGCAGGAGCCTTGTGGCACCATCCCAAACAGTTGGTTTCCAAAAGAGTGAACCTTTTGTCGGGAGTAGTTTCCCCCACATTTATCTTTAACATGTCCTGAATGGCAAAAAGTATCTGATTTTTGCCTTTCATTGCACAAGTTATAGTTTTACAAACCCTGATGATATACTTACCTACCGGTTTTGTTTCCAGGAATGAATAAAATGTGGCGGTGCCAAAAACTTCTGCCGCCGGAATATCCAGCTCCCGGGCAATTTCTACCATTGAGTACTCAGACAGGAATTTCTCTTGTTTGACCAAACCTTGCATGACAGGAAGAAGGCTCTCCCTGTTTCTCCCATGTTGGTCGGCCAGTTCCTTGATTAATGTTTTTATGGAATCCATAGATAATTTTATATTTTTTAAGGTAATTAAAAATCGGCCATAAAAATAAACATTGATTTATAATAAATGAAGTTATTTATACGCTAGCCGACTGTTCTAGAACATGGTTTTCGTATTGTAAATCAGACTAAATATAAATAAGGAAAAAATTCTTTTAATATTAAGAATTAAAAAATAATTTTTAGAGTCATGCAACTTTTTTGTATATTACTACGTCTTATAATATGTAAGCATCTTTTTTTAATTTTCAATAAAGCCATGAAGACAATTTTATATCTGTTTTTATTTTATTTTCTTTTAATATTACCCGGTTTCAGTAGTGCGCAGTTTCTGTCTGTTTCAGGATATATAAAAAATTCAGCAACTGACAGGGGTATTTTAAATGCATCAATATTTGAAACCGATTCCGGGATAGGTACGATTTCGAATAAAAACGGATATTACAGGCTACTCCTTCGTCCGGGAGAACAAAAAATAATTATTTCCAGAACAGGTTTTGAATCTTATACTACAAATTTTGTACTTACTAAGGATACTGTTATTTCGATTGATTTGAAAGGAGAATCTTTGCCGGCAGGTAAAATGATCGTGGAAAATGACAAAAAAAATAGTTCCGACAGCATTAAGGTTTCAAAATCAAAAACTGAAAAAAAGTAATTTATTCAATAATTTTCAACGATGCGCCCTGACATTTGTCAGGATACGGGATTTGTAGTATTTCACATAATGTTGGCATTATGTCAATTGCATTATGCTTATTGCTATGAGTGCCGGGTACAATTGACCGGCCGTAAAAGACCAGCGGAATATGCGACTGGTCTGTATAGTTTACCTTTTTGAATTTATATGAAGGTTGCCACCCCTCTTTTAACAGGAACAATATATCCCCTGAGCGGTTTTTAAAATATGACTGGCAGATTGCGGACATCAGACCGTGAGAAGCAGTTCCCTGTCCGATTTGATATTCCGTAAGTGATAGTTGAACACCTTCAAACTGGTTAATAAAATTTGATGTTTCATTTCTTATATCATTTAAATCCAGTTTATTTTTTTTAATCAATTCATAGTCAAGGTAAATTTGAGAATCGTCATAATGCCTTATCCATTTCTCCTGACCGAAAGTTATATTTAAAAATGAAGTTAACAGGGCAATTGCATTTTCAGTAGAGAAATGATCAACCGGAAAATGAAACTCTTCCTTTAAATAATCAACAGTGTAAGAGGCAGATGTATTTGCTGTAAGGAAGAAAAGCACATTATTTTTTCCATATTTATTCTCAGCAAATGTTATAAGTTCTGCAAGGTATTTATCCATATAAAGATAAGTATCCTGCATTTCAATTGAAACAGGACCAAAAGTTCCATGTTCGTAATCCATTGATGAAAAAGTAATTGTAACGAAGTCCGTTATATCATCTTCACCAACAGATTCATTTTCTAACAGGCTGATGGCAAAGTCTTTCATGATAAGATTAGCATAGGGTGTTGTTTTTAGCGGAGTCAGGCTTTCTGCCTGACGTGTGTACTGTCCCAACTTGTGCGGGAATATGTTCCATTTTCCAAAATACCCTTTTTCCAGCAGATAGTCGTCTGTTACACTTTCGGTATATTCGGTTTCAGGCAAAAGGGTAACCCAGTTGCGTGCGCTGTACATATTCGGATAGTTTTCATTGTTGAATTTAATGACCCATTCAGGAAAGGTGTTTATATAGAATGAACTGGATATCATTTTTCCTGATTCAGGATCCAGCCAATATGCGCCGTCAGCTGCATGTCCGGCAGAGAAGATAGCTGTTTCCCTGTTCATGGCTGCGCTAAAGACCAAAGCTTTACCCCTTGTGAAAACTTTCAGATTATCCGTTATGGTAGAAGACAGGAGTTTTTTTGGTGATGCATTGCCCCATTCTGTATCTGAACCTACGGTGAAATAGTAATCATCTTCAGTACAATCTGTTTCTTTTTCTCTAAACCTGTCATACCATGTTGTCCCTACTATTCCGTGCATTGAGGGAGTGGAACCGGTAAAAAGTGTTGCTGTTCCTGTTGCATAGCTTTGTATGTGCTGTGTCATATTAATATTTGTAAAGACTGCTCCTTCTGAATATAATTTTTTAAAACCGCTATCTTCAAATTTATTCCAGTAACGTTGCACATAATCCGGACGCATATTTTCAATCAATAATCCGATAACTACCTTTGGTTTTTGCCCGGGATTGTTTTGAAAAGATGATGTTTGGGCTTGTCCGCCGACAGAAATCATAATACAAAGCAGAAATGATGACAATATATTTTTCATATTTTTTACATTCAATTTGAGGGCCTAAAATAACAAAGTAATTATTGATTTCAAAGTTAGCATGTGATCAATGAAAAATGTGTTGCATGAATAAAAATATTTACTTTGTAAAAAATTGTGGTGAGTGAAAGAGATCATGAAGAGGATATATTCCAAAAATTTAGTTCAGCCTGTTCGCCGGATTAATGTTATTACAATGGGATGCTCAAAGAACCTGGTTGATTCCGAGGTTTTAATGGGGCAGATGGAACGGAGTGAATTTGAAGTGTATCATGATGCTGAAGGAACAGGCTATGACGCTGTTATAATTAATACATGCGGATTTATTCATGATGCAAAGCAGGAATCGATTGATATGATCCTTCAATATGCTGATGCAAAATTAAGGGGTGAAATAGGCAGACTTTATGTGATGGGTTGTCTTTCTCAAAGATACATGAAAGAACTTGAACACGAAATCCCTGAGGTTGATCGGTACTTCGGAAAGTTCGACATAAAAGCTGTTACTTCTGAGTTGAACATCACTTTTCAGCCTGAACATATCCATGAACGTAAAATTACAACTCCATCGTATTATTCATATCTTAAAATATCAGAAGGGTGTTCCAGAACATGTGCTTTTTGCGCAATACCTTTAATGACAGGAAAATATAAATCAGTACCGGTTGAGAACCTTGTTTCAGAAGCAGAATATCTATCAAAGCAGGGAGTCCGTGAACTTTTATTAATAGCTCAGGATTTGTCATATTATGGCAAAGACATATATGGAAAAAATAAATTATCTGAATTAACAGGTTTGATATCAGCAATTGATAATATAGAATGGATAAGGCTTCATTATCTATATCCGTCAAATGTACAGTATGATCTTGCGGATGTTATGCTGAATATTCCGAAAGTATGCAAATACCTTGACATACCTCTTCAGCATATATCTGATCCTGTGTTGAAGAGAATGCGCCGCAGAGTTACCCGCAGTCAGATTGAATCTATAATTGAACATTTTAGGAAAAGGGTAGGGGGGATATCCTTGAGAACAACCATGATGGTAGGTTTCCCGGGAGAGACTGAAGCTGATTTTGAGGAACTTAAAAAATTTATAATTGATGCAAAATTTGAAAGGTTAGGCGTATTTTCATACTCACATGAGGAGGGTACATTTGCAGCACGAAAATATGAAGATAATATTCCCGGGGAGGTTAAACAGGCCCGTGCAGGGGAATTGATGGAAATACAACGGGGTATATCAGCGGAACTCAATAATAAGAAAATTGGAATGATATATAAAGTTATTATTGACCGTAAGGAAGGTAACAAATATGTCGGCCGCACTGAATTTGACTCTCCCGAAGTTGATGGTGAGGTCTATATCAGTTCAGGGCCCGAACTGGAAACGGGCAGCTTTTATCAGGTAAAAATAACCGGAGCTGATGAATATGACCTTTATGGTCATGTCCTTAAATAAGATGTATTTCATTTTCCGATACCAGGAGAAATATAACTGAAATTATTGAATCAGGGCTTTTTAATTCTCTCACCATCAAACAGGTAAATAATGGACAATTGTTGTTGTTGGTCCGGATCATTCCAGTCGATAAGATGAAAGGAGAGGTTAAACCTTCCCTTAACCCTTGGATGATTTATGAAAAACCATATTATATCAGTACGCCAGTAATTTTGAGTTCTGTAAAACCTGTCGCCATAAGCAAATTCATTCCCGTCCCCACTTTTCATAACGGATTTGATCCCATAGTTTTTATATCTTCCTTCTGCCTCCGCATAAAAACTGTTTGCCGTAATAAACCCATCAGTTATACCACGGTCCCTGAACATTGAAGTGAGTATGCCGGCTTTTATGTTGCCTGTGAATGTTTTTTCTGCAGGAGTTCTTATTCCTGCCTGAACTGAATAACCAAAATAATCTTTAATCTGGTCCCCGGGTATGTCTATTGCCGCTCCTGCATCATGGAAAAGCAGCAGGTAATTTTGGACAAATAAAAGTTTGTGAAATACTTCACCGGAAAAACCGGCCATGAAATTTTCACGGTTATAATCGGTCTGTCTGCTTACCCAGTCGACAAATCCGGCTTCATGTCCCCATGCCCATTGAATTTTTCCGAAAAGTCCTTCTATATTAGGGCGGTAATAGAGTAAGGTATCCGTCAGCATTGCAAGAGGAAAATTTATTGTTCCCCTCCTTGGAAAAGCGCCAAATTTAAATTCTTTTATTTTATCAGTATATTGATAATACAGAGTTAGGTTAGGCTTTTTATAATCAATATCACTCCCAAATTCCAAAAGGTGGCTTATGCCTGTCCTGATTCTGTGGTTTTCAAATTTCAGGCCTGCTTCAAAAGCTCCCCTGCTTCCCAGGATTGTTTGTGACATTGCTTTCCTGCTGAAAAATTCCCTGTTATCACCGATTCCTTCAAATGAAACAAGATACTCAATATTCTGGGCTTTCCCCGGGATGGAAAAAGTCACCAATAGCAGCATTAATATTTTTCCGGTAATTTTCATCGAAAGGGATATAATAATTTTTCGCTAAAGTAATAATTTGATAAACTATTCAGATTTAAATATGAAGAAATAACCTCATATTAAATATTAGAATGTATATAATAAAGAGACACCGTTTTGTTTTCCGGTTTTAAAAGGTAATATATCAAATCTTCGCAGATGTTGATTGTCCCATTTATACTGGTGTGTGAGAAGTATCAGTTCGGTTGACATGATTCCGATACCTGCCCCTGCGAGCACATCGGAGAGCCAGTGGGCACCTTTAGCCAGGCGCAGGACACCGACTGACGCAGCACATGAGTAAGCCCCGATGCTGTACCAGACATTTGAGCTCCCGTATTCCCTGTGCATCAGGTGGGCAAGACAAAAAGCCTTACTGGTGTGACCTGAGGGGAATGAACGTAAGTCTCCGCCGGGCCTCTCCACGTTGGTAAGGTATTTCAGACGGTCGGTAATTATGCTGTTAAATAAAAAACTTTTTACAGCTAAGGCAGTCGTGTTGCCAAAGTTATTCTCACCCCGCACCCCAATGGCTTTTAATGCATAAACAGCAGCCAGAGGAGCATACTGTGCATAATCGTCTAATTTTCCGGTATACCGGCAATTATCCTGGAAATAGTCGTTAATATTCTCTTTTATTCCTGTCATAAAATGTAAAGCAGTTCCGCCTGATATCAGCAGGGCAGGGGCGATGAAGGGCTTTATACCCTTTTTTTCAAACGGGTACCTGAAATTTAAGTTATGGATTGAATCAGGATTATTATTAAGGATGCCTGTGTGGATTGCATACAGATTGAAATCATTATTGTTTTTATGATCATCTTCATTTTCTGAAAAGGTAAGTATTTTTGACTGACTTTGAATGCACAGTATAAATAATAAAGCAGTAATTATAAACCGGTATATACCTATTTTTTTATCCGGCATTTTTTCTTAACTTAATAAATCCTCAATTTTCGTTCTAACAATTTGTTTTATCACATTCGCAATTTGGATATATTCTCGGGTTTCATTTTCTGAAGGATTATATAAATCTCCCGGATAACGAATTTCTACACCAAAGTCGCTCAGATTTTTTGGATCAATTTCTGCAAAATCATTGTCAAAATCTTCACATTCTGATAGCAAATATTCGATATTATGTGTTTTTTTTATCTCTTTTCCATTAGCAATCAAGAAAGCTTTCAGATATTTTTCAACAGTCTGTTGGCAATGAAAACAAACTGCAGAAGCAGCTATTAATTGTGGTTCTGTAAGTTTGCTGACAACAATTAAGTCCTCGTCAGCTTTTTCCATCCATAGTTTAATATATGCTTTTGTCTCTTTATTCATATGGGAATTCCTTCTTGTAATATTACTCTCACAATATGACCCGTTACCTTTTTTTTGGTTTTAATTTCGTCTTCACTGTGGATTAGGATATCAGCCGGAATTTTTTGTTTGGCCAGTTTTTTCCTTAATAAAGCTTTTATAAAATTTTTTTCCTGAATATCAAGATTGTTTTTGGTGATGATCATAAAATCAAAATCGCTATCATCAGACCAGGTATTTTTTGCCCTTGAACCAAACAGTAATATTTTACTGTCAGGGAGCAGGGAAATAGTCCACTCTTTGATCAGATTCAGAGCTTTAATATTTTTATCCGGCATTTTTTCTTTCAAAGGTAGAAAAATAATTGTTTCAAACCAGTGAATGTTTCAATGTTTGAGAGTTCCAATTGTTCCAGGTTTCACGTTCCTGTTGTTAACAAACTACCAGGACGAACTAACTATTGTTTCAGGCTTCGCCATTACAATGTAATATGGCCGGCTCAAATTTTGAGCCGGCCATATTACATTAAAGATTATTGTATTACAACTATCCTTAGCTTAGTTGTTAAGCTAAGGGCTTTTAATCTTAAGGATCAGGTACCGGGACGTAGTTTCCGCACTGCTGCACCAGCCTGCCATAGTTCGGAATCTCTCATTTCCTTCAGTTCGGCATTGAGATTATTTTTATAATCCGGGCTGCTTAATGAATCGAGAACTCGTTTTGTCTCTTTGCCTGATTTAACACTTTCATAAAGTTCGTTAAAAACAGGCAGGGTTGCATTTCTGAATTTATGTCTCCAGTCGAGAGCACCTCTTTGAGCTGTAGCACTGCAGTTAGCATACATCCAGTCCATACCGTTCTGGTCGACCAACCTGATAAGGCTTTGTGTCAGTTCTTCCACAGTTTCGTTAAATGCTTCAGAGGGGCTGTGTCCTTTTTCACGTAAAACCTGATACTGAGCCTCTATTATTCCTGCAAGAGCTCCCATCAACACACCTCTTTCTCCTGTCAGGTCTGAAAAGACTTCATTTTCGAAAGTTGTCGGGAACAGGTACCCTGATCCAATAGCAATACCCAGTGCTAAAGTACGCTCTTCAGCTCTTCCCGTATAATCCTGGAATATTGCATAGCTTGAGTTAATTCCGTGCCCTGCGAGAAAATTTTTACGAACGCTTGTTCCCGAACCTTTGGGGGCCACCAGTATAACATCTATGTTTTTCGGAGGGATAACCCCTGTCTGTTCTTTATAGGTAATAGAAAATCCATGCGAAAAATAGAGAGCATCACCTTCATTCAGGCAAGTTTTAATATTTGGCCAAAGTATGCGCTGGGCAGCATCAGAAACGAGGTATTGAATGATAGTGCCTTTTTTTGCTGCCTCTTCGACAGGGAAAAGGGTTTTTCCGGGTATAAAACCATCACGTACAGCTTTGTCCCAATCATCCTTAAACTCAGGTGCCTGGCCTATGATAACATCAAAACCGTTATCCTTCAGATTTAGTGCCTGGGCAGGGCCTTGTACACCGTACCCAATAATTGCTATTGTTTCATTTTTTAGCACTTCCCGTGCTTTTTCCATTGGAAATTCTTCGCGAAGAACAACATTTTCGCTTACTCCGCCAAAGTCTATTTGTGCCATAATTTTCTTATTTATATTTTAAATATTTCAGTTATTAATTTCTCCAAAATTATTAATTTTTATTTAGTTTTGAATACCTTAACTAATCAATATTGTTAAGCATAGCATCCCTTTCTTTCAGAAATTCTGATAATCTTTCAATAGGATCGCGTGTAAGGGCGACTCTGCCGGAACGTATAAATTGCAGTACTTTTGATTTGTTTAACTCTTCAAACAGAGCCTGTGTTTCTTCTTTATGTCCGGTTTTTTCTATTATAGTGTATTCCCTGGTAATTTCAAGAATTCTGGCCCCTGAATTCCGCACTATTTTTTCTATTGTATCATTTTCATATAGTGTCTCTGTGCTTACTTTATACAATGCCAGTTCCTGATATATCATTTCATCATTAGTAGCATAAAATGCCTTAAGGACGTCAATTTGTTTATCTATCTGTCCAACTATTTTTTCTGCGGTTTCAGCAGTTGCATTTATAACAATAGTGAATTTAAAGACACCGGGGATTGCTGATTCCGAAACAGTAAGACTTTCGATGTTTATTTTTCTCCTTGTAAATACGATTGTAATCCGTGTGAGTAAACCGATGTGGTTTTCGGAATAAATAGTTATTATATATTCTTGCTTCATCATTCTGAGTTTTATTATTAATGTTTGGTACTAATTATTCATGGTTCCAGCATAACATCTGAAACAGAGGCTCCTGCAGGCACCATAGGGAATACGTTATCTTCCTTTTCAATAGTAACTTCAAGCAGGTATGGACCTTTATGGTCGACCATTTTTTTAACACTTTCTTCCAAATCTTCACGATGGTCCACTTTATTTGCTTCAATGCCAAATCCTTTTGCAATGGTTATAAAATCCGGATTTTGCAGTTCGGTGAATGAGTACCTTTTTTCAAAGAATAGTTGTTGCCATTGTCTTACCATACCCAGGAAATGGTTATTCAGTAAGATAATTTTAACAGGTAGTTTATTTTGAGCAATTGTACCGAGTTCCTGTATTGTCATTTGGAATCCGCCGTCACCGATAAAGGTTGCCACGGTACGGTCGGGTGCTCCAATTTGGGCTCCAATCGCTGCCGGAAGCCCAAATCCCATAGTGCCTAATCCACCGGATGTAACGAAACTTCTTGGATGTTTTATTTTAAAATATCTTGATGCGATCATTTGGTGCTGGCCTACATCAGTAACAAGAATAGCTTCATGATTAGTCATATCGCTAACAAAACGGACAACCTCGCCCATGGTAAGGCCGGGCTTAACAGGGAAAAGATCTTTTTCGATAATTTTTTCATGTTCTATTTTATGACATTCCCTGAACCTTTCGATCCATTCGTCATGACTGTTTTCTTTTACATTGTCAAAAAGCATTTTGAGAGACTTTTTTGAATTTCCCAACACAGCAACATCTGTTTTGACAATCTTGTTGATCTCTGCCGGATCGATCTCGAGATGAATTATTTTTGCTTTTTTTGCATATAAGTTAACATTGCCTGTTACCCTGTCGTCAAAACGCATCCCGATTGCAATAATAAGGTCAGCTTCATTAGTAAGGAGGTTTGGGCCGTAATTGCCATGCATACCAAGCATTCCAACATTCAGAGGGTGGTCGGAAGGCAGGGCAGATAAGCCAAGCAATGTCCATGCTGCCGGAATGCCTGTCTTCTCAAGAAATGCTTTTAACTCTTCTTCAGCCTGGCCGATAATCACTCCCTGACCGAAAAGCACCATTGGCCTTTTTGCTGCATTGATAAGATCGGCTGCCTCTTTTACCCTGAATGGATCAACAGGAAATTCCGGGACATAGCTTCTGACTTTTTTACATTTTTTGTATTCATAATCCAGCATTCCGAATTGTGCATCTTTGGTAAGGTCTATCAAAACAGGTCCCGGACGTCCCGATTTAGCTATATAAAATGCCTGTGCTATTGTTTCGGGTATTTCATCAGCAGATGTTACCTGATAGTTCCATTTTGTCACCGGCATTGAAATACTTACTATGTCTGACTCCTGAAATGCATCTGTTCCAAGTAGCGGGGATGCAACCTGTCCAACGATGCACACCATTGGAATTGAATCCAGCATTGCATTGGCAATGCCTGTGATCAGGTTTGTTGCCCCCGGCCCTGAAGTTGCAAAGCATACTCCAACCTTGCCTGTTACACGTGCATAGGCGTCAGCGGCATGAACTGCACCCTGTTCATGCCGTGTCAGAATATGTTTTATTGAATGGTTGTGATCATAAAGTGCATCATAAACAGGCATGATTGCCCCTCCCGGATATCCGAAAAAGGTATCAACCCCCTCTTCCAAAAGGGAAAGTATAACTGCTTGTGATCCTGAAATTTTTTTTGTTTTCATCTGTATCTAAATATTTATTAATAATCTAATCTATCAACCTTACTGCCCCTTTATCTGCCGAAGAGACCATACTGGCATAGGCCTTAAGGGCTTTTGATACCATACGTTTACGTTTCCCCGGTGTAAATGCATCGGTACCTTTGGCCACTTCTTTTTCTCTGCGCAGTTTAAGCTGTTCATCGGAAACCAGCATATTAACAGACCTGTTGGGGATGTCAATTTCTATTATGTCATTGTTCATAATCAGTCCAATATTACCGCCTGCAGCTGCTTCCGGGGAAACATGGCCTATTGAGAGACCGGATGTTCCGCCGGAGAAGCGGCCATCAGTAATTAAAGCACATTCTTTATCAAGTTGCATAGATTTAATGTATGAAGTAGGGTAAAGCATTTCCTGCATGCCCGGCCCGCCTTTTGGCCCTTCATATCTTATTACTACCACATCTCCCTTTTGAACGGTGTCCCCCAGGATGCCATTTACTGCATCTTCCTGGCAGTTAAATACTTTGGCAGTACCTGTGAATTTTAGGATTGACTGGTCAACTCCCGCTGTCTTTACAATACAGCCTTCTTCGGCAATATTACCATATAGGACAGCAAGTCCTCCATCTTTATTATATGCATGTTCTATATTTCTAATACAGCCATTTTCCCTGTCGGTATCCAGTGATTCATAATAGTTATTCTGTGATGCCATAACAAGGTTTCTTGAACCATCTCCGGGAGCAGATAAGAATCTGTTCTTTGCATCATCAGTAACCTGGTTTCGCATGATATCAAATTCATTTATGGCCTCCATAAGAGTCCTGCCATCGATCCTGGTTACTGTTGTATCCATTAAACCACCCCGTTCGAGCTCACCCATTATTGAGAGAATTCCTCCCGCACGGTTTACATCCTGTACATGATAATGTGAGCTTGGTGCGACTTTACACAGGTTAGGGGTATTTTTTGAAAGGCGGTCAATATCTTTCATGTTAAAATCAACTTCAGCTTCATGTGCAATAGCGAGGAGGTGTAATACCGTATTTGTTGATCCCCCCATAGCTATATCCAGTTTCATTGCGTTGAGAAAGGATTCTCTTGTAGCTATGCTTCTTGGTAAAACAGAATCATTTCCTTCGAAGTAGTATTTATTTACAGCAGCAACAATTTTTTCTACAGCCTCTTCAAATAATTTTTTTCTGTTCGCGTGAGTAGCAACGATAGTACCATTTCCGGGCAGGGCAAGGCCAATTGCTTCAGCAAGACAATTCATGGAGTTCGCGGTAAACATCCCGGAGCATGAACCACAAGTCGGGCATGCATTTTGTTCAATAGCTGTAAGTTCCTGATCCGAAACAGACTTATCAGCAGCCATAACCATTGCATCGATAAGGTCATAATGTTTTCCTGCCACATTACCGGCCTCCATAGGTCCTCCTGAAACGAAAATTGCCGGGATATTCAGCCTCATGGCAGCCATCAGCATACCTGGTGTTATTTTATCACAGTTTGATATGCAGATCATGGCATCAGCCCTGTGGCTGTTGCACATATACTCCACACTATCAGCTATTATATCCCGTGAAGGAAGTGAATAGAGCATCCCGTCATGACCCATGGCAATACCATCATCAATAGCAATAGTATTAAACTCAGCAGCGAAATATCCCTTTTTTTCGACCATTCCTTTAATGTATTGTCCTATACTATGCAGATGTGTATGTCCGGGAACAAACTGGGTAAATGAATTGACAATTGCAATAACGGGCTTCCCAAAATGCTCTTCTTTCATACCGTTGGCACGCCACAGGCTTCTTGCACCTGCCATCCTGCGACCTTGTGTAGTAATATTACTTCTTAATGGAATCTTCATGATTTATAGTTTTATTTATTCATTTTTAAAGAATTGAAAAAGCCTTTCCTGATCAGGGAAAGGCTTTAAATATCTTTTTGTTATGACATATAAAATTAACCTTCCCCGGTAATTCCGACGACCACCACAAGAAGGACAATAATATATGTGTTAAATAATTTCATCTTTGTTTTTACTAAGTCAGAAAACAAAAGTAAAAATTAAATTCAAATAGAAAAACGATTTGAAATTAAATTCCTTTTTTTAATATAAAATTTAAATTTAAATTTGATTTTTAATGAATGTTATTACATTACAAGCCTAATAATACGTCAATATCTTTCATTGCATTAAGAGAAAGTTCTGCAAACTCATTCAAAGGGATCCCGATATTTTCGCATTCCAAAATATTTTCACGTTTAACAGATGCGGCGAATGCTTTTTCTTTCATTCTTTTAGTAATAGACTTAGTTTTGACACCAGCTATTTTTTTCCCGGGATAAACAAGCGCCGTAGCTGTAATAAGCCCTGTGATAGTTTCTGCTGCTGCCAGGGCATGTTGAAATTCTGTTTGTCGTGACTTTCCGGTGGCCACTTCATTATGCATAACTATTGCATCGAGCATTTCGTTGCTTATTATACCTTTAAGAATTTTTTCAGCATACGGGCCATGAGTGTACGGATCTGCATTTGTTATTTCCACATCAATATCATGTAACAGTCCGGCAAGGCCCCATTCATCTTCATTACGCCCCAGGCGGCCGGCTAATGCCCGCATAACTGCCTCGGATGCATAACAGTGCTTTTTCATGTTTTCAGAACTGATGTTTTCGTCTAATAATTTTATTGCTTCTTCCCTTGTTATCATGTTAATACTGTTTTGTTATAATATTGAAACTGGTCCGAAAAAGGCGCGAAGCGCCATTTGTGTATTAAAGGTAAACAAAACAATTTTTATAATGAATTCATAAGATTAATTTTAAATTTACGTTTTGTTTTAATATCGCATAAATATACAATTATGATTTCAGGAAGAATAAAGATTTTAATAAGTTTTTTTACTTGTCTCTTAATAGCAAATATTAATTTTTCTTATGGACAAGAGCCGGGAAAAGAAACCAGGAATCAGCAAGCACTTGACAAGGGTATTGATTTGCTTGAAAGGTATTTCTTCAGGGACAGTACCTGGTATGTTGTCAGGCCCGCAACAAGTAAATCTGTTAAGGGGATCATAAATTTTATAACGAAAGATCCTCTGGATTCAATACTAATCAGTTTGAATAAATCACTTGAAGATACAAGTAAACTGTTTGTTTACAGATTACCAAAGAATGTACCGGATAGTTTAAGTCTCAGGGGTTTTTACCCAAAGACCCGATTGAACGAGGATCTGGAGCAGATCAAAAGGTCGTTGAGCTCAAAATATCTGGATGGTGATATTTCAGTTCCTATGCATTTGGTTACAGGTATTGAAGATAAGGCTGGTGTGATAACTCCGGGTCAGGGTAGGGTTCTGTTTGAACGTAATATTTATAAATTGCCTGACAGTTTGCGGTCATATGATGTAATACCCGACTCATTAATAAGGTCTACAGTTGATTTTAACAGACTTCAGAAACTTGACAGCATCAGGGAGCAATATATTGAACAAAAACGGTTGGAATACAACGACTCAGTTATTTGGGTTTACCGGGATTCGGTAATTAGAGACTACCGGCAAAGAATGTTCGATCAGGAATTCGGCTTCTTGAAGAAAAATTTAACAGATTCGGTAAATAATAATAATGATAAAATACTAAAAAAACATAACGCTTCTGTTGTTGCTGCTGTGAATGATTCGATATCCCTTATCATTGAAGAACTTGCTGAATATGCTGATTATATTGATACGGTAAGGATCTATATGACAAATCTTGTCGGTGATGAATCATCAATCCTTCTTCAGAATAACAATCAATATTTTTCTCGTGTCTGGTTGAAAAATGAGCAAAATGATTCTTTAAGGGTAGCGGTTAAGAATCTTGATAAATACAGAATACAGATGCTTATAGATGATGGTGTTACTATCAGCCGTTTCAAACCGAAGCAGACTAAGGATTTTGATTTTGCTTCCTTGAATAAAACTGTTACAGGCCTTACCGGTGTGGGAGAAAAATACCGTATGCTTACTCCATGGCGTATAGGTGGTGACGGTACTGTCGGTTTTTCACAAACCTACCTTGAGAATTGGAAAAAAGGAGGGCAGAGCGCATTGTCACTTCATATTATTCTCAAAGGTTTTGCTAATTATTCCAGTAGTGATAATAAGGTGAAATGGGAAAATTCAGGTGAGATCAGAAACGGATGGATTCGCCCGGGGGGGAATGAAGCTGAACTTCAAAAAAATGATGATAAGTTTGAGATCACATCCCGGTTCGGACTGAGCGCATTTAAAAAGTGGTATTACAGTTCTGAATTTAACTACGAAACACAGTTTTTTAATGGCTATAAATATCCGACCTCAAAAAATCCGGATCCCATCTCATCATTTATGTCACCTGCCCGAACATTTTTTAAGGTAGGTTTAGACTACAAGCCCAATAAGAATTTTTCACTTTTCCTCTCACCTATCACCCTTAAAAATGTATTTGTAAAGGATACAGCAAGAATTGACCAGACAAAATTTGGTATTGATGCAGACAAAAGAGGTTTCTGGGAGCCGGGTATGAATACAGATCTTTCTTATAGAAAAGATATTAACCCTAATATATCCTACCAAACGAAGTATAAAATGTTTATCAATTACAGGCAGCCATTTAATAATCTTGATATCAACTGGGAAAATACTTTAGTTATGCAGCTTACTGACCATATCAATATGAGGCTGATGATTCACATGATTTACGATGATGATGTTCTGTTTCCTGTATATAATGCTAATGATGAAAAAATTGGGGAAGAGCCTAAAATTCAGCTGAAAGAGTTTATAAATATTGGTTTTACATATAAAATAAACAGGCAGGTAAAAAGGACAGTAAGGAAAGACTGATTAAGATTGATCTTTTAAATGTAAAAGGCTGTTATAACCAACAATCCATATATAATACTGGCAATGCCATTTGTTGTAAAAAACGCAATATTGACTTTGCTTAGGTCACCGGATTTAACCAGCGTATGCTGGTAAATAAGAAGGCCTGTAAAAATTGTAACTCCCAGCCAGTGAAGCCAGTTTCCTGTGATGGCTAAGGCAACGGCAACTACAAAAGTTGCCGCTAAGAAATGGATAATTTTAGAGATCAGTAATGCACGGTTCCTGCCTATAAATGCAGGTATAGATTTCAAGTTGAGTTCGTTATCAAAATCTTCATCTTGTAATGAATATATTATATCAAAGCCGCTGACCCAGAAAAAGACCGCTAATCCCAAAAGAACCGGAGGCCAGTCAAAAGCGCCCGTAACAGCAAGGTATGCCCCCACCGGCGCAATTGCCAGCCCCAGGCTCAGTACAAAATGGCATAAATAAGTAAACCTTTTTGTGTAACTGTAAAATAAAATAATAAACAGGGCAACCGGAGAAAGATAAAAGCAAAGAGGATTAATAAACCAGGTAGTTGTAATAAAAAGTAAGGAGTTAACAGCCACGAAAAGCAGTACTGATTTTGCTTTTAATATCCCCGCAGGTATCTCCCGAAGAGCAGTCCTGGGATTCAGTTTGTCAAAATGACGGTCGAGATAACGGTTAAATCCCATTGCTGCATTACGGGCAAAAACCATGCATAGTATTACCAGCAGGAATAATAAAGGATTAAAGTTGTTGTTATTATGTTCTAATGCCAGGAAGAATCCTATAAGTGCAAAAGGTAAAGCAAATATGGTATGTTCAAACTTTACCAGTTTAATATAGTTATATATTTTTTGCATCTTTTTACAATTTGTATACTTTATCGTCGCTCTCTTTTATCATGTTTCGCAGATCGACGATAAGTTTTGCATTATCCCTGATAAAGCTGACATCGAAGACTTCATGGTTTGTTGTAAGTACGACACAATCAGCTTCTTGCAATATTGATTCAGTCAGAGGAACAGATTCTAGGATTTCACTATTACCTGAGGCATGTTCTTCTGTATTTAGTATCGGTATATATGGATCGTGATATGAAATATTACCACCTTTATGTTTTACTATTTTCATTATTTCCAAAGCCGGTGATTCCCTGTCATCATCTATATTTGGTTTGTAAGCCACGCCAAGGAAAAGGATATTGCTGCCGTTTATTGATTTTTTGTGCCTGTTCAGGGCAGTAGCAATTTTTATATACATATAGTGAGGCATGCGCATATTGATATGACCGGCAGTGTGTATCATACTCAGGTCAAAGCTGAATTTTTTTGCAATATGCTCCAGGTAGAAAGGATCGAGGGGAATACAATGTCCTCCTATCCCGGGCCCGGGATAGAATGGCTGGAACCCAAAAGGCTTAGTACCGGCTGCTTCAATTACTTCCCATATATTAATTTCCATTTTACCCGCGAGAAGTGCGAGTTCATTGATGAGACTTATATTGACAAGCCTGTAAGTATTTTCAAGTATTTTAACCATTTCTGCAACACGTGGTGAGCTGACGGTATGAATCTTGTCTATTGCTTTGGAGTACAGCGCCTTACCTATTTCAAGGCCATCATTTGTCATAGCACCCAGCACTTTAGGGGTATTTCGGGTATGGAAATTTTTATTTCCGGGATCGACTCTTTCCGGTGAGTAGGCCAGCCAAAAATCTGTACCATGTTTCAGTCCGCTTTCGCGTTCAATGATCGGAAGCATAAAATCTTCTGTAGTTGTAGGATAGGTTGTACTTTCAAGGCAGATAAAGGTTCCTGCTTTCATGTACCTGCCTGTTTCAATGCAGGAGGCCTCAATGTAACTCATATCCGGCTTTTTGAAAATATCAAGTGGTGTGGGCACACAAATAAGAATAGCATCACAGTCCCTTATCCTGGAGAAATCAGAAGTGGCAACAAGAGAGACGCTGTCAACAACTTCCCGAAGTACAGCATCCCGAATATCCCTGATATAGTTCTCGCCGTTATTTATTTTTTTTGTCTTTTGAGGATTTTTATCAAATCCTATCACCTTTATGCCTGCTTCGGCAAAATTGACAGCCAGAGGCAATCCAACGTATCCAAGTCCAATAACTCCCACAACTTCTGAGTTGGTGGCTATTTTTTCGAGAATTTTATTTGAGTAATTCATTTTTTTGATATTAATGATGGTTTTTGTTTAAATAATATGGGGTATTAAAATGACCAAATGTATGGAATTATTAAAACACTGATTATAAATGCTATTAACTGCATTGGGGTGCCAATAATCAGAAAATTTTTATGTGAATATTTCCCAAATGCTTTAGTAATTAAATTTGAACGATATCCCCCGGCAGTCATAAAACTAGATGCACCTGCCACAGCGATGGCTATAAAAAAGGGATATGGCCTTACGCCAAGTAGCTGAGCTGCCATCACTGCCACAGGGAACACAAGAGCAACTGCTGCATTGTTAGTTACAATCTCTGTCAGTATGTTGGTAGTCAGATATATTACTGCCAGGACACCAACCGGCCCGATAGATTTTACCAGATTTACCGCATCCTGTGCATATTCACCGGCAATACCTGAGTTTTGAATTCCCTTACTTATTGCAAATGCCGATGCAATTGAAATTATTGTATCCCAGCTCACAGAACGGGTATATGTTTCCTGGGGCATTATTTTCAGCCATACCATTAATAATGCTGCTATTGCCACATATACCAGTAAATTAAGTTCCATTCCCAGGCTGTAGGAAACAATTTCGTTAATAACAATTGCTATCACCATTGCTGTGAGTATGATAAGCGATGTCCACCTCTGCCATGATCCTTTTTTTACGTAATGATCCCTTACATAATTTACTAAATAAAACATAGAGGAGTTTTCCCATATATCTATAAATCTTTCATCTGAAAGCAATACCACATTATCGCCAACTTTTAACTTAAGATTATTCAGATTGGTAGTCAATGGTTCACCATTTCTGTGGATTGCAAGGATCACAGCATCGAAATTTTTATAAAAATCAAATTCTTTTATTGTCTGTCCCAGTCCTGTAAATTGGGGTGACAGAACAACTTCATACTGTTTCAGGTTTTCAGGTTTTACTCCTGCAAGATTATCAATACCTTTAATTATAACTTCTTTATGGGCCAGAAGATATTTAAGGCTGTTTGCATCTCCTTTAACAAGAATTTCATCACCTTTTTGAAGTTTTATCTGTGTTTCTTCAGGGTATAGTATTTTACCCCTTCTTTCTATTGAGTGTACCTCCAGGTTGCTTATCCCGGGTATTTTGTTACCTGCAAGCATTTGTCCTGTCAAATTACTGTTGTTTTTAAGCAACAGGTTATAATAGTACTCTTTAGTTTCTGTATTAATAATCCTGTGTGGTCTGATTTTTTCACCAGGCAGAAGGGCATTACCGAAGACTGCCATGTAAATAAATCCCACAATTGAGATTAATCCTCCAACTTTAGCGAGTTCGAAGAGATGAAATCCCCTGAATCCGTTTTCCAGCATCAGACCGTGAACTACCAGGTTGGATGATGTTCCTATTAGTGAACACATGCCTCCAAAAATTGCAGCGTAGGTAAGAGGTATCAGAAATTTTTTGTAAGATATTTTTAAGCCATCGGCCCAACGGATTAATATCGGGGAAATGTTTACAACAATAGGAAGATTATTGAGAAATGCCGACATAAATGCTACAGGCACCATAACACGGGGTAGCATGAAGAACATCGGATGCCTTTTGCGGGGGAGATATTCCTGTGCAAGCCTTGTTATCAGACCGGACTGTTTAATGCCCTCATTCACCCAAAAAAGTACAACGATTATAACTACGCCATTATTTGAAAACCCTGCTATCAATTCTTCTGCCGAAATTACTCCTGTTGCCAGGAATATTGCCGCTGCACTAAAAAGAATGGGACCCGGTCTCATTGCCCTGACCAGGAAGGCTACTATTAAAAATAAAAGTGCTGCAATTACAACCCAGGATTGAAACGTCATTTTACTAAAATAATCTGTAAAAGTAAATTTTTTTTAAATACATTCTTTCTTTATCCGTGCTTTGAGAGTGTACCCTGATAATTTGCTATTTATCTTTTTCCCAAATGAGCAGTACAGGTTTATCTTTATAAAAATGATCCATTTTTTTGGAACTTAAAACCAGATAAATAATTTTTCTCTTTATCAGTTTTTCAACCTTGTTTGTTAACTGATCAATATAAGCAGTATCAAGATTATTGCCTACAAGTGCAAGGTCTATTATGTCTGAATCAATTCCTGAGGCAAAGTTACCGGTTATATAAGCTTTCTCAAGGTCGCCTATTTGAGTAATAACCCTGTCAATGATCTTATCTATGCCGACAGTTTTTCTTACTATGCTGTTGATATCACTATAAAGAGGATGGTTAGTATCTGCCTGGTATACTCTTTTATTTCCTGCCAATTCTGATTTTAATAATCCGGCTTTGATTAACCTGTTTAACTCTATACGGATAGCATTTGTAGATTCTCCGAAGTCCTTTTCAAGACTTCGTAAATAACCTTTTGTATTGCTGTTCAGGAAAAATTTTATTAATAATTTAATTCTGGTTTTTGATCTGATCAGTGAATCTATCATTTTACAGGTTTTAATTATGCAGTTTATAGTCTAATAATTATTCTATAATGAATCATTAAATTACTCAACGAGTAATACAAATATATATATTTTGAAGAACATCAAAAATAAAATTGAAAAAACCAATAGTAATTGATAATTATTTAGCTGCCACTGTTTCAATCTCAATTAAGGCTCCCAGAGGCAAGCCTTTAACTGCAAAAGCAGCTCTTGCAGGAGGATTTTCATTGTAAAATGAGCCATATACTTCATTCATTTCTTTAAAGTCTGACATATCGCTTAGGAAGCATGTTGATTTTATAACATCAGAGTAATCATAACCGGCCTGATTTAAAATGGCGCCAATATTTTTCATTACCTGCAGAGTTTGTTCTTTAATGCCCCCCTCAACTATATATCCTGTTGACGGGTCAACCGGTACCTGTCCGGAGATAAAAAGCATACCGTTTGCTTCTACTGCCTGGCTATATGGACCAATGGCTTTCGGTGCGTTACTTGTTGAAATTATTTTTTTCATATGTCAGAAATTATCATAATGGCTTTGTCTTTTTTGGAGTTTCAGGTCTTTCAGCATTGATGATTTAGCATTGATTGTAAAGCTATAGCTTTTCATATATCCGAAAGGTACGAAATTAAAAGACATTTGCCAGCAATGAAGATCCCTGTTTACATTAATAGTTGTAAATGAGAATTCCCCTGCCATTATATCAAAGTTCGTATTCATGCTGATTCTCCATTTATCTGTAAAGTTCATATTTCCCCTGAATCCTAATGTTTGGGTAATTTTTCCTTTTTGGTTCGGTCTTGGAGGGCCTGCATAATTAAAACTATAGTTAACACCGAAGTCCCAGGGGATATTAAAATCGGAATAATTAGAATAATCGCCCGGGAGAATATTCTCATTTTCTATAAGTTTTTTGTTTTCCTCAGCCTCCTTTTCTCCCTTTTTTGATTTAAAGTTCAATCCAAATGATAAATTGGCCCTTGTAAGGCGGCCAAGTTTTGCAATTCCATTTTTTTCGTTCCAGACATACTTATGGATTTTTGTACCATTTTCATTTACCATATATGGGTCCAGCACTCCACCCATATTAATACTAACACCTGCAACTGTGGTCCTTGCCGTGATGCTGACAGGTGAAAGATTGAGAGAATCAGCAATCAGGTTATAGGATGTTCCGATGCTTAGATTGTCTATTAACTTTACTTTTTTAAAGTTCTCATTGGTTTCAGCAGATGTAGTATCCTTTGTATCCACCATTTTCATTTCTACGTTGTTGTTAACAGAGAACGACACTGACCCTGATGCACCACGTGAGGGTGAGCCTCCGTATATACCTCCTGCATTTACGTCAAAATATTCTATTCGTCCGGTAGAATCAACCTGAACAGGTTGCCAGTAGCCGAACCGTTCGGCCCCAAAATCAGGCCTGTAGCTTAATCCAAAAGAAGGTGAAATTTTATGTCTGATCCCCTTGATCCTGGAGCTGGCATTTATGGGCATAAACATTCCGTAGATATTTGTAGAAGCGCTTAAACTGTAAGAATAGTCGTAAACCCTGTTAAATCCTGAAATAGTATCGGTTTTATGATGGCTTAACCTGCCATATTCGTCTTTGAACAGCTCATCTTCATGATAAGTTTTTTGGAATTTTTTGAAATACCATTTTTCATCATAATTGAAGCCCGGGCTTACATTTATATAGTTGAACAGATTGAAATTTGGAAGAGAAATGGGGATATTGTGTTTAATACCGTTTTTCCAGTCGCGGGCAAATGATTTATTCAAAATTTCAGATTCTTTGGCAGTGATTGTATTTCTTATATTACCTGTATAATTAATTCCAAATTTTTCATACCATTTTAGAGATCCGCTTCTTACTTTTTTTTGTAACGGATAGAATTTCGCCATATTAAAAGTCATTTCAGGTATCGAAAGGGTCATTGATGAGTCAGTTGAATTTTGAGAATGTCTTAGGTTAACAGAAACGTTAAAAGGGGAGTTTTCAAATTTTTTAGTAAATGAGACACTGGACGATTTCTGTGTACGAAGATAATTTTCCGCGGAATATGAATTTTGTTTATCATATCCACTGGACGAAAGATTTACGCTTGCAGAGAATGTCTGATTGGGATTTGCCTTAGGATCCTGGCTATGGCTCCATGTTACTGCATATTGAGGGGATTTGGGGTAATAATCCAAACCTCGTTCCCCAAAGACATTAACTGCATATCTGAAGTCAAAACCTCCATTGAATTTGTAACGTTTTTTATAATTTGTATGTATTTTCCCTGACCATGATCCTTTTGAATAGATATCCCCACGCAATGAAAGGTCAAAATATTCGCCGGCAGCCCAGTAATATCCGCCATCCCTTAAAAAGAAGCCTCTGTTGGTTTCTTCACCGTATGCAGGAATAAGAATGCCGGAGGAGTATGTAGGAGTGTTGGGGAAATAGCCAAATGGTAAGAAAGGAAAATAGATCGGGAAATCTTCCAATACCATATAGGCCGGGCCGGTTATTATTTTGTTCTTTGAAATTACTTTTGCTTTAGTCATGTGAAGGTAAAAATGGGGATGATCAGCATCACAGGTTGTGTATTTTCCATTTTTCAGTATGAAAGCGTCTCTTGAAATTTTCTTTGTAAGCGAACTGTGGACAAAGCCTTCACCTTGTTGTGTCACTACATCTGTAATGATCCCTTTTTCTGATTCGAAATTATACCTTAAAGTGTTCGATTCGAACTCTTCATCACCATCTTTGAAAACAGGTTTTTGCGTTAATACTCCTAATGAGTCTTTTATTCCCTCTGCATAAACTTCCTTTGTCTCAAGGTCTAATTCGATGAAATAGGATGTTAATTCTATGTTTTGATATGTGACCTTCGAATTATTATACAGGAAAACTTTCTGGCCATCAAAAGATATCACTATTGAATCTTCTGCTGAATATTCAATAGGGGCTTCCAATACCGGAGGTTTAGATGATTCAGCACCAGTTGTATCCGGGGTCAGTGTATCAGCTGCCGGCAAAAGGCCGGAAACAATGGTGTCCTGAATGTCAGTGCCTGAATCAGTTGTATCATTTTGATATGTCCCTAATGTCCTCAGCCTTCCTTCAGTCTCCTGACATATAACAGATAGAGGGGAAAAAAATAAAAAAAAATATGTTATTAATAATCTGTGCACAACTTTTTATGAATTAAATGCTTCACAGGCCGGCCTGACGTGCAAAAATATAAATAAGGGTTATACTTAAGCCTTAACATGTGTAAAATAATATTAATATTTCGACATTTTTGATCTTATGTAGCCGGTTAATAATTTTATCAAAGGCAATATCCGGGATTATTGATAAGATTTTCACTACGATTAACTATATTTGAATTGTTTAATAAAGGTATATTCATATGCAAATTTCAAGATATACTAAACTGGGCATTTTAATATTTCTTTCGATAGCTATATTAATATGGGGCCTTAGTTATTTACAGGGAGTAGATATTTTTAAACAAACCAATGTTTATCATGTTGTTTACGAGCGCGTTGATGGCCTTCAGGAATCGAATGATGTTATATTAAGCGGATATAAGATCGGACAGGTAAAAGAGATACAGTTTGCCCCCGATAACAGTGGGAAGCTTGTTGTTTCATTTGTAACTGAAGCAAATATCAAGATTCCTGAGAAATCAATTGCACAAATAGTCAGCAGTGATCTTATGGGAACAAGATCAGTTAAGATCATTCTTAATCAGAGCGATATATTTTACCATTCCGGTGATACAATACCAGGCGCTGTAGAACGTGATCTGAGGGAGCAGGTAAGTATGGAAGTTCTTCCAATTAAAACAAAAGCAGAGGAATTATTGGGCACTCTCGATTCTGCCTTAACTGTCCTTACCGTCATTTTTAATGAGGATGCAAGAAAAAATCTTTCGGAGAGTTTTCAAAATATAAATCAGACAATATATAACCTTGAAATGACAACTTCCGATCTCCGGCAAATAGTTTCTGTTGAAAAAGATAATGTTCAAAATATAATATCTAATTTGAATAGTATAACTTCTTCATTTAACAGCAGCACTTCCAATCTTGAAAATATAATGACTAACCTTTCTGAATTAAGCGACACACTCGCACAAATATCAATATCTCCATTAATGAGTAACATTATAAGTGCGTCGGAACAGGTTAAGTCATTACTTGAAAAACTGGATGGAACAGATAATACTGCAGGCCTCCTGCTTAATGATGATGAACTTTATGAATCTATAAAAATCCTTGCAGGTAATTTAAGCCTCCTGGCTGATGATATACGGACCAATCCTGAACGCTATGTCTCCTTTTCGGCAATTGATCTGGGCAAAAATGTTTATATAAATACAAGTGGACAACTGGCAAAAGATGATATTTTCTTCAGGGTACACCTGATTTCAAGCAAGAGCAGAATTCCGCTTGACTCAGATCATTTTAAGGGCATTGAAGATGTTGAGGAATTCGAAGTCTCCGGAGCATATACATATCTGGCAGGCCAATCAAACTCCTATCCTGAAATCTTACTTTTATTTGAGAAGGTGAAAAACAGATTTCCTGATGCCACCATTATCGCCTTCAGAAATGGTAAACTGATAAAATTGGAGAGAGCTATTAAATATTTAAAATGATTTTTATTATGTTGATAGATTTTATAAATTAGATAGGATAATTTTCATTAACCTATACCTCTATCAACCAAACTCTTATTGATAAATATCTGATTAACAGCAAGTTGTATTTTAGAAAAAAAATAAAATATTTTTACTGATTAAGTCATTCATTGATAAACCATTAATAAAAAGTTTATTCATGAAAGCTAAAATTGACTTTTTTTTTAGCTTTTTTTTCACAAAATTTGTTTTCGGGAATTGACTGGAAATTTTTTTTAGAACTTATACCAACAAAAATCAAATGAGCAGTGAATATATTTCTGCGTGGGAGAAGTGTCTTTGTATTATAAAGGATAATGTACCCGGGAGCAGTTACAAAACATGGTTTGAACCAATAGTGCCCGTTAAACTGGATCAGAATATTTTAACGATTCAGGTACCCAGTGCATTTTTTTATGAGTATCTGGAAGAACAGTTTATTGATATTCTGCGAAAAACACTTAGGATTGTTTTGGGCAATGGTGCAAAGCTTGAATATAATGTCGTTATGGGAAATTCTAATGACAATAAAGACCCCTATACAGTCAGTTATCCGACCGGGAATACTACAAAGATTCAAAATCAGCCCCTCACTATACCTTTAAGTTCAGACGAAAAGAAAAGCATTAAGAATCCGTTCATAATTCCAGGTATTCAAAAGTTGCAGATCGATCCACAACTTAAACCTGATAATACTTTTGAAAATTTTGTTGAAGGTGATTGTAACCGGCTTGCCAGAAGTGCAGGTTATGCAGTTGCATGCAATCCGGGAGGGACTGCATTCAATCCTCTTATGATTTACGGTAATTCAGGATTGGGTAAGACCCACCTTGCCCAGGCTATCGGAATTGAGGTTAAAGAAAATATGCCTGAGAAGGTAGTACTTTACGTTAACGCTAATAAATTTCAGACTCAGTTTACGGAGGCAACCAGGAATAACAGCCGGAACGATTTTCTGCATTTCTATCAGATGATAGATGTCCTTATTCTGGATGATGTACATGAATTTGCAGGAAAGGAAAAAACGCAGGAGACATTTTTTCATATTTTTAATCATCTTCATCAAACCGGTAAACAGCTTATTCTTACTTCAGATAAACCTCCTATTGAGCTCAAAGGTATGGAGCAGCGCTTACTTTCGAGGTTTAAATGGGGACTTACGGCTGACTTGCTGACACCGGATTTTGAAACACGTATCGAAATATTGAGACGAAAAATATATAAGGACGGCATTTCCCTGTCTGATGATGTACTCGAATATATTGCCTCGCATGTGACCAACAATGTACGTGAACTTGAAGGGGCACTGGTTTCATTGCTGGCGCAGTCGATGCTTAATAAAAGAGAAATAACGCTTGAACTTACAGCAAAACTGATTAATAAACTTGTAAAAAATTCCAGGAGGGAACTGTCAATAGAGTATATATCAAAAGTAGTTTGTGACTATTTTAATATGCATGTTGATTCACTTCAGACAAAAACCAGGAAGCGCGAAATTGTTCAGGCACGTCAGATCACTATGTATTTTTCAAAAAATCTGACTAAGTATTCGTTGGCAAGTATTGGGGCACAAATAGGGAATAAAGACCATGCTACTGTGCTGCATGCTTGTAAGACAGTGAATAATTTGAAAGATACGGATAAGAATTTCCGACAATACGTTGAAGATATAGAGAAAAAACTGACAATGTAGTGCAAGACTCATTCAAATCTATTAAAGAGCGAAGCGAAGGATTTTTCAAGGACAGAGGGAGCAAATTTTTTGCTTTTGCCTTCCCTGTTGAAACAGAAGAGGAGATAAAAGAGGTTCTTGATCTGCTTAGAAAAGAACATCACAGCGCCAGGCATCACTGTTATGCATGGCGCCTTGGTAAAGAGAATATCAGTTACCGGGCTAACGACGACGGAGAACCTTCATCTACTGCCGGGAAACCAATTCTCGGACAACTTCAAAGTTTCAACCTTACTAATGTACTCATTGTTGTTGTTCGTTATTTCGGAGGGACCCTTTTGGGGACTTCAGGACTTATAAATGCCTATAGGTCAGCAGCTTCGAGTGCAATCGAAAATGCTCAGATAGTTACCGGTATCATTGAAACGAAATTCAGGCTTACTTTCACTTATAATGAAATGAACGAGGTAATGCGTATTTTAAAACAGGAAAGCCTGAATATTATTAGTACAAGATTTGAGGATGTCTGCAACCTTGATTTTTCTGTCAGAAAGTCTGATACTGACAAAGCCGAACAGTTATTCAACCGTTTTAACGGGGTAACAATTGAAAAAATTTCAGAAATGAATTGATTTATTTATATTTAACATAGGAGTCTGTTTTACGTAAAAATGAAAATTGTGATCGTACAAAGGCTTATTATTAATATTTAAAACGATGAAGAAGGATCTGATATCGATAACAGATTATTCCAAGGAGGAGTATCTTAAGATAATGAGGCTTGCAGCCGAGTTTGAAGAAGAGCCTAACCAGGACCTCCTCGGGGGGCAGGTTGTTGCCACCCTGTTTTTTGAGCCCTCTACCCGGACAAGGCTTAGCTTTGAGACTGCAATTAACAGACTTGGGGGTAAGATAATTGGCATTGCCGATCCCGGAAGCTCCAGCGCTGCCAAAGGAGAAAGCCTGCATGACAGTATCAGGATGGTTAGTCAATATGCTAATCTTATTGTGATAAGACATCCTCTCGACGGAGCAGCACGCTATGCTGCTGAAGTTTCACCGGTACCGGTAATAAATGCAGGGGACGGATCCAATCAGCATCCTACACAAACCCTGCTTGATATGTATTCGATCCTGAAAACCCAGGGTACACTCGATAACCTGAATATTTTTATGGTAGGGGACCTTAAATATGGCAGGACAGTGCATTCATTGCTGATGGCCATGTCTGAGTTCGAAAATCCTATATTTAACTTTATTTCTCCGGCCGAACTGCAAATGCCTAATGAATATAAAATATATCTTCGTGAAAAGAATATCCGGTATTTTGAACATCGCGAGTTTACAGATATTATCAGTGAAGCTGATATAATTTATATGACCCGGGTTCAAAAAGAGAGATTCTCTGATCCTATTGAGTATGAGCAGGTCAAGAATGTTTACATATTGAGAAATTCAATGCTGGAAAATACAAAACCTAATCTGAAAATTTTGCATCCTCTTCCCAGGGTGAATGAAATTCATAAAGATGTAGACAGTAATGAGAAAGCTTATTACTTCGCACAAGCCTTGAATGGCGTTTATACACGTGAAGCTATTATTGCCCATACAATGAACTTAAAATAAATGAGATGACTGATGATTCCAAGCAAAAACTGAAACTGAAGGTAAGTGCAATAAAAGAAGGCACCGTTATAGACCATATCCCTGCTTCCAACCTCTTTAAGGTTATTTCCATACTTGGGTTAGATAAAATAAAGAACCAGATTACTTTTGGCACTAACCTGGAAAGTGTTAAACTGGGAAGTAAAGCTATCATTAAAGTATCTGACAAGTTTTTCAGAAATGATGAAATAAATAAAATTGCACTGATTGCTCCGCATGCTAACCTGAATATTATCAAGGATTATGAAGTGGTTGAGAAAAAAATAGTTGAAATACCGGAACAAATCACAGGAATTGTCAAGTGCATAAATCCTCAGTGTATAACCAATCATGAACAGGTGACAACCTGTTTTAAGGTAGTTAATATTAATCCTATTTCGCTTAAATGTAAATATTGTGAGAAGTTAACTATTGGCGAACAGATTAAAATGGTATAACAGTAATCATTAAAATTAAAAAAATAGATTTTCAGCAGTGATTTTTTATATATTTGCACTGTTGAAAATTGTTGTTAATATCAGTAAGCTGAAACTATAATTAAATGAATAATCATTCGAGTTTTGTATTTTTGAAGAGTGATGAACAGCAATTTTTACCGTTCTTAATTTATAAAAAATGCCCAGATGGTGGAATTGGTAGACACGCCAGGTTGAGGGCCTGGTGGCCGTTTTTGGCTGTGCAAGTTCGAGTCTTGTTCTGGGCACTAAATGATTGATTATCAGTTACTTATATTCATTTCTTGCAATCTTTCAATTAACTCTTCAACCTCAAAAGGGAAACATACGGGAAACATTTCCGGTTAATACTATGCCTAAAACAAAAAAAGCAAATAGATAACTTGATGAGGAACTGATTTGAAAAACAGAATCAGCTTGTGATCATACCTGGTAATGTGGAAATATTGAGGGTTTATTGGCATGTATAATACTCCCCTAAATTTGGATCACTTGCTTAGTTGAAAAAAATAAAATTTATCCCATATCTGCCTAACGTATGAATTCAAAATAATTCAGTACTCCTTAATCATTTTTTTTGTAATTACTTCATCATGGTTAATTATTCAAATCAGATAGTGATTCGGGGGTAAATCTGATATGTCAATCCTGGGGATTAAAGGGCTATTATCAATTTGCTTAATGACTTTTCCTCAGGCATCAATGAATTCTAATTAAATAACAGTCTTTAAATTTATCCGCTTAGGTTGCATCATTTTTATAAAATTAATGCATCAATTGCACCTTTTTGTTATTCAATTATGATTTTTCCATACGAAATTTGTTGCGGGTTATTAAATTATTCATCTGAAATTCCAATTCAAATTTGTGAAATAATAATTTGATTCTTGCCTAAAATTTGGTCGCAACAATATATGAGGATTTTCAGGTGCAATTAAAAGGACAATGAAAAGTATTAGTGAAACTTCCTCAAAAAGATGGCATGTTGTATACACTCGCTCACGGGCTGAGAAGAAAGTGTATTCTGACCTTAAAGCGCATGATATTGAATGTTTTCTGCCATTACAAAAACAACTGAGGCATTTTAAAAACCGAAAAAAATGGGTGGAAATTACCCTGATATCCGGTTATTGCTTTGTGAATATCACACGAAAAGATTATGACCGGGTGTTACAGGTTAATAATGTTGTATCATATGTGGCTTTCGAAAGAAAAGCTGCAATTGTACCGGATGAGCAGATTGACTCTTTAAAGCAAATGCTCAAACAGTCAGACTTTGATGTTGAGGTATCACACATCAACTTTTCACCGGGGAAGAAAGTAATGGTTATTGAAGGCCCGCTGATGGGTATAAGCGGCGAGCTGACTGAATTAAGGGGAAAGAAAAAGTTTCTGCTTCGTATTAAAGCCATCAACACTAATTGCTCAGTAGAAGTACCTTCAGAAATTCTTACAGCTCTTCCTTCTGATAATTAAAGGAACTTTAGATTTTTGATAATCCATGTATTGTGTGAAAGATATTGATACTATAATATTAAAATTGTTTTCATAACCTGCTACTTTTCTAAATAAAAGATACTTAGGTTAACAAACAATAAACAGGGCAAAATAATTATTCAGTTATTAATTTGCCAATACCTTTAAAAGGTACTTTGTGTACCTGAGAGGGCGGAGCTTTCAGAAAAAACAGTCCGACATTCCTGTCATTTCACATTGATAAATCATCACGATACTTAATATATATGTCATTAGGGTACTAATTGCCAAAGGTTTAATGTATTTAATCCTTTAAAATACTTTTATAATGCTAGATATAATTGTTTCATCCAAAACCCGTGTAAAATTATTGATTAAGTTTTTTCTTATCAAGGGCAGTAAGGGGTATCTGCGTGGCCTTGAGAAAGAATTCAATGAGACATCCAATGCTGTGCGTGTAGAGCTAAACCGTCTGACAAAAGCCGGGTTACTGATGTCCGTTTATGAAGGGAAGAGAAAGATATACCAGGCAAATCCTGATCACCCATTGTACAACGACATAACTCATCTGGTCCATACCACAGTAGGTATTGATCAAATTACTGAAAAGGTAGCCTGCAAGATAGGAAAACTGGAAGAGGCATATGTCACCGGCAGCTTTGCCCGCGGTGTTGATTGCGACACGATTGAACTGGTGCTGATGGGTAATGAACTTGATACCGGATACATAGATAAACTGGTAAAAGTTGCAGAGATGATAATCTGTCGCAAGATCATATACTTGCCCCTGACACAGGACCAGATGGAACACTTCTTTAAAGACAGGCCGCATCTGCTTATTTGGAAGGCAGGGCAGCAATAATCTATACACATTAACACTTAAAAGCTGCAATATATTATGAGTATATTTGTTCATTATTTTACTAACAGGTATTTATCAAGATGGACGGTTCTGCTATTTGACCTCATGATAATTCCTGCGGCTTATTTCCTGGCCTTCTTACTCCGGTTCAATTTCAATTATTCAGCCGCAATTTCTGCGATGAGCCTTTACCATTTTGCCATTATTTTTCCGGTATTTCTTTTTTATTATTGGAAATCAAAATCCTACTCAGGCATCTTAAGGCTAAGTAACACAGAAGATATAAGCCGGATCATTGAGGTAATGTTCTTTTCGGGTGTCATGCTCGTACTTATTGTTTTGGCCATTAGAATATTTAACTTTGATAATTTAACTCCGTTACCCCTGTCTGTTATAATTATAATGAATTTGATAGCTTCCGCGGTTTTGATATTCTCCAGGCTCCTGGCAAAAACACTCTTTCAGCAAATTAAAAAAGACAGGCTTGCAACAAGAAAAATAATGATCTTCGGAGCAGGGAAACTTGGGCAAATGACACTAAACGCCCTGCTTCTGGATACTTCCGGAAATACAAAAGTAATTGGGTTTATTGATGATAATATTTCATTACGTGACAGGAAAATATTTGACCTGCCCATTTATCCAGTCAAAAAGGCATTTAGTAAAATAATCCCTGAAAATAAGGTAACTGAACTTATTTTTGCAGTAGGAAAATCAAAAATTTCCCTGAAAAGAAAAAGGGAGATAGCAGATAAATGCTTAGAAAGTCATGTGGTTGTAAAAGAGGTGATGCCTATTGAGAGTTGGATAAATGGAGAACTTCAGGAACGTAACATACGAAAAATAAATATTCTGGACCTGCTTGGCAGGGATGCCATTCAACTTGATCATGAAAAAATCAAGTCAGGCTTAAAAAATTCTGTTGTGCTGGTGGCAGGGGCTGCAGGTTCTATCGGCTCTGAAATAGTGCGACAGCTTATTGCATTCAATGTGAAACAGCTAATTTTATTGGATATAGCAGAATCGGGCTTATACAATTTGCAGGATGAGATCAGAACAAAAAATGCAAATATTGATTTTGATATTATTGTAGGGGATGTGACTAACAAAAATAAACTTCGGCATATATTTCTAAAATATACCCCGACCATGGTGATCAATGCCGCAGCATACAAACATGTACCACTCATGGAAAAATTTCCCTGTGAGGCAATAAGGGTAAATGTTGGGGGTACCAGGAATTTAGCAGATATGGCAGTGGAGTACGAAGTGGAAAAATTCGTTTATATTTCTACTGACAAAGCCGTGAATCCAACAAATATAATGGGAGCATCAAAACGTATGGGTGAGATTTACATTCAATCTCTTATGCAATCACAAAAAATTGCCACACGGTTTATTACTACCCGGTTTGGAAATGTGTTAGGCTCAAGCGGCTCGGTGGTTCCGTTATTTGAAAAACAAATTGAAAGGGGTGGTCCGGTTACTGTTACCCATAAGGACATTACCCGTTATTTTATGACCATTCCTGAAGCTTCACAATTAGTCCTGGAGGCAGGTTTTATGGGTAACGGCGACGAAATTTTTGTTTTTGATATGGGGGAACCTGTTAAAATTTATTTCCTGGCTGAAAAAATGATATCATTATCTGGATTTGTGCCCAACCAGGATATTGAAATAAAAATTACAGGCCTAAGACCGGGTGAGAAGCTTTACGAAGAACTGCTCGACAACAGGGAGGAGCTTATGCCGACATACAACGATAAAATATTTATAGGGAAGGTCAGAAAATATGATTATATGATTGTTAACCATAAAATAAACGAATTGCTTGGAATGCTGGATATGATCGATGAAGACAATAGCGAATTACTTGTAAAGCATATCATGAATATTGTTCCCGAATTTAATCCGAATAATGGTTGTTTCGGGAATGTTACAAAAAAAACCGAACCCTCAAAACTAATCCCTGAACCTCTGATAAATTAATATGAAGGTCGAATTACCGGTTACCGACATAGAATTCCGGAAAGTAAAAACAACCCGCTCTGTCATGTTCCCGTTATATTCCGGTTCACAATGGCAGCTAAACCAGTCTGAGTTTGCCATGCAGGTTGAGGGGGTGGCCAGTTTCTATGTCTGCAACGGCAGGGAAGTGGAGTATGCCCCTGTTGATGGGGCAACCCGGGAATCGATAGAACTGTTTCTCAATGGATCAGTGTATGGGGCTATACTTCACCAGCGCAATATTTTACCCCTGCACGGCAGCAGTTTTATAAGGAACGGCGAGAGCATAATACTATGTGGCGGTTCGGGAGCAGGAAAATCATCACTAACGGCCGCCTTTTGTATGAATGGTGCGCAATTCCTTACCGACGATGTCACACCTGTTGTTTTTTCGAAAGGGAAACCGTTGATTATGCCTTTATCGGACCGTATTAAACTGTGGGGAGACTCCCTCCAGCAGCTTAATCAAAATAAAAATAATCTTACTGCCATCCATCCCGGTGAAGATAAATTTTATTTTCCTATGAAGAAAAGTCAGTACATGAATTATCCCCTTCACAAAATATTTATAATTGAACTTTCAGGATTAGAAGGTGTTAAGATATTAAGGCTGAATGGTATCGAAGCATTCACTGCACTCAGGAATGAAATATACCGGTGGGAATATCTGGTGGCAATGCCCGAAACAGAAACCGGTTATCTGGAAAAACTTTTAACAATAAGCCGGTTAGTTACGATTACAAAAGTAACACGCCCTGCAAATATGCCGATTGAAAAGATGAGTGATTTTTTGAGTGATTATATCGATAATGAAACTTAACCTAACTACATGCCGGCTTTAATAATTATTTTAGGGCTGATGAAATATATTAATGAAAGACTTAAAGAAATTTATTAACCTGCCTGCAAATGAGAAACTGCTTTTCGGGGAAGCACTGTTTTTTCTTTTTCTGGCAAAAGGTATGCTGATTGTTATGCCATTCAGGCTTTGTATCTGCACCATCAAGTCTGTCAGGGATCTTAAAAAACCGGCAAATGAAAAACCTGAATCTGTTAAACTGGCTATTAGCCGTGCGGGCAGACTGGCTCCATGGAAAAATATTTGCCTTGTTCAATCATTTGCCGCCAGGTGGATGTTACAACGACGAAAAATTTACTCCACTCTCTCAATTGGTGTCAAACACGACCAGAATAAAAATATTATGGCCCATGCCTGGCTCTCTGTTCAAGGCTTTGAAATTGTACCCCGGGGTGGAAATTACATCCCAATAACCACATGGTAGATTTTAGCATAAAACAATGTGTTAAGTTTCTTAGAATGAAATTTTTATATTTTATGAAAGAGAATAAAAATAATTTTAAAATTTTAAAAAATTGAGAAAAATATATCATACATTTGTTTGTATGAATATTGAGTTATTCATTTAAAAATAAATTTAATAGCCATGGGACAAATGAAAAAAATATGGGACAAACCGGCCGTTAAAATTTTATCGGTAAAATCATTGACATTAAGTGGTATGTATTATGCCCCTAATGAGAGTATTGGATCCAAAGAATTTTCTCCCTCCTCAAAACTTCCGCCATCAGGGATATCTTGACCTTTAGAGATTTTATGCTAAGCATTTTAACATAAAATTCACAGAAATAATATTTGCACCATTAGAATCAAGGACATTTTAAAATGATTTTTTTGTATTTCACTTAAGGTTGAAGCATGGTTGCTAAATCGAGGTGATATATAATATCTTATAATGGTAATAGTGATAAGAGACAATTTGTTTAAGTCCGTCCTAAAATGATCTTTGGCTTAGT
>CAZJGI010000013.1:63966-68244 GCA_964545315.1 uncultured Prolixibacteraceae bacterium
TTTGCGGAAAAGCTGAATGGTGATTTTGCCATTTGTATATATCATAATAAAGAGAAGCAAATATTATTTTACACTGATCATCTAGGTTTAAGACCGCTGGCAGTCGCACATTCCGACAAAAACGTTTTTTTTGCAACGGATCCAATGGGCTTGTGTAAGGCTCTGTTTGACAAAGAGAAAATTGAAACGGATTATTTGCTGAATATATTTATGACAGCAGGACATGATTACTCACTTATGCCTAATAAAGCCATATCCAAATTGGCATCGGGGCACTATCTGAAGATTTCATCAGGAAATGAGGAGAGTAAACGCTATTGGTTTCCCGAAAAAATCAAAACAGATCATAGCCTGTCCCGGGCACAGTCAATGAAAGAGCTAAACCAATTATTAACTGATGCTGTCAAAATACGCGCTGACCGGCGATTTAACGCATCAGCTCATGTAAGTGGAGGATTGGACTCAGGCATTGTGGCGGCCCTTGTCAGAAAAGAGTATGCAGGACAAGAAATGTTTTACGGTTTCTCCTGGTCTCCTGATTTAATTGAAGATCAGGAGAAAATGGTTCATGATGAACGCTTAATCGTTGATAAAACCTGCTGTCAAAATGATATCATGCCTGTTTACTGCAATTTTAACATTGCCGACTATATGGCATTCATTTCAGACTGGCGTCACCCCAGTGAACTGATTTTTGAAAAAATGACAGTTGAAGCGGCTGAATTAAGAGGTATAAATTTAATCTTCAGCGGCTGGGGTGGTGATGAGTTTATCAGTATAACAGACAGGGGGATAGACGCAGACCTGTTTAAAAATTTCAATTGGAAATACCTGCTCAAGAAATATCATCCCTGGAATCTAAAGCAGTTTATCCATGAATTGAAATACTCTGCTTCTTACCTCTCTGCCCGGAAAAATTATTCCGGTTTCAAATCTGAAAAATATGTATATCCATACATAAAAAGGGCTTTGGGAAGTAACAGAATTCCGCGAAAGAAAAGGTTTCATCATGCTTCCAGAAGGGATGTCCACCTTCAGCTGATCAAACTGAACCATCTCTCTGCACGGGCAGCCGACTGGTATGTTCATGGACAGCGTAACGGCATTGAATACCGTTATCCGTTGCTCGATAAGCGAATTGTAGAATATATGATAAAAGTGCCATCCCGGTGTCTGGTCGACGGTGGCAATGACCGGGTAATATTACGCAGGGCGGGTAAAGATTTATTGCCTGATGAAGTTCTTACCAGCCAGGGAAAAGAAGATCCGGCAAAAAGCCGGTTATTCTCAAGGATTTCGATAAGCTCAAAAAAACAATTCATAAACGAATTTGAAGTATTCCGTAATAATCCGGACCTTAATTTTATTGATTTTGAATTGCTGGCAAAGCACCTGCCACAAAAAAATGCTGATTCAGGGAAAGTGTCCAATGACAATTATTTAACAGTTTTTTATTACCTGAAAAAAGTTCATGAATTCACAAGAAATTATTATGGGGAAAGAATTACATAATAATTACATCAGGATATGAAATGTCCGGAGCCGGAACAGGAAATATGTCTTGCATGCGGCTTTTGCTGTGATGGCACCCTCTTCGATAATGCAAGGCTTCAGCCCGGAGAATGGGGAACTTTGCCCGAACTGATAGAGGCAAACTATCTGAAAAGCGGTGAGAAGGAATATTTCCGGTTACCCTGTCCATACTTCAACGGGAAATGCACTATTTATAATAAAAAAAAGGCCGGGATATGTTCTTTATACCGGTGTCAGTTACTTACAGATATTGCAAACAAATCGATTTCACAGGATGAAGCTTTAAACATCATACATAATGTGAAAATGCTAAAAAAAGAGATAACCTCTCTTACACGGCATATTCCGAAAATATCTGATAACATGCCGTTTCGTGAAATTCTTAGTATATTATATGACCTGAATACTAAAGAGGATGTACCGGAAATTGCCGGTCAGTTGATAAACATTGTGACAGTTAAATGCAATATTCTGGATGCATTATTGATTAAACATTTTAAATCAAAAAACGATTTTGATAAAATGACATTATCTTCAGAAGATGCCAGGTTAATGTCCTGACTTAACCTGTTTGACTAAGGATGGAAATCTCACGCGAATTATTATATCATCGGCACCGTTTATCAACCCGGCAAATTGATGATTGGAGGGGGGAGTATCATGCCAATCCGGATTTGAACGAAAAGATCAAACAGTTAAATATGGTATCTGAGTTTCTTGAAATAGGCCGTTATCTTACAAAGGCAGGTATTTGGTTTGTCCCCTTAAAAGGGCCATTGCTGTCTTTTCGGATTTATGGAGATGCCACCTGCCGCATTGCTAAAGATATTGATATACTTGTTAAGCCTGAATACATCCATGGAACCATCGAAGTGTTACAGTCGCTGGACTATCAGCCCTGTTCATTTAAATGGCATGAACCTGGTTACCACCAAGACATGGTGTTATTATTTCAAAACCAGTACGGCATGTTTCACCCCGGAAGAAGCACTTCAGTGGAGATTCACTGGAGACTTTTTAAAGACCCGGCAATCGCGAATAAAAAACTAACTGAATTTATTGGTCAGGATGTGGGACAAATAGAATTCGCAGGACAAATATTTAATCAGTTTACCCTGGAGTTCGAATTACTGCACTTGATTATTCACGGAGGACTGCATGCCTGGTCACGTTTAAAATGGCTGGTGGATGTGAAAGAAATAGTTAGTCGATTTTATGTTGACAAAGAAAAATTCGACCAGTTGATAAAACTTTTCAGGGCTGAGCGCATGGCCGGACTTTGTAATGCAATGCTAAATCATTTTTTTCCGGGAACAATCCTCTTACCGGTCAATTACAAAGTACCCGGATGGTTCTTCCGTTTTTCTTTGTTGATGGCTTCACGCGAAACAGTTGCACATATAAGCCCTCCTGAAATTTATTATAAATTTCTGTGGTTTACCATACAGGCATTTCCCGGTTTCAGGTATAAAACAAAAAGGATTTCTGTTTTTCTTATCACTCTTCTGCAGCGGCTGAAGGGTAAAATTATATCACTAAATATGAACTGTTATTAATCAATCAATATTATGTCATTAGAAAAGAAATACATCCACAATAATGAAACCATATCAGGCCGTCTGCACGATGAGTTGGTGATGATGGACATTAAGAAAGGCAAGTACTTTTCCCTTAATCCTGTGGCTACCCGTATTTGGGATTTATTGGTACATCCTATGTCACTTGATGAACTATGTATGAAGCTCAAGTCCGAATACGAAGTTGAAGAAGCACAGTGTCACAGGGAAGTGGAAGAGTACCTGGAGGAGATGAAGGAGCTGGGATTATTATTACTTAAATGAGCCGCCTCAACTTCATATTTAAAACCTTCCTGTTGCTCCGTGAGCATCAGCCGTGGAAGCTGGCCCTTATTTTTGTAATAACATTAGTTAACAGCATTAATTCCGGCTTTTCCATTGTTTTGCTGATCCCCCTTTTACAATTGTTAGATGTTGGCAGTAGTGGGCCGGAAGACGGATTAGCACTGTTTTTTAAGAATATGGCGGGAAAAGCCGGATTGGAGCTTAATATAGTTACAATATTATTGGTTTATCTGGTTTTACTTACAATAACCCCTTTGCTTCAATATTGGAAAAGCCTGTTGGATGCCGGTTATCAGCGGTCATTTATTTACAATATCCGGCGCCGGTTGTTCAGAAAAATAATACTGGCCGACTGGTCTCTTTTAAACAGGAAAAGTAAAACCAACCTTTTGCAGGTGCTTACCAGTGAAGTCCCCAACCTGGCCGGGTACTATTACATTTACCTTCGAATGTTGATGTCATTGATGATGGTCTGCGTTTATATTGCCTGGGCAATGGTTTTATCTGCAAAATTTACCCTTATCATTATCGGGTTAGGAGCACTTCTTTTTATCTTCCTGAGAACATTCATGTACAGGGCATTTCATCTGGGTGAAGGATTTATTGACTCCTACAGCCGCTTACTGAAATATATTGATGACTTCTGGCAAACCGTGAAAATTGCCAAGGTACACAGCTCGGAAGATTTCTACTACAGCAAATTTGATGAAGCCAGTTCCTCACTGCTCAGTATGGAATACCAAATGCAAAAAAATTCTTCATTGCCCCAGCTTATATATCGCATTGCAGGTATTATAGCCTTGGTGGTAATAGTGTATACAGGTTATAATTCAGGACAGGTTCCACTTACATCCCTTTTTATTCTGATCTTGTTGTTTTCACG
>CAZJGI010000013.1:68344-69597 GCA_964545315.1 uncultured Prolixibacteraceae bacterium
CAAAAAAAATTACCGGGATAATAGGTGAATCGGGCCGCGGGAAAACTACCCTTATAGATATAATTGCCGGGCTTCAAAAACCTGAAAAAGGCTCAGTGAGTGTTGACGGCCAATTGCTTAATGATGAATCTTTACCATTGTGGAAAAGAAGTATCGGATATTTACCGCAGGATTCATTTTTTATTGACGGCACATTGCGTGAAAATCTGGTTTGGGACAGCCGTCAGGAAATTTCCGACGACATGATATGGGAAGTACTTGATCACGTAAATGCTGCTCATCTGGTTAAAAGGTCCGGCAACGGGCTGGATGAATATATAGCAAATTATCAGTTCAGCTTTTCCGGAGGCGAGTGCCAGCGGCTGGCCCTGGCCCGTGTATTGCTGCGCAAACCCCATCTGCTTCTTCTCGACGAGGCTACTTCATCCCTCGACTCCGAAAACGAACGGCAGATAATGGAGGTTATTGTGAAGCTTAAGAAACAGGTTACCATAATTTTTGTTACTCACCGAATAACACTACTTCCTTACTTCGATAAAATAATTCGACTGGATGACCACAGTTAAGTTACCCGGTTTTGACAGGTGCGACATTTAACAGTTCTATACAGCTATTAGTCTTTATAATAATTGTGGATGCCAATAATTGAATCCTGATTTCTGTATTGATATTTATTAGTCCTGACAAATTGATAATTTAAGAACAAATGAACAAAATAGTTATTTTTGAAAGAGGATCATTTTATACTCTTTTGACAATTATTCTTGTAGCATACTCATGCAGCACCCCGCTGAACGAGTTGACATACTTTGATGGCATAAAAGCAGGACAAAGTTTTCCGGAAGCACCATTACCGCAGGAATATCTTATCAGGCCTAATGATCATCTGTATATCAGGGTAATAAGCGATGAACCGGAAAATGCAGAGTTTCTTAACCTAATTGGTTCCCAAACATCCATGATAGGGTCTGCTTATAATATAGAACTCATTACATATCTGGTCGGTGAGGATGGAAATATATCCTATCCCTTTCTGGGCCCAATAAAAGTTGAGAATAAGACTCTTAAAGAAATTCAGGCAATTATGCAGGCCGAGGTGGATAAGTATCTGGAAAATGCATCTGTATTTGTGAAACTGGTAAGCAGGACAGTCACTGTTTTGGGGGAAGTCAGAAACCCGGGGCAGCTCTCCATGATCAAAAGCAGGATGAACATTTTTGAGACACTCGGCCTGGCCGGTGACATTACAGATT